>JBBQWG010000001.1:0-226691 GCA_038210825.1 Verrucomicrobiales bacterium
CGCTGGCGGCACGCCCGCTGTCCCGCTGGCGGCACGCCCGCTGTCCCGCTGGCGGCACGCCCGCTGTCCCGCTGGCGGCACGCCCGCTGTCCCGCTGGCGGCACGCCCGCTGTCCCGCTGGCGGCACGCCCGCTGTCGGCACACGCCCTGGCGGGACGCCCTCTGGCGGCACGCCCTCTGGCGGCACGCCCTCTGGCGGCACGCCCGCTGGCGCCGCATACGCCCGCTGGCGGCGCATACGCCCGCTGGCGGCGCACACGCCCGCTGGCCATCAGCCCACCGGCCCCAACCATTTTGGCCATGAATCGCCGGACCGGGAGCCCAGCATTTCATGGATCCCGGAGGGATCAAAGCGATTAGCCGGAGGTTGAGCGCAAGCGACACCACCGGATTGACACGAGTATAGCATTTCACCCCGGCAGGGGTGACAGAGTGACAGAGTGACAGAGTGACAGAGTGAAATCCATCAATAGACCCCCCTCTGGCATCCCTGCCGGGATGCGTGCCTTGAACAGTGCCTTGAACAACAAGAACCGGTGGTGTCGCTTGCGCTCAACCACCGGCTAATAGCTGTTATCCCTCCGGGATAATTCCTTCATCAATTCCGTGCGACCGGGACCCGGGATGGGGACCGGTGAACTGCGAAGCGGGGACGGGGGAATTGGGTGGCCGGAACTCCACCGGCGCGGGAATTCATTTCAGGATTTGATGGGACTACTGGATAGACTGCAACCCCCACCGCTCGGCGAGGGGGGCAAGATCCTCCCGCAGGCTCCAGGCGTCGGGGCAATAACCGCCGTCGTAACGGCGGGTGGCTCCCTTGAGCGCCATGCAGCCGGTATTGTCACCGATGCGGGCAACTTGGGCGACGTCTTCGGCAGTGAGGGGATTCACTTCCGGCAGGGCGGCGAATTCGCGGATCTGTTCTTCAATCGGTCGCAGGCCGTCGCCGGCTTCCTGGATGAAGGTGGGGACCACACTTTCCACTGAGGGATGAGACAGATTCCACAGGCTGGCGAAGTGCAGCAGGCTGAGTCCGTGCTTTTCGGCGATGGGTCTCATGCGTTCAATTTTCTCCAAGCCGGCCTCAACCCAACCGGCGGGACGATATGCGCGGTGGTCACCGGGTCGGAAGGTATGGCCGGGTTTGATATCGCCGTGGAAGAGGCCGCCGTAATCCGCCACCCGGGTCATGATTTTGACGCCGAATTCATCCGCCGCCGGGAGCACCAACGAGCCCGGCCACGGCTCAAGGGGATTGAGGATGATCATGGACCAATCAATCAACTCACAATACTTTTCGAAGCACTGGACGAGGTCATAAGTAAATCCGTTGGCCGGGCCGGGGGCCACGCCGAGCTGTTTGGTCAGGCCTTTATCCTTCAGGCCGCGCAGGCCTTCCCACACGGCATCGCTGGTGTAGCCGGTTTCGTCAGGATTGTGCAGCATGATGAGATCGAAGTGGTCCGACCCGCAGCGCTCCACCGATTTTTCCGCAGCCATGGTGAGGAACTCCGCATACCCATCCGGCCCGCGCAGCCCGGGATCGGTGAAACGCGGATAACCTTTCGAGCCATCGCGCTGACCGGTGTAAAAATCGTGCCCGATGGTCCCCACAAGGCAGTAGGTGCTGCGGTCGATGCCGCGCAGGGCCACGCCAAGAATTTCATCTGCCTTGCCGGTGCCGTAAACGTCCGCGGAAACAAACGTGCGGATGCCGGAAGTGTAGGCCAGTTGAATGGCTTGAATAAAGCGGTCCTCCTCCAACACTTCGCCAAAATGCATAAAGCGTCCACCACTCCAGGTGCCGTAAACAGTGCGGGTCAGTTCCATAATTAATCGGGGCAATCCGCACGGCGGCATGCCGGCGGAAGAATACCTTCCCCACACGGAACGTAGTCCGCAAGCGTTTCATCCGAAAGCCAGACCGTAACCGATGGGGCAGCCGACAGGGTCGGCAGATCGAGCCGGCCGGAAGGTCCCGCCAAGCTGCCTCCTTCATTCGGCTTCCGTCCGCGCGGAATTCCTTGTCCTCAGCGGATGGAAGCCGTGATCCCGTCCGCGATGGCCTGGGCGAGCCGTTTTTGATACGCCGCCGTGGTCAGGAGGCGTCGTTCGGAGGGAGAAGTCAGGAAGCCACATTCCACCAAAGCAGCGGCTCCGCGGGTGTTGGTCAGCACCGTGAGTCCCTTGCGTTTCACCCCGCGGTTGGGTGTGGAGGTCCGGGCATCCAGCCGCGTATGAATGGAGCGCGCCAGCCGGTAGCCCGCCGATCCGGTGTAAAAGGTCTCTATTCCACGGGCGCGGTGCCTGGGGTCGGCATTGCAATGGATACTCACCAGCACCGCCGAACGATAACCATTCGCCACCGCCGCCCGGGACTGCAACGACACAAACCGGTCACTCCGGCGGGTCATGGCGGTGCGGATGCCCCGCGATCGCAGCACCGCTTCCACGCGTTGCGCAATCATCAACGTCAGGCGCTTTTCCTTCACGCCACCCCAATAGGCCCCTCCATCCACCCCGCCATGGCCCGGATCCAGGACGACCACCGGCCGCGCCTCTCCTGACCCCACCAGCACAGCGAGCACCATGAAGACCGCCAGCCATCGAGGCCGCAACTCCAGACGTTTCACCAGTGAAAAAGGCAGCATTCTCAGTTCTCCTAAAATTGAGGAAAACTAATTCTTTAGCTTGGATTTGCAATCCATTACTACGAAAAATATGGATTCAATGTTTTTTAGAATTCATGTGGGGACGTTGCCTACTCCCCCATTTGTCACTGGAAAGCCACCCGCCTTTCAGATTCAACATCGCAGAGACCTGCCGGACAAGTCCGCCCACGAGGCCTTACTCCCCAAGACATTCCGGGGTGACTTTATTTTAGAGACGCCAATTAACGCGCTGGGGGTCCTGCTGCGCTGCCAAATCATTCTGGCCTGCGCCAGTTACTTATGGCGGCGGAGCCAGACAAGTCCGGCCAGCCCCATGCCAAACATCCCCAGTGTCATGCCCCCCTCCGGAACCGCCTCCGGCGTGGCTGCAGCCGCGACGGGCTGGTTGATGACCAGGTTGTCAATGCTGGGCCAAAATCCATGGAAATGCGGATCCGTCCCGGGGGCGTGGAAATACAGCTGTGCCACGTTAGGCACATTCACTTCGACGGTCAGCCAATTCGACCAATTGGTATATGGCCTTAAATCAAGTGTCTGGCTCCACAAAATAACCCCGTTCGCATCCCGGGCATCAACATCAATCAGGCCGATTTGCCCACCCCGGTAACCCTTCCACGGCGAGGCATTCATCTGGAAGCTGTTCACATAGGTCGACGGCTCAGGCAAGAATATCTGGTCATCATTGTGATAATATTCGTTATAAAGATGCCCTCCTCCACGGCTACTCCAAGTCATCCCTCCCCCGAGCGTTACTCCCAAGTTGTTTATGTCGTTGAAATCCAAAGTCACAGCCTGCGCCGGAGCCAGAAATAGGCCCCATGCAAAAGTGGCAGGGGCTAGGATCTTAAGTCGGGAGGATGTCTTCATGGTTCCGGTCCAGGTTGGGGGTTGGCAGGCGGTTGGGGGTGATGGCGTTAAAACACCACTAAATTCATATTAATGCGAGCTTTCTAAAATGCAAGATTCAAATTAGCATAATTTAGATCACCTATTGGATTTTTCAAATCTTTTCACTAATTTCCTTTGTTTTCTGCCCAGTTCCGGGGATGGAATTTTTAGAACCTATGGCAGGATTCATTCCTTCGCTCAAAAGTGTAAAATTTTCCGACACTTTTTGGCTTCACTTCCCGACCCTCCCTTCCTCTGGCTGGTTGATGCATAACACTATCTAATTTGGCGCCAATAATTTTGGGGAAAGTTGGTGAAAATTGCGATTCCGATTTAAATATCCCTCATGCCTTCCACGTTCCGCAGAAATCTCCCGGCGCTCGGCATGGCCATCCTGGTTGGCTCTGGAGTGGATCCGGCTCCCGCTGCCAATATCGCCCTGCTCTACGCCTTGGACAAGGATGGTCAGGCCTTTGCGGCAGCGGCCGGGGTGGCACCCGTGGCCATGGCCTGCGGGGACCGCCGCCTGCAGCGCTTCGGGTTGGGGCCTCACACCATCATCATGGTCAAAATGGGATCAGGCGGCACTGAAACGGCGGTGTCCGCCACCTGTGCGCTGACGCGGATATCCTGCGATTTAGTGATCTCCCTCGGACCGGCGGGGGCTCTGAAAGACAATCTCCCTCCAGGCACGGTGGTCTTGATCGACCGGCTTCATCCCTGGCAAACCAGTCAGGATGCGGTGATTCCGCTCAAAATCCCCGTGCTGACAGCCGTGGCCGGGACCGCTCCCCAAAAGCCGGAATGGCAGGTGCCGGGCCTGGGGAAAGTGCCGGGCGTGGTCTGCGCATCGGGTGAATTATTTATCCAGTCCAGCACCCAGCGCCGGGAACTGGCGGCCCAGGCTGCCATCGTGGACATGAATACCCTCGGGGCGGAAACCGCCGCCGCTGCCTGGAAAGTGCCTTGCCTGCACCTGCGGGTGATTTCTGACCTCGCCAATGAATCGGCCCGCCCGGACTTCCTAACGTTTACCAGGACTTATGATGGCCGGCTGGGGACGGCGGCGTTCCAGTTGATCCAATCGCTCCCGCCGGACCCCGCGCGTCCCGAAAGTTACGATGCCCTGCGCCGGCTGATCCCTCAAACTCTGGAATCTCCAGCCCCTCCTGCGGCCCCGCCAGCCCCACCGGTCTCCCCGAAGTGAGCTTGCCACCGGCAGCCCCAGTCCTTGGGATGGAAATTCTGACACATGGAATAAACCTGTCCAGCGACACTGCGAAAAAATACAACACGACTGGACGCCAGGGTTGTCCGCTTGGTATCTATAGAAACAGCGCCCATGCCGCCCCCTGCTGATCCTGACGAAACACCCGATCAACAAACACGGTCTCCCAACCGTTCTGTTTGGGAAGCGGTGCGTCTGGGAGTCTGGGCCGTGGGGCTTTCCGTGGTGAGCGTCTTTGCTCAGTTGGAGTATTTTCTCAAAGCAGAAGGTGGTGGACCGATTCTGGGTGCTGTTTTGGCCGGGAGCTTCTTCCGGCTCCTCTTCCTTGCCATTGCTTGCATCCGCTTAAATATCACCCCCCGAGCCCGAACCGGGCGGGGCGGAGTTTTTCCCTGGACTGGGCGGGCGCAGCATCGTGATTCAGTTTTTGGCCGTCTTCGGCATGATCTGGCAGGTCGTGTGGTTTTTCTCCTTCCTGACGGAGTGGGTGTGGGTAGGAATGATCACAGCTGCGCTCTGGATGGTTTGGATCTACGGCATGGCGGTGCGGGAGCAGGCGCTTTGTTATAAAATGATGGCGGAAAGCGATCCTGACCGGCTTCGCAGATTAAGCCCCACATATCGGTGGAACCAGAGGTGGAAATCCCCATAAAGGAGAATTACCCCACCGCCAGCAAGGTTTCATCCTCCGCTTCGGAAGCACGGTGAAATTCAGCATCCTTGGCCAGCCAGGCGGCGGCGATGTCTTCGAGTTCGGTGAGGCTTTGGATGTGGCAGAAGCGCTGGCGGAGGGCGCGGCCCCCGGGGAGGCCCTTGCTGTAGGCCATGAGGCGGGAGCGCAGGGACTGCATGAGAAAGCGCTCGCCGTCGAAGCGACCGGTGGCCATGGCGAGACGGGCGTGGCGCAGCATGAAGGCCCAGCGTTCTTCGGCGGGCACGGGAGCAGGCTGGGTGCCGGTGTCCAGATAGTGCCGCGCTTCGCGGAAAACCCATGGGTATCCCATGGCGGCGCGGCCGATCATGAGGCCGCGGACTTTGGTAGTGTTCCTCCGGTGCTCAATGTCCCGGCCGCAGGCCAGGTCGCCGTTGCCGATGACAGGAAGCCGCGAAGACTCCGCACATTCCGCAATGACATCCCAGTTCGCCTGACCGGTGTAGCCCTGAGCCCGGGTGCGGCCGTGGATGGTGACGGCGGCAATGCCGCAGTCCTCCAGCAGCCGGCAAACGTGCGGGGCATTGATGCTTTGTTCATCCCAACCGATGCGGATTTTCGCAGTGACAGGAACGGGCACGGCCCTGGCGACGGCAGTCGCCACGGCGGTTAGGAGAGGGCAGTCTTTCAGCAGGGAGGAGCCGCCGTTTTTGGCCACCACTTTGTTGACCGGGCAGCCGAAGTTCAGATCGATAAAATCCGGTGTTTTCCAATCCATCACCTTGCGCGCCGCCTCGGCCATGTTTTCCGGATGCGCCCCAAAAAGCTGCACCCCCACGGGCCGCTGGGCTTCCTCAAAATCCGTGTAATGCCGGGTCCGGTCGTCGCGCCGGATGATACCCTCGCTGCTGACAAACTCCGTGACCATGACATCGGCTCCCAATTCCTTGCAGAGACGGCGGAACACCGCATCCGTCACCCCGGCCATGGGGGCGAGGTAAAGCGGGGGCCGGTCGGTTTGGAGCCAGGGAAGCATTGCGGGATGAGGATAAACCCCGGCGGCCCCTGCGCAATCGCTGATAGGAAGCTTGCCGACTCTTGACTTGCGCGGGCCGGCACAGCCTCTATCATATTGCACCATGAAAGTTGCTCTTTTTTCCCTTCTTTGTCTGCCCTTGGTGAGCGTTGCGGCCGAACCGCCGCGGGGAGCGTTTAAATCCTCACAGTTCTCCGAGGCCAGAAAAGCTGCCCAGGAACAGGGCAAGGTCCTGGTTTACGTGGAAACGGATTCCAAAACCACCTGCCCGAAAACCGAATGGGGCACCAAGGAAGTCTACAAGGAACTGAGGAGGGAGGGCATTCTTGTGGTGAGCGATAAGTCCGATCCCGAAAATGTGCGGGTGACGGAGATGTTTCCGGCTATTGCCGAAACCGTCAAAACCATCGGTAAAGCTTCGCCAAGGGTTACCGTAGTGGAGCCGGAAACGCTGAAATTCATCACCGGCACTGATTATTATAACATCTCCTCCGATAAAAGATGGTCCAGAAAAATGGGAGCTGCCATCAGCAAAGCCACGGCTCCCAAACAGGAGGACGGGGAAGCCGCCGCACCGGAAGTTAAAAAACAGGAAGAAGTGAATACCTCACCTGTCCGGGAATGGACCAATACGGAAGGCAAGACCATCCGTGCCGCTTTTGTGGCCCGGAAGGCAGGGATGGCGACCCTGAAATTGGAAAACGGAAAAACCGTGGACTATCCCATCGACAAACTTTCCGGGCAAAGCAAAGCGAACCTCCCTGCAGAATAAGGCTGCAGGTCACCAGAACGTCTCCAGGCTCAAAATAAAGCCATGGCTTCCTTACGGCCTGTTTGATAACGCGCAGGGACGCGATAACCCGCAGGGACGCGCAGGGACGCGCGGACGCGCGGGGCAATCCGCATCCCCATTGACATGGGGCGGGACGCGTTTAAAATCCCGCCCCTTTTCCCAGTCCGGGTGGAGGCGTATCCGCTGCCCGGCACCGCAGGAATTCCCCTGGAATTCCCGCCCCCCGCCGCCCACAGCGTCATCATTATCAAGATCCAAAATAGATTACATCATCATGGCCAAGCAACACGCCCTCACTGCCCATACCCGCAAACGCAGCGGCAGCGGCGCCCTCACCTCCCTCCGTGCCGAAGGACTCATCCCCGGCGTCATCTACGGAAAGGACGTCCCCTCCACCATCATCCGCCTGAACCGCAAGGACCTCGAAACCGTGCTGCATCACAGCATTTCCGAGCACATTCTCGTGGACCTCACCATGGAGGACACCAAGGAAACCAAGCTCGCCCTGATTCAGGACGTCCAGCACAATCCGCTGAACGGTGCCATACTGCACGTCGATTTCCACGCCATCCGCGAAAATGAGGTCATCCACGCCAGTGTTCCCCTTGAACTTACCCTGGAATCCATCGGAGCCCGTGCCGGCGGCCTCGTGGAGCACCTCGTCCACAAGCTCAATATCACCTGCCTCCCGAAAGATCTCCCCGAAAAAATCACGGTCGATATTTCCGACATCGAAATCGGCGGGGCCATCCACACCAAGGAACTCAAACTCCCGGAAGGCGTTACCACCAATCTCGGGGCTGACGTGGTCATCATGCTGATCGCCGCCCCGCGCGTGGTTGAAGTCGCCGCCGTGGCGGTCGATCCCAAGGCCAAGAAGAAAGGCAAGAAGTAGGTCTTCCGGAGCCACGCCGCTCCGCTTCATCGTCCATAAAGCCGCAGGGAGCAATCCCTGCGGCTTTTTTTTCCGGATGCAATCCACCGGAAATGCTGCGGCGGCTGACTCCCTTCCGCTGGTGGAATCGTTATTTCGAGGCAGTCATTCCTTTAATCAGGGTGATCCTGACTTACTGCGCAAACACTTATTTTACAGGGCCCGGACTTGCCATCGCCCTGCCTTCCGTTCATAGTTTTCCCCCCGGCTTCGGGAATGGCTGCCGCATGGACGGCGGCGCTTCTCCGGTCCGGTTACGCTCTCACGTTGCAACTATCATTTCATGAAACCACTCCTCACCCTTCTCAGCCTTGCTGCTCTTTCCCTCTCCGCCCGTGCCGAAGGCCCTGATTTCGTCAAGGACATCGCTCCGATTCTGGAGGCTTCCTGCGTGCAATGCCATCATGAAGGCAAAGTGAAAGGCAAGCTCCGCATGGACACCAGGGAAATGGCCATGAAGGGAGGCCGGGACACCAAACTGATCGTAGCGGGCAAGCCGGACGAAAGCTCGCTGATCAAGGTGTTGCTCCTTGATCCTGCTGAAGATGAAGCCATGCCTCCGGAAGGCAAAGCTCCCCGGCCGGATGCTGCCCAGATTGAGCTTCTCAAAAAGTGGATTGCAGGCGGAGCTGTCTGGCCTGACGGCGTAATTCTTAAGGTCCCCGCGGACAGCAAATAATCCGCAGATTCCACCTGTGTGGTTCACCCCGCCCCAGGCAGCGCCTATCAGGGCGCCATTTCCTTTCATGAAACGGTTTTCAGCCCCCCTCTTCATGCTCGGCCTTCTCTTCCAGGGGAATGCAATCTCCGATTCGCCCGGCCCAGCCATAATCCCGGCTCCTGCTTCCACCCCCCCTGCTCTGCCAGGCACCACCCCGCACCCTGGGCTGACCATCTACCAGCGTGCCTGCATGTCCTGCCATCAGGCGGATGGTCGAGGCTTGCCCGGGCTCTTTCCCCCCCTGCGCGACGCGGACTGGATCAAATCCCCCGACCCCGCGCGCCTGATCCGCATCACGCTTCATGGCATGGTCGGCCCAGTATCCATCAACGGCATTCCCTTTACCAGCAGCGCGCCCTTCATGCCAGGACACGGGGCTAGCTTGACGGACCGGGAAATCGCCACGGTCCTCACGTGGATCCGCAAGGAAATGGGCGGTTTGGAAGCTCCAGTCACGACCGCCGCCGTAGCTTCCATTAGACAAGCCGAGGCCGGCCGCACCGCCCTATGGACTCAAGCCCAGTTGCTGGGCATCCCTCTAACCGACCCTCCTGCCCCTCCCCCATGAGCGCTTCACCTGTTCCTCCTGCCGCCCACACCACCTCAGCCGGGGGACTGGCCGCGCCGCGTTCCGCTCCGCGATGGATCATTTTTGCCATTCTCGGGGCGGTCGGCCTGTCCATTGGCTTCAACGCTCTCGTCAAGAGCACCTCCCCCCCGCAGGATTTGACTTCCAGCCTGCCGGTCCGCAGCACTATCGAAAAAGATATCACCCTAACCGAACGCAGCGGCCAGCCTGTCAAAATCCTCGATCTGAAAGGGAAAGTCGTGGCTGCCGCCTACGTTTACACCGTGTGTCCCCACGGATGTGCTGCCGTGATCGGGGAAATGCGCAAGCTCCTTGAAAAATACCGCAGCCGTCCTGACTTCCACCTTGTCTCCATGGCTGTGCTCCCGGACCACGACACCCCGGATTTCCTGAAAGCCTATGCCGAGGGCCTGGGGCTGACTCCTGCTGACCCGTGGTGGTTCCTGACGGGTGACCGCGCCCAAATCTGGGACTTCATGGACCATCAACTCCGCCTCACGCCCTCCGTTCCCATTCCGGAAGCGGACCGCCTCAATGCCATGGACACCCATGACCACGACCTCCGCATTGTCCTGATCGACCGGGATTCGAACATCCGCGGCTACTACAGTGTCTTCCATCCCGATGCCACCGTCGCGGAAATGATGGTAGAGAAGCTCGAAAAAGACACCGCCACCTTGCTTGATACTCCTTAAACGCTATCCGTTCTTTACCCGTCTCCCTACCTGCTCCCTCACCCCGACCGCTTCCCCAATCCATGAAACTCCTCCGCCGCCGTTTCGCCCTCGCCCTCGTCTGCCTGCTGCCCTCGTTTGCCATCGCCGCAGATCCCGCTCCTTCCTATGACTACAAAGGCGAGATCATGGGCGTGGCCTGTGCGGCCTGCTCCAAAAAAGTGAAAAATTCCCTCCAGAAGATGCCCGGAGTCAGTGCCGTCAAAGTCACGGCTACCGAAACCTCGGGTCTGGCCAAGCTGGAAATCACCTCCACCTCGGCGGACATCACCAAGGAATCCGCCATTCTAGCCCTTGGCAAGGAGGCCAGCTCCTATCAGATCCAGTCCCTGACCCGCAGCGAATCCAAAAAGCCGTGACCGCACCGGTCTTGCCTGCCCCTCAAGTCATTTGACGGTGCATCAGTTTCAACTCTGCGCCAGCACCAAGCCCCGTTCTGCGGTGTCCAACTCCCGCCATTGTCCCGCTGGCAGGCCGGCCAGAAAGAACTGCCCCACCGCTGCCCGGATTAACCGGAGCGTGGGATGACCCACCGCAGCCGTCATTCGCCGCACCTGCCGGTTCCGCCCTTCCGTGAGAATGAGTTCGATCCAGCAATCCGGAACGTTCTTCCGGAACCGCACCGGCGGCACCCGCGGAGGATAGTCGGGTTCCGGATCCAAACGCCTTACCCTGCAGGGTAAAGTTGGCTGGCCATCCAGCACGACTCCGCAGGCCAGTTGAACCAAAGCAGCTTCCTCCGACACCCGCTCCACCAGCACATGGTAAGTCCGGGGGTGGCCCAACCGGGGATTCAGCACCCGGTCCACCAACGGGCGCTCGTTGGTCAGCAATAACAATCCTTCGGAATCCCGGTCCAGCCGGCCGATGGGATAAACCTCCTTTGGCAGTCCAAACTCCGCCAGAGTGCGCTGCCCCGGCACTTCAGCGGTGAACTGGCTCAGGACATCGTAGGGCTTGTGCAGGGCGATCAGCATGGGAGGAGAATCGGGAATGGGCGGCGCATCATGACGGTCACCCGCGGAGGGCGGCCTCAATTTTCGCGACATCGATTTTGTCCATCTCCATCATCGCCGCAAAAGCGCGCTTGGCCACGTCACCGCCCGCCGCCATGGCATCCGTCAGCACCCGCGGGGTGATCTGCCAGGAAATCCCCCAGCGGTCCTTGCACCACCCGCATTCACTTTCCTCGCCGCCATTCCCGACAATCGCATTCCAGTAGCGGTCCGTTTCCTCCTGAGTGTCTGTCGCCACCTGGAACGAAAACGCCTCGCTGTGCTTGAAAGTGGTGCCGCCATTCAATCCGACACAGGGAATGCCCATCACCGTAAACTCCACGGTAATAACCTCGCCCGCTTTTCCCGAAGGGTAATCGAGCGGTGCCGGATGCACCGCCGTGACCTCACTGTCAGGAAACGTAGCCGCATAAAAACGCGCCGCCGCTTCGGCGTCTTTGTTGAACCACAGGCAGATGATGTTTTTGGGTTTCATAGACAAATCGTTTAGCAAGGCAAGCCCCGGCCGGGAGCATCCTAATCGGAGCCTGCACTTTTTTCCAGTTCCAAGGCGGGGCATTCTCCGTGCAGGCAGGCCAGCCGGCCGGTTTTCCCTCGCGGGCTCGCAGGCTGTCTTGAGCCGGCGGGGCGAATCACGCCTCTCATTTTGTTACAACGCCTTCCCCAGCAGCGATCCCGTGTTCATTTTTCCTGCTGCCGTAGTCCGGCATTGGTCCTGGGACCTTAGTCGTATTGGCAGTTTGAGGAAGGCGGGCAAACTGACAGGGTCATGAATACACCATTCTTCCTCAGACAGGCAGTCCGTGCGATCCTCGGCGCTGCGATGCTCGGCATCTGAAAAATGGGCGGTGGATCTCAGGTTCTCCGCGCCGCTCCCGGCAGGGGCCTTCGATGTCGCAGCCGCGAAAAAAGCCTATGACGGGAAGCCAATGGCGGAAAAGAAGACGACCCCTGGGGAAGATGAAGTCGAGCCTGCCGCGAAAGGGCCGAAGCCCGCCGTGGCACAGCTCCCGCGGCCAGCCGGTGCGCGTCAGGTGGAATACAAGGCCATCGTCCAGCAGATCGCGTTCAGTGCCGATGCCTCCGTTAGCGTCGTAGCGAAGGATTTTGCCTCCAAGCTCCCGGCCAAGGGGTAGAAGGAAGCGCCCGGCAGCCTGACGGGCAAAACAAATGTCATCCTCAAGCGCAAGCTCAACGGTGCCGGACTCACCGCCATGGTGCAGCAAGCCGGCAAAGGCTGCACGGTAAAGATCTGCGCCGAAGGCTTCGACTGGTCGGAGACGCCAGCCTCTGCGCCCGCAGCCTCAACATCCAACGTGGACGCTGATGCCATCGAAGCCGAAGCGAACCGCCGCATCCACGACGCTCTAAAAGATCTCCCTGGCTTGAAGTGACGCACCGCCCATGCCCGGCCCGGCCCGGCATCCTTCAACCCTGTCACGACTTCGCGCCACCGGGCTTGAAGCAGAACTCGGTCACGCTGTCCTTGGTTGGGATGTCGTTGCCGATGATGGCCTGATGCCTTTTCACCGCCTGCTTGCTATCCTTCGCCTGGGCATCGAAGCGCATCTGCATGCCCTTCAGCGTGCCGTTCTCGAGGGAAAACGTCGGCACCACGATGGCCCAGCCCTCGTCCTTGCCCAGTTCGGCGCGCTCGGTGTTTTCTCAGCAGATCACGCGACATTGCAGGCATGAACGGGAAGGTTGGTTCGACGAGAGAGCTTTTGACAAAGCAGCTGCGACCAAGCATCTTTGGCCCATTGAAATCTACATCAACAGTCCCCAAGCCCTCGAAAAAGCCCACGAACGCTACGGCGGTTCTCAAGGGCTTCTCCGATGCGCGGCGCAGAGCGTTGCAGACGCAGGGCGTGGTGACGATGGAGCAGGTTCGCGCGAACCAGGCCACGATGAAGTCCGTGCCTTGAGGCAGTTTGCCTCCGAGGCTGGCTTGTGGATGCGCACAGCAGCAGTGAAAGACCTGCTCGAAGCCAATCCGATGCGAGGTGGCAAAGAGCATCGCGTGGCCTTCCTCCAGAATGAAGGACGCGTGATCAAGGATGCCGACGTTCGCGCTCGCTGAGTCGCTCTTCGATTACCTGACCGACCTCCTGCTCTGCAATCACTTCTTCGACGACGATCTGCAGATGCTGGGATTCTACGAGGAAGGCAGTCGTCTTCACCTCGTAATTTCGCAACCCTATGTCAGCGGCAAGCACCCCGATTGGGCGGAACTCAAGAGCGGTCTGGAGGAGCAAGGTTTGCGTGATCCCTCTCCTCGTGCCCAAGGTGGCAACTTCATCATCGATCACGATGTGCATGGCGCGGTGGATATCTCCGACCTTCGACCTGCACGTTAACAACGTCATCCGCGACGCTACGGGCTGGCTGCATCCGATCGACGCACACTTCTACTTTGATGACCGCGAGGCCCGAGTTGCGGCGCTTGAGAAACTTGGTCTGGATCGCGCGTCGGGACCTACTGCGCTTGCGGCGTCTGGGCTACGGAGGGCCAAAAGTTAGAGACGCATTTTGCAGGAGAGAAGAGTCACCCCGCTTCTGACTCCATTTCCCTCCAGCCAGCCGAGGGGCCTCGTCTCAGGACAGCATCCTGGTCAGGTGGCGGGCGAGTTGGGCACCGAGTTTTTGCACGCGGGCAGCCTGCTTTGGGTCTGACAGCGTGCCGTCCGCCGCAAACGCTTCGTGCGCCTTGCTGACGGCGACTTGATCCGGCAGGACGGTGACACCGATGTTGCCCAGGATGGCGCGGACATGCACCAGACCGCGCAGGCCGCCCAAGGCTCCGGGAGAGGCAGCGCAGAGGGCGGCAGTTTTGCCGGTGAAGGCCACCAGCGGCGGTTCGTCGTCGGTTTCGGCGCGGGAGACCCAGTCGAGGGCGTTCTTCAAGGCGGCGGTGATGCTGCTGTTGTATTCCGGCGCAGCGATGAGCAGTCCATCATGCTCGCGGAACAGTTGTTTCAAAGCCCTGGCCGCGGCGGGCATGCCCTCCGCGTCCTCCAGATCCTGGTCGAAGACCGGCAGCGGGAAATCGCGCAGCGCGATCAAGGTGACCTCCGCGCCCGCCTCCCGTGCTCCTGCCGCAGCCACGGCGGCGAGTTTTTGGTTGAAGGAATCGCGGCGTAGGCTGCCGCCGAAGGCGAGGATGCGGGGAGGGGTCATGGGGCGTGTGGAGTGAGGCAACGAATGGTTACAGAGACTAGCGCCGCACCGGCGGCTCCGCAATCGTGGTGGGCTTCGGTTTTGCGGCGGCTGCAGCGCTTCTTGGGTGAGAGACAAGCCGCTGATCGGACGCGGTTGTCAGCGCTTGGGTAGGAGCGTCTCATCCGCGGTTCATCCACATCGGGCCTCGCGTCCGAGGAGCCGCCGGGACGCCCAGGATACGGCAGGAGGGAGGCTTTCGGGGCCCGATTCAGGCTCCGCAGCTTCGCGGCAGCAGGAACGAGAGAGGTGATGCGTTTGTCAAATTCTTGCACCCTGCCCCCGTTTCCCCTCCGATGGCGCCTTCAGGGCGGTCCACAATGAGGACTTGCCGGTCCACGAGGGTGATCTTGTCCTCCGGGATGCGCGCCATGCAGAAGTGCCCGTGGTGCGAGCCGCTGAAATTCCGTTCGTCAAACTCCGCCGTGACGGACTGCGCGCCGCCGAGCTTGAAGCGGAACCCGATCACCCTGTTCCCTTCCTCGTCGGGATGTCGTTGCCGATGACAGCCTAATGCCCTTTCACCGCGAGCTTGCCCTCCTTCGCCGGGGCATCGAAGCGCATCTGCGTGCCCTTCAGCGTGCCGTTCTCCAGGGAATACGTCGGCACCACGATGGCCCAGCCTTGGTTCTTGCCCAGCTCGGCGCGCTCGAAGTCATCGGAGAAGAGCAGTTCCTTCTTCGTTGCGATCGGCTCCGTCGAAATCGAGGGCAGCTTCGGCGGATCCGCGGCAAAGGTTATAAGGACGAGGAAAGGGAGGCCGAGAAGGACCTCTGTCACCACTTGGACCACGTTTCGGGGTTGGAACGGAAATCCCAGGTCGCTTCGCCGCCAAAGCACTGCCACCATGATCTAAGACGGCAAACGTCTGACATTGTCAGAATAAAGTTGACTTATATGCATCTCGATGTCAGATTCTCCACATGGCCACCGACGGAGCAGATTTCAAACGCCGTGTGAAATATCACGGGAAGACCTTTCCTCGGTGACCACGGACCAGATTTTAGCCGCTTGTGGCCGGGATCTCCACGCCTCGCTGGTAATTGGTTATGCCGACCAATATGCCATGACGCACAGAAATCTCACTCCCCAACAACTACCTGATTTTCGAGAAAGCTGGCAAGGACAGGCTTCCCCTCGTCTCACCGAATTGATGCATGCGATCTACGAAGATGGCCGTCCTGCGAAAGAATTCCTGAGGCCTCGCCCAGAATTGGCTCCGATCAATTCCAACTCCATTGCCGATCTTACTTCTGTCAGCCTCATATCATGAATCTAGCACTGAATATCCCATCGCCTCGGTGCAAATCGCGAACGAAACGGGCAGGGCGCAGACCAGTGACTGAATTTCCCCCTGAGTTCCAATTCGACTACAGTGCGGAAAAGGGCATATCACGTCGGGGGATTGCACCGTGGTTGATCGAAGGATTTGAGCATCAGCAAGTTGATGTCGATCTTTCAAATTTGGCATCGCACGCGGCCCGTGCACTTTCGGCAGCCGAAACCGATTGGGTCAACTTGGCGATGGCGATTTACGCGGCGGATCGATTTGCTAGCCGTCGACCCGGACGATCCGCAGGTCAGACCCTCTGGCAACGCTCGATCAGTCTTCGCGTTGCGGTAATCGACCCTGATCTCTGGGAGAAGGCAAAACCATTGATTCTCGCGGCCCTATCTTTTCTCACTGACGATAAATGGTCGCTCCAATTTTCTGAGCGCCGCTTATTGCTGAATGAGGAGCGGCAGCGCCATTTGTTTTCCGGTTCCCCAGAGCAAATTCCCTGGGTCTGTCTTTTCAGCGGTGGATTGGATTCCTTTGCAGGTTTCAAACGACTTTCGCGCCTGTCGGATTCCAACGGTGTATTGGTTTCGGGTTGGACCCATGAAAGGCTTCGCGTTGGACAATCTGACATCGTGGACAGAATTCGTTCCGCCCGGGGCAAGTCGTTGGATTGGGTTCCTATCTACTACGGGTTCCCGAGAATCGAAAACAACGGAGGAATGGAATCCAGCCAGCGTAGTCGGGGGTGGGTGCATGTAGCGCTGGGACTGGCCGCAGCCTATGCTTCCCATCAGGACACTTTGGACGTCTGCGAAAATGGGATAGGGGCATTCAACCTCCCGACCGAACTGTCTCAAACTGGAAGTCATACGAGCCGCGCGATGCACCCGGTATTCCTCCACCGCATCGCGCAAGCAGCGAGCATCGTTTTTAATCGGGACCTCAAAGTCCGCCAATCCGCACTGTTTGAAACCAAGGGTGAGTTGCTGACCCGCACTCTCAGCCTGAGCGACGCAAATCTGGCTGCGGAAACCTTTTCATGTGAAATTTTTCCCAACTACCGGGCCAAGGAAAATCAATGCGGGGTCTGCCCTTCCTGCTTGGTGAGACGAGCTTCACTCCACGCCGCTGGAATTGGAGATCCCGGGCATCACTACGAATTGGATGTAATGACTCAGGATGTCCCGCCCAAAAAGGCGTTGGGCCTCATCAAAATGGAACGATACGCCAGATGGATCTCTCAGTGCTTTGGTCCTTTGGCCTCCCACGATTCCGCCATGTGGGAGTTTCCCGAGGCGGCATCATACTTCGACGAAGCGGCTAAATCGCTCGATTTGAGCTTCGACAAATATCTCTCAGAGCTACGGAGAACTCACCACGCTTTCGTTCTTGAATGGCGGAATTTTGCCGCCAACCTCCCGGCCCTTCGTCGCGCGGCGTAGATGCCTACATAAAAACTTACGAATCTACTGCCGATGGAACACGCTCTCCAAAAAATCGATCCCCGGATTCTCGGCGAAAAACTGAAGAGTGCCCGCACGGACCGTGGGCTGACTCAGAATGATGCCGCTGATCATCTCGGTGTTGCCCGCACGACCTTGGTAGCCGTTGAAAAAGGCGACCGGCGCATCACCGCGAAGGAACTTTTGATGTTGGCCTCCTTGTATGGACGCCCTTTGTCGGAGTGGGTAAACGAGAAACCGGCTTCTGTGCCGCTGGTGCCACAATTCAGACTTCCGCCCCGGGAGCTGAATCTCGAAGAATCCGAGATTCGCGACGCCGTGTCCAAGCTCGAAAGCCTCGCCCGCGACTACGCCGGTCTGGAAGAGCGCACCGCTCTGCCGTTGGTTCGCCGTCATCCAGTGCCTTATGCCTGCGAAGGACCCGGGATCACTCCAGAGATGCGCGGTGAAGAAGTCGCGGCCGAGGAACGGACGCGGCTGGGGCTGGGCGATGGCCCGATCCATGATCTGCGGTCAGTTCTTGAGGAATCCGTTGGCTTGCGCGTCTTCTACCTCGACCTGCCTTCCGTGATTGGCGGCATCTATGCCTATTCGGAAGATCTGGGAGGCTGCATCGCCATTAACCGTCTGCATCCCGCTCCTCGCGGAGTCTGGTCGCTGGCTCATGAATTCGGGCACTTTCTTTCGACCCGTCACGCGGCCGACGTCTGCCTTTGGAATGGAGCACCATGGGGAAGAGCCGCCGCCGAAAAATTCGCCGAATCCTTCGCCAAAAACTTTCTCATGCCGCGCACCGGGGTGAATCGTCTGCTCTCCGAAATGGTTTCCGCCCACGGCAAGGGCGTGACGGCGGCCGATGTGCTGACTCTGGCTCACCAATTTCGGGTTTCCGCCGAAGCGATGTTCCGTCGCTTGGAGGAGCTGAAACGTCTGCCAGCCGGGACTTGGGAAAGTCTCAGGGCCAACCGCTTTCAACCCGACAAGGAGCGAACCACGCTCGGGCTGCCTCTGACCGCGCGAGAGCCGGTCCTGCCGTTCCGCTACCGGATGATGGCACGAAATGCCTATGATGCAGCCGATAGCGACATGACGGAGTCGGAACTCGCGTCGCTGTTGCGCATGGACCGGGTGGCCGTCCGGGACGAACTCGAATTGCTCCGCAGCCAGACCGATGGTCAAAGCGATGACGGATTCGAGCGAATCGATCTCGATCCCAATCAACTGCTTCTCGCCGTCTGATTTCAACTGCGGGAAAAATGGGAACGATCCTCATCACCGACGCCTCCGTGCTGATCAATCTCGTCGCCTCCGGAGCAGCTGGGGACATCCTTTCCGGATGTGGGATGGAATTCAAAGTCTGCCCGGACGTCATCCGCGAGGTGAAGGTGCTCCGTGATCGCGAAACCGGGAAAGAGCACGCCATCGATCTGGAGCCATTCTTCACTGCTGGAACCCTTGAACGCATCGAACCCAACACCGATTCGGAGTTCGAACTCCTGATCGACTACGCCGCGCTTCTAGGTGCCGGCGATGACGAGGCGATGTGCTTCGCCTTGGCGGAAAGCCGCGGGCATCCCATCGCCATTGATGACGAAAGAGCCATCCGCCGTGCCAAAAAGCGGAACCCGAACTTCAAAACCCTCGGCACCCTTGAGATCCTGATTCTATGGCAGGAGCGCAACGGAATAGCCGATGAGCGGATTGGTCAATCGCTCCAATCCATCTTCAGGTTTGCCCGATTCCGGCCTGCTGTGGCACATCGGCATCATGCGTGGTGGCAGCGGTGCTGGGGTGGGTAGTGATTGGAGATAAGGCGAATTTGCTCACGGATGTTGCCGTGCGAGGACTGACCCGATCGACTTCGAGTGGGTCTTCGAAAAGATGATGCACAACCCCGCCCCGGAAACACTTGAAGCATTGCTGCCCGTCAACTGGATCAAAACCCGCCCGGCGGCCTGTCAGACCATCGAGAACCGGTTGAATAGGTGCCATAACCGTCAGATCTCGGGCAAAAATGCTAGGGAGGCTCTGTTGACCGCTTACAGTGGAAGAGACGCTCACGTGGTTCATCGAATACCCGCACGGCCCGCTCGTCAGGCGGATTCCGGTCGGCGAAGGCCGCCGGGCCGAGACCTTCGCCCACCTCCTGTACCCCGCCGCCGCGGACAGTCCCTCCTTCACCGGTGCCCCTCCCGCAGCCTCCGACACTCCTGAGGAAAACGATTGGCGTGCCGCAATCGAGGCGCGACTCGCCAGCCTCGAATCCGAAATTGCCGAGCTCAAAGCTGGACGGACTCCGTCATCTATGTGGATACGTGAGCGCTGACCCGATCGATGCCCTTCAAAGAAGGGGGGCAAGCCGTAGAAAATCATGGTGGTACCAATAGAATTGCTCACCAATCCATCGAACCCGAGAGTGTATTTCGTTTGGCTTCAACCATCACTAGCAGGTTTTCAATTGAGTCGCGCAGTTCCTGATGGCCGTTCTTTGAGCTATATGACAGAAACTTGAGGTTGAGGGAATCTTCCAACGCTTGCCGCTCTTGAGGCGATATACCTTCTTTTGGAAGGGTCATAAAGTGACGTCGTGAATTTCGAAAGCGGAAGGCATAGTTCTCCAGAATGAGGCGTATATCTGGATCGCTAACACCACACCCCAAAAAAACAAAAGTGTGAGTGATTACCAATGCATCCAGAATCGAATAGAATTCTGCGTTCTCCATTCTCGCAGAAGCATACTCTCGGCGAGTGAAAATCATTCTAGCTGGTGTGTCGATCGTGCCGTGAACTTTAAGGACGAGGCGATGAGGGCGCCTTATGGCATCTGCAATGTCGTCGTCGTAGTAGTGCTTTACTCGGACTGATCCGTTAGCCAGGTGATTTGCCCTGGTCTCGTAGATTTTGTCGATATTGGGAGTGGCAACAATTCTAGAATCCAATTTGAAGAGAGTGTCGTGAACCGGCGCTGGTTGAAATTGAGGCTCCAAGAATTCTTTCGTCAGAAATGTCTCGTATGGATCTTTCCCAAGCTCGGCCTTCACCACCTCACATGCGGTCAAAAAGTCGTGCTTCTTGAGCAAGGCTCGAACAACTTTTTTCGGCTTAGTATCGAGAGCCATGGATGCTTCTGCGAGCAAATCGTTCCAATTCTTCGGACGCACCCCTCCGTTTCCGAATGAATTCATTGAGATTCCCGCTCCAAGAAACAGGACGGACCGGCGGCGTGCTACGTCCGAGATTAGTTCATCAGGCCACGCGATCATTTGAGATTCTCGAGGTTTTGAAGGAATGCGTCAGCAATTGAGCGAAATAACTCCTCACTTTCGCGGACCTTGGCGAAGTGGGCCCCAACAACTCCATGTTCCCCCTTTAATGAAAAGATTGGAACATGGCCAAGCTGAGAGAGTGGTATCAGCGAATGCAGATTGGGAATTTGCCCCAGTTCAAAAGCTAAATCTGGGTCTCTGGAAAACGCCTCAATGAGCTTTGTTTTGATAGTCCCGGGAATCTTTTTGATGATGCGGTCGTAGGCGCTAACGGGTTGGCGAACTCCGCGGACACTCTTTGCGGTGTATTGCTGTGTTACATAGCCAAGGAACTGTAATTTCCAATCGACTGCTTCTCCATCGATGTTGAACTCCTCATCATGTTCGTCCGTGTGACGCTGCAAGCCAGCGTTCAGCGCTTTCTTCCAATGCTTGAGTGAAATCCCGATGTTCTCGATTGCTTGAAGGCTGAAGATATCTGACGACATGGGCAAAACAAAAAACTCTGATGCTATTAATACCGCACGGTTGATTGCGCCGAGAGATGGGCCCAAATCAAAGAAAACTAAGTCGTATTCCTTGCATCGGTGAAGTAGTTCGAGAAAGACCATTGTGGTCTGAAGTCCGCGCGCATCGCCGTTTTGCGCGACTTGCCAGTCAGTAGCAAGTAGATCCTCCCTAAGGGCAAGTTTGGGGTCACCTGGTATCACATCCAGCTTAAATGCGGGGCATTTGAGTTTCGGCAGTTTGCCAGAATGGAATCCGCGTCCTTTCGCTAGAGGAATAAACAAATCACTGATCGAACCGTGCTTGCCTTCATAAATCTCCACAATCTTCTGTTCGGAAAAAAGATAGGTCGTGGCATTGCATTGAGGGTCAGCATCAACAATCAAAACCTTCTTGCCGTATGTTTTCGCTAGAAAACCTGCCAGATTGCAGAGGAGAGTGGTTTTGCCAACGCCACCTTTGTTGTTAAATACAGTGATTGAGTTCATACGAAAAAGAATCAGGGGTTAAACTTTGGTATAAACTTCCGCCCCGCTTTCCACAAACTCCCGGCTCTTTTCCTCCATGCCTTTTTGCAGGGCTTCCTCTTCGGCGATGCCTTGTTCGGCGGCGTATTGGCGGACGTCCTCGCTGATTTTCATGGAGCAGAAGTGGGGGCCGCACATGCTGCAGAAGTGGGCGGATTTGCCTCCGTCCTGGGGGAGGGTTTCATCGTGGTAGGAGCGGGCGGTTTCGGGGTCGAGGGAAAGATTGAAGGGGTCTTCCCCAACGGAATTGACGGCGGGAAGTTGGGAGTGAAATGGCCGTCCAGCGCCCTGCGGTCGGTTCAAAGCGGGCCTTGTTGAGGGCGTTGTCACGGTATTAGGCACCGGGGTGGCCTTTGGCGAGGTGGTTGAGAGGTGTGGGGGATGGAATGAAGCTGATCATCGGGCTTATGCGGAGCTTTTCAGGATTCGGTTGGGGAGGCAATGGGGAAGTGGGAGGAGATGAGTTGCTAGTTTCCAGTATTCAGTTTTCAGGGAAGATGGAGGAAGAGTAGCGCAGGGTGGCAGTTTGCTTCCGGCCGTAAGGATGCTGCATGACTACGGGATTTCGAGTTGCAGGTATTCGCCTCCCTTGATGGAAGCGACAGCTTCGACGACAGCCGACCCTGCGACAAGGATCCTGCGGAGGTCGTTGGTGGAAAGCTCCAGGATGGCGATGCTGCGTCCGGCCAGGTTCTGCTGATAGCGGAGGTTCTGATCGGAGGTGATGAAGAGTTCGAATTCGTTTTCAGCGAGTTTTAGAAGTTCTCCGTTGGTGACTCCGTTCCAGCCGCATTTGTAAGGGTTGGTGCATTCGTGGCCAGTGAGCATTTTGCGCATCGGCCACGGAACGCATTCATCCAACAGGATTTTCATGCGGGTGCCAGAAATGCCTCTTCCGAGCGGGCCAGGACATTATGGGCCATCTCGCGGGTAACGGACGGGAAGCACTCCAGGAACTCATCCAGAGTGTAGTTTCCTTCCAGATACTCGAACAGCGTCCTCACCGGAACCCGGGTATTTTTGAATACGGGCGTGCCTCCGAGGATGTCGGGATCGATGGTGACGAGATCGGACGATTTCATGATTCTATTTCCGTTTGGCCCCGAGGTCTGCCAGCACGTCTTCGAGCTTGCGGAAGGATTGCGGCTTTTTCCGCGCTTCCTTTGAGCCAGGCAATGTCATCCGAATCCTCGAGCCGTTCGAGCACCTCCTGGTAAACTTCGATGGAGAGAATGACCGAGACGGCTTTTCCCTTGCGGGTGATGATTTCCGGTTCGGGCATTATCGTTTTCATGGTGGAAGGATACGTGAATGGGGATTTTTGTAAAACTTGAAATGCTGGCGACAGGAGTGTCGCCACTCCTTATGCGGGGACGTAAACTTCCGCTCCTGCTTCCGCGAATTCCTTGGATTTCTCCTCCATCCCTTTCGCTAGCGCCTCTTCCACCGCGATGCCTTGTTCGGCGGCGTATTGGCGGACGTCCTCGCTGATTTTCATGGAGCAGAAGTGGGGGCCGCACATACTGCAGAAGTGGGCGGATTTCGCACCGTCCTGGGGGAGGGTTTCGTCGTGGTAGGAGCGGGCGGTTTCGGGGTCGAGGCCGAGGTTGAACTGGTCTTCCCAGCGGAATTCGAAACGGGCCTTGGAGAGGGCGTTGTCGCGGTATTGGGCACCGGGGTGGCCTTTGGCGAGGTCGGCGGCGTGGGCAGCGAGTTTGTAGGTGATGACGCCGTATTTCACATCGTCCTTGTTGGGCAGGCCGAGGTGTTCCTTGGGGGTGACATAACACAACATGGCGCAGCCATACCAGCCGATCATGGCGGCACCGATGCCGCTGGTGATGTGGTCGTAGCCGGGGGCGATGTCGGTGGTTAGGGGCCCGAGGGTGTAGAAGGGGGCTTCGTGGCACCACTCAAGTTGTTTGGCCATGTTTTCCTCGATCAGGTGCATGGGGACGTGGCCAGGGCCTTCGTTCATGACCTGGCAGCCTTTGGCCCAGGCGCGGGTCGTTAATTCACCTTGCACTTCCAGTTCGCCGAACTGGGCTTTGTCATTGGCATCGGCAATGGATCCGGGGCGGAGACCGTCGCCGATGGAGAAGCTGACATCGTAGGCGGCGCAGATGTCGCAGATTTCATCCCAATGGGTGTAGAGGAAATTTTCCTTGTGATGGGCAAGGCACCACTTGGCCATGATGGAGCCGCCGCGCGAAACAATGCCGGTCATGCGGCTGGCGGTCATGGGGACAAAGCGCAGGAGGACACCGGCGTGGATGGTGAAATAATCGACGCCCTGCTCGGCCTGCTCAATGAGGGTGTCGCGGTAGAGTTCCCATGTCAGGTCCTCCGCTTTGCCGTTCACTTTTTCGAGCGCCTGATAGATGGGCACGGTGCCGATGGGCACGGGGGAATTGCGCAGGATCCACTCGCGGGTGGCGTGGATGTTTTTGCCGGTGGAAAGATCCATCACGGTGTCGGCTCCCCACTTGGTGGCCCAACGCATTTTTTCGACTTCCTCCTCAATGCTGCTGGCGACGGCGCTGTTGCCGATGTTGGCGTTGATTTTAACCAGAAAATTGCGGCCGATGATCATCGGTTCGCACTCGGGGTGATTGATGTTCAGCGGAATGATGGCGCGGCCGGCGGCGACTTCGCTGCGGACAAATTCGGGGGTGATTTCCTTCGGGATACGCTGCGGGAATCTTCTGAATACACTTGGGGTGTATTCAGAAGAGTTTTCAGTTTGCAGTTTGCAGTTTGCAGCGGTTTGCACTGAACCGTTGTGCTGCTTGTCAAGGTGGTTGCGGACGATGTCTTCCGAAAGGTCTGCGATTTGGGCGCGGCGGAGGTTTTCGCGGATGGCGATGAATTCCATCTCCGGGGTAATGATGCCCTGGCGGGCGTAGTGGAGCTGGGTGACGGGCTTGCCGGTGCTGCGCAGAGGCTGGCGGCGTTGGGCGGTGAGTCCGGGGAATTCGATGAATTTGTTGGCGCGCTCGGATTTGGAGGCGAACTCGGCGTGCTTTTCCGTAAGATAACCGTTATCCTGCGGTTGGACTTCGCGGCCGTGGTAGGCTTCAACGTCGTTTCGGCCAAGGATCCAGTCGCGGCGCAGGGCGGGCAGGCCTTCTTCGGAGGTGCCGGTGAAGGCAGGATCGCCCCACGGGCCGGAGCAGTCGTAGACGCGGACGGGATCGTTTTTCTCGATCCGGCCGTTGAATGATTTAGTGTCCGACAGGGCGATCTCGCGCATGGGCACGCGGATCTGCGGGTGGAGCTGGCCGGGGACGTAAACGCGGGTGGAAGCGGGGAGGGGCTTGCGGGAGGCGTCGTGGGTGGCGGTGGTGCCTTCGGTTTCGGGGATGCCGGGGGTATCGTGGGAGGAGATCATGGTTTTAAAGGGTTCAGGGAAAAGGGTTCAGGGTTCAGGCAGTGCTGGAGGTATCGGCGATTTTACTTGGAAATTCTTGGCGTTCGAATCATGGCCAAAGCAGCCCAAAATAGTGCGGTGCAAAAGACCGCACTTGGCCAAAACTCCTCCATAAAACGTCGAAGCGCCTCAAACCCGGTGCTCTCGACTGAATCCGGACCCAAACCATCGCGAAGAATCCAAAAGTATCCCCCGACGATCAAGCCGAGCAGCGACGATACGATGGCGAGGCAAATACCAATGTTTTGCAAAGGTTTGCAGTTGGATCCTATAATAAACCGGGGTCGCATATTAGGTTGATGTTCTTTGCCAAATTAGCGGCTGTGGCCAGATGAGGTGAGGAGTGAGGGAAATCGTGAGAGGCCCGGGCGTTGCTTCCGGACGCGGAAAGGCCACGGTCGCCGGGGTGGGCGGACGTGGCCTGCTGATTTTGACTTTGACTCCCTTCGCCGGGACTGGCCGGATCAGGTTCAAAGGGTTCCTCCGCGTGTGATTTCGGAAGATCTCAGCCGGATTCGGTCCAGCGCCCCTGCGTGTGTGATGTGGGTGGAGTTTAGGGACGGGTGGGCGGATTGGAAAGCGGAATTTGGAACGGGGGCAAGGCGGCGGAAGGAACCGTAAGGTGAAATTACAGCAGTTGCGCTCCGGGAAGTTTGGCCATGCGGCGGTCGCGGGTCAGGGTGATGCAGCTGTGATAGTGGTAATCTTCGCTAATGAGACGGTCAAGCAGGCCGCAGCCGGTGAGGGTGTTGATCGCGGCCAAGGCGGCAGCACCATGTTGCGGAACCACCAGGCCACTTTGGAAAACGGAAACCATAGCCTGACGGGCCTCGGGCTTGCTGACGTGGTAGTGGTGCTGGAGAGCGATGTAGGCCTCGCCGATGACCTGGTTGGAAACGACGATGCCAAGTCCTTGAGAGGTCTCGATCAGTGAAGTTAGCGCCCGGACGGTTTCACTGTATTCCTTCTCCGGATCGCCGGTCAACAAGCGGACAAAGACCGACGTATCAATCCCGTAGCGAGGCATGATGGGATTGGTTGCGGAAGGTTTCCAGATCGAAAGTCCCGGTGCCCCGGGGAAGACGACCGCGCAGGGGTGCGAGTTTTTCCAAATGCAGGCGGCGGGGTTTTAATCGATACCCGCCCTGACCATCAGGGAGGAGTTCCAGAGTATCCCCAGGGCCGACTCCCAGCGTGGCCAGAACCTTGGCGGGGAAGGTGACCTGGCGTTTGGAGGTGATGCGGATGGTCATGCCGGGAGAATCGGCCGCCTTTCCGTTAACGTCAAGATGTAAGGTAATCTTGGGGCGCTGTGGCTTATGGAAAAGAAAACGGCACCGCCCCGCCAGACAGTGCCGTTTTGGAAGGATGGGCCATGTGGAAAACCCCGGCCGCGACCCCCGGATTACGCTTGGATGCAGGATTTTACGAAGGCGAAGCCGTCGGTATAAACTTCCTCCTCGCTGGCGAAAAAGGCTCGCCAGACGCGGGTTGCCGCAGCAAGGTCCGGAAGGGATCCGCCGAAGGCCTCGATGGTGAGGTAGCCATGATAGCCGGCGGCTTTGGCGATGGCGATGGTTTCCGGGGTCGGGCAGTGGTCCTTGCCGGGCGTGCCGCGGTCATTGGCGGAGATGTGGATGTGCCGCACCACGTCGAGGCTGTTCTTCAGGGCTTCGAGCGGCTTCTTCTCTTCGATGTTGGCGTGGAAGGTGTCATACATCGTTCCAAAGTTAGGGTGATTGACGCGCTGCACGTAGGACTTGGCCTGCTCCATGGTATTGAGGAGGTGGGACTCGAAACGGTTCAGGGGTTCGATGGCGAGGGTGATGCCGGCCTGCTGGGCGTAGTCGGCGAGGGGGCGGTGGACTTCGGCAGCGTACTCGAGTTCGGTCTCTGTCGGGAAGGCCCCGCTGAAATTCCCCAGCACCTGATAGTAGGGGCCGCAGAGCAAATGGATGCCGGCGGCGTGGCCGCAGTCGATGACTTTTTTCAAGTGGTCGAGCGCCCCTTGCCGGTGGGCGGCCACGGAACTGATGGCGTTGTGTTCCTCGTCCGGGCAGACGGTCACTGCAGTGGATTCGAGACCGTTATCTTTCAGGGCCTGCCCGATCTTTTTGAAATGCCCGGTGTCGCTGTTGTCGAAGATGGGGATTTCCACCCCATCGTAACCGGTGGCTTTGAGCTTGGTGAGGATATCGAATTGCGACTCAACAAAGTGAGTCGTCCAGAGGAGGAGATTGAAGCCGACTTTCATGGGTGGCCAGTTATGAACGGGAAATCGGCGGACGGCAATTGTCGAAATGGGGTAAAATCCGGCGGGCTGGAGGCCCGTCCAGCCCTGCTGCGGAACCCCTCTTGCGGATTCCTTGCGGAGATGGCATGGAATTCAGATGAACCGCAATGTCGCCACCATTCTATTTTCATTCGCCGCCATGCTCGTTGTGCTCGGCTTGTTCAGTGCTTTTTACAGCCCGGACCACCAGATCGGGTGGAATGAGAAGGGGAAATCCGGCCTGATTGTCTGCGGCGTGGGCGCGGTATTGTCGGTGATCATCGGGCTGCTGACTGACAAGGGGGCCTCGTGGGGCGTGTATGCGGGTTTGGTGGTCGCTTTTCTGTTCATCGCTGTTCCTGGCAAGAACTTCTTCGCGGCGGGCCGGGCCTGGTCGGATGGTGATGCGGCCATGTGGTTCCGCACCGTGATCTTTGGCGGGGCCTTTTTTGCCGCGCTGCGCACGTTTGTCGCCCTCAGTCTGATCGCCCGGCGCGGGAAGCAGCCATGAGCTTTGCCCCGGTGACGCCGCGCCCCCCGAAAAAATTCGTCCCCACCCCGTTTTCATGGCATCAGGAAATCGTGCTGGAAATCGCCACCCTGACCAATATGGGACAGGGGCTGGGCCGCCTTGATGGCTGGGTGGTAATGGTGGCCTTTGCCCTGCCCGGGGAGAAAGTGCGGGCCCGGGTCTTCCGGAATGAGAAGAACTTTTCCGAAGCGGATTTGTTGGAAGTGCTGGAGGCCTCGCCGGACCGCGTGGTGCCGCGCTGTCCGGTTTTCGGCCAGTGCGGAGGCTGCCAGTATCAAAACCTGGCCTACGCCGCGCAGCTCCGCTGGAAACGCCAGCAGGTCGCGGAATTGCTGAAACACATGGCCAAAGTGGAGCACGAGGTCCTGCCGGTGACCGGTTCGCCGAAGGAATATGGCTACCGGTCCAAAATCACGCCGCATTTTGAAGCCCCGCGCGATGGCGGACCAGTGCAGGCGATCGGTTTTCTCAAAGCCGGCCGCCGCTATGATCTGCTGGATGTGCCGCGCTGCGACATCGCCACTGATGCCATCAACGCGGCCCTGCCCGGCATCCGAGAAGATGTCAGGAAAAAATCGGCTTCTTATAAAAGAGGGGCCACCCTCCTGCTGCGCGACACCATGGAAGGCGTGATGACCGATTCCAATGCCCTCGCCCACGAGAAAGTCGGACCGCTGGAATTCGAATTTCTCGCAGGGGATTTTTTCCAGAACAATCCGTTCATCCTCGAAGCTTTCACCAGCTATGCCATCACTGAGGCGAAATCCGGAGGGGCACGGTATCTGGTGGATGCGTATTGCGGCAGCGGGCTTTTCAGTCTTTTCGGAGCGCAGGAGTTCGACCAGGTCACCGGGGTGGAAATCGCGGTCTCTGCGGTGGAACGCGCCGGCCGGAACGCGGCCAGAAACGGCCTGACGAATTGCCAGTTCACCGCTGGCAGCGCGGAAGCGATTTTTGGCAAAATCACCACCCCCGCTGCAGAAACGGCAGTGTTGATTGACCCTCCGCGCCGGGGCAGCGATGAAGCATTCCTGACCCAACTCTTCGCCTACGGCCCGCGCACCGTGGTTTATGTGTCCTGCAATCCGGCTACCCAAATGCGCGATCTGCGCCTCTGCCTCGATGCGGGCTATGTGCTGAAAAAAGTGCAGCCTTTTGACCTTTTCCCGCAGACGAAGCACCTTGAGTGCGTCATCACCCTTGAGAAAGCGACCGCGTAGCGGAACACAGCCATCCTGGCAGTGCAGGGTTGCGGTCGTCCCGGTCGCTGCCGTCAGGATGACGGCTGCCCGCCTCGGGCGGGACGCCCCAGTTCCTTCTGTTCAAATACCCCGCACAAAACTTGCCGATTCCCGAACGCACCTTACGTTCTCCTGGTCTGCCCGCCTTTTCCCACCATGCCCGCCGCGCCCAATTCCCGCCTGAGTGTCCTGAAAACCTACAAGCTCTTCATTGGCGGCAAATTTCCCCGGCCGGAAAGCGGGCGGGTTCTCACTGCCGCCGCTCCCGCCGGGGGCGTGCACCTCGCCCACTACGGGCATGGCTCGAAGAAGGACCTGCGCGATGCCGTGACCGCCGCCCGCGCCGCTTTGCCAGGATGGTCCGGCAGCAGCGCCTATCTGAAAGGCCAAATCCTCTACCGCCTCGCCGAAATGATCGAAGGCCGGGCCGAAGCCTTTGCCGCAGAACTGGTGCAGTCTACCGGAGCCACGCCCAAAGCCGCTGCCGCCGAAACTGCGGCTGCCATCGACCGCCTTGTCTACACCGCCGGCTGGACCGACAAGCTCTCGCAGGTCTTCGGCTCGGTGAATCCGGTCGCCGCACCGTTTTTCAATTTTTCCACCTTCGACCCCGCAGGCGTGGTGGTGGCCTTTGCTCCGGACCGCCCCCCCCTCCTCGCCGCCGTCACCCTCATCGGCAATGCTCTCGCTGCGGGCAACACCGTCATTCTGATTGCCTCCGATAAGTTCCCCCTGTCCGCCATGACCCTCGCGGAGGCCATCGCCACTTCCGACGTGCCCGGCGGCACCGTGAATATCCTGACCGGCCTGCGCACCGAATTGGCTCCCACCGCAGCCAGCCACCGCGACATTGACAGCATCGTGGACGCCACCGGCGATCCCGCCCTCACGGCCATTCTGCGCGGGGGCAGCGCCATCAATCTGAAAAGGGTCACCGTTTTTCCTGACAAGGCAGGCTGGACTGATAACGACCAGGCTGCGGGTCCTTACCGCCTCCTCGAACTCACCGAAACCCGGACTACCTGGCATCCCGTTGGCGTTTAAGGAAGGGAGCACGGACGTCCCGCCCGTGTGTTTCATTCCAAGGCCCTTTGCATAAGTTTTTATAACCACACGGCCAGGACGGCCGTGCTTCCTTCTTTCCTGACATGCATGTTCCTTCCCTGATTGCCCGCAAACGTGACGGCGGCGTCCTGACCGCTTCCGAAATCGGATTTCTCGTGGACGGCCTGACCGATTCCTCCATTCCCGAATACCAATGGAGTGCGCTGGCCATGGCCATCTATTTCAGGGACATGAACGCAGAGGAGAAGTGGGCCCTGACCAAAGCCATGCGCGACAGCGGCGAAGTGCTGGATTTTGGCCCGCCGGATCAACGGCCTGCCGTGGTGGATAAACACTCGACCGGGGGCATTGGGGACAAGACATCCCTTGTGCTGGCTCCACTGCTGGCGGTGGATGGGTTGTGGGTGCCGATGATCTCCGGCCGCGGCCTTGGCATCACCGGCGGCACCCTGGACAAGCTGGAAAGCATCCCTGGCTTCCGCGTCGGCCTAAGCCGCGAAGAGATGACAGCGCAAATCCAGTCTCTGGGGGTTTTTATGGCTGGGCAGACGCTTGGCCTTTGTCCCGCCGACCGCAAGCTCTATGCGCTGCGGGATGTCACCGGCACCGTGCCCAGCATTGCCCTGATCACCGCCAGCATCATGAGCAAGAAGCTGGCAGAGGGCCTGGACCGCCTCGTTCTGGACGTCAAATACGGCAGCGGGGCGTTCATGCGCACCTGCCCGGAGGCTGAAGCCCTCGCCCAGTCCCTGCTGGAGGCCGGCACCCGCGGCGGCGTGACCGTGAAGGCCCTGCTCAATCCCATGTCGGAAACCATTGGCCAGACCGCCGGCAATGCGTTGGAAGTCCGGGAATGTGTCGATTGCCTGCGGGGCCATGGACCGGAGGATCTGGAATCCCTCATCCTTGATCTTGCCGCGGGCGTCTCGGAAACCCCAAGGGCCATTCACGCCGCGCGACTGCGTGACGGCACCGTCTGGCAACGCTTCCAGGAAATGGTGCAAGCGCAGGGAGGCGCGGTGGCGGATCTGGAAACCGTCGGACGGTCGACGGGAACCGCCCCGGTGATCGTGGACTTCAAAGCGAGCCGCAGCGGGATCCTGTCGGCATTTGATGCGGGCGTGATCGGCGAAGTGGTCCTGAATCTGGGAGCAGGCCGCCGCGTGGCCGCAGATCCGGTGGACCACCGGGTTGGTCTTGACCACATAGCCAAAACCGACAGGCAGATTTCGGCCGGTGAGGTCCTGTGCCGCATCCACGCCGCAGATCCGGAAACCGCGCAGACCGCCGCCCTCCAGCTTAACAAGGCCCTGACTATCTCCTGATGATATGATAGGATTTCCAGTCAACCGATCCCGGCAGGGATGGGGATGTCTTCTGGGCCTGACCGGTCTGACGATCGGAGCAGGAACCGCCAATGAGCCCCCCGCAGAGCGGCAGGCCGCTATCAAAGCCCTGATGGAGACATCGCGGTCCATGGGGGATATTCCCTTCCGGGAAGTGGTGCTGGCTGCTACGGGACGCCGGGTGATTGCCGTGAACCGCGATACGCAGGCCGATCAAGCCCTGTTGGATCACCTCGGCAAAGCCGGAGATGCCTTGTTGATGTGGCTGAACCGGTCCGACAGCCCGGTCAAAAAATTGCGCCGGATCAACGAAGCCAGCCCACTGGCAGAGCGGGAGTTGCGCCGTTTGCTCCATGGCGGGGATTTCACCTGCACCCTGCCGGTTACCGCCGCCGGCAGGACCCAGCGTTCCGGCTATCCTGATCTGCAAATCACCCATGTCCCCAGTGGACGGATCACCTATCTCGATCCCAAGCTGTTTGAAGCCGCTTCCCGGACCAGCAGCCTGCGGTCCTTTTATTACGAACCCGATTCCCTCACCGGCAAAGTGCAGCATGATGCGCGGCATGTCCTGATGGGCCTGTCCCACAATGGCAAGGACGGGGCATGGACCTTTACCGGATGGGAACTGGTCGACCTACATGACTTCCGGGTGCGGCTGAAAGCCGAATTCCAGGGTGCCAACCGCGATCTCTATCAGGAAAAACTCCTGCTGAGAAGGAGCCGTTAGCAGCTGGGAGCGCCGTCCGTCCCCGGCGGCACCGGTGACTCGGATTCCAGTGCCGGTTTTCCGGATCCTTGGCCAATGCTCCGGGGCCGCCGGGACGGACGGCGCTCCCAGGATCGGTTCTCTGAATATCACCGCTGTGCCTGGGCAGCCTCGAACTGTTGCCGCCAAAAATCCAGGCGTTCCTTGATCCGGAGTTCCTGGCCATTCACGGTAGGGGTGTAAAAGCGCCGGCCTTCCGGCAGGTAGGCTTGAGGGACATAGCCACCCTCGTAGTCGTGCGCATACTGGTAGTCCTTGCCATGGCCAAGGTCCCTGGCTCCCTTGTAGCCGGTGCTGCGCAGATGGACGGGCACCGCCAGAGTCCGGCCCCCGGTGACTTCCTTCATGGCCGCCCCCAGCGCGGCGTAGGCGCTATTGCTCTTGGGGGCGGTTGCGAGGTAAACGGTGGCATGCGCCAGCGGAATCCGGCCTTCCGGCAGGCCCACCATTTCTGCTGCCTGCCAGGCATCGACCGCCACGCGCAGGGCATTGCTGTCCGCGAGTCCGATATCCTCGCTGGCGGCAATGATCAAACGGCGGGCGATGAAGCGGAAATCCTCGCCGGCATACAACATCTTGGCCAGCCAATAGAGGGCGGCATCCGGATCACTGCCCCGGATACTTTTGATGAAAGCGCTGATGGTGTCGTAATGGGCATCCCCGTCCCCATCATACACGACGGTCTTTTTCTGGATGCTTTCCGCAGCGACCTCCAGACTGATCACCACCTTCCCCGACGGATCCGCGGGTGTGGTCATCGCCGCCAGTTCCAAGGCGGAAAGCGCCTTGCGGGCATCCCCATCGGCCATCACCGCCAGATGAAGCAAGGCTTCATCACTGACGGTCAGGGTTTCACCTCCAAGGCCGCGTTCTTCGTCCTCCAAGGCCGTGCGGAGGAGTTGAATGATATCTTCGGTGCCGAGGGCTTCGAGCTGGAAGACCTGACTGCGGGAGATCAACGGGGAATTGACGTAGAAATAAGGATTGTGGGTGGTGGCTCCGATGAACCGGACGGTGCCCCGCTCAATCCAGGGCAGCAGCACATCCTGCTGGCTTTTGTTGAACCGGTGGATTTCATCCACAAAAAGCGTGGTGGTGCGGCCATGAAGCCGGCGCGCGGTTTCAGCGCCTTCGACCGCTTTCCTGATGTCAGCCACGTTGCTTTCCACCCCACTGAGATTCACAAACCGCGAAGCCGTCCGGTAGGCGATCAGTTGCGCAAGGCTAGTCTTTCCGACGCCAGGGGGACCGAAAAATATCAACGAAGTGAACCGGTCCGCCTCCACTGCCCGCCGCAACAGCTTGCCTTCCCCCAGCACATGCTGCTGTCCGGCGTATTCCGCAAGTGTCCGGGGCCGCATCCTCGCTGCCAAGGGAATGTGACTTCCCTTCTGCGGCGCGGGCACCACCTCCGGTTCATCCTCGTCGAACAACTCATCCATACGGGCAAGATGCCTGCCCCAGACCACCACGGAAGCGGAAATCCCGGTTTGCTGAAACGGGATTTCCGGGTTATGCGACGTTTCAGCGGCTCCCGTAGCTCAGTGGATAGAGCAGCGGATTTCTAATCCGTCGGTCGCAGGTTCGATCCCTGCCGGGAGCATTTGTTAATGACGGCGGCGGCGGGATAGGAGAAGCGTGGAGGCCAAACCAAGCAGGGTGGTGCCGGGTTCCGGCACGATGGCGATGGTGCCCCCGGTATAGAGATCGCTGCTGTTCCATTGGAGACCACCGCCAAGGGCTGGCAGATTAACTGTATTGAAGGTTCCGACAGGCGCGGTGTTCCAGTCAAACAGATCCCATGTGTCCCCCTGGGCCCAGTTGGAGATACCATTAGGATTCAGAACATTCAAGGTGCCGCCGAGCGTGATGGATACGAGACCCCCGGCAATAATTTCATCATTTTCGGACGCCGCCCCACCCGCACCGGGCATATTGGCGTGGAGATCGAGATTGATCGCAGCGCTGGAGCTGAAGCTGAAGGTCCCGTCATTGGTCAGGGCGAGGTCAGCAGAGGCAGCTGGGGCGGCTATGTCGCCCACATTGAGCACCCCTTCGTAGGAAAGTGCCGCCCCGGCAGCCACCGTGTAGAGGGAGGTGGAAGTGTGGATACCCGTGACACGAAGGGATCCGCCAGCAGCGACGGAGGTGTTGCCCGTGTAGGTATTGGTGCCACTGAGAATGAGTTGGTCGGTGGTGAACGCGGTGGAGCCGGAGACGGCCAGATTTCCGATGCCGCTCAGCACTCCACTGACGGTGGCATTATAGCCATTCATGTGGTTGGTGGTGAGGGTCAAATCGCTGTTGAGAATGAAGGCGTTGGAGACGCTGCGGTTCGTGGCCTGATAGATTTCCATGGCGTCCCCGAGTTCGGCATAATCCGCATTATTGGTGGTAGCCGCCCCCAGAGCCATGCTGGTGCTGATTCCGATGCCTTTATTCCAACCGGTATTCGGGCCCGCTCCTCCTGCACCGTTGAATACTGAAGCGCGGAAGGTGTGTTCCCCCGGAGTCAGAGTAATTTGCCCAGTAGCGACGGCATTGAAAGTGCCGTCGCTAATGAGGGGGGTTCCGTCTATTACCAGGTAGCCCCCGTCATCATATTGTTTGGCAAAGGTGTAGACCAGATTGCCTCCGCTGGTGTTATTAATGGTGCCGGTGTAGGTGAAGCGGGTATTGTCGAAGGCTTGGGTGGAGTGAAGTCCAGTCAGGAAAGGATTGACCACGGTAGAGCCTGCGGGAACAGGCGCGGTGGCCGCATCCGTGGCACCGGTGCCGCCTGGGAAGGTGTCGCGGGTTTCGATCCCGCCGGCGTTGCTGATATGGACGGTGGAGGGATTGGCGACGGTGACCGGACCGGTGCCGAAAGCGGTGTTGCTGCCTACCAGCACAGCGGAAAGAGCACCCGTGCCTTCGAGGGTGGTTCCTCCGGTGTGGGTGTTGGTGCCGGACAGCGATACGGTTCCCGCCCCCTGTTGGCGGAACGAGCCTGCTCCGGTCAGATTACCGATAATGTTCAGCCGTTGGTCAACGCCCCCTTGAATCAGGGCCCGCAGGATTGCGGAATCCCCCGCCCCGGCGGTGATGGTGCCGGTAAAGGTCAGATCCCGGTCCTCATGACGAGCTTCGATAGCAGAATTGTTGCCGAGTCGGATCTGGGCGTCCCGCCGGTGGTTCTGCCCCCCCCATGACGTCAGGGTTTGGTTGGGTGCCATTTGCACGGTGACATTGGGATCCACCCGGGTGGTTCCTTCCATCCCCATCAACTGATTACTGATAATCGTGCTGCCAGCTCCCCCGACGATATTGGTGCCCACGAAATTGCTTTCGTTATTGCCGTTGATTGTCAGGGTGTGGCCCGCAAGATCGAGACGGTTTGCTGCTCCATCAGTGCGCGAACGCTGACCAGTGGAGGTGATGGAAGCATTGGCGGTGAGAGCGATATTTTGGGGGCGCCCCCAGCCGGCGTTGTTGACATAAATGGCTCCGTTGCCGTCCGTGCCATTACCGGCTATGTTTATCCTGGCATCAATGGTGGCTCCGATTGGTGCGTTGCCGGCGCCAACGTTCACGACGATCTGCGCCCCATTGGCGACGTTGATCTGCCGCCCACCGTCATTGGGGATCGTAAGATTGGCGACAGCAAAGAGAATGCGGTCCGAGGCAGGCAGATTGATGCTGGTGCCATCGTTGGGAGGCACCGCACCGCCGACCCAGTTGGTCGGGTCGAGAATGCTGGTAGTTCCGCCCCCCTTCCATGTAAAGTCCACCGCCAAGGCCGGTGTGGCTGATAGAGTGAATACGATAACTGGAGCGAGGATACGAAGGTTATACATAAAAGTAGGGATGGGGGAAAAGAAAAGCCACCCGACCCGGGCAGGGTCGGGTGGCAATTTTGAACCGGGGAATCAGGGTTGAGTGATCCTGGCGCGGATGAACTGCCGGGTAGCACCACTGATGGGCTGGACGCTCCGGATGATCACTTCTTCCAGACCAGCTCCGGCAGGAGTGATGGTGGTGGTAACCAAGGTGGGTCCGGTGACCCAGTCAGCACTCGGGCTCAGATTGGCCGAGACTTGACCGATGGTCGTGATGTCCGTGCGGTCGTTCGGGCGGGTCCAACGCAGTTGCAGGAACTGGTTGGCACCCACAGTGACGGCTTCGGGGGCAGGGCTGGCATTGGATACACTTGGATTGGTATTCAAGGCGTATTCCAAGAGGTTGTTCAGGCCATCGCCATCAGGGTCAGCGGCGGCAAGGCGATCCGCAGCAGAGGTTCCTGCTGCGAAGGCAGAGGCGGCCCAAGCCGTGTAGCCACCCCCACCGCCGCCTCCCGTGGTGTTCAGCACGAGGGATTTGCCGACGATGGCAAACGTTCCGGTGGTCCCGGCTGACAGACCGGTGGCGGTGAAATCACCAGGCACGAAGTTACTGTTCCCCGTCCATGTGACCAAGGTGTAAGTTCCGGCCGCGCCCGTGTTGGCGAAATCGAACCCAAAGCCTGTCCCAGTGCCTTTGGTGAAATCACCAGTGATCGCCAAGCGGTCGCTTACGGTGGTTGAGCCCAGTTGGAAGGTCCATCGATTTCCAGCGTTCCACGTTGTGTTGGCGGCGATAGTCAGGGTGCCGATTCCGTTGGAGCCCGGAGCAATACCACCATTAACCACCGTCAGACCGCCCACCGTTCCGGTGCCACCAAGGACAGCCCCGGCGTCGACGGTTACTGCGCCGGTAGCGGTGCTGAAGTTGCCGTTCACGATCATGGTGCCGTCGGTGACAGTGGTCGTTCCCGTGTAGGAACCGACCCCAGTCAGGATCAGTTCATCGGTGGTGTAATCCAAGGAACCTCTCACTGTCAGCCCGCCTGCTCCGCTGATGGGGCCGGTAAGGGTAGCGTCGTAACCATTCATCGCCTCGGTGCTGAGAGTGCCGCTGGAGTTCAGCACGATTGGGTTGGCAATGGTGCGGTGGTTGGGCTGATAGACTTCATACTTGTTGCCCACTTTGGCGTAAAGGTCCACGGTTTTGTCGGCTGTGACACCCCCTGCACCGTCGTCAGCAATCGCGGTGGAGTAGCCAAGACCCAATTGGTCCCACCCAGGGAAGGCACCGTCCTGGCCGTTGTGGGGGCCGGAACCGCCGCCGCCATCGCGCACACTGATCCGGAAATCGTGAGGACCGGGAGGGAGGAGGATCTGGCCGGTGCTCACGTTTTGCCATGCGGTATCGTTGAGCACGACGGTGTCCCCGACTTGGAGGAACACATCATCGTCAAACTGTTCCGCGAAGGTATACAAAACAGGTCCTGAGGCCGGGTTATTGAACTTTCCGGTGTAGGTGGTGCGGCGGTTGCCTCCCAGTGCCTGGCGGGAATGCACCCCCGAGATGGCAGGATCGACAAAGCCGGTTTTATTGGCGTCATCCAGCGCAGCATCCCGTCCTTCGGCATCCACATATTCCACTCCACCCGCATTGGAGAATAGCAGGGTGGCGGCGGAATTCAGCGCGATCGGGCCGGTGCCAGCGGCAGCGTCAGAGGCAAGTGTAGTAGCCCCGACACCATTGATGTCCAAGCCTCCGGTGTTGTTGCCGGTTCCGCTCAAGATGAGGGTGCCAGCCGCTTCCTTGCGGAATTTTCCGCCCCCGTTGAGCGGACCCAGAATATTGAGGCGCAAGTCCTGCCCATTGCGGGAGTCCGGGTTTCCGGCGCTGTGAAGATTGGCCCGGAGAATACCTGTATTGCCGGTGGCCACGGTGATGGGGCGGCTGAAGGTCATGTCATCGTCATCAAAACGGGTTTCAATGACAGAGTTGTTGTTCAGGACGAAGTTTGCATCGCGACGTGCACCCTGGCCACCCCATGATGACGCGGTAACGCCTCCCGCCAGTTCCACCGTCACATTGGGATCGAACCGGGTCGCGCCTTCAAATGCGGTGAAGTTTTGCAACAGCATGCGGGAACCTGTCGCGCCCAGAATGTTGGTGTTCACGAAGTTGTTTTCGTTATTGCCCTTTAGCGTCATGGTGAAGCCCCCGAGGTCGAGCCGGTTGGGTCCGTCATTCATGCGCAGGCGGTTGCCATTCGCGGTCGTAGTGCCATCGGCCACGAGCACAAGGTTGTTGGGCATGCCCCAGCCGCCGCCTTCCACGTAGAAGAATCCGTTGGTATCAGGCCCCAGCCCCTGGGCATTGACCCGGGCATTGACCCGGAGGTCGCCTCCGCCGCCCTTGTCGCTGACGATCTGGGCTCCGGGGGCGAGGTTGATCTGACGGCCACCGTTGTCCGGAATGGTCAGGTTATTGGTCGCAAAGTTAATGATTTGACCAGATGGCAGATTGATGTTGGTGCCGTCGTTCGGTGGCGCGATTCCGTTAAGCCAGTTGGTCGGATCTGTGATGTCATTCGGGTCTGTGCCGCCCCCTTGCCATGAGTAGGTGATGCCGACGGACGAAAAGCTCCATGTTTCCGTGCGGGCGGCGGTGGCGGGAGTGGTATTATAGGTCAGGGAGACGGTGTGGTTGCCGCCCGCCCAGGTTCCTCCGGCAGTGGCAGGGAGGTAGGAGAGAGTCGTGGTATTGCCACTGTTCGTGATGGTGGGAACTACCGCCGCGCCGTCGACAAGGAGCACGATGCTGGCATCGTTTACCGGATTTACTCCATCCACCAGTTCAATTGTGAGCGGATGTTTGTTATTGTTCTGAAGCGTGCCTGGATAAGGAGAAATTTTATGGATGGAGGGCGCCGTCGGGAGTCCGAAGTAATAGGATTTGATGGATGCGGCATCGGCGGCGTCGTTGATGAGAACGCGGGTTCCGTCGGGTTTTACGCTGAAGAATTCCAAGTTGGCACCACCGCCGCCTTCCCACCAGAGGAGCCGGACCGGGTAAAGACCTGCCGTAGAAACGGCGATATCGAACTGGGTATCAGACGCTCCCCGTCCGCCATTAAAGACCCCGGCGGTCGTTTTCCGGAAGAAGTCGAGGGGGGAGGATCCGACGGACAGGGTGAAACCGTCGTCACTGTTTACCCCGAGGCGGGTCGTTCCGGCAGGGAGGTCAAGCCACATGTAGATCTCTGCGGCGATATTGTCGGTCCCGACTCCGGGGATCCCGGGAATGAGTGATTCTGGGAAACCGTTGGCGGCGTTGAAATTGCCTTGTGAGGCTCCATCCTGATCCCAGTTCAGCACTCCCGTGATCACCTTTTGGAAAGTTACCGGATCGTCAAACCCGGCGGGGTCTACCACATTGGGAGCGATGGTGCCAAGAACCGCATCGAAGTAGCCGTTTTGAATTTGGCGCTCTGGAAGAGGAAGCAGGTTGCTATCGCCGGGAGTGCGGGCAAAGGTGAGTTGGTGAACGTGTGCCAGCATGGTCAACTGCCTTGCCGGGGTGACGGTGTCCACTTGGCCGGCGGCTGCTCTCCATGCCGGGTCCAGCACGGTGTAGGGAGCTACAATTGGATTGCCATTAAAGGACAGGGGATTGTTATTGGTGTCGGTGGCCGTGATGACGAGGGCATTGGGGCCAGCGGGAAAGAAGTTCGGCGGTGTGGTGGTGAAGCTGTAAGTGGTGACCGTGCCCGTCTTGGATCTCGTTGCTGCTACCAGGTTTCCGCCAATACTCACCGTAAATGGCTTGGTGGGGTCTACGGTGACAGTAGGGGAGTCGTTGACCGTGGCGGTGAGGGTTGCCGACGTCATGGTGGCCCCGGTCAGCAAGGGCTGCGCCGAGACCGAAGTGGTGATCACAATGTTATCGACATGGTGGTGGGAGTTGGCACCGCCGGTGCGTCCTCCGAGCACAAAGCGGCCGGCGCTGGGGAAGTAGTTTGTCGCAAAGTTATCCAGAATCTTGACGCCCTTGAAAGTCACATCCAAGGTGCCATCGGGATCCAATTTCACGGTGAGATTCACAAAGGAGTGGTCCGGCACGTCGAAAGTGGCGAAGTCCACGGGCCGGTTCGCGGGACCGGTTTGCAGAGAGGTGATATCGGACGCTGCCCCGTTGCGGGTAGGCAGGGCAAAATCCGTGATGGAGACGCCATCGACGCGAACTGAAATTCCCACCACGTCCGGAGCACCGCTGTCCCATTCATCAAGGATAATACTCAGGCCGGTGCGGGTTCCTTCTTCCGGGGCACCTGGCACCAGATAATCGTTGGCGGAACCTGAAGTGAGGACCGGATCACCTTCGCGGGCGTAGTTGAGGCTGTAGCCATCGGCGGGAGCGTCGGTTCCGCCGCCGGTGCGGAGGTCCACGGAAAAGGTGAAGGCATTGACAATCGCTCCGGCATCAAAATCGTCGAAGACAATCGTGCCGCTCTGGCCGTTGACGGCGTCGGTAATGGAGAGGTAACCGGAGCCGCCTACCCCGCCGGTCTCCCGCCACGTGGCATTCCCGAAGAAAGTGAGGATTCCGGTGGGATCCGTATTGAAGTTAAAGTTGGCAGAGCCCGCAGACGCCCGGTCTGTCAGACCTGCGGCACCTAGCAGGAGCATGAATGCAGTGATCAGTTTTGATTTCATAAGGTGAGGATCTCGGCTGGGGTGGGGTGATGAGGGAATGGCCGGGGGCGGCTTGGCCGGGTTTGGGTTTGTTTGTAGAGCTAAATTCGAAGAGTGGAAGCAGGCAAACTATCGGGCTGGATCGGGCTGGATCGGGCTGGATTGGGGGGATTGGTTGGTCCAGAAGTTGCTCAGAAAGGGATTTTGTCCTTAAAAAATGGGATTTTATCCATTCTTTTGGCGAGATTGCCGGTTTGGAGATTTTAATTCAACAAATAAATGCCCGGTCAGGAGAATTTTTTCCAAAATTTTAATATTGAGGCATATTTTAGCCTCCCGTCGGGGGTTTGGTGAGGGGGGCGGGGAACCCGTTCCGGTCCGCCATGGCCTCGGCTTGCTTGATTTTTTCTGGAGGGAGCATGTTTTTGAGGCGGTCAACGGCCTTTTTCGCTTCCGGGATCCGGTCTTTGTGAGCGCGCAGGTGCCATGCGAGTGCGAGGACCGGATCTGGCGGGAGCCCGAGTCCTTCGTCATAGATACGGCCGAGCAGGTATTTTCCCCGGGGATGCCCGCCCTTGGCCGCCAGGGTGGCAAACTGCAGGGCCAAGGCGTCGTTTTGCCGGCAGCCGGTGCCATTCAGGTAACAGAGAGCCAGACTGGCATACGAAGGCAAATGTCCATGATCGGCCGCCAGACGATACCAACCCGTCGCGGCGACGGGATCGGTCGGCAAACCCCGGCCGGAGGCGTAGCATTCGCCCATCCGATGCATGGCCTCGACCTGACCGGAAAAGGCGGCTTCGGAGCAGAGTTTGATAGCTTGTTCGACGCTGATGGGGAACCCAGCCAGTCCGGTATCGTAAAAACGGCTCAGGAGCCACAGGCCGAGGGGGTCCTTGGCGGCGGCGGCTTTTTCGAGCCACGGGAGGGCTGCTTGCGGGTTGGCGGGGCGACCCTGACCTTCCATTTCGGCCTGCCCCATCCGGCCCAGCGCGGGAGGGTCCCCGGCTTCGGCGGCCTTTTGCCAAAAAAACATGGCCTTGGGCTGATTGACGGAAGTGCCGGTGCCGGACTCAAGGCAGCGGGCGTAGGCGGTGAGGGCTTCCGGCACACCGGCTTCGGCAGCTTCTTCATACAGGGCAAAGGCCTGCGCGGCATTGGGAGCGGGCACGCCGCGCCCCAGTTCATGCATTTGGCCCAGCAGGTAAGTGCAGGCGGCGTCTCCTTTGGCCCGGCCTGCGGTGGCGGCCCGGAAGGCGGCCCCGACATCGTTTTTGCCCATGGCTTCCATGACCGCTTGGACGCCCGGAGAGCGGCCGGGGGGATCGGCCGCGCCCTTTTCCTGGGCAGGAAGGGGGAGTGCGGTGCCGAGGAGGACCAGCAAAGGGAGGAACTTCATGATTTTGGCCCAATCGTGACTAACGTCCCAGATCCACCACGCGCGTTCCGGCGGGCACGTCCTGTTCGGTGGTTTGGCCATCTGGCCAGACCACGCTCAGGCGGGCCGCCCTCTCTGTCGCAAAAGTCAGCACTGCGGGGGACTGGCTCAGGTAGCCGGAGCCCGCATGATATTCCTGAAGCCTGGCAAGCTGCCCTTCCTGAATCAGCGTCACACGGGTGCCCGGTGCCTTGGCTGCGGGCAGACGGACACGGAGGAATTTCGCCGGAGGGGCCTGTTGATTGAGCAGCGCGGCTGCGGTGTTGTTATTGGTGGTGATCAACAAATCGGGCACGCCGTCGCCATTGAGATCCGCCGCAGTCGCTGCCTTGGAGTCGCGGGGCAGCACGACGCCGCTGGTGCCGGCGGGCATCGCTTCAAAAGCACGGTTCCCACGGTTCACCAACACTTGGCCGAGCCCGCCGTCGTAGTGGCCGGTTTCGATCTGCGCGCTGTGGAAATTTTGGGCGAGGAACAGGTCGGGAGCGCCATCGGCATTGATGTCCGTGACCACCAAGCCGAAGGCCGGGGCGACCTGGGCAATCCGTTCCAGCGGCTGGAATTTGAAGACCGGCTGGCCTGAATCGTCGTTGCCTTCATTCCAGAAGATTCCGGTGCCGAGGGTATTGGCCTCAAACTTCAGGCCCTTGTCGAGGGCTTCCCCATACACTTCCTTCAGGCTGGCGCTGGCAAAGGCGTGGTAGGTAGGGAACTTGGTTTTCAGAAAGGGCATCGCGGTGGAACTGCAGCTGCGGCCACGTTCCGGGTAAAGAGTGTTGCCCTCGCGTTTTACCTCCACGATGTTTTTCCGGCCGGTGTTGTCGCAGTCGGCATAATAGAGGAGTTTGGGTTTCTCGGGGGTGGCTTCCTTGTATTTGGTGTTAAATCCGAAGTTCCCCGCGATCACATCCAGCCGGCCGTCGCCGTCGAGGTCTGCGGTTTCCACGCTGGTCCACCAGCCGGAGTTCCGGGCGAGATCGTCCATGGCTCCCGGGCGTTCCACCAGTTTGCCCTTCTGATTCAGGAACAGCCGCACTGGGCCCCATTCGTGGGCCAGCAGCAGATCCGGAGCCCCGTCCAGGTTCACATCCGACCACACCGCGCCGCTGACCATGCCGGATTTCCGCAGCGTGGCCCCGCCCACGGCTTCAGTGACATCGGTGAAGACTAATTTGCCGTCCTTGGTGTCATTGCGCAGCAAGCGGCTCTCGGGGGAAATGGGGTATTCTCCCGGCACCACCCGGCTGCCAATGTAAAGGTCCACATCGCCATCCCTGTCGAAATCCACCGCCGCTACCGGGCCGCTGGCTTTCAGGAAAGCCGGCAGGACGTCGGCCGGGGCCCTGGTGAAACCGCCTTTGCCGTCATTGAGATAAAGCCGGTCTGCGAGCAGCGGATTGCCTTCCTTGAATTGATAGGACCCGCTGGCCACAAATAGGTCGGCATCCCCGTCCCCATCGGCATCAAAAAACACCGCCCCCATGTCTTCATGCTCCTTGTCCGCCTGGAAAGCATCCACCCACTGGGCGGAAAAGCCGCCCTTGCCATTGCTGAAGCGCAGTTCCCCCGCCTGCCCGGCTCCGCCTCCGATGTAGAAGTCATCAAACCCATCGCCGTTCACATCTGCCCATGCAATCGCCGGCCCCAATTGGGAGAGGGCATGAGGCAGCAGGAGTTGGTCAGAGTAGTCATCATACGGCACCTCCTGATGCCGGATCTGAGGGAAGGAGTCCGCCGCCGCAAAAACCGGGGGAGGCCCTTTGGGGGGCGCAGGCGGAGGCACGCCAGCTCCCGGAGAGACGATGTGGGTATGATTCACCGCGAGGTTTGCCAGTTTCTCACTGGAGCCGTCCGGCCATGTCACCACGGCTGACAGCACGATGGGATCCGCCCCAAGGCCAAATTGCACCAATGCCTCATTGTGCGAATGGTAGCCGGAGCCAGGGAACAGCTGGCGCAACTGTGACCCCGATGCCGAAGTCACCACCACCGACGCCCCGATCGCCTCCGTATTGGGAGCCTTGCCTTTGAAGCGGAACACCACGCTGTTCGAATCTTTCCGGCCCGAGGCCTGGTTTTGATAAATCGTCGGCGGCGCGTCCAAATTGATCTCCACCAAGTCCAGATCTCCATCCCCATCAAGGTCTCCCATGGCACAGCCGTAGGTCACGGCCGTGTGGTTCAATCCCCACTCGTCGCTGACGTCCTTGAATCGCAGGTTCCCTTCGTTCCGGTAAGCAAGGTGCTTTTCCGGGCGCGTCGTCTGGTCTTTGTAAAATTCCCACTGATGGCTCCCCGGCTTGCTGGCTTCATCCACCTCGAAATCCGAGTGATTCATCGCCCGGATCACGCCGTTGGTGATATATACATCCAGCCGGGAATCGTGATTGTAGTCTCCGAATTTCACCGCCCATGTCCAGTCCGTGCTGGCAATGCCCATCATGTAGGCCGCTTCGAGGAATCGACCCGTGCCCGTGCCGAGGTAGCAGGTATTCCGCATATATTGCGGCGGGGAAGAAGTCACCGCCCGCTTCAGGCTGATCCCACCCATCGCTCCCATGGTCGTCTTGCTCTTGTAGTGGGTGGTGGCGGACATATCCGCGAGGAAAAAGTCCGGCAGCAGGTCATTGTTCAAATCCCCCGCATCGGCTCCCATACTGAACCAGCAGGTGTGGGGTGCCGCCTGTGGCAGCACATTGGTGAATGTTCCGTCGCCGTTATTATGCCACAGCCGGTCCTCCGAGATAAAATCATTGCCTACAAACAAATCCGGCTTGCCATCCTTATTGTAGTCCCACCAAGTTGCGGAGAGCCCGTCCCCCCGGCCGGAAATCCCTGCTTCCTTGGTCACATCCCGGAACACCGGCACCCCATCCGCCCCCGGCCCGTCATTGCGGAACAGCAAATCCGGGCGGCCCGCTGGCTCCACTCCCGAATTATCCTTGTCATATTTCCAAAGGGCATAATACCGCTCCATCCCCTCCAGCAGCCGCCAGGTTGTCCCGTCGTAGGCCACGGGGGAGCGCTCTTTTGACGGAAATCCCTGCGGGTCCTCCACCTTGTTGGTCAGCAAAAACATATCAAGGTCTCCGTCCCCGTCATAGTCCACAAAACTCGCGCTGTGGCTCGAGTCCACCGACGCCAGCCCCGCCGCTGCCGCCACCTCCTTGAACTTCGGCACCCCATCCTCCCCCGCTCCCATATTCAGATACAACTGATTGGGGGACTCATAGTTGCAGCAAAATAAATCGAGGTCCCCGTCCCCGTCCACATCCACCAGGGTCACGCCTGTCGTCCATGGGCCCTTTCCTCCGAAGCCCCCTCCCACCTTGTCGGTGATGTTTTCAAACCGGAAATTGCCCAAATTCCGGTAAATCTCATTCCTCCCCGCCGCTCCCCCGATCACCAAATCCGGCAACCCGTCACCCGTCAGGTCCCCGATGGCGATTCCCCCCACCACAAACCCCGAGTGGTATAGATAACTCAACGGATGGTCGAGTTCCACCTTCGGCACCATCGTCACCCCCGTCCGCTCCGCCGGCATCGCCTCAAACAATTTTGCCGTCCCCCCTTTTCCCGGGGCCGGATAGGGGCGGGACACCACCCCAGCCCAGGCCGGGAATGCCAGAAAAAGGATGGACGATGCCACAACATGCAGCCCGTGGGGGGGAGAAACAGGAATCTTCATAATGATTTAAGGCAAGCATCCCTTTATACCCACCCCCTCCCTACTCGTCAAGATCCCCCGGTGATTCTTTCCGTCCGGCGTCCCCCCTATTTTTCCCGTGATTTTCCCCAAGGATTACCCAAAGCCTTGACCGCAGGGCGGTCGCGGATGGTAGCCGGGGGCTTTCAGCCCCCGGTGCCCCGTTCCGGGGAAGCTTGCCGCAGAGCGGCAAAGGAGGAATTGGCAGTTAATATCCGGCTGGATCCGGCGTCGCGCTGCGACGCACCGGGGAAATTATCTCCCACCGTGTGCTGAAGGCCACGTCTACCTTCCGCGACCGCTCTGCGGTCATTGGTAATCCGGCTCTACCGGGCCCGCTGATCATCAAGGAGGGGCGATCTCTGAATCGCCCGGCAGCATGCGGTGATGGTGTGAATTTTTGGCCCCAAGGGCATGATGCCTACAATCCCCTCCACCATGACCAAGGCCGGCGCAGGGCGATTCAAAGATCTCCCCTCCTTGGGAGGCATCGACAGGGACAGCATTTGGATAGGGTGGCCCGGGCCGGCCCATGAACCGAGGATATGCAGTGCCGTTAGGGCGGGGGTGGCTCAGGGGACGAGGGGCCGGAGGCGGTAGAAGCGGCGGCCGGAGGGGTGGAGGAGTTCAGCGAAGGGAGGCTGGGGCGCAGGGAGGATGGCGGACCATGGGCCGAGCGGGGTATCGGCGGATTCCAACTGGCCGGGGCCGGTCCAGTTGATTTGGATCTGGCCGCCGGCCATGGAAGGCGGGAGGAGGACGAGGGGAGGCAGGGGCAGCACCTGCATGACGCCGAGGTAGGTGAAGTGATTGGCGTTGTTATTGGCCGGGCCGGGGGTGAGGCTGATGGTGATCTGCCCGCTGACGGTGGGGTAGACGAGATTGGCGATAGCCATGCCATTGATGTTGTTGGAAGCCTGGAGGTGGGTGACGACGGTATTGAGCCCGCTGACTGTGTAACGGGTCTCGCGGTTGTCACTGACCCCGGTGCGCGAGGCGTAGAAGGTGAAATTGTGGGCGATGGAGGGGTCGAGCCCGGTCAGGCGGAAGGAGGGAAAGATGTTGGAGAGGTTGTTGAAGCTTTCGGTATTGCCGTAGAGGGTGTCCCGGGTGGCATCGGCGGGGTAGACGGTGGAGGCGGTGGTGCCGTTGGTATTGGCCCCATTGAAGCGCTGGATCATCTGGAGGCTGGCAGAGGTGGGCTGATTGTCGATGGTGCGGAGAATGGGCAGCACCCCGGTATCGGTGCTGCCGATGGTGGTGGTGATGTTGTTCCATGTATTGTCAGGATCATCACCGGCTTCCATGGCGGTGCCGGCTGTGCCGAAGTCGAAAAGCAGGGCCCCGCCGACAAGGGGAGCGGGCATTTCCAGGGTGACGCTGCTGGCCGGAGCGACCGGATTGCCTGCGGTGTCGGTGACCCCGGTGACGGCGACGGTGACTGTGCCGGAAACCGGGGCGGCGAGAGTCAGGGCGATAATGCGGCTGCCATTGAGGAGGACGGCAGAAGCCACCTGGGCGGTGCCGCCATTGACAGAGTAGGCCCCGGCAGGTGCGACGCTGGCGGGATCGAGGGCCTCATTGAAGGTGAGATCAAGGAAGGTGCCCTGCCGGCCGCTGCCGGAGAGCAGGAGGGGTGCGGTGGTGTCAACGGGGACGGGCGGGGAAGCGTCGACCTTGAGGGCACCGAGATAAGTGAAAAGATTGGGGCTGTTGTTGGCCGGGGCGGCGGACAGACTAACAGTGAGGCCCTGTTGGGCATCCGGCGCGATGTGGCTGACGACGGCAATGCCATTGATGTTTTCCGAGGCATCCAGCACCGCTGAACCGGTGGTGGCTCCGGCGACCGTATACAAAGTGGAACGGTTATCGGTGACGCCGGTGCGGGAGGCGTAGAAGGTCAGGCGGTAAACGAGGGCCGGATCGAGACTGGTGAGACGGAAGCTGGGAAAGATGTTGCTTTTGCCCGCAAATTCTCCGGTGTTGCCGTAGAGGGTATCGCTGGTGGCGCTGGCGGGGAAGATGGAGGAGAGGCCAGTGCCGGATTCGTTGAGGGCGTTGAAGGGAGTTAGGATATCCAGGGAGAGGGTGGTGGGCTTTCCGGTGGCGGTGACGAGGGCGGGCAGGGTGCCGAGGGGATCCATGCCGATGGCGGCGGTGACGTTGTTCCAGCCGTCCCCGGTGGAGGTGCTGGCGGAGCCGAAATCGAACTGGAGGGTGCTGTCCTTGGGGAATGGGGCGGCGGCGAGAAGGGGATCGAGCACGGTTTTCCAGATGGCATAGCCGGCGGCGTTCATGTGCAGCATGTCGGAACCGAACAACTCCGGACGCGGTTGTCCGCTGCTGGTGAGCATGGGCGTAAAGACGTCCGCATAACGCAAGTTGGGCCGGGCGGTGCTGAGGTCGCGCAGCAGGCCGTTGAGTTCCGCCATGGCGGCAAGGCGCGAGACCCGGCTGGGACTGGGCTTGACCGCGATGAGAATGATATCCGTGGCCGGAAACTCCACCGCCACCCGGTCTACGAAGGTGACATATTCCGCAAAAATGGCCGCAGGGGTTTCTCCGGCCCAGATGTCGTTGTCACCTTCGTAGAGCACGATCAGGGGCGGCGCATAGGGCGTGATGACATTTTCGAATTTTTCGAGAACATCATGCATTTGCGATCCACCAAATCCGCGGTTCAGCACCGGATAGTCCGGAAAGGCCGCCTGCAGTCCGGACCAGCCGGTGATGCTGGAGGACCCGGTAAAAACGATGACATTGGCCGGCGGGGGATTGGCCTGATCCTGCGCCGCAAAGGCCGCCATCTCGGCCTCATAAGCGGCCCGGACCGGTCCCAATGCCAGAAGTGCCAGCAAGGCACCCCATAGCGGGAGCATGGTGCGGTGGGAAGAGGGGAATGCCGCAGGTATCATGGCCGGAGCCGGAAGAATTTCCGTTGCCCGGGAACGAGGTCCTCGGAGTAAGGAGAAGTCGGGGCGGGCACAATGGCAGTCCAAGGCCCGGGAGTGAGCGAAGTGGACCACTCCAGCGCCCCGGTTCCGATCCAGTTCAGGATGATCCTGTTATTCCGGATCACCGGTTGGAGCATTTCCAGAGGGCCGGTGGAGGCGCGGGGGGTGACTTTCAGCACGCCAAGATAGGTGAAGCGGTTAGCGTTGTTGTTATTCGGGCCGGGGGTCAGAGCGATGGTGATATCGCCAGACCCGTCAGGACGCATCCCGTTGACCACCGCGGTATTCAGAATATTGTTAGCCACATTGTAATCCACGAAGGTTTCGGTGGCCCCGGTCACGGTGTATCGGGTTTCGCGGTTGTCCCCGGCTTCCATGCGGGAGCCGTAGAAAACAATGTCGTGCTCCTCCGCCGGGTTCAGGCCGCCGAGCCGGATCACCGGATAAATATCCACCAGATCGTTGAAGATGGTGGTATTGCCATACAGGGTGTCGCGGGTGGCATTGACAGGAAATGGCCCGGGCAGCACGGTGCCGTTGCCATTGGCGTTGTTGAACCTGCTGGCGATTGTCAGGGAAACGCCCGTGGGCTCATTGTTGTTCCGCACCAAATCGCTCAGGACTGACCCGTCGGCCGAAGCCAATCCGCCGGTGACATTGTTCCAATAATTCAGGGGATCATTGTTGCCCCCGCCCGCCGAGGTGGCTGTGGCACCAAAGTCGATCAGAAAACTTTTGCCGTCAGGCTGGGGAATCACTGCCGAAGTGGGAGAGTCCGGCTGGATGCTGTTGCCCGCGAGATCGGTGACGTTACTGACGGCAAGGACGGTGGTACCAGTCATGGGCTGGCCGGGCGCCAGCACCACTGTTTTCCGGTCCGGCTGGAGCACCGCCGAGGCCACAAAAATATTCCCCCCATCGATCAGGTAGTTGGTAGGCTCCGAGGCAAAAACAGCATCCATCTCTTCCGAAAAGACGATGGCGAGATGGAACGGCCCCAGACTGGAAGCCGAGACGATGGCAGGCGGCGTGAGGTCCGAACTCACCCGCAGCAGGGCTTTCCGGCTGGTGGCCGTGAATTGCAGGTTGCTGACCTTGACCGAATACCGGGTGTTGTCCATGTCGGGCGTCGTGGCCGGAATGGTGTAGGTGAAACTGGAGGGAGCTTCCTCGATCACGACATCGTCCTTCATCCACTGGATGGTGTAGGGTGGCGTGCTGTTGACCGCGGCCCTGAAGGTGACCGGCCGGCCGAGGAGAATGGTCTCGTCATCCGGTTCGTCGGTGAAGATCACGGGAAGCTGTTGGGCCGGGATGAGTTCCAGCTTCAGGACCCCAAGGTAGGTGAAGTGGTTGGCATTGGTATTGTTCGGTCCTGGCGCGAGGGAAACCGTCAACTCTCCTGCGGCAGAAGGTTTGATCAGTTCCACCGCCACCGTGCCGTTAATATTGTTGGAAGCATCCAGTGCAACCTCCACCGAATCGGTGCCGTTGCTGACGGTGTAGAGAGTCTCCCGGTTGTCCGATACACTGATCCGGGAAGCATAAAAAGTCAGGGTGTGGTTGAATCCGGGGTCCAGTCCTGTCAGCTTGAATGAAGGGTAGATATCGGTGAGGCTATTCCAGGATTCGGTATTGCCGTAAAGGGAATCCCGGGTGGCATCGATGGGATAAAGGGAGAGAGCCTGGGTGCCGTTTTCGTTGACACCGTTGAAGCGGGTGACCATGACCAGATTGATGCTGGTCGGCTCATTCGCGGTGGTCACCGCGGCATTGAGTTGGGCGGCGGGCTGACCCGGAGCGATGGTGGCGATGGCCCCGGTGATGTTGTTCCATGCATTCTCAGGATCATCCGGTGAATCGCCCTGCAAGGTGGTATTACCCCCACCAAAATCGAACAGCAGGGTTTGGCCGCGGGAGGAGCCGGCAGCGAGGATTAGTCCGGCCAACAGGACCGGCAGAAAGCGAATTGGGGGGAGTGACATGGGTGATGGCGTGAAGGTGGAATAACCCGCCCGCCGGTAGCGGGGGGCAAGTAGGATGGAGGCGGAAAGGCCGGGGCGGCTTCCTGATTCGAATGCCTCACAGAATCAGCCGGCGGTGCGGCGGCGGCGCAGCAGGGCGGCACCGCTCAGAAACAACAGGCCTGCCGCCGAGGGTTCCGGAATGGGAGCGGTCGTCAGACGCATGGCTCCCAGGTAATAAAAACGGGTGGGATCCGCCCCGGTGCCGTTATTGTTATTCGGACCGGCATCCACGGTCAGGGTTATGATGCCGCCCGCAGTAGGGATGATTCCGGCCGAAGTCACGAAGTTTGAAGTATTATTTGAGGCATCCAGAAAAACCGACAATGGGGAGCCCGCTCCGGCGAGATTGTATTCCGTTTCGCGGTTGTCTGAAACGCTGGTCCGTGACGCGAAGAAATCAAAGGTATAAACCGTGGCTCCGCTGCCATCCAGCCCGCTGAAGACCATGGTGGCGACCGGGCGGCTCACATTGTTGAACAGCCCGGTATTCCCATACAGGCTGTCCCGCGTATAGGTGGTGCTGAATATGGTGCCAGCGCTCCCGGCAGGCACGAGGGTTCCATTGGTATTGGACCCGTTGAAGCCCGAGGTAGTTACGCCGATGCCAGTGAGATTCCCGTCAGTATCGGTCGCATCGGCGATCGGGGCCTGGGCGTCAGTGATGTTATTGGTGGGAGCCGCCGTGGGGGTGCCTCCACTTCCCAAATCAAAAAGCAGGGTGACAGAAAATGCGGAAGGGACTGCTGCGAGGCCGAAGGCTCCGACCAGGATTGAGGGTAAAAATTTAGTATTCATGGAAAATTTTGGTTTTTGGGGGTGCGGCGGGGTTTTTCTGAAACCCGGCCCATGGACGAGCCGATATTGATTCCGGAATTAAATCCAAGCTACCAGCAAGGCGCTCCTGCCGTCCATTTACGAGAAGTCGTAAGCCGCCCGAAAGGATGCCTGATTCCAGACGCCGAATTACTCCATACGCACGCTTCCCTGCCCTTTTTCCAAGTGATGCAGTCCGATTTACCGCGGAGTGCTGACAATCCCCTCCCTGACGGCTACGGAAACCGCTCCGGCGAGGGACTGGACCTGGAGCTTGCGGTAAATGCAGCGGATGACGTAGTCCAGGGTATGGGAATTGATGTCGAGGTCCTGGGTGATCTGCTTGCGGGCCTGGCCTTGGACCATGTGCTGGAGGACGCGGACCTCGCGTTCGGTCAGGACGGGGTGCGGCTCCGGGCCGGATGGCAGGGACGGGGGCACCGGGGCTGCGGCAGGGGCGGCAAACATTTCGAGGACGCGGCGGGCAATCCGCGGGGTCATGACGGACCCTCCGGCATGGACCTGCCGGATGGCATCGGCGATTTCCGGCAGCGGGGTCCGCTTGAGCAAATACCCGCAGGCCCCGGCTTTGACCGCTTCAAAAATGAGTTCGCTTTCCGCATACATGGTCAGGACGAGACATTGCACGCCGGGGTGCCGCTGCCGCAGTTCCCGGATCAGGTCCACCCCGCTGATGCCTGGCAGCCGCAGATCCACCAGGGCCACGTCAGGAGCAGGGTCGGGAAAATGGTCCAGCAGTTCCTCTCCGGAGCCGAAAACTCCAAAATTGCGGAGCCCGGCGGTGGCAGCGATCCACTGCGACAGTTCCCGGGACAAGCCGGCGTGGTCTTCCACGAGGATGACGCTGATAGGGGGCAGGGCGGCGGGCATGCGCTTGATGGTTAGAAAGGCTCAAGGGGAACGATCAGGCGGACACAGGCCCCCTTGGCGTCAGGACCCGGCAGGAATTCGCCGCTCCCGCCCGCTTCTGTCAGGCGCTGCAGCATGGAGGCCATGCCGGTATGGGAAACCCCGGTTGGCGGCTCCGGCCCGAACCCCTGACCGTCGTCGGTGATGCCCAATTCGAGGCGGTTCCGCTGATCGGTCAGGGTCAGGGTGCACAAGGTGCCGTGGGAGTGTTTCACGGCATTCTGGAGCGCTTCCTTGGCGGCCATCAGAAGATGATGCCTGACGGCCAGAGCGAGCGGCCGCTCCGGATGGGAGACCCGGAAGTCCATCCGGCACTCCATGCCTCCGCCTGCCAGATAGGACGGGGCATAGTCACACAGATAATCCTGCAAACCGCCCACGGTATCGTGCCTGGGATTCACAGCCCAGACGATGGTATCCAGCGCTTCCACGGTGGTCCGGGCCTGTTGGGCCAGATCATCCAAGAGTCGCGGGGCGGCGTCCGGCTGGCGTTGGGTGCGTTCGGCGAGGAGGGCAATCGAAGTCAGGCGGGCTCCGATTTCGTCATGCATGTCCCGGGAAATGCGCAGGCGGTCGCGGTGCAGTTCGAGGTGGGCTTCGGTGCGGTGGAGGCGGCGGCGCAGGCGGTGGGCAAACCAGAACCAGCCGCCTGCCCCGGCCGTGACCACAGAACCCAGGAGGACGGCCACTGCGGAGGGAGCGTGATTCCACCATGGGGGTTCGGCCCGCACCAAGGAGACAAGGCCGGTGCGGTCCCAGACGCCGTCGGTGTGCCGGGCCTGGACTTCGAGCCGGTATTCGCCGGGGCGCGGCACCGGGTCGAGGGTGACCACTGCCCCCAGGACCGCTTCCTGCCAATCGCTGCTCCAGCCGTGGAGTTTCCAGCGGCACTGGTGCACTCCTTCTGCCGGGGTGCGGCAGAGGGGGACAAAGGACAGTTTGCGGGTGCCGGCCGGAATGCGCACCCCGGCCGTGCCGGCGAGAAGGCGGTCATCGGCCAGCCAACTGCGGGCCTCCGCTTTCAGCGCCGGATAGACTTCGATTTCGGCGGTCTGAGGCTGATCGCCCGCCACACTTTGCCCGTGGATAATCAGACGGCGGCCCGTGAATTCGCCCTGACCGTCATCGGCCCGGATAATGTCAGCAGACCGGCGGGCCCGCCCGGCTGGACGGTCCGCCCTCCAGACCACGGTGCCATCAAAGCCGCCGGATTCGGTCAGAAGTTCGACATGATAGGCAGCGGGCGGGGTGGCCCCTTCCGGAGCAGGCCGGCGGCGCACTACCAAATGATCCAACGGGATGATCTGGCCCAGATCCATCTGGAAAAAGCCTTCGGGCTGGGCCGCATCGGTCTGAGGCTGGCTCCAGGTGGCATGGAAACCATCGGTCAAATTACGTGATGGCAGGCCGGCCTGCACCTGCCGGGAACAATAGACCTGCCGTCCCAAAGCCAGATTGCTGGAGCGGGGGGTATCGGATTCCACACGGAATCCGCCGAGGAGAAAGGATCCCCCTGGTCCCCGCCCCGGCACATCCCCGGTGGCCGCTGCCGGGTCGTCCGGCAGTTGGAGCGCAGAACCGGCCGCATCGCCCGCGACCCTGGGTTTTCCGCCCGGGGAGGGTTTTTCCGGAAAAGCCTTCAGTCTGAACCCGGTAATCCCATCAAAGGGAGCCCGGGCCCGCAACGTCACGACAAAAGGAGCGACGCGGTGCTCCATCATCACCACCGGCACCGCGTTAAGGTTCACGGAGGGATCAGCGGCACTGGCCGGCTCCAGAATTAAAGGCATCCAGCGGGCCTCTGCGGAAGGCATGGCGTCAGTCGTCACATCAATCCCAAAACGGCCAATATACGAGTCAGGCCCGGGCCCCGGGAAAAAAAGTTGCATCAGCAGGGAACGGGCCGAGACGGGGGCACCCGTCACCATGACGAGGGAAGGATCCAATCCAGCCACCGGCCCGGCCACTTTCCACCCCTGCCCCGCCACCACCGGACCCGCCACCACCGCTTCGAGGTTGGAACCGGAATCCATGGGGGCCGACGACACCACACGAAGGTCCACCGGCACTGCCCTCAGGGGCGATGCCGCCCCCAGGACCATCCATAACCAAAACCGACCGCGACGCATCCCTGCTTTTTCCATGGAACAGGGCTCCGCGTCCAGCCACGATTGCAGCCAACCTTGCCCACGGTCTGATTTGTCCAGTCCCGGATCATCACGGGTCCCGCCTGACCACGGCCTCGATCTGCCCGTGGGGTTCGTCGGTGGGAAGGAAGACCTCGCCCTCATTCTCCCGGCCAAAGCGGCTAAGGTCGAGCGGCAGATAGTGTTTGTTGGGCAACTGGAGGGCCACCTGGGTCAGGTCCGGGACCGCTTCAAGGGCGGCCTCCCCCATCTGGAAGAGGGTGCGCTGGACACTCGGACTCCATGTAGTCGCGAACACCCGCTGGATGGCTTCCAGCACCACGGCATTGAGTTCAGGACCGGCCCCGCCAGGAGTGGCGTAGGTCCACTGGGCATCGATGCTGGTGGCCATGATGCGGTCGGCGGTCTCCGGGAGCGTGGTAAAGTCGCACTGGGGATACCCCGCAAACCCGGACTCCGTGGTTTTCATGACGAGCAGCCCGGTAATGCCGGAAGCGAGGCTGAGGGTGTCGCGGGTTTGTTGCAGCGAAACCACGGGCGTGCCCTGTCCACGTTCCACAAAGCTGTGGGCATGCGGCTGGCCGCCGATTTCCATGCGCTGCCAGACCCGCTCCGCCAGATCCACTTCCACACCGGTGATGTGGCCATACTTGACCAGAAAGTGATCGGCCAGCCGCAGGGCGAAGGTCTCGCTGTTTTCCGTCAGGAAATCCCTGGCCAGAACGTGGATGGTATTTTTGACGGTATCCGTGGGCACCACCGGGGAATTGTCAGGACCGAGATGGGGAGCCTCGAAGCTGCCCCGCAGCAGACAGCTCACGGTAAGTTCCTTGACGGAGTGGCGGCCGGTGGACCGGAAGACTTTGAGGACGCGGACGCGTTGTTTGCCGTAACGGTTTTCTGCAAGGATCATGGATTTTGAAGATGCGGGTGCGGGCTTAATGTGGCACGGAATCAGCATTAGTCGCGCCCCACATGAGACCAACCATGGATGAAATCAACGCAATGAGCGCGGACGCCTTCATCGCCTTGCTGGGAGGCGTGTATGAACACTCGCCGTGGATCGCAGCCGCGGCGGCGGCACGCCGGCCTTTTGCGGATGCAGACGCCATGAAAAACGTGATGCGCAGGATCGTCGATGCGGCACCGGAAGCCGATCAACTGGCCCTGATCCGCGCGCACCCCGATTTGGCAGGAAAACTGTCCCGCCTGGGGCACCTGACCCCGGAGTCCGCCCGCGAGCAGGCGGCCGCAGGACTGGAGGCCATGAGTCCTGACGAATTGGCCCGGATGACCGCCGCCAACGAAGCCTACCGGGACCGGTTTGGATTTCCCTTCATCGTCTGCGCCCGCCGCCACACCAAAGCGTCCATCCTCGAATCCATCGTCCGGCGTCTGGCACACGACCCCGCCACGGAGCGGGCCGCGGCCCTGCAGGAAATCCACCACATTGCCCAACTCCGCACCGACGATTTGTTATGCCAGGAAAACTGACCACCCACGTGCTGGATACTGCCCATGGCCGCCCCGCCGCCGGCATGGCGGTTGATCTGATCGATCTGGAGACCGGCACTCTGATCACCACCATCCTGACCGATGCGGACGGCCGGGCAGCGGCACCCTTGTTGTCAGGGGACCGCCTGCGGCCGGGACGGTATGAACTGCGCTTTCATGCCGGAGCGTATTTTGCGGATGCCGGCATACCCCTGCCGGACCCGCCCTTTCTGGACGTGATTCCGGTGAGGTTCGGGATCGCGGATGCGGCCAGCCACTATCACGTGCCCCTGCTGGTTTCCCCCTGGGCCTACTCCACCTACCGCGGTTCATGAATTCGCCTGACATCACCTTGGAAGCACGGGGCCGCCAGCTGGTGCAGCGGCTGGACGAACTGGGCCAGGTTTCGGATGAGCCGGGCCGGCTGGTGAGGACTTTTCTCTCGCCGGCCGCGCTCCGGGCCAATGCCCTCGTCGGCGGCTGGATGCGGGAAGCGGGACTGACGGTCACCGAAGATGTTTTTGGAAATGTGATAGGGACCCGGACCGGACCGGCCGGCACCCGCAAACTGGTGATCGGCTCCCATCTGGATACGGTGACCGATGCCGGTCGTTTTGATGGACCGGCGGGGGTGTTGCTGGGAATTGCGGTGGCGGCGGCCCTGCCGGACCTGCCTTTCGGCCTCGAAGTGATAGGATTTTCCGACGAGGAAGGGGTCCGGTTCCAAGGCCCTTATTTGGGCAGCCGGGCCTATGCGGGCCTGATCACGCCGGGGGAACTCGCGCTGCAGGATGAGGGGGGGATTTCCGTGGGCGATTTGATAGCCGCCCGCCGGGCCCGGGGATATCAGGATGCCGTGGTGGAACGGGGCACCCTGCTGGGCTATCTGGAAATCCACATTGAACAGGGACCGGTGCTGGAAACGAGGGATCTCCCGCTGGCGGTGGTGCAGGGGGTCGCGGGTCAGACGCGGATCCTTGCCGGCTTCACGGGAAAAGCAGGGCATGCAGGAACCACCCCCATGGCAGGCCGCCGCGATGCCCTGCCCGCCGCCGCACGCCTGATTCTTGAAACCGAAACCTACGCCAGCTCCAACGCACCGCTGGTCGCGACCGTGGGCAAATTGGAGGTCCGGCCCGGAGCAGGCAATGTGATCCCCGGATCAGTCCGCTTCAGCCTTGATGTGCGCAGCCATGAGGATGCGGCACGGCGGGCCGCCCTGCAGCACCTTGAGGCTTTCGGGGCCGGCCTGGCGCAGGAACGGGGGCTGGCATGGCACTGGGAGGTCAAACAGGAAACTTCCCCGGTCCCCTTCGACCGGTGGCTCACCGACGAGCTGGAACGGGCGGTGGCAGAACAGCAGAGGCCGGTGCCGCTGCTCTTCAGCGGGGCGGGCCATGATGCGGCGGTGATGGCGGGTATTGGCCCGGCGGCCATGCTGTTTGTCAGGTGCCGGGCAGGACTCAGCCATCATCCTGACGAATATGCTTCCCCTGAAGATCTCACGGCCGCCCTCGAGGCGGCGGTCCGGTTTGTCAGGCTCCTCGCCGATGACCCCGCCAATGCCAGCCCCCTGCCATGCACGACCTCCTGATCCACCACGCCAATACCCCGGATGGGCTGATGGATCTGGCCGTCACCGATGGCCTTATCGTGGAAACCGGACCGTCTCTAACAGGGGCGGCCCGTGAAGTCATTGATGCCACCGGGCTGATGGTGTGGACCGGTTTTATTGATGCCCATGTGCATTTCAACGAACCGGGCCGGGCAGACTGGGAAGGCCTGTCCACGGGACCACGGGCGCTGGCGGCAGGCGGAGGCACGGTGTTTTTCGACATGCCGCTGAACTCCTCGCCTCCTACTGCCACTGTGGCGGCCCTTCAGGAAAAGGCGCGTCTCGCGGGCGTGAAATCAGTGTTGGACTTTGGACTGTGGGGGGCCCTGATCCCAGGGAATGAGGATAACCTCGAACCGCTGGCGGCTGCCGGGGTGATCGGATTCAAGGCCTTCATGTCGGACAGTGGCCTTGATGAATTCCCCAGCGCGGATGCCACCGTGCTGCGCGCGGGCATGAAACGCGCAGCAGCCTGTGGCCGGGTCGTGGCCCTGCATGCGGAGGACCGGGCGCTGACCCGCCGGCTGGCCGCAGCAGCGCAGGCCGCCGGAAGAACCGGCGTCAGGGATTATTTGGACTCCCGCCCGGTCCAGGCCGAACTGGAGGCCATTGATCTGGCCGCGGATCTGGCAGGCGAAACCGGCTGTGCCCTGCACATCGTGCATGTGAGTTCACCCGAAGGCCTGGCAAGGCTGACGGCCGCCCGGGAGGCTGGAGTGAATGTGACTGCCGAGACTTGCCCCCACTATCTGCTATTGAATGACAGGGATGTGGAACGGATCGGCCCCCTCGCCAAGTGTGCTCCGCCGCTCCGCGATGAAACCAGGCGCCTCGGGTTATGGCAGGCTCTGGCGGCAGGGGCAGTGCAGACCATCGGGACCGACCACTCACCCGCGCCGATGGACCTGAAGCAGTCGCCGGATTTTTTCAGGGTGTGGGGCGGCATCGCAGGGTGCCAGCATGGCTTTCCCCTAACGATTGCCTCTGGGCTGCTGGACCACGGGCTGACGGCGGCCGGGCTTGCTCCCTTGCTCAGCGCCAACGTGGCGGAACGGTTTGGAATGGAAAGCCGTAAAGGGAAGCTCGCCGCAGGGCAGGACGCGGATTTGGTGTTTTTGAAATTGAGCGGGGGGCAGCGGATCTCTCCGGATGAATTGCTGACGCGGCATCGGGCCAGCGCGTATGCAGGAATGATAAACCGGTGTTGTGTCGTGCGGACATTCTCCCGGGGCCGAACGGTTTGGCCCCTGAATGAGGAAGAACGGATTCCCCCGGGGAGGTGGATCCGCCCGGAATAAGGGGGTCTGGATCCGGAACCGCGGTGGTAGGCCCAGGAGGAGAGTCGCTGCGGAGTCCTTGCGGATGGCATGGACAGCTCGTTTTTTAATCAGGGCACCCGGAAAACTTTGTTGCTGTAGGGACATTTTACCTTGGTGCCGGAAGGAATGCCGACGACATCCACCAACGATTTATCGGAGGTATGGGGACTGTAGACGAACCCCGGTCTCCCTGGCACCTTTGAACCTACCGGAATTTCCTTGGTGGTAAAATTCCTTGCGGCGACGGGTTCTTTTTCTGGCGTGAGTTTCTCCAAATCCGGGACCGGGGCTTTTTGGGTGGAAGTAGGCTTTGCCTGCGCTTTGGGCCGCTGCAGTGGGTTGGTCGGTGGCCGCTCCTCGTTGCGGGGGGAAGCGGACGGGGCGGGCGGGCGCGCAATGCTGTTCGTGGAATTCTCCTGCTCGCGCAATCGTGGGGTCGTGCGGGTGGTCGCAGGACCGTTGCGTGAGGCCGATACTGGAATCTTTGAGGAAGTGGTCACGATGCGGAAGTTATCTTCAATTTTCTCCACCCACGGTTCAAATTCACGTAGACGGGACCGGGGATATTTGAGCGAGAAGGCAGCCACTTGGTTCCCCCGCGAGAGAAATTTCTCATAAAATTCCGTGCCGTCCCGTTCCGTGCCCGAGACTACGAACCATGAGGCCGCCCGCCTGCGGTAATTGATGCTGCGGCCGGGGCGCTGCATGGCCGCCCGCCATTCCTCGTCCAACAACGAGGCCGGGGCAGGGGTGCTTTGACCGCCCCAGGCGGAAATCACAAAACTGCCATCGGTCGAAACAAAGGTGGTCTCCGGCGAATCTGCGGGTTCGCCGACCGCTCTCATCCCCGGTGGCACTGGAAATTCATACCCGGACCACGGATGAAGGAACTGGCTCCAATAGGGATGTGATACTCCCATGCGGGTTTCTTCGAAGTCGTTTTCTCTTCCTTGCCCTACGACGGGTGGCGCGGCCATGAAAGAATAGGCGAGGAGCAGAATGAGCGATCGCTTCATAAAAGGTGGGGGTTAACTGCCCCACGATAGGGCTGCACAATCCGCGCCACTCCCGCTGAACCGGCATGGCACGCGTCGTTCCGCCGATGCCTGATGACCAGAGTGCAGAATGCGGTAGAACGTCCGCAAAGTGCGCGGAACCCCCGCACATCCTGAAACAACGGACTGCGCTTCGTCAAAGCGGTAGGGCGGTCTTTGCTGCGGAACAACTTGACGGGCTATGGCACGGCCCAACCCTTGTTCCTGTAGTAGGCCGCAGCGGAGATTTTGTCAGGCCAGGCGGCGAAGACCATGCTCAGAGCGGTCTGGCGGGCGTCCGGAGACTGGATGCTGGCGGCCCAGTCGGCGGCGGATTCGGGTTCTTTGCCCACAATCATCGGGGCAAAGAAACCAATGCCAGAGTCCTTGTCCGCGCCGGCGGGAAGGTCGCGCAACCAGGTGGCAGCCGCGTTGTAGTCGGTGTGTATCCATTGTGTCAGAATATTGGAAAAGCCGTTTGCGCGGTCATCGCTGGAGGTGTTGCTGAGGAAGTAAGTCAGAGCTGCCGGGGTGTCTTTGCCGATGCTTCTGCTGATGTAGCCGGAGGCTGCTGCGGAGAACTGCGCCGGGCTCAGGGCAGTCTGCTCCAGGAGCGACCGGGATTCGGCAAAGGTGATCTTTTTTCCGAGTGCCTGACCGAAGGCGGCGAAGGCCGGGGAAGGCACCTGCGGATCGGCGGCGAGACTGCGCAGCAGGGCTGTGCGGTCAGCCGGGCTCAGCAGGCGCAGGGTCTCCTCCATGACGCTGGCGGTCTTTGCTATCGTCAGGTTGTGAAACTTTTGAGAGGCTTCTCCAGGATGGCCGGCCACCTCTGCGCTCTGGGCCATGCTGTGCAGGCGTTCCATGCCATCCGGACCGGTGTAGGGACCGTCGGTGAAAGTACCGGCGGCGATGCGTCCATCCGCAAGGGCCGCAGTGATCCATGCGGCGGCGGCTTGCGGAGCTGCGGTGTGCCACTGCTGCAGGATTGTGGTGAGCGAGCGGTGGTCGCTGTGCTCCAGAGCCGCCCCTGCGGCGGCGCGGGGATCGTGCTGGCTGAGAAAGTGCAGCACGGCACTGGTCAGTTCGCGTTTCCATCTCCCAGGAAGCCGGGATTGGGCCAGCTCTCCAGGCAAGGCACACAGCACACTGACTTCTGCCGCCAACAGCCAGGTGAGGATGGCTTGTTTCTCTTCGTCGTCAGGGTCATCTTGAGCGTTCATGCGGCTCATCATGTCCTCAAGCGACTTCATGAATGACGGGACATCGGACGGCTCCGGAGTCTCCGGTGCCGGAACTGGAAGGCGACGTCCGTTATTGGGGGCTGAGACAGACGGAGCTGCAGGGCTGGGCTTCAGCGAATGAAGTTCCTTGCGCAGAGAGACCTCGGTCTCCCCGTAATGCACGAGCTGCCGCCATTGAAGGAGTGCTGCGAGCGCTCCGGCTCCGAATACGATAGCGATGCTCTTCATGGTAGCGGTTATTTGGCGAGAGCTGCATCCACTTCGGCCGCAGAAAACCCGGCATCCAGCGCAGTGGAGCGCCCAGTGGATTGGCTGACGCCCTGCAGAAGATCCCGCAGGGTGCCAGCCCGCACGGCAGGATCTGTCAGGGTGGAGGCTTCGCGGATGGATTCCACAGTCCTGCCAGGCCGGAACGCGGCGCGCCGCCGGAGGTAGGCCCCGTGCAGTTCGTCATTGGCCGCGCCCTCCAGTGCCTGCTGCAGAGCAGCCAGGGCTGCGTCAGGATGCACCATCGCGTATTCACCGAGAAAATAGCCTGCGGCCTTGTCCGCCTCCGCACCACTCTGGCTGCGCAGCCATGCGATGCGGCTGGCCAGTTCATCTGTGGAAAGCGGCGGGCAGTGTCCCACAGCGGCATCGATGAGCAACTCGCGCCGGGCGCGTTCGTCCAGTCCGCTGCCGGCGATGACCTCCGCTGCGGTGTCCAGCGAGCCGTTGGCGATGGAGCGCATGGGATTGGATAGTGCCTGAACGCGCAGTCCGCTGTCGGAGATGGTTGAGGCGAGCTGGAGCAGATCCCTGCGGGCTTCTGCCGAAGCCACGTGGCGGGAGTCGAGAGATCCGATGGCCAGAGCGCGTTCGTTTTCCGGCATCGCCTCCAGCAGGCGCAGGGCACCAGCGCGGTCCGCATCCATCATGCCAGCGAAGAGATGGCCCTGCACCTGACGCCGCAGAATGCCGTCGTCGGAGAGCCTTTTCAGTTCAAATACTCCGTCGTCCGCCGCCGCCTGAAACCACCCGGCAGCGGCAGCGGGGTCGTGGCGCGCCCACAAGTTAAGGCTGCTGCCGGCGAGGCCCCAGAGATTGCGGATCTCGTCCGCCGTATCAGCACGGACCACGGCGGACACGGCCTCAAGGAGACGGCGGGCATTTTCCGGCGAGGGATGGCGGCGCTGAAATTCGGCCGCGATCTGCTGCAGCAACCGGTTCTTTGGTTCCGTCGGCAGATCCATGCGCACGGCGGCCATCAGCAGTGCTTCCATGGCCTCGGCATCCAGGGCGGAAAGGGTCCGCTTCATCCCGAGGATGGTCGCGAACTGCCACGCGCCCGGCCCTTTCTCCATCGCTTCCGCCCATCCCCTCAGGTCCACGCCGTCACCTGCCGGGGTGGACTTTGCGGATTGCACTGCGGCGGTGACAGTTCCGTTGCCGTCCGTTGCATGTGCCCGCAGGGAGGCCACACCCGTTTTCAGTGCGGCCACGCGTGCCTTGGTGCCCGACACCGCGTTGCGCTGAATGCCCAGCGGCACGAGCACCGCAGCGAGGAGGGCAGCTGTCGTCAGGATTTGTTTAGCGGTCATAAGATGCCATGAGTGGGCGGTGAGGGTGGCCCACGACAGCGTGCCGCTGGCGGCGAGCGTGGAGGAGACGGAAATGGTGAGCGCTGCGGGTGCCGGCGAAGAGAGGACAGCACCGAGCCCCGTCGTCAGGGCAGCGGCACTGATGTTGCATCCGCGACGGCTGAGGGCGCGGCGCAGGCGCTGCAGGGCGCGGGAGCCACGCTGCCGCCACGCCGCCGATTGCCCTCCAAACCGGCGTGACATTTCCTCGAAGGTGCAGCCGTCAAAGTATTTCATGAGCAGCAACTGGCGGTCGGGCCCGGCCAGAGAATCAATGGCGGCATCCAGATGAGGCCGGGCGGCTTCCCATCCGGCGGGATCGGCATCGTGGAAAGTGGGGTCGGCTTCGCGAAGTGTGGCCATGGTCTGAATGCGGTGAAGGTGCCGTCGCTCGCGTCGTGCCAGCACGCTGGATTGCCAGCAGGCGGTGCGGTGCAACCACGGAGCCAATGGCCGGGACGTGTCCAGCGAAGCTGCTTTGCGAGCGAGCAGCGTCAGGGTGTTCTGCACGGCTTCCTCGGCCAAGCCATGCTGGCCTGTGGTGCGCAGCGCCGCGTGATAAATCAGCCCGGTGTATCGCTGAGCCAGGGCGGCAAAGGCTGCCTGGCCGCCGCCGCTGGAGGGGGCACGCAGCCATGCGCCCAGCAGCGCGGCGTCGTCGGGGTCAGGAACGGAATCAGGCGTCACACCATAACCTATCCGCTGCGCAGGATGTGTGACGGGAAGATTTCTTCCCGGGCCAGCCGGACGGGGATTTTTTTCTCAAGGGCCGGGCTGCCGGTGCGCGGAATGGGGTGTGGTCTGCACCTTGCGTGGCCCGTTGAAGTCAGTCGGGCAGCACGCCGAATGCCACGTCAGCGATGTCCAGCATCCGCAGCGTTTCCAACACTTCGACAACCTTCGAATAGGGCACGGTTTTGTGTGATCGAATGGTGAATGGCTTCCCCACCTGCCCTGCCGCTTCCGATTCCAGCTCCTTGAGCGTCACCGCCTTCGGGCCTAACGAAATGGATCCGTCTTTCGCGATGGTCACTACCACCCGCCCGGGAGCCTCCGCTGGTGGGCCCGCTGCCGCCTCCGCCCCCGCCTCCGCCGCCGCTCCATCGACGGCCGTGAGCTTCACATCCACCTCCGCGCTGCTCAGGGTGCCGCTCCATTCGCCCTCGGCGGGGGTGACTTGTGTCCCGTCGGCTCTCGTCGCGCCGGTGGTGCCCGGCAGACTTAGTTCGGTGCGGAATTTGTAGTCGCCGGCCGGGAGCGTGAAATGCGGCTCCACGCCAGCAGGCTTCCGCCCCGGTGGCAGGAACACGACGGAAAACTTCTTTGCTTCGAAAGCATGCCCCGCCGGCAGGATCGCCCGATTGAACACCGGCCAGCCGTCAAACTGAGCGATGGCCGCCTCATGCTCCCGGTCGTCCGCGCCTATCATAAAAACCCGCAGCCCGATGTCGCGTCGCGCGATGTGTTGGAGCTTCACATCTTCCGCCCCGGGATTGCGCACCCACAACTCCATTTTCACTTCGCTGCCCACGCGCCAACCGGCCTCCGGAACAGACATTCCGAGCGACAAGCCGTCCTGCGCTTCGCTCCATTGGAAATCCCCCTTCGCAAGTTCGCCGATGGGCACCCCCGGTTTCGCATAGGACTCATCTGGCAGCTTCGCGAGTTTCGGCGCGGGCTTGCTGACATCTGCGGTCGCCACGTTCGCTGCCAGCGTGAAAGCGTGCTCTGGCGCGGTGAGTTCGCCCGTCCATCCGCTCTCCTTGGGAACCGTTGGAGACGCGTCCGTCCACGTGCATCGCAGTTGATAGGCCCCGGGCTCCAAGCTGCGGAACCGGGGCGTGAACCAGGCTTTCTCGTCGCTGTCCGGTCCGGCGAATGTGATCCCGATCTTCTTTGCCATCGCGACGTGCCCGGCCGGAAGCGTGCAATCCATCGGAACTGCCAGGATCAGCACATTGCTGTTTTCCGCCCGGTGCTCGCGGCCTTCCGCGTCGATCGCGGAAACTGCCACGCCAACATCCTGACGCTCCGTCCCCGTGGTTTTGAATGTGATATCCTTCCCTCCCGCGTTGTGCACCCAAAGTTCGACGCGCGCCTTGCCGCCGACACGCCAGTCGCCTTCCACCACCCGCATCCCGAGCCGCAGGCCATCCTTCTCCTCGCTCCATTGCGCGATTTGCACGGGCATATCCTCAAACTCCACCATCGTCCGCCAAAGCGGGCCGCCTGGCAGCTTTGCCTTGGCCACCCGGGCCTCGATAGGCGCGGTCGAGTAGTAGGCCACGTCGTCCAGGAGCTGGATCGCCTCCGCCTGCGTCCAGTCGCGCGACGTGACAAAGCGCGGCAGCAGCTTCGGCAGCTTCATCCCGCTATCCAGACTCGGATTCGCCTTCACGTAAGCACGAACCTCCGACGCGAGCATGCCGATGAACGTGCCGGGAATCGTCCCGTCGTCGTTCGCGGTGCGTTTCCACATCTCGAAAAGTGCGCGCGCCTCCGCCTGCTGCGGTTCGGTCGTCGCCTGCGCGGCATCGCGCGTGATCGTGATTTCGGTTTGTCCAAATTGCCTTCCTGACAGTTCCAGCATGAGGACATTTTCCGTCATCGGCGTGAGGCGGCCAAAATCCATGTCATGATTGCCAGTCAGATTCACCGCGCTTCCGTCCGGCTTGATCGCCATTGACAGTCTCATGCCAACCGTCGCGTCGCCTGCATACATGTCGGCGTGGACTTCTTCGTCAGCCGGAGTCCGATGAAAGCTTAGGAGTAACCGTTCGCCATTGAGCAAGCCGCGCCAGGTTCCAATTAACCCCGCCGGTTCGAGTTTCACCGCCGCGCCCTTCACCGCGTCCGCCGGAGCCTCCGCAGATGCCGCAGGATTCGCTGCGGCCTGGATAATCTCCACCTGTTCCGCGTCGGAGACTCCTTCGATTTCCAGTTGGCGCATCACTTCGTCGCGGAACCCGGCGGGCAGGTCGGTCGCGGGGGTATCGGTGACCTTGCCCGGGACGCTGTAGTCAATTTTTCGCACGCCGCCTTGGTGCAGCAGGTAGAGGAATGCGTCGCCCGGGCGGCAGACGATAGCCCAGGTGCCCCAGCCGTCGGGCACTTCGAGTTTGTGAGGATCCGGCGCGAGTTTTCCGGTCGCCTCTGTGGCCTCAAACAAAATCTGCGCGTCGTTCGTCCGGCGGTCGCCGACCGGCCTGCCGACGATTTTCAACGTCGCCGGACCGCTCCTTACCGTCCCCAGACCGACAGGATATTCACCGGGGCCGAGCACGACGCGCGGCATTTTGTCAACGCCCGGGTGGGCGGCGAGGACGCGGAACTTCACTGGCGCGGTTGGCAGTTTGCCGCTGAACGATACGACATCTTCACGGGCGGCGAGCCGCTTTGCCAGGGAGTCTAACGCATCGGGCGTTTTATCGGAGACGAAGGCAGCGGTTTCTTCCGCTGATGGGGTGGTGCCGAAAAGGTCGGGCACCGCGCGGTCAAGCAGGCGGGTGCGTTCGGCGGCGTCGGCAGGCAACGGCAACTCCAGGCTCAGCCGTCCTTTGATGTGGGCCAGCCACCAGCCCGGCCCGACGACCTGCGGGTCGTCCTCGCGCACACCGACTCCGCTGCCATCAAGCGGTACGGGGCTGTGGGTGAGCGTGAGGTCGGCACCTGCGTTTTTGAGAATGTTCCAGCCGACGCGCGGCCCGGCCCATGGCCCCATGCCGGCGTGCGGGCCGAGGCCGATGCCGGGGGTTTTGATTTCGATGAATTCGCCCGGTGCAAGGCGGACGGGAACAAGCCGCGCAATGGTTGTCCACGAGATGCCGGAAACTTCGACTACGGCACCTTTCGCATCGCTTGCCTTCACTTCGCCCTGATGCCACGTCGGAACCCGCGTCATGACGGGAATGGTTCCAGTATTCTGCACAAGCAGCCGTGCCTTGAGCGCCGTGCCCATGCGATGCCCGGTTGCGCCCGGCTCCAGCACCCATGCGGCGCGCAGGCCGTTTGGCTGCGTTTCGCCCCACGCCACGCCGGCGAATTTCTCCGGCAGCGCGTCGCCCTGACGGATCGTGGCGGCAGTCGTTTTCTCCGCCGCCGTTTGCAGCGGGGAATCCTGCACCGCCGCCACCTCGTCTAACAATGCGCTGGCGTCCGCTGGTTTCCAGTCCCGCGTGGCGTCGAGGCGCGGGAGGATTTCATCAAGCCTCGGCACCGTTTCCCATGTCGGGTTATAACCGATGAACGTCTTCACTGCCGCCGCCAGTTCGCCAATGAGCGCGCCGGGGATGTCGCCATTTTCCCTGGCGTGCCGCTGCCAGATTTCGTAAAGCACGCGGGCGTCCTTGTGCTTCGGCGCAGGCGCGTCGGTCACGTCCGCAGGTCCGCGCGTCGGGCCGGTGACGAGCTTGCCGGTCCACGAGCCCGCCGGGGCTTTCGCGATCTCCATGGTGGCGATGACATGGTAACGCGTGCCGCCGACGAGGTCGCCTTCGAGCATGGCGCTGATGGTCTTGCCGTCCTTGCTGCGTTCCTCTTTTGTGAAGAGACGCAGCACGCCGCACTCGCCTGGCGCGAGTTGCCAGTCGGCTGTCTGCGCGTCTCTGTCCGAGAGTGCCTGGATAGTGCGTTCGCCCTCACGCCATTGCATGGAGCGTGGATTAGGCGCGTCGTCACTGGCGGTGAAGCGCAATGCTTTCTCCGACACATTCTGCACGACGAGTTGATAGTATTCCTCAACGCCCAGCAGCACGTCCCGTAGCGCCGGAGGATAAGCAAGGGCCATGCGGAGGCCGTTCACGGATTCGCCCCATTTGAGTTTCGCGATGGTTCCGGGCTGCAGCTTGCCGGCGCGGTTACTCATGGGAACTGGCGTGGCGGCAGCTTCCTGCGTCTGCGGCGGAATTCCGGCAATGAGCGCGGCGAGTTTTTCCGCTGCTTCGTGGCTGGTGACCAGCGGTGTGGTGATGTCGAGCTGGCGCACGGCACCGTCGTCGGCGAGCAGGAAGACCCGGCCTTTTGCGAGGTCGTATTCTTTTGGTCCGGATTCGCGCAGTGGGGGTGCGGCCGGTCCGGGGTTGCGGCCTTCGGCGGGGGCGGTGGTGATGCTGAGTTTGCCAGGGGCGAGGTGGGTGCGGTAAAAGCTGAGGGCGATGCCGGGTTGCTTCGCGGTGAGGGTGACATCGTCGGTCCAGGTGCGCGCCTTGGCGTTCGATGAGCTTCGGCCCGTCGAGTCGAAATCGCCGTGATACGCGATGACGAACGTAGCGTCCTGGCCGTCGTGGACGCAGAGCGCGGAAAAGTCATTGCTGCCGATGTGCGCACCGCGCGGCGGGTTCCATGCTTCGTCTGCCGCGCGCAGCATGGCGATGGGTATGGCGATTCCGGAGCCTAACAATAGCCCGGCAGCTGCCAGCGCGGAGGACACGCGGCGGCGGTTGAGTTTTTCGCTGAGCACGGCGCGCAGGCGGCCCTCCAGCGAGGACTGGCGCGCCATCGCGAGTCCGCAGGCGGCTGTCCAGCGCGCAGGCGAAAGATTGGTGGCGACGTCGAGCAAATGTTCCGCATAGGCCGAGGGCCGCACGCCGCTGGCGAGCACGAGGTCGTCGCACGCGCGCTCGCGCTCGACGTGCAGGCGCCATGCGGCAAGCCACACCAGCGGATTCCACCAATGCAGCGCGCAGGCGATTTGGGTTAGCCACTGGACCAGGGTGTCGCGGCGTTTGAGGTGCGCGAGTTCGTGAAGAAAAACGGAGCGGAGCTGATCGTCGCTCCAGCCGCGAGCATCCACCGGGAGCATGAGCCGTGGGCGGAAGACGCCCCACACCACGGGAATGTTCCGGCGTTTGTCGAGCAGCACCTTCACGCGCCGGCGCAGGCCGAGTTGCGTGCAGGCTTCAGCGAAGGCGGCTCCGATCTTTTCGTCAGGAGGGAAAGCAAGGGCCGGACAATCCCGCGACGCCCGGCGAAGCAGCAGGTGCGCGGCAAGCAGTCGCAGGGCAAGCAGCGTGAAGCCCGCGACCCATGCCAACGGGAGCCAGTCACGCCAGGCAGGTGCGGGCACCAGCGCGGCGGGCCATGGGGCGTTAACAGTTAGCAAAGCAGCCGCTGCCGGCGCGGCATCGGTGGACGCCGGGGTGGCGGGCAGTGGGGCGTTTCCCAGGGGCACCACCTCCACAGCATTCCCGGGGGGGATGCCCGTCCCTTGCGTCCCTTGCGTCCCTTCAGTCCCTCCCTTCCCCGCAACAGGAACAGGCCCGGCCACACCCGCGGTGGCCCACTTCGGCAGCACCTGCCACTGCGGCAGCGCAACGGATAACACTGGCACCACAAGGAGCGCGACGATGGCGACAAGCCACACCAGGTGCCGCGCCGCGGCAGACGCTCTCCACATGGCGAGCGTGGCGAACGCCGCGAAGGCGAGCAGCGCCGCGCCCTTCAGCGCAGAATCGAAGACAAGCGGCATCAGCGCGCCTGCCAGCGCAGCAAGCGGGATTGGGAGGCGGTTCATGACTGCGTGAGGGGTGGAGGTGGAGTGTGGCGGAGCGATCCCACGCCCTGACCCTGCGCGGGTGCGTGAAGCGGTCGATCCCCATGAAAGCCAGGATTCATTTCAACGGCCCTCCTTTCTCGCTTGTTCTATCAACGCCACCAGCCGCGCCCGTTCGCCTTCGCCTACACCGTCCTGCCGCGCCAGAAGATGAGCCGCGAGCGCGTCTTCCAGCGACCCGCCGAAAAAGGTCTCGAGGACACGCTGAAAGGCGCTGCGCCCGGCCTTGTCCTTGGCGACCCGTGGCAGATAGACGACCTCCCGACCCTCTTCCCGGCGCTTGAGATGGCCCTTCTCCTCCAGAATGTGCATCATGCGCCGCACCGCCATCGGCGTGGGCGCGTCGGGGATGGCCTCAATGACCTTGTTCACGGTCGCTTCGCCCAGGGCAAAAACGGCATCCATGATTTGTCGCTCGCGCCGCGTGAGTTTGGAAGGGTCGGACATAAAAACCGGAGACACGGGTTGGTGCCGTTACGTTTTTAACGCAACCGGTTCAAAACCGCAACCCTTTTCCGTTACTTTTTTAGCGGACGGGAACCGCAGGCTACCCGGCCGCCGTTTTCCTGAAGATTACGTTATGATTTCCGACGGGGCATAAGCCCAACATCCTCCTATTCGCGTTTGGTGTGCCGCAGCAGTCACCCGGGGAGTCGTCGGGATGCCGGCATTGGCATGGGCCATGACATCAGGAGAAGTTTGGCGCACCACCCCGAGCCGGGACCAGCCGGCCCGAGTCCGGCTTTATTTCAGTTCCTTGATGCGCAGGTTGCGGAAGCGGTAGGTGGCTCCTTTTTCGCCATGGTGCTGGATGGCAATGGGCCCGGAAGCGGTGCGGTCATCGGTGATATCGGTAGTAGTGACGCCATTGACCTCGATTTTGATCTGGTTGCCCTTGCAGGTGATGCGGTAGGTATTCCAATCATTGCGTTTGAAGGCACCGGCGGCGCGTTCCTTGAAAGCGGCCTCTGAAGTGGCGTCGCCCTTTTTCGGACTGATGAACCAAGCCCGCAGGCCTTCATCGTAAAGTCCGCCTGACCACATCCGTTTTTCGTCCCCATCCACTTCGGCCTGATAACCGATGACACTTTTTTCCCTGGTCTTTTCATTTTCCCGGATGATGCCGCGGAAGATAAAACCGCTGTTGGCCTTGCCTTCGGGGAGATGCACCTCGCCTTCGAAAATGAAATCGGTGTAACTCTTCTCCGTGGTGAGGAAAAATTTCTTTTCTGCGGTGAGGTGGATCTCGCCATTCACGACTTCGGCTTTGCCAAACGTATACGGATTGGTCCAGCCAGTGAGGGTTTTGCCGTCGAAGAGCGGGGTGAATCCATTGGCCGCAGGGGCAACTGCAGGGGCGGCCGGTGCCGGAGCCTGGGCGGCGGCGGGGATGATGGGGGCCAGCCACAGGAGGGCGGCGAGAGAGGAAGGGAAGAAAGCAGTCAGGCGCATGGTCCCGGAGCATTGCCCGGCTGGAGCGCCGTGGGCAAGCAATTTTCCGGTCCGCATCTCCGGCCGCATTGCGGGGCACAATTCCCGCACCCGGGGACGCTCGACCCCGCAGTCCCGCCCCAGCGGCATGATTCCTGCGCATGTTCTCCCTTGTTATTTTTACAGATCTCCCAAACAGGGTCTTCTCTTTCCCCATGGTTTGCCTTAGTCTCCGCGGAGAAAATAGCACGAAAGCCCCCCGCCGGGGCATAACTACATGACAGAAAATGATTTACGGCCGAGGTTGATCAGTTTGGCGGATGGATCCGAAGTGATCCTTCCGGAAACAGCCATTTTTGGCCGCAAGGCCGACAGCACCATCGCCCTGCCTGACAACCGGGTTTCCCGCCGCCATTCCATGATCCGGAAACAGGAGGACGACGAGTTCTGGTTTTACGACCTCGGCAGCTTCAACGGCAGCTATATCAACAATGAACGGGTCACCACCACCCGGCAACTGGAGCATGGCGATACCATCCGGATCTGTGATTTTGAGTTCCGTTTCGAGTTGCCCATGGCGACCCGTCTGGCCGGGGCAGAAGCCCAGGAGATGCAGGTAGTGCCGATGATCATCCTTGTGAGCGATATCAAGGGATTCACCCGGCTTTCCGAAGTCCTCCCTCCGGACGAACTCGCCCAGGCCATCGGATCGTGGTATTCCTACTGCGACCAGGTCCTGACCGAACATGGGGCCGCCATTGACAAGTTCATCGGCGATGCGGTGCTGGCCTACTGGACGGATGTCACCCCCAATGCGCGGCAATGGGCCCTTTCCGCCGCCCGGTATCTCCGGGAAAGCTGCACCCTGATCCAGGAGGAAATGAAATGGACGTTTGAACGGTATGATGTGGAATTTGCCAGCGGAGTCGCCCTGCACATGGGGGAGGTCTCATGGGGCCAACTTGGTCAGGGCGGACTGACCATGCTCGGCGATGCCGTGAATACCACGTTCCGCATCCAGGCGCTGACCCGCCAACTCGGCAGCGATATCATCGTGTCCGCCGACTTTATGAAGGGCTGGAAGGAAGGCATGAAACATGTGCGCTCCCTCGGCACCCACGCCCTGCGGGGCAAAGAAAATGCCGTCGGCCTCTATGCCGTGGAAAGTGCCCCTGAATTATTTGTCCGGTGACTGCTGATCCTGTGCCACGGAAAAAAGAGGGTTGGCTGGGACTGGTGCTCACGGCCGTCCTTTGCCTCGGGTTTCTGTATTGGTGGTTCCGCCCGGCCAGGGAAACCTGGCAGCCCCACAGCACGGCCCAGCTGGTCGCCCGCGCCCTCGGCGAACCGGGGCTGGACCAGCCACTCGAGCGGCTGGTGATCGACTTTGACCTGATGGAAACGGCCATCCTGCAGGCCCGGTTGGGCATGGTGCCGGAGGGGCTGGATACCGCCGCCCGCATCGCAGATCCGGTGGTGCAGGCCCGCACGATCCGGCAATTGGCCCAGGCCCATCTCAGTCAGGATGCCAAAAACCTCGGCACCGCCCTGACCATGACCGACCGCATTGCCGACATCGGACTGCGGGCCCGCATGAAGGAGGAAATTCTACTCCAGCTGGCCATGCTGGGGTTTGCCGATGTGGTGCTGCCGGAAGCAAAGACCCCTTTGGCCCGGGCCCGCCTGGCCCGCCGACTCGCGGAAACCGACGATCAGGACACCGCACGGTCCCTGCTGGAGGAAGGCGAAAAGGCCCTTCCGGACTTGCCCTCCGACCAAGCCAGCCTGCTGCTTCCGGAATTGGCCTGGACCCGCGTCCACCTCGCCGTCAGCGATGGTCCGGAGCAGGCTTTTGCCGCAATCCGGCGTCTGCCGCCCGCGAGCCAGGACGATCTGTGGCTCGACCTCTTCCGCATCTGCTTCGGCCGCGCCGACACCGCCCAAGCGGACTCCGCCCTGGTGGCCGCACAAGTCACTTCCCCAGCCCTGCGCCGGAAAATGGAACTGGAAGCCCTCCAATCCAACATTCCCCTGCGGCCTCTTGAGGACGTCCTCGCCGGGCTTGAACAGGAAATGAGCGCGGCTCCCCCGGGGGCTCCGCAAATCCGGCTGTGGCTGGAACTCGCCGACGCCCATCAGCGCACCAGCGGCCCCGAAAAATCAGCGCTGGCCCTCCTGACCGCGCTCGAAGCCACCAAGGCCCTGACAGATCCGGTCGAACGCGCCACCTTCCTCGCCGAATTGGCCGAAGTCTTCCCGGATGCGCTCCTCTTTGCCGAAGCCGAACAGGCCCTCACCGATGCCATGGAGGCCGCCCGCACCGTCGTGGCTCCGGATCAACAGGTTCCCTTGCTGGTCACCATTCTGCGGCACGCCTTCAACGCCGGAGAACTCCAAGCCGCCGCCACCATGGCAGAAGAGGCCTTGGCCCTGGCTCCCAAAATCAAACTTTCCCCGCCCCTCCTCCTTGAACTGACCGACTTCCTGACCCGATTGGGCGATTGGCCCGCCGCCCTGAGCCTGCTGCCGGAGGAAAATGAACCTTCCCGTGCCAACGGATCCAACCTTCCCACCCCTCCCTCTCCGTCGTCCCCGGAAACAGGTGCCCCCCCTGACCCAGCACCACCGGAATGGGATGGCATGTCGCCTCAAACTTCGGAAGATTCCCCGCGCCGCTTCCTGCTGGATGCCCTCGCCACCACCGCGGCCGAGGATATGATCGGCTACCCTTCCAATGACCCACCTAACCGTGGTGAGCCGCTGGACCGCATCCGCAACCGCGCCGTGACCGACGAAGCCGCCGCCGCAGCCTATCTGCCCGGCGTTCCGGCAGGCTACCCCCGGGCCAGAGCCACCCTGGCCATCGCCAAAGGCCGCCTGCTGCCTCCCATGGCCCCTGATGAGGGCGGGCTTCCAGGCGATCCTTCCGGCCCCTTGGAGCTGCTTCCCGGACAGGAGTCCCTGCCCCCCTTGATCCCCGGAGCAGACCAATAATCCTGCAAACAGGAGGAAGCGGAACAGAAGGTCACTTCTTACCTGACCCCCTCCAATACGGCATCCCGGAAGGAAGCGGGATCCTCGATCGGCTCCAAATGAGTCAGGACATGGAGCCTCGGCACGGCTTGACGGAGCGCGGCTTCCACTACCTCTGCCAAGTCGTGCCCCCGCTGTACCGACCACTCCCCTGGGACCAGCAAATGCACCGAGGCAAAGCGCCGGGCTCCTGCTTCCCGGGTGCGCAGCGCATGCCATTGCAAACCCTGGGCCTCATACTCCGCCAGCACGGCTTTGATTTTCGCCAGTTCCTCCGCAGGAACCCCAGTGTCCATCAGACCCAGCATGGACTGGTGGACCAGCTTAATGCCGGTGAACACAATGTGAAACGCCAGCAGCAGACCCAACGCAGGGTCCAGCCAGCCCCATCCCGTAAGCTTGACCAGAGTCAAGCCCCCGACCGCTGCCACGGACGTCCAGACATCCGCCATCAAATGATGGCCATCGGCCTCCAAAGCCACACTGCTGTATCGCTGCGCCGCCCGCAGCAACAGCCGGGCCACCACCAAATTGATCACTGAGGCCACCACCGACACGGACAAGCCTGCTGTGAATCCCGTCAGGGGCACCGGATGAAAAAACCGGTCCACCGCACTCCAGCCAATCCCCGCAGCTGCCACCAGAATCAGCGCCCCTTCTATCCCGCCGGCAAAATACTCGACCTTGGTGTGCCCGTAAGCATGTTCTTCATCCGCCGGACGCGCCGAAACCGTGACCGATGCCACCGCCACCAGAGCCGCCGCCAGGTTGGCCACAGACTCCAAGGCATCGGATAGCAGGGTCACCGATCCCGTCAGCTTCCACGCCACCAGCTTCAACACAAAGGTCACCAGCGCCGCCGCCACCGAAAGCAGCGCGTAACGGATCACAGGAGAAGCCGGAAGCATGCCCCAGCCATGCCGCCGCCGGGCTGGGGTTCAATGACAAATGACCAATGACAAATGACCAATGACCAATGACCAAAGACCAAAGTCTAAAGACCAAAGACAACTCACTCCCCGCTGCCCGCTGCCCGCTGCCCGCTGCCTTCTGCCTTCTGCCTTCTGCCTTCTGCCTTCTGCCTTCTGACCTCTGACCTCTGACCTCTGCCACCTCTGTCTCCTGTCCCCTGTCCCCTCTCCCCTGCCCCTGCCTTCTGACCTCTGCCTTCTGGCCTCTGTCCCCTGTCCCCTGTCCCCTGTCCCCTGTCCCCTGCGCCCCGCCCTCCCGCCCCGGGACCCTATCGTCCCGGAGCACCTCTTCCGGTTTGCAAAAAGGTGGCGGCACCTTCGTAAGCCGGATTTTGTCCCCCGCCAGTTGCCCGGCGGATCAACGATCATTCCTCTAACGCGGGCCTTGCAGCCCGCATTCCCGGCCTTGCGGCCGGGTGCGACGAACCCGGGATTATCCTGACGGCTTGCGCCGTCAGGGTCAGGCAGGCGGCCTGTTTTCCCTGTTTGTCTTGCACCGCGCAGGGTTTTTCGTGCCCCCGGCCTTGCGGCACGGGGCGGTGGGCTCTTACCCCGCCTTTTCACCCTTGCCCCCAACCCTTGCGGGCGGGAGGCGGTTTGTTTTCTGTGACACTGTCCGTCAGCGGGAGCTTGCGCTGCCCACTGCCCGCGTTCATCACGCGGCACGCTGCCATGTGGTGTCCGGACTTTCCTCCAAGGTCTGCTCCGAAAAGCAAACCCCGGCGACCGTTTCGGGTGCCGCCACCCGTCCGTGTCCCGGTTTTCCGCGTTGTGCAAGCGCTCCCCCACCCCCCCAAGGCATGAAACATTTTCCCTTTCCCTGGCCCGCGCCCGGCTAATGTCCCCCAGCTCCTGCTCCCGACCTCCTTACCTTCCATTCCCATGTCCGCTCCCGCTTCCTGGTCCCGTTTCAATGAATCCTTTGTCCGTTATGATGATCTCGGTCTCTCCTTGGATATCAGCCGCATGGACTATCCTGAAGGCTTCTTCGACCAGATGGCGGAGAAAGCGGACCACGCCCTAACCAGCATGCAGGCCCTTGAAGCCGGAGCCATCGCCAATCCGGATGAGCAACGCATGGTCGGCCACTACTGGCTGCGCCAGCCTGCCCTCGCTCCCGCCGTTGTCATCCGCGAGCAGATCGAAAGCGATATCGCGGACAGCAAGGCCTTCGCTGCCGCCGTGCACGCGGGCGGCATCCTGGCAGAAAACGGTGCAAAGTTTACCGATGTCCTTGTCATCGGCATCGGCGGTTCGGCCCTCGGGCCTCAGCTCGTCTCCGAAGCCCTCACTGGAGTGGATGCCCCCATGGCCGTCCACTTCTTTGACAATACCGACCCCGACGGCATCCAGCGCGTGCTCGCCCGCATCGGTTCCCGACTGGCCACTACCCTCACCGTCGTCATCTCCAAGAGCGGCGGCACGGCGGAGACCCGCAATGGCATGCTCTCCGCCAAGGCCGCCTATGAAGCCGCCGGATTCATCTTCGCCAAACACGCCGTCGCCGTCACCGGAGTCGGCAGCAAGATGGACCACTACGCCATCAGCGAGGGCTTCATCAAACGCTTCCCCATGCAGGACTGGGTGGGCGGCCGCACCTCCGTCATGCACACCGTCGGCCTCGTCCCCGCCACCCTCCAGGGCGTGGACATCGACGCCTTCCTGGCCGGAGCCGCCGCCGTGGATGAAAAAACCCGCAGCCTCCCTCTCAAACAGAACATCTCCCTCCTCATCGCGCTCATGTGGTATTCCGCCGGCGCTGGCAAGGGCACCAAGGACATGGTCATCCTCCCCTACAAGGACCGGCTCGTTCTCATGAGCAAATACCTCCAGCAGCTCGTCATGGAATCCCTCGGCAAGGAGCGCGACCTCAATGGCGACATCGTGCACCAGGGCATCGCCGTCTATGGCAACAAAGGCTCCACCGACCAGCATGCCTACGTCCAACAACTCCGCGATGGAGTAAACAACTTCTTCGCCACCTTCATCGAGGTCCGCCAGGCCCAGACCGGCCCCGCCCTTGAGGTCGAACCCGGTGTCACCTGCGGCGACTACCTTCAAGGCTTCCTCCGCGGCACCCGCCGCGCCCTGCACGAAGGCGGCCGCCTAAGCCTCACCCTCAGCATCCCGGAAGTGAATGCCTTCACGCTCGGCCTGCTCATTGGCACTTTTGAACGCGCTGTTGGTTTCTACGCCAGCCTCGTCAATGTCAATGCCTATCACCAACCCGGCGTCGAGGCCGGCAAAAAGGCCGCCGGGGACTTCCTCAAACTCCTCGCCGCCGTCAAAGCCGCGCTGCCCGCCGGCCAGCCCGTCACCGCCGATGCCTTGGCCTCCTCACTTGCCGCCGATCCCGAGGACGTCTGGCACAGCCTCAACCACCTTGCCGCCAATCAGCCCGGCATCACCCGCCAACCCGGCTCCCACCCTGCTGCCGATACTTTTACCCGCGCCTGAACCCCGGCCGGGCCTAACAGAATCCTCCTCCCAACTTGCGGAGGTGCCGGGAGCCTCTCCCGGCGGAGCGGGACGTTGCAGCGGACCGGGGCCGGGCGAAATTTTTGGGGTTCTGGTGATTGATGAGCCGACAAAAGAACCGTATGACGGGATGCCTCCTGCCGTTTGGTTTGGAGGTCCCCTTATTCATGGCGCTTCTCATCACCTACGTCCTCATTGCCCTCGTCATCTCGTTCCTCTGTTCGCTGCTTGAGGCCAGTCTGCTCACGATCACTCCGTCCGCCATCAACAGCGCGGAACAGCGGGGAGCCCGCTGGGCGGGGCGGATGAAGGAATTCAAAGCGGACATCGACCGTCCGCTCTCCGCCATTCTGACCCTCAACACCGTCGCCCACACCATGGGAGCGGCCGGAGCGGGCGCGCAATACGCGAGGATATTTGGCAATACCGGCGAGGCGATTTTCGCTGGGATGCTGACCCTCGCCATTCTCATTTTCACGGAAATCATCCCAAAAACGCTCGGCTCCCGTCTCGCGGTGCCTTTGGCCGGATTTACCTCCACGTTGTTGCCGGTCATGATCACCGGTCTTGCCCCTCTGGTGTGGTTTTCCCGGCAAATTACCCGGCTCATCACCCCGTCGGGCCATGTCGTCCCTGAGATGCACCGCGAGGAACTCCTCGCCATGACCCGCCTCGGCGCGGAGTCGGGCCAGATCGATGACCAGGAAAGCCGGTTTGTCCAAAATCTCATCGAACTCCATTCCATGAAAACATGGGATATTATGACGCCGCGGACGGTCATTTTTTCCCTGCCTGAGACCACTTTGCTCACTGAATTTGTGGTCGAAATCGAGGACAAACCCTTCAGCCGGATCCCCGTTTATAAAACAGGCCGCGACGAAATTTCGGGCTTCGTGCTGCGGGGAGACGTCCTGATTGCCCACCTCAAGGACGACGAGGACAAACTGACCCTCGCCGATGTCATGCGGCCCATTTCAGTGGCCGCCGACCTCACCCCGGTCGATGTGCTCTTCCGCCGCTTCATCGTGGAGCGGCACCAGATCATGCTGATTGTGGATGAATTCGGCTCGACGGCCGGCCTCGTCACCTTCGAGGATATCATCGAAACCATCTTCGGTTTCGAAATCATGGACGAAAAAGACAAGGTCGCCGACCTCCAGCTCCATGCCCGCAGCCTCTGGAAGGAACGGGCCCGCAAAATGGGCATCGAACTGGACGAAAACGGCCAGTTGCCCAATCCCTCCCAAACGCAATCCCCCGGCCCTGGAGCCCCGGCAAATCCCGTCCAGCCTCCAAAGCCCGGAGCCCCGACTCCCTGATTACCCGGCCGGAAAGGTTGCTTGATGCTCCCCCGTCTTGGGTGCCATCGGGCAAAAAGCCAGCGTGCCACAGGATTCGGATGGGCCAGGAGGGGAAGGAAGGAGCCAAGCCCATCTGCCAGTCATTTCGGTGATTTGCATGAGTTTTCTTCACTATTTCTGTGGGAACTTGGGGGAACTTGTGGCATGGGTGTGTCGCAGACCACCCGTGTGCAGCGCCCCGGTCTCCATCGACCCTGGCCCTGGCTCTGGCTCCTGCTCTGCACACGACTCCCCTGCGGCAGAGTCATGCCACGATGTCATTTTCCTCAGCCCTCCAACTCATTGTAGAGACTTGAACCATTACCAGATCGGCATGCCGGGAGCTGCCATCGTGGCATGGGTGTGTCGCAGACCACCCGTGGGCAGCGCCCCGGTTTCCAGCGACCCTGGTCCTGGCTCTGGCTCTGCACACGACCCGCCTGCGGCAGAGTCATGCCACGATGTCATTTTCACCTCTATCTCACCCGGTTCACGGCGCTGAGCACGGCTTTGATGGAGGCGAGTTCGATGTTGGTGTCCACGCCTGCGCCCCAATTGGCCGTGCCGCCGGGGCGGGTGATTTTCAGATAGGCAATGGCACTGGCCCCGCTGCCGGCGCTGAGGGCGTGTTGCTTGAAATCGCTGACTTCAAACGAAGCCACCCCGGCGTTGATGAGGGCCCGGACAAAGGCGGCGATGGGGCCGTTGCCGGAGCCCGTGAGTTGCACTTCCTGGCCGTTTTTCCTGGCGGAAGCGCGGCAACTGAAGTCCCCATCCACCCCATCGGCATGGAAGTGATGCAGTTCCCACGGTGCGGTGCGGTCCACATATTCCTGCCAGAACATGGCCTTCAGTTCGGTGCCGCTGACTTCCCGGCCGAGGTGGTCCACCGCGTCATTGGCAAGGGGGCCGAACTCGCGCTGCAGGTCCTTGGGCAGGTCGATGCCGAACTCGCTCTCCAGCATGAACGCCACGCCGCCTTTGCCGCTTTGGCTGTTCACGCGGATCACTTCACGGTATTCGCGGCCGAGGTCCGATGGATCAATCGTCAGATAGGGCACATCCCAATGGACCGGACCTTTTCCGGACTCGCGCTCGGCGAGGCCCTTTTTGATGGCATCCTGGTGGCTGCCGCTGAAGGCGGTGAAGACCAGCTCGCCGGCGTAGGGCTGGCGCGGGGCGACGGTCATGCCGGTGGTCCGGTGATACATTTCCGTCAGGGCGTTGATGTTGGAAAAATCCAGCCCCGGGGCGATGCCGTGCATGTAACAATTCATCGCCACCGTAACAATATCCAGATTCCCGGTGCGTTCCCCATTGCCGAAGAGGGTGCCTTCCACCCGGTCGGCTCCCGCCAACAGGCCCAGTTCCGTGGCTGCTACACCGGTGCCGCGGTCGTTGTGGGTGTGCAGCGAAATCACCAGACTGTCGCGGTTTTTGATATTCCGGCAGATCCACTCAATCTGGTCGGCATAGACATTGGGCATCGCCACTTCCACGGTATCCGGGAGGTTCAGGATCATTTTCCGCTGCGGCGTGGGCTGCCAGACGTCCATCACGGCCTCACTGATTTCCCTGGCGAATTCCACCTCGGTGGCGCTGAAACTTTCCGGGGAGTATTGCAGCACGACTTCGGTGCCGGTGCTTTCCAAACGCGACAGCCGGTCCTTGATGAGTTGCGCTCCCTGCCGGGCAATGCCGATGATTTCCTCCTTCGACTTGCCGAATACCACGCGGCGCTGCGCCGGAGAAGTGCTGTTATACAAATGGATGATGACGCGGCGGGCTCCCAGCAGACTTTCCACGGTGCGCTCAATCAGATCCTCCCGCGCCTGCACAAGGACCTGGATGGTCACGTCATCAGGAATGCGGTTTTCTTCAATAAGCCGCCGGTTGAAGGCGAACTCCGTATTGGAAGCGGCGGGGAAACCGACTTCTATTTCCTTAAAGCCGCATTTCACCAGCGCATCAAACATCTCCAGTTTTTGGGAGACATTCATGGGCACCGCGAGGGCCTGATTGCCGTCCCTCAGGTCCACGGAACACCAAATCGGCGCATGGGTCAGAGTGCGGTCCGGCCAAGTGCGGTCCGGCAGATGGACCGGAGGATAGGCCCGGTATTTAACAGAAGGATCAGGAATCATGAAAATGGAAAGTTGGAAAAAGAGAAAGGAAGGGGAGAGAAAAACAAATCCGCCGCCGCACCCGGTCTCCCCGGGAGTTACCGTGCCGCCGGCTTAAAACAGAAAACGCAGCTCCGCCACCGCATGGCGGAGCGGGCTAAGTCGGAGCACGGTGTGACGGAACATCCAGAATACCACAGCACGCGGGGAACCGATTGCAACCGGGAGCCTTGAACCCACAATGCGGTTTGCTTTGGGTGGGTCCGCCATGCTACGGTGACCGTAAACCCGGCATGGCATTCCCTGCCACGCACTGGACCCCATTGGCCGAAGCCACCCTGCATGGCGACGCTTCGGGCCAGGAGGCGCTCGCGGCCACGTGCCATGCCTACCGCAAACCGGTGTATGGTGCGCCGGTTTGCCACGGAATTTAATGTGGTGATCTCCCATCCGGGATCTTCGGGTCTCACCGGCATTGCTGCCAGCCTGACTGGAAATACTTCCGGAGCCTATATCCTTGATACGACGGGCACTAGCGACTCCTTGGCCCCGGGCGGAAACACCACCCTCCGGATCTCGTTCCGCCCCCGGGATGACGCCCCTCATAGACTTCCGCAAGTGAAGGCGGCCTCGGAGGGAAAACTCAAATTCTCCATCGAAGTGGATGCCAGGATCGCGGACAACTCCGCTCAATTCAGCACGGAATCCCCGGGCTCTGCCGTCAGTAGGCTCGTCATGCTCCCGGGCGTGGGAGCCTACGAAGTCATCCCCGCCACTCCCGACACCGTCAGGATCCGCCCCAAGCCGGGTCCCATAAAAGGATCTGGGCAAAATGCGAGACGCGCCGGTTCCAAGGAACGCAAAATGCGCCAATTCGGGTCTTGGCAGGACTTATGGCGGAAAATATTATAATTCATAATCGTTTGGTGTTCAATAAATTAATGAATTATCGACGATTTTTTTGATGACATGGTGCATTCCTTGCAAAGGTAGGTTTCGGCAAACATCCGGATTTATTCGGCAAATCTGCCACTACGCAAACTCACCTCCGCATCATTCTCATGAAAACTCTGCTTATCCTCCCCGCTCTCGGTCTCCTCCTGGTGGCCTGTGAAAAGAAAACCGAAGTCCAAGTGACCCCCCAAGAGTCAGTGGTTGTTTCCACCCCTACCACAGAATCCCTCTGGTGGAAGGGCAACTGGAACATGGCCAAGGGTAAACTCAAACAGCAGTATGCCGACCTAACGGATGACGATCTTCTTTATGCCGAAGGGCAGGAAGAGGAGCTTTATGGCCGCCTTCAGAAGAAGCTCGGTAAATCCCGCGCAGAGGTGGAAAAGATGCTCAATGATTTGAAATAACCGTTCCCCCCGACCCGCCCAAAACCTGAATTGCCAAGCGCTATGAAAGGAACTTCCCTGATTTTGTTGGTGTTGGCCCTTGTCGCGGCGGCTTTCGGGTTTTGGGTGCTGGCTGGACTGGCCGCATGGGTCATCCGGGTGCTGGCCCTGATCTTCCTCGTCATGGCCGTCCTTGCACTGCGCCGGAAGTCGGCGTCCTGATCCCGCCGGAATGGACCCCGGGATTCAGAGCATTCGCCTCCCAAACAAAAGCCCATGGCCGGGGCGCTGCCTTCGGAATGTCCAACCGCACTGCTGCCGAATTTCCCGTTGTTGCCGGCCCGGCCTGTCCTTACCAGTCTTCCGCAGCGGCTCCGGCCCCGGCGACTGTGATGAATGCCCTGAGAATCCTGGTAGTGGAAGACGAAACTCTCGTCGCCCGGGACCTTGAAGCCACCCTGACAAGGCTCGGTTTTGAGGTCACCGCCCTGTGCCGCACCGGTGAAGAAGCGCTGCAATCCCTGCGCAGTCTGAAGCCGGATGTGATCCTCATGGATATCCAGTTGGAATCCGGCATGGATGGGGTGGAAGCGGCCACCCGCCTCCAGGCCGAACACCCGGCACCCATCATCTTCCTGACGGCTTACGCTGACGAGTCCACTTTGGCACGGGCCCGGGCCGCCCAGCCCTACGGCTATTTGTTAAAGCCGTTTCACGAAAGCGAACTGCGCTCGGTCGTGGAGCTGGCCCACGCGCGGCATCACGCTCTGATGAAGGTCCAGTCGAGTGAAGACCGCTTTGTCTCCACCCTGCGCAGCATGGCCGAAGGAGTGATCTCCACGGACATGCTCGGGATGATCAATTTCATGAATCCGGTAGCCGAACAGCTCACCGGCTGGTCTGCCCCGGAAGCCCTTGGGCGGCCGCTTCATGAGGTGTTCCGCGTCGCCTTGCCTAACGGGGAAGCCCTCCATGCCGCCGGTCTGGTCTCCGGCAGTTCCAGCCGCACAATTCTGCTCACGGACCGGGATGGCCGGCCGGTTCATATTGAGGACAATACCACACCGATCCGTGATGCCGACGGCTCCCTGACCGGCATCGTGGTGCTGTTCCGCCGCCGCGAACCCAACCGGACGACGGCACCCGCCCTGCCCCCAGTTTCCCTCAATGAAGCGATCAGCAGCAGTCCCTTTCCCAACCTCGCAGGCATTGTCAGCAGTATCGCTGATCCCCTGCTGGCGCTGGATGCCGACTGGCGCATTACCTATCTGAACTCCCTCGCCGCCGGAGTGATGGAGGAACGCCGGGAAGCCCTGCTGGGCCAGGTGCTGTGGGACGTTTTTCCGCCCAGTCTGCACCGGCTATACTATCACGAATTCTCCACCGCCCAGACCCACCGCACCCCGTCCTCCTTTGAAATGGAGCATGAAGCAAGGCGTGCGTGGTATGAAGTCCAGCTTTATCCTTTCGGTCAGGGGCTGCTGGTTCTGATGCGGGACATCACCTCCCGCAAGCAGGCTGAGCAGCACCAGGACAAACTGGAGAAACTCGAATCCCTCGGCCTGCTGGCGCGTGGTTTTGCCCACGACTTCAACAATCTCCTCACCGTCCTGCTCGGCAATCTGTCCCTGGCTGAAATGCAGATGGAGCCGGAATCTCCGGCCCGGCAGGAATTGACTGCCGCCCGGCGCGCCAGCCTCCAGGCCCAAAACCTTGTCCAGCAGCTCCTCACCTTTGCCCGCGGGGGAGTGCCGATCCGTCAGCCCACGGAAGTGGCCCGCCTCGTCCGCGAGTGGTTTGCAGAATGGCCCCGGCGTCCTGGCATCGACTATCACCTCAACATTTCCATGGATCCCTGCCCCGCTGAAGTAGACCGGCATCAGGTGCGCCGTCTCCTCGGCAATCTGTTCCGCAATGCCGAGCAGGCCCAGCCCGCCGGGGGGTCCATCACGCTGCAACTGGAAGGCAGCGTCCCGCCTCCGGCAACCGATGCCACGTCCCCGTCCGCGTCCCCATCCCCGTCCGCCGGACCGGTTCCGGCCTTCCTGACTCTAACAGTCACCGACGGGGGGGAAGGAATTGATGCGGAGACCCTGGCTCACGTATTCGAACCCTATTTCACCACCCGGGGTGAAGCCAACGCCACAGGTCTGGGACTGACCGTGTGTGAATCCATCACCAAAGCCCACGGAGGAACCCTGCTGGTCGATTCGACGCCGGGCACCGGCACTTCGGTGCGGGTAGCCCTTCCGGCTACCCCGCTTCCGGACAAACCGGAGCGTCCCAAGGCTGCCCCCTCGGCCTCCGGAGCAAGGACGCAGCGGGTTCTGGTGCTGGAAGATGAACCGCTGATCCGTCAATTGATCGTCAGTAATCTCCTCGCCGCCGGCTGTGAGGTCACCCCCACCAGTGAAGGCTCGGAAACAGTGGCCCGCTATACCGAAGCCCTCCTCGCCGGCAGCCGCTTTGACCTCGTGGTGATGGACCTCTCCATCCCCAACGGCATGGGCGGGGCTCAGGCCATGGAAAAACTGCGCCACCTCGATCCCGGCGTGCAGGCGATCGTCTCCTCCGGATACAGCGACGATCCCATCATGGCGCGTTATGCCGACTTCGGTTTCCGGGCCGTGCTTCCCAAACCCTATCAACCCGGGGAACTGCGGGAACTGGTGACCAGTCTGCTGGCGGAAACCACCGGCTGAACGGGAAGGACGTGCCGTCCGTATGTCCGGTGTCCGGCGCGCTGTCTCCATGGCCTGCGGGGAATAACCGCCAGTTTGATGGTGGGCCAGTCCGCAGCCGGGTCTCGACTTTGGAAAGTCGGGCTACGTTTCCCTGCGGAGGTAGATCGACCTTTCAATGTCGATTCGGAAATCATGGGTTGCCCTCAAATGGACCGGAACAGACCCCCAGGGATTACTTCGTCCCGGGAGCGGGGTCGTCGCCCGGAGTGACGCCCATTACGATTTCCCAGGTGGCTGCGAGTTCCTTGGTGCCTTCCACCGGTTTGAACTCGCGGATCACGGAATCCCGCTGTTTTTCGTCGCGCACCCCCCGCAGCACCCCGTCTTTGGCGTTGCCGGGCTCGTCCTTGAAGTAAAGCTGGGTCGTAAAACGGGGCTGGCCTTTCAGGGTGACGCCGAAATGATAGTGACGGGTGCGTCCGGTGTAGAGTCCCGGTTTGATGGTGCGGAATTTCCATCCGCCATCCTTCGCCGTTTCAAACTTCCCATAGCCCTGGAAACCAGGATCGCGTTGGGTCCCGCCAGGAGCGCCGCGGGTGTGGAGGTAAGTCCCATGATCGTCCGCCTGCCAAAGCTCGACCAGCGCGTCCTTGATGGGATTGCCGTTTTTATCCAGCACCCGCCCGCTCAGATTGGTGACGGTGCCAACGGCGGGGGTGGCGTGGTCAGTGATGCGGATGAGATCATTGTCCTGGTCCAGCGGAAGTTTGTCAGGAAAGAACGGGCCTTCCGTCATGGGAGGGGTCAGGGTGAGCAGTTCCGCGAAGGCCCCCGGAGCCCACAGGCCGGCGGCGGTGAGGCTGAGGCTCTGCACCAGACGGCGGCGGCTGAGCGGAAGATGGAAACGTTTGGGAGCGGACATGGCGGGATGGCGGTTGAGGTGAGGGTCAGGACTTAAGGAGCATCAGTAGCGGGGAAAAATGGTCAGGGGAAGTTTTTAAGTCGGGTTAGTCCTGGACGAATTTCCCCCAAACATGACACTTGCATGTGATGTCCGGGTGTGTGGCAGACCGCGGATTTGTAAAGGAAAGGTAATTCCTGCGGTTCCATGACCCGAGATCCGGGCAGGAGCGAGCGATTGGGGCTACGCCAATTTGGAGTGCGCGCGGCTTGCCGCCGCTTTCGACAGCGGGGCTTGCCCCGCGCCGGGCTGACGGCTGGAAATTCGTTACCCCTCAGCATCCCCCCGCATGCGGCAGCAAGCTTCCTGAGGAAAAGCGGGAGCAAGCTGCCCGCACTCCAAATTGGCCCGGGGTGAATGGGTAAACTTTGGACTTCACGGCATCCGGTAATAACCGTCCGGATTGAAGAGATAATACACGTCCTTGGGATTGGGCCGCGGGAGGAACATGCAGGGGCGGCCTTTTTCATCAAGACCTTCGGTCAGGTAGGGAATGGCAGCGGCACCCTCCCCGCGCAGGGGGAGGAGCGTGATGGCGGGAGCAGGCTTGGGGGTCAGGTCGGGGTGTTTCACCTGGGCGGTTTCGCGGATTTCATCGACGATATGGTCCACCCATTTCAGGCCCATGGCCTTGTCGGCGAACTCGCTCCAGTCGCCGGTGGAAACTTTGCTATACATTTTTTTGATGAAGTCCTCGGTGCTGATCCCCATTTTGGCGGCGATGGGGCCGGCGAGGCGCTGCCACCATTCCTCGATTTCCTGGATGGATTCTTTCTGCTGGGTGAGGTTGCCGAACGAGCCGCTGCTGATCTGGTGGTGGAGGATGACGGCGTTTGGATAGGCAAAGGACTTGTCAGCAAGGGTGGCGATGCAGGCGGCCATGCTGGCCGCAAAGGATTTGACCACGACATACACCGGAGCCTCGCTGCCCTGCATGGATTTGAGTATCTTGTAGCCGGCCATCACCGATCCGCCGGGGCTGGTGTCGATGACGATGAAGATGGGCAGTTTTGAGTTCTTGTTATTGAAGTAGGCGATGCGCTCCGAAACTTCCTGGGCCGTCGCCGTCATGATGGGCCCATTCAGGGAAATGCGGCGGTCCGACACGATGAGAGTCTGGCCCTGATGGGGGTTTTCTGGATAGACCGGGCTGGTTTCGGCATACTGGGCGGCGGCGAGTTCCTTGTCCTTTTGTTCGATGATGGTGGAGAGGCGGGTGATGGAGGCCCGGGCCTCTGCCTCCTGAAGCCGGAGGTCGGAGAGCCTCATGTCGGATTTGCTCTTGGAGATGGTGCTTTCCAGCAACAGCCGTTCATTTTCCATGCGCAGCGTGGTCAGCTCACGGTCGGCTTTTTGTCTGGCGGCTTCAAATTCTGCGGCCAGACGGACTTTTTCTTCTTCCGTCCTGAGCGCCACGCGCTCGAGTTCTGCGCGCCGGGCAGCCAGTTCCGCCGCGAGACGTTCCTTGGCGATGGCGTTTTCCGTGACGAGGCGGTCGCGTTCCGCCGCCAGCTTGGCAGTCTCCTTTTTCAGTTCCGCAGTCTTGGGGTCATCGGGGGCGGCGGGCGCAGGCGGGGTTACGGTGACTTGAGTCGTGCCGGTATTGGTAGTGACCGTGCCCGGAACCGCTGGTGGCGCTGGTGTTGCCGGAACCGGAGCCGCAGGTGCGGAAGGCGGGGCCGGCGGCGTTTCCTGGGCATAAAGAGAGGCCAGAGAAAAAACGGTGAGGAGCGGGGAGGCGATCAGGTGGACTCGTTTCATGGCGATAAAGTAAAGGAGCGGAGCGGAGGCCGCAGGCGGGAGCATCTTAACCCCGATTTTGGAAAAAAGCAGGGGAAATCCGGGCTTGAGGGAGCGTCGGGCCGGGTGGAGGCGGAAACCATGACGAAAGCCTTTGTGTTGGGAGCCGGTTTGGGAACCCGGTTGCGCCCCCTGACTGATCAATTGCCCAAACCCCTGATCCCGGTGCATCACCGGCCGCTGGCAGTGCGGGCTTTTGAACATTTGCGGGCCGCGGGAGTGCAGGATTTTGTGGTCAACACCCACCACCTGCCCGAAGCCTGGCCCGCCGCTTTTCCCACGGGTTCATGGCAGGGAGGACAGGTGGTCTTCCGCCATGAGCCGGTGCTGTTGGAGACCGGGGGCGGGCTGGCCAATGTTGCGGATCTCCTGCAGGAGGGCCCCTTTTGGGTCTACAATGGCGATATCCTCACCGATATTCCTCTGGCACCGGCATGGGACGCACATCAGACCCGGGGGAACTTGGTGACCCTCCTGCTCCGGTCGGACGCCCCGGTGCGCAATGTTGCCTTCGATGCGCCGGACGGCCGGGTGCTGGATCTGCGGAATTCTCTTGGCCTGAACCATCCTGACCAGCGCGGTTTCACGGGACTGTATGTGGTGAGTCCAGGATTTTTCCGCTATTTGATTCCGGGCAAAATTGAAAGTGTGGTGGCCGGGCTGCTGAGGGCGATGGCCGCCGGGGAACGGATTGGCGGGGTGCCGGCCGATGGCGGCCAATGGCTGGATCTGGGCGGCCGGGACAGCTACCTTGCCGCGCATGCGGCCGGCCGGTCGGCGGGGTTTCCCAAGTATGCCCCATGGAGCGCTGCGGAAATGGCGGCGGTCCATGCAGGTGCCCGCGTGGCTGGCGACGCTCAAGTTGATGCCAATTCCTCCGTGGGACCCGGTGCCGTCGTGGAATCGGGAGCCGTGGTGCAGGGATCCGTGGTCTGGCCGGGCGGACGGGTGGCCGCCGGAGCCCACCTGACGCGATGTGTGGTCCGAAGCGGCCAAACCGCAGCCGGCAAACTCGTCGATCAGGATGTTTAATTCCCCTGAACCCCAAAGTTTGAACCCTGCACCCCAAAGTCTGAAACCTGAACCCTGAAACCTTCCCCCTTTTAGCCGAGGAGCCGGGCGACCGTTTGGGACAGCGTCTTGCCATCGGCGCGGCCAGCGGTGCGTTCCTGGAGCAGTTTCATCACCTTGCCCATGTCCGATTTGCCGGTGGCCCCGGTTTCGGCGATGGCGGCTTTCGTCAGGGCTTCGATTTCCTCCGCGGTCAGGGCGGCGGGCAGGAAGCGCTCCAGAACCGCGATTTCGGCGAGTTCCTTTTCAGCCAGTTCCGGCCGGTTGTTCGCCGCGAAACTGTCCACGGAATCGCGCCGCTGTTTGATCTGCTTGCGGACCACGGCAATGGCATCGGCGGGCTCCAATTCACCTTCTGCTCCGAGTTTTTCGATAGCGGCATATTTCAGGGCGGACTTGAGGGCGCGCAGGGTGTTCATGGCCACGGCATCCTTGGCACGCATGGCATCCTTGAGTTGATCGGTGATTTCGGTGTGAAGGGACATGGCAGGCAGGGGGGAGTTGGAGTAAATGAGGCAAGGGACGCCACAGCAGAATTACGCGGCAGCGGACCGGGGAATCACCCAGCCTGCCAAAAATGCCAGGCCAAGTTGGATCAAGGCAGGGGCAAGGGGGACCCAGGTGTGATTGGTCTGGAAGGCCAGGAGGCTGGCGGTGAGCAGCAGGAGGGATCCGGCGGCCAGACCTTTCCAGAGGTGGCGCCGTTTCCAGCGCACCATCCAAATGCCAAACAACACCGCGACGCCCTGGGGCATCACTTGCAAGGAGGTTCCCAGCGGCCGGATAAAGCGGCCCGTCTGGATTGCCGCCAGGGCCCGGGTCGTGAGGTCGGCGGAAGACGCCGTATTGCCGTCCGGAAGCTTGAACAGCCTGGAAGCCTGGTCATCCGTGCCCAGCCAGACCAGACTGCCGGCCACGGCATCAAGGGAAGCCCGCTCCGGGGTGCCGGTTGGATAGGTCGTTTCCGCCTGACTCTTTTCAAACAAAAACTCGTCGGCCTGAACCGAACCCGCCCGGGCGGAAAGCGGCAGGTAGAAACGGAAGCAGCCGGAATCATCAATCGGAATGACCATGCCCCGCGGTCCGGTGATGGCGGTGCCGGGGCGCACCACGATCTGGTCCGGGGGCACCGTGCTCCATGTCAGGACAGACTGCAGGGCCAGAGTGGGCACCACGGAAGTGCCGGTGCGGGCAATCAAAGGGACGCGGCACCATTCGCCTTCCACCACAATTTTCTGTCCCAAATCCAGCTCACTGATTCCGATCCGCACCGGCAGGGAAACCGGGCGCAGGGTTTCAAATTCGGGAATTCCGGCCAACATGCCATCCACCCGCAATACCGGCAGCCCACCCGGCAGTTCCGGAGGCATGAAGTCCCGCCGGAAGGCCGCCGCCGCATCCGTGCCAATGGTCAAGCCGGGCACCGCCCCCAGCGTTTTGAGGAAACCGGCCGACGGTTCATCCACCACCAGGGGCAGGCCCATGGACACCGCCCTTGGTTTCCACGCCGTCAGATTCTGCAGCACCACCTGCCATTCGTCAGGCCGGGGCGGCCAGCCCTCAAAAGCCCGCTGGGCGGGAGACAGGTCAGGGTCGTCAAGCCGGGCCAGGATGACCTGGGGAACTTCTGTCAGGGTCGTCCATTCCGCGCTGCCCGGATTGGCCTTGAGAAACTTCCGGTGACCTTCATCAAATCCTTCAAAAGTGCCCCGCTGCTGCTCGCGGTGGAGCAGCACGCCGAAGACACCTGCGGCAAGGAGCAGGCTGAGGGTCAGTCGCGGACTCATGGGCTGGGAGGATCGTTGGCGATGTCCCGCAGCACGAGAGCATCGGCGAGGCCGGGCAGCAGGCCGGAGGAGTCGAGAACTTCGCGGAGATTGGCTACGGCCGCCGGGATGTGGCGCAGGAAAGCGGTCTTGCCGTCCGCCACCCCCAGCTTGCCATAAGCCCCCAGCGCCTGCATCAGCCGCTGGCAGGCTGCCATGGCCAGCACCTCCGGGCTGATCTCTGCCCCGTCCGACTCCCGCCTGAGGTTTTGATAGAAAGCAAACAGCTCCGCCCGCTCGGCGGCGGTGAGATTCACGTAGGGATCATACAGCAGGGACGCCACGTCATACTCCGGCCGTCCCTCCCGCACTCCCTGGTAGTCGATCATCCATGCCCGGCCGTCCCGCACAATAATATTTTGGGATTGGAAGTCGCGGTGCACAAGGGTGCGGGGCAATGCGGCAAGGGTTTCCGCGAGGTCAGCAAACGGAGCCGACTGGCGGAGGCCTTCCAGCCCGGCGGCGGGAAGAATGGAAAACCGGCTGGCGAACTGGTCAAAAAAATACCCCTGCTCCCATTGATATAGCCGGGCATCAAACGCCGGCTGCAAACTCTCCTGCCATTCCGCGGGCAGACTGGCGGCATTGCGCCGGTGCAGAAAGGCCACCTGCTTGAGGGTATCGCGGTAGAGGGCCAGCACCGGATCAATCTGCCGCCGTTCCCACAAATCCTCCTTCCCGAGATCTTCCATCCAGGCGATGCGCTGGGAAGGATCATGATGGTAGATTTCCATGGTCCGCGCTCCGCAGCAGCGCAACACCCCCGTGGCCGAAAAGAAGGCCGGATTGTCTGGCCGCTTGTCGGTGTAAACCATGATGATGGCCGTCTCGGGTCCGGTTCCGCCGTGGGCCGTCGCCCGGTAATAATAACGGTCCGACCCTCCCTTTACAATCAGATCCAGCCGCACCAGAGCCTCCTCCCAGCCCGGCACATGGAGGCAGGATTCGGAACGGAGGTAGTCGTCAGTTGGAGGCAGCATACAGGACAATCAGTCTGGAAAAACCCCGAGGCTACGCAACGCCGCCTTGCCGCGCAACGCGGGAATCCCGCCTACAATTCGAGGGTCGAATTATAATGCCACCCCGGTATTCCTGTGCTAATGGTCGGCCCCTTTTACCCCCTGAAGCTTTATGTCCCGACCCGTCATCGACGTCCCCAACCTCCCCAAGATCTCGCCTAAAGGCATTGGTCTCGGGATTCTCGCCCTCCTGATTTTCCTTGCCCTCAACGGCCTTTGGTATCAGGTCCCGGCCGAATCCGAAGCCGTCAAACTGCGCTTCGGCAAGCTGATCGAGCAAGGCATCAAGCCCGGCCTGCATTTCAAACTCCCGCTCGGCATTGACCGGGTCCAGATCGAACCAGTGCAGCGCCAGCTCAAGATGGAGTTCGGCTTCGCCACCCCCAATGCCACCAACGAATATCAATATGGCATCCGCGGCGAGGAGGAAAATGTGAAGAACATGGTGACCGGCGACCTCAATGCCGCCCACGTGGAATGGGTCGTGCAATACCGCATCACCGACCTATCCAATTTCCTCTTCAAAGTCCGCGATGCCGTTAAAACGCTGCGCGATGTCTCCGAGTCCGTGATGCGTGAGATCGTGGGCGACCGCACCGTGGATGAAGTCCTCACCGTGGGCCGGCTCGAAATCGAAACCGAAGCCCTCGCCAAAATGAACAACATCTCGAAGCTTTACGAACTTGGGCTGGCAATTGATCAAGTGCAGCTCAAAGGCGTCAACCCGCCACCGCCCGTCCGCGCCTCCTTCGACGAAGTGAACCGCGCCCAGCAGGAACGTGAGCAGCTCATCAACGTGGCCCGCGGCGAATACAACAAAGCCGTGCCCCGCGCCAAGGGCGAAGCCGACCAGAAGCTCAGCGAGGCCGAAGGCGATGCCCTCAAGCGCATCAACGAATCCACCGGCGACGCCGCCCGATTCAAATCCGTCTACACCGAATACAGCAAGGCCCCCGAAGTCACCCGCCAGCGACTCTATCTGGAAACCATGGCGGAAATCCTGCCCAAACTCGGCAACAAGGTCATCCTTGATGAAGCCGCTTCCAATGTGCTGCCCTTCCTGCCTATCAATCAGGCTGTGCCCGCCCCCGCCCGCCCCGCCGCCACCCAGACCCCTGCCATCCGCCGCTAGCATCGGATTTCCGGGCGCTGACCGCTGACCGCTGACTGCTGACTGCTGACTGCTGACTGCTGACTGCTGACCCCTAACCACTTCCAACCCTTTCCCCATCATGAGCCCCGTTCTCAAATCCGCCCTCGTTCCTCTCGTCCTCGTCGGTGCCTTCCTTGCCTGGAACAGCTTCTACGTCGTTCCCATGACCGAGCAGGTCATTATTACCCAGTTCGGCAAAGTCAAAGGCTCCACCGTCACTGAGCCCGGCCTGCATCTCAAAACGCCTTTCATCGATACGGTGAACCGCTTCGACAAACGCGTTCTCGAATGGGATGGCCGCCCCACCCCGATGACCACCCGGGACAAACAGTATCTCGAAGTCAACACCTTCGCCCGCTGGCGTATTACCGATCCTCTCCAGTTCCTCATCCGGATGAGGGATGAACGCGGGGCCCAATCCCGGCTTGATGACATCATCGGCAGCAACACCATGAGCACCGTGGCCAACCACGATCTGATCGAACTCATCCGCACCAATAAAGAGCGCAAAGCCAATCCCTCCGCGCAGACCGCCGGCACCGAAGTGGCCCCACTCCTCTCCATCAAGGAGGGCCGCGTCGCCATCGAAGCCGCGATCCTCAGGCAGGCCCAACCCGTGGTCAAGGAATTCGGCATCGAGATTCTTGATGTCCGATTCAAGCGCCTTAACTACAGCAAGGGAGTGCTCGAAAAAATCTACGAGCGCATGATCAGCGAGCGCGAGCAGATCGCGGCCCGCTTCCGCTCCGAAGGTGAAGGCGAAGCCGCAAGGATCGAAGGCACGCGCGAACTGGAACTTAACAAAATCACCTCCGAAGCCTATCGCAAAGTCCAGGAAATCCGGGGTACCGCCGAAGCCAAGGCCAGCGCCATTTATGCGGAAGCTTTCAACGCCAGCCCTCAGGCCGCCGAGTTCTACACCTTCCAAAAAACCCTTGAAACCTACGGCAATACCGCCAGCACTGACACCACGGTGGTCTTCAGCACCGGCAGCGATCTCTTTCGTTTGATGAAGACGGTCACCCCGCTGCCTCCCGGTGCCCCGGCGGCGCCCGCCCCTGCCAGACCGCTGGCCCTGCCCGCCCCGGCTCCCACGCCCGCCGCTTCTACACCTGCCCCTGCCCCAGCTCCAGCAGTGGAACCTGTGCCTGACGCTCAGTAGCCTCTGGCAACCGCCTCATAATATTTTTCGGGCACTGGAAAAGCCGCCGGGACGGACGGCGCTCCCAGCACGCGGGCCATGGCCATGGAAATTGAAGGCGCAAAGGGCAGCATGCATTGAACTTCTTCTGCCAAGGCGCTGCTCATTGGCGGGCTGCGGCATCCCCATGTCCCATGCCCGTGTCCCGTGTCCAATAACGCAGCGCGGCGGGACCTTCTGCCCGCGGTTTTAGCTCTTTGGCTTCTCCAAAAACCATTTGTCGGCCAGGTGGATCACCTTCAGCCCCTGCTCGTTGGCAAAGCGTGTGGCCGCCAGCCTGACTCCATCCCATCCCCAGTCATCTCCTGCCAGGATCCCTCCCGGCCGCACCAGATCCCAGTAGCTCACCAAATCCGCATACACATCCTCTTCCTCGTGGCTGCCGTCGATGTAGATCAGATCCGCCAACACACCATACCGGCGGAACCACAGGGCCGCGATGGTCGCGGTCTGCGGGAAGGGGGTGATCAGGTCATGGCACCCCCGGTGAATCACATTGGCCACAAATTGATAATAAACGGTCGGATAACCATTCCGGCATTTCAGCGCGAGATATCGGTCCGGGTCGGCATGGTCGGTCCAGAATTCCACCGCGCCCAGCCAGGTGTCCACGCAGATGATCTCAGGGGCGATCCCCAGTTTCCGCGCCACCGTGGCCATGTGGATTGCCGAACCGCCTTTCCAGGTCCCTACTTCAATAATTCGTGAGGGTTTCACCTTCGCCAGCAGCTCATCGAAGGCTGGCGACTGGCTGCCCCAGCCCTGCAAGTCCTCGGGATAGTCCGCCAGCGGGAAATCCTGATAGGGACTTTGGGCGTGGATCAGCGGCATCAACCGGATCTCTCCGCCACTCTTGGCCATGGCGGCGGAGGATCCGGCCGGGCGCACCTTGCAGATGCTGTAACCAAAACGGTAAAACACGGATTTCAGCAGGGATTTCAACATGGCAGGTGGGCACAGGCGCAAGGGTGTTCTACCCGGAACCTCCGCCGGTTTCATCCGGAAAAAGCATCTCCGGCAGAATACCCCGTTTGGCTTTCCGGCGGGCTCGCTTAGGGTGGCGGAGTCATCCGTGTCCTGCCTGTTTCGTCACTTTCCTCTGGCCGTTTTGCTGGCCGCCATGGTGCTGCTTTGCCAGTGCGCGGCACCTCCCCGCCCTCCGGCCGCCCCGGCGCTGGCTCCAGAGCAGGCGTCCCGTTGGACAAGGGTGACGGCCGCCCTCGCGGCTGCCGCGCCCGTGGACCGGCGCGGGAAAACCATTTCATGGCGATTTTCCGTCAGAGAGGTCCCGGGAATCAATGCCCGGTCGTGGCCGGACGGGCGCGTGGAAGTCAACGCGGGAACGTTGGCTTTTGTCAGGAACGACGGGGAACTCGCCGCCGTGATGGCTCATGAAATGGCCCATGTCACGGGCCGCCACCATCTTCGTCAGCTCGCGGAAGGATGGTCCAACCTGCTCACCGGGGTGGCCCTTGCCGCCATCCTCGCCCATGAAGGAACGGATGACACCCAAGCCCTCGCCATCGCCGGCAGCGCGGTCCTGACCGTCAATGTCACCGCCCTCGCAGCCCGCCGGCGGGCCCGGGAATTCGAAGCGGACCGTCTCAGCATGGACCTGCTGCGCCAGGCGGGATACCGGGCTTCGGCCGCTGCGGATTTTTGGGAACGCTACGCCGCCGTCCGCCGGGCCCAGGGCCGGTCCGGCGGGCGGTGGTGGCAATCGCACCCCGCCGATGTCGAACGGGTGCGGCGCTTGCGGGCCATGGCCGCCAGCCGTTAGACTGCCGCCATGACGGACCGTGCCTCTGCCGATGTGCTCGACTTTGCCGTGATCGACGAGTCGGCGGACTGGATCGTGGTCAACAAACCCGCCCCGCTCCAGATTCATCCTTCCAAACCCAACGGCCCGCCGACCCTGTGGCATGGGCTGCGCGCCCTGCTTGCCTACGATCTCGCCAATGGTGCCTCCCTTTCCATCATCAACCGCCTCGACCGGGAAACCAGTGGACTGGTCCTCATCGCTAAAAATCCCGCCGCCGCCCGCGCCATCAACAAAGCTATGATGCGCCGCGAAATCCGCAAGGAATATTCCGCCCTCGTCACCGGCTGGCCTGACCAGGACGAGTGGACCGTAGATGCTCCCATCCTGCGGCGCGGCGATGTGGAGGAATCACCCATCTACCTGATGCAGAAAGTCCACCCGGACGGAGTTCCTTGCCTGACGCATTTCCGGGTGCTCCGGCGCCTCAGTCACCCCACCCCGGCGGGCGACCGGTTTACCCTCGTGTCCGCCATTCCCCATACCGGCCGGATGCATCAAATCCGCGTCCACCTCCACCATAGCGGCTGCCCAGTGGTGGGCGACAAACTTTACGGCCCGGACCCGCAGTGGTATCTCCGGCAAATCAGTCAGGGCTGGACGGCGGAAGCGGAGGCCGCCCTGCTCCTGCCCCGCCACGCCCTGCACTCCTCCCGGCTCGGCCTGACCCTGCCGGATCAGGCTCCGCTAGAATGGCTAGCCCCGCTTCCGCCTCAATGGCAACCCTTCCTGATGCCCTGACCCTGATGGCGGGTTGAGAGCGGTGCTTGAGAGTTGAGTGACACCCCGTCCCCGGAAGTTGTGGTCACTTGGCTTTCACCCGCAGGGCTCCTCAAGCTACCACACCCTGAAATCGTTCCTGTCAAAACCAAATATAACACCCCCTATTTCCATGCCAGGCTCACCGGCCCCATCACCCATCAGCCATCACCCATCAACCCACCCCCGCATTGTCCTAACGTGCCCCGTAGGGTTTGGTCCGGCGGGGCGGTGCCGGGGATTGCGCGGCCGGGGCCTTTTCCTTGTCCTTGTAGAACAGGACCCCGCGTTGTTTCAGATTGGTGATGAGGGCCGCAAAATCCCTGCGCAACTCCTCATCGTTCAGCAGGGCGTTCATCAGCCCGTCCCCGGTGCGGGCATCCTGCAGCAGCCCTTCCATCGCGGTGGCGGTTTTCCTGAGACTGGCGGTCACTGCCTCCACTCCTTTGAGGCCGGGGCCGAGATGGTCCATGGCCTTGTCCACCTTCACCATGGCACTGTCGGCTTTCGCCAGCACCCCGTCCGCTTTTGACGCCGCCGCATCCACCTTGGCCATGGCCGATCGGAAATCAGCAAGGGATTCCTTGACTGCGGTCACGTTGGTTTCTCCCATGACGTCATTGTCGAACGTCTGAATTGACTGCCGCAGTTCCTTCAGGCCTCCGGAAAAGTTGTCCAGGTTGGCATCGCTGAGCACCCCTTCATTGAGCCGGTTGACGGTCCGGCTGAGTTCCGACAACCCGCTGCGCAAATCCCGCATCACCACCATGATCTCATCCGTGATTTTGTTGGCGGCCGCCGTCAGGTCCTGACTGCCGGTGCCGGTAATGGTGCTGCCTTCCTTGTAAAACTCTCCGGTGAGCAGTTCCTGCGGAGGCTGCCCAACGTTCACGATGCTGTCCCCCATCAGGCCCACACTCTCAATGCGCAGCGGGCTGCCCACCGGAATCTGGAATTCCGGATAAATCTCCAGACTGACTTTGACCCCCTTCAAGCCATCCACCAGTTGCGGCGAGGTCACCACTTCCCCAATCGTCGCCCCCGCCCGTTTCACCGGGGCACCCTTGATCAGGTTCTGGGCATCAAGGAAAACCGCATTCAGCGAATACGGTTTGCGCAACTGGTGTTTTAAACTCCCGAACTCGAATATCAGCGTCCCCAAAAGGACCAGCCCGACCAGGACAAACAAGCCGGCAATCAGGGTCGTGCGGTTTGATTTATCATTCATGAGGGGAAGCGGGAAAGGATAGTTGGAAAAATCCCCGGATCAACTGCTCTCACCGGACCTCCCTTCGACAAATTGACGGATCACCGGATCACCACTTTCCATCAGATCAGCCGGAGTGCCGGAAAAATAAACCACCCCTTCCCGCAGGAAAATCACCCGGTCTGCCACCACCCGCAGACACTTCATGTCATGGGTCACTACCACCGACGTAATCCCCCGGAGCCGCTGGGTGCGGCGGATCAGATGATCGATGCTGTCCGCCACCACGGGATCAAGGCCGCTGGTGGGTTCATCATAGAGCACTCCCTGGGGGCCAGTCACGATGGCCCGGGCCAGCGCGGCCCTTTTGCGCATGCCTCCGCTCAGGTCGCTGGGCAGTTTGTGAATGTGACCCGTCAGGTCCACCGCTTCCAGCGTCTCTTCCACTTTCTCCCGGATCTTTTTCCGGTCCTTCCATCCTGCTTCCACCAGGGGAAAGGCCACATTATCCTCCACCGAAAGACTATCAAACAAGGCACCGTCCTGAAACAGCAGGCCCATCTTGCGGCGGTGCGGGCCCAGTTGCCGTTCACTCAATCCGCTGATCTCCGTGCCATCCACCACAATGCTGCCCCGCGTCGCCCGGATCAGCCCCATCACCAGTTTCAGAAACACACTTTTCCCCGTGCCGCTGCCCCCAATGATCGCCACCCCGCTGCCCTGCGGAATCTCCAGGGTCACCCCGCGCAAAATCTCCTGCTCCCCAATCTGCTTAAACAAATCCTTCACCCGGATAAAATCGTGATCCGTTATAGCAGAAGTAGACATGATGGTGGAAAATATGAATTGAATAACCTAAATAAGCTGCTGCCTTCCGACTGACTTCTGACTTCTGACTTCTGACTTCTGACTTCTGACTGCTGCCCTTCCCTCTCAAGTCCGGGCCACCGGCCAGATGAAGTTCAGGGCAATCGTCAGGAAAAAGTTCACCACCAGAATGGCCAGCGACGCGCACACCACGGCGGCCGTCGTCCCTTTGCCCACGCCCACCGCACCCCGGCTGGCGTTCAGTCCCTGATGGCAGGCAATCAGCACAATCATGAATCCGAAGACAATGCCTTTGGTGATGCCAAAACACATGTCGGTCATGTCCGTGTTTTTTTCCAGCTGGTCGTTGTAAAAGGCATCCGGCACCCCGTAGAGGCTCACCACAATCAGCTTCGATGCCCACATGCCGAAAAGAATCGATTCCGCAATCAGGATCGGCATGGAGAGAATCATGGCCACCATGCGCGGGGCCACCAGATAGTCCACCGGATGCACCCCGAGCGCCCGCAGGGCATCCACCTGCTCGGTCACCTTCATGGTCCCGATCTCCGCCGCCATGGCCGCTCCTACCCGGCTGGTCAGCATCAGTCCGGTCAGGACCGGGGCCAGTTCGCGCGCCATCGCGAGGGCCACAATCCCGCCCACCACAGACTCAAATCCGAGCTGGTTGAATTTATAATACACCTGGGCCGCAAAGACCGCCCCGGTAAAAGCTCCCGTCACCACCACCTGCAACTGCGAACCAAACCCGATACTCACCAACTGATACAACACCAGTTTCCACCGGACCGGCTGACGGAAAACCGAAAGCAGCACCTCCCCCACCAACTGGGCCAGCTCACCCAAATAACGGATCAACTCCATTACTGGCCGGCCCAACATCAGTAGAAATCCCGTCATGCTGGCTGCACAGTGCCCACAACCCCCGCCCCGGCAAGTGCCGCGCCGTGAAATTGGTGCACATGACCAACCCTTTTCCTCCACCTTCCCGACAATGGGGCTCACATTGGAATTTCATTCTGCTGATCCATGAGGTCCTGACTGGCACAAGGTCCGGGCCGCCCGCCAGGAACTCCGCGCCGGGGCTCGACGCCCTCACAGCCCGGCTCCACGGCCTGACTGAATCCGAATTCGCCCACATCCTGAGCACCTCCGCCCTAGTGGACGAAAGCATCAAAAAGCAAACTCGGAACACCTGCCGCGAACTGATCCGCCTCGACTCATTCGCCTAGCTTTTGCGGAGGGGGACCGTCCTTTCACCTTGCCAATTCCGCCGGATTGCCCTTCAAGATCCTGACATGGCCTACGCCCGCCCCAAAGGGTTCCGCGATCCCGTGCATGGGTTGATCTCCATTGCTCCGGAAGACGAGTTTCTAATCGCACTGATCGACACGCCGGAATTTCAGAGGCTGCGCCGGATCCGCCAACTGGGAGTGAGTTCCGTGACCTACCCCAGCGCGGAGCACAGCCGCTTTTCTCATTCCCTTGGCGTGATGAATTTTGCGCAGCGGATTCTGGACGAGTTGATGCGCCGTTATTCCGGAGAGCAAAAAATCTGCGACCTGATCCGGGAGAAAGCGAAAGTTGTGAAGGCGGCGGCCCTCCTGCACGATACCGGGCACGGCCCTTTTTCCCATGCCTGCGAGCGGGCGTTCGAAGCGGGCAAACAACACGAGGAGAGGAGCCAGTCCATCATCACCGCGCCGGAGAGTGCAATTCCCCGGATTTTGAGGGAGGTGGCCTGGATCAAACCCGAGGAAGTGCGCAGCCTGATTGGCAAAGGGCACCCCTACCCTTTTCTGACGGATATCGTGAGCAGCCAACTGGATGCGGACCGGATGGACTATTGCTGCGGGATGCCATGGCCACAGGAGTTCATTACGGAAAGTTCGATGCTGAGTGGGTGCTCCACTCACTCTGTCTGGGCAAAGACCCCGGAGCGGGAGAGGCCACCGGGCCGGAGTCCTGCCGCCTTTGCCTTGAGACGAAGCGCGGAGTTCATGCCGCCGAGCAATTGATCGCAGCTCAGCTGCACATGAGCATGCAGGTGTATTTCCACCGGAACACCCGGCGCTGGGAGGCCCACCTGCTTTGCCTGTTTTATGAGGCGGCCCGGCTGGCCACCGCCGGGGAATTGCCGCCGGGCACCCTGCCGGCAGTGCTGGAGTATTTCGCCAAGCGGGGTGGGGTGAGTCACGTGGTTTTCCTGCAAGTGGATGAACCGGCCATCCTTGGGTGTCTGGGACTTTGGGCGGTGCAGACTGATCCCGCATTCTCCCGGCTGGCCTTCCTGGCCTTAACCTTGCAGCACCGGGAAAAAACCATGCTTTGCCACGAATTTCCCGCTGATATCGCCCAGAGCATGGAGGCCCGGGAACGGCTCAAATCTGAACTGCAGAAAGCATGCGGCCCGGAAATGAGCGGCTGGGTGGCGGACTGGATCGAATTCAAATCCTACAAACTCTCCGAACCGATCTACCTTTCGGACGGGGCCTTGGAGGCCACGGCGGGAAAAGCCCAGGAATCCTCTTTCCTTTTCCGGGCTTTCGGAGGAAAAGAACAGCCGACCCTTGCCCGGCTCTACTATTTGCCAGAGCTAAAAGATCAAGTAGAGTTAATTATTGCCAAAAATCGCTGATTCAGCACATTCTCCGACGATTCCGCCATGAGTGCCATCCTCCTTCTCGGCCAACTCCTAGAGACCACCGGGGAAATCTGCGGGCGCAAAAAGCTGCAGAAGATCGTGCATCTGCTGCAAAATCTGAAGGCTGTCCCGTTCGGATATTCCTTCCAGTTCTCCTTTTTCGGTCCTTACTCGGCGGATTTGAAGGAGGATGTAAGTTCTTTGGCCCGGGAGGAACTGGTGCTGGAAACACGCTCGGAAACAGAGTTGGGAAATCCATATCGATTTGCCGCAGGGGAAAAAATGAAGCGGTTGCTGCAAGATGTTGCGGTGGCCTCCATGGAGGACTGGGCTCCGTTGGCGCAGGATTTGAACCGCCGGACGGCGGAAGAACTGGAAGGGCTCAGCACGGTTTTATTTCTCCAAAAAATTGGCTGGACCGGTGCTGAACTCAGTGAGCAGTTCGCTTTGCTGAAACCCAGACTCAGCCAGAATTTCCCCCAATACCTTCAGGGCTTGGAAAAATTGGTGGCCTGACACGGCAATTTCTCGCTCCTGCGGAGACGGCGGAGACGCCCTATTCTGACGGGCTTGTGCCCATCCGGAAATGAGAATCGAGGTCAAAGGTCACCTAGCTTTGCTCCCTCCACATTAAATTTTTCTTCGCGCGTGCGCGCTTGGACCGCCGGGGGCAATGCCGCCGGCAGCTTGCGGAAGTCAGCATTGAGCGAGGAATTCATCCAGCGGGATGGTTATTCCCGCAGTGTGCTCTCTCAGCGCCTGCGTGGCAAGTTCATCGAGCCTGCCCGACTCCACCGCGACAGCAAACTTTTTATCTACGAGATCGCCCCGCAGTTCATCCAGAATTTCACCAATTTGCAGGATCACCTCGCGGGGCTCACGCCGAATCAAGGTCATGATCTCACTCGCACTCATATTTTCATTTTCCCACTCCCAACTCCTTTCCGCAACTCTTCTCTCGCTCTCCCAAATCATGAAACTGCTTGAACTCCACATCCTCCAATGCTTCCCCGTCTCCTGCCTCAACCGCGACGACTTCGCGCGGATGGACGGTCCATAGGGCGGTGCGGCCGGCCTCGGCTTGTGTTTTCCCCGCCCACGCGGGGATGGACGGGCAGTCAAATTGGCCTGACGTTGTGTTATCAAGGCCCCAATTTCCCCGCCCCCGCAATTTCCGGCGCATTTGTTACTGTTTGGTGACAAGTTTTCGGCATTCCCTGGTGTCTCATTCCGCAGCATGAAACGTTCCGCCCAATTTTTCGCCCTTCTTGCCCTGGCGCTGGCCCCCCTGCCGGACCTGCACGCCCAGGCCGCGGCTCCCAACCCCGCCCCACCTGCGGCCCAGCCCGCCATCCCTCCGTTGGAGCAGAAATTCCGCGACGGCCTCTATGCCGAGGAAGCCACCCAGGACCTCGACACCGCCGCCAAAGCCTACGCCGAAATCATCGCCGCCTTTGACCGCGACCAGGCCACGGCTGCCTCCGCTCTCATCCGCCTCGGCAAAGTGCACCGCAAACAATACCGTCCGACCGGGGCCATTGCCAGCTTCAGCCGTATTCTCCAGGTATTCCCGGACCGCGAAGCCCTCACCCACCTGGGATTCCTCCAAGCTGAGTTCCGGGGCCGGGCCGGCCGCAAGCGACGGACCAAGTGCCGGTGGGGCGGGCGAATCCATGGTCAGGGAATCCGGGTGCGGTAATAACGGATGGTGCCGGCGGCGGTGTCTTCGAAGTCGAAATCCGCCACCCCGTCGGCTCCGGTTGTGGCCACGGTTAGGGTTTCCCAAGAGGCCAGGGTGGAGGAAGCCTGGAGGTGGACGGGGCGGTTGGCGGCACCCGGCCCACCTGCGGTGCTCAGGACAATCCGCTGGCCGCCGCCCGCGAGCGGCGTGAAGGTAAAGCTGGTGACTTTGAGATCCGGCACCGGCAGGGCTCCATTCACGGTGATGGTGAAAATCGATTCCGGGGAAGGATTGAGGCTGGCGCTGTCCAGCAGCACGATGGTCAACGTGGCCGTGCCCGACACGCCAGGCGCGGGTGTATAAGTGAGGGTTCCCGTGGAGGAAATGCTGGGTTGGACACTGAACAGGTCGCGGTTGCTGTTCCCGTTGAACTTGAAGGAGAGTAGCTGGTCCGCTTCATCAGGGGGGCCCGGGGAAAGATTGGTGGCCCAGCCCGGGACGGTGCGTTCGCCGGGCTCGGGACCCGTCACCTGGTTGGGCCCGGCCGTGAAGCTGGGGGGATCATTCACGGGAGTGACCGTGAGCTTGAAGGTGGTGCTGGCGGTATTGACGCCGTCACTCACCGTGACGGCGATATTGGCGGTGCCATTCTGGTCTGCGGCGGGGCTGAGAAAAAATCCGCGGGTGGCCTGACCCGCGCCGAAGGAAACCAGATCCGTGTCGGGATCAAGGAGATCAAGGTTGTCGGATCGGATGGTCACTACAAGGTTTGCCTCCGCCGTGTCCGGATCGCTGACGGTATAGGAAATGGCGGCCGTATCCGAATCCTCCGGCAGGGTCTGGTCTGCGATGGAAGAAATAGCCGGCGGCGCACCGGTCAGGGTGAGGGTGACATCATTTCCGTCGCCACCCGTATAACTGATCTGGAGAGTTCTCCCGCCGACCTGGACAAAGCTGTCCTGCGGCAGGCCCGCAAAGGTGCCGGTAACCGCGCCCATGGAAGTTTTGTTGATCAGGGTAAAGACTTCACCGGCCTGCGGATTGAAGCCGGTGACTGGCGTGAGGGTCAGGGCACCGGCAAGGGAAACGGTGTTTTGGCAGCGCAACTGATCGTAGGTGGTGCCGCCGTTGGTGGCCTGCCCGAGTTCCAGAATCAGCCGGGAAGAATTCGTCAGGGTCACGGCCCGGGTAAAGGTCAGGCGTCCGCGCCCGCCGTCGCCCGGAGTGACGTTGCCGTTGATGGTGGAGATGGTGATGAAACTGCCGCGGCCGGCAAGGGTGGTAAGGACGGCACTGGTCAGGCTGCTGCCGGCGAGGCTCTCATTCACCACGAGGGTTCCGGCATTCACGGTGCTGGGCCCGGTGTAGGCCTGGGCATACCCCTGGTTGAACCGGACTACTCCGGACCCATTGTAATTGACCCGGCCACTGCCGCTGATGACGGCACTGAATTCCGTGGTGCCCGCAGAATCGAGCAGCAGGGTATAACTGGCGATATCGATGCTGCCGCCGGAACTGCCATTGGGAGCAAATCCGAGGGTGCTACCCGACACCGCGCTGAATCCGCTGTTCTGCTGCAGGATCAGATTCACGCTGATCCTCGTCGTGCCCGAAGTGTGATTGACCAGCAGGGAGGGATTCGGGCCGGTGGACTTCAATGCCAGCGCACTTCCCAGGAGCGTGTAACCGGAGCCGTTGAAGATCATCCGATACACCACCGCATCCGCCGGACTCAGGTTCTGATTCATGACCTTGTTGGAAGCACTGGCCGGAAAGCTCAGGGTATCATCCGTCAGGGGCTGCGAGGGGGCGGCATTCCAGTTGGCGGCGGCAGCCCACATGCCAGACTGTGAACCATCCCACGTGTAAGTGAGCCCGGGGGCAAGGCCGGGCAACCAGGCCAGCAGGGCGGTCAACAGCAGGGAGTAACGGGGCAATAACATCAGCGCGGAAATCGGAATTTCCCATGTGATAGCCTGTCCGGCGCGGAATGCACCTGACATTTTCCGGAATAACGCCGGGCACCGTGCGCCCAAGTCAGTCCAGCAGGACTTTGAGCCGGTTCACCGTCTCCCGGAGGCTGGCCACTTCTTCCCGGAGCGAAGCCACTTCGGATTCCATGGCGGCTTTCCAATCTGCGGGCGGAGGCACGATGGTGCCCCCGGCCGATGCGGCAGGAGCCGGGCCTGCGGCTGTTTCGTCGATCGGGCCACCGAGCAGGTGAGCCACCGTGCGGACCCGTCGGCCGCCTCCCGGCGGGAGCACTGTGACCAGGGGACAGGTGCCGTAATCGACGAGGCGCTGGACGGTGGCTTCCAGTCCGGGCAGGTCCTGGATGGCGTGGAGGCGTTCGGTGCGGGTGCGCAATTCCCCGGGCGTCTGGAAATTGCGGACCAACAGTTCACAAAGCACCGCGACCATGGCCGCATCAAGGCTGCCATAAACCGAGTCGAGAGCGTGTTTGTATTTGGGCACCCGGGAACCAGCCATGTGAATCATCACCGCCAGCCGCTGCCGCCTCAAGCCGTCCAGCCCGGCCTCAATGGTGGCTTCATCCCACTCGGTGACAGGGTCGCGGTTGCTGCGCTGGTTGCAGGCCGCCATCAGGCTGTTCAGCGTCATCGGATAGTAATCCGGCGTGGTGATTTCCTTTTCGATCAGGCAGCCCAGCACCCGGGCTTCGACGGCGGTGAGGACGGAGGAGTCGGACATGGAGAAGGGGGAAAGTTAGTCAACGTTGAACGCTGAACGTTGAACGTCCAACGTCGAATGGGGGGGGGAATCGCTAGTTGGACTCAGCGCTGCTGATTTCCATTTTCAATGTTCAAGGTTCAAGGTTCGAAATTGGACGTTCGACGTTGGACGTTCGATGTTTCGTTTCTCACGCCTTCAGGCGACTGGGTTCACCAGCTCGCCGATGCCTTCGATACGGATGCGGATAAGGTCACCGGATTGGAGGGTGAACGGGGGATCGGGGACAATGCCGGTGCCGGTCATGAGAAGGCAGCCGAGGGGGAAATCATCTTCCTTGAAGAGCCAGCCCGCGAGTTCGGTGAAGCTGCGTTTTAATTGGTCCAGAGCGGTGCGGCCTTCAAAGACGGTGGCTCCGGCGCGTTCGATGGACAATTCCACCGCGGCCGCAGGCGAGGGCAATGAGGAAGCCACGAGAAGGCAGGGACCCAGCGCACAGGATCCCCGATACATCTTGGCCTGGGGCAGATAGAGCGGATTCTCGCCTTCGATATCGCGGGCGCTCATGTCGTTGCCGATGGTGAAGCCAAAGACCTGTCCGGCGGCATTCAAGGCGAGGGTGAGTTCCGGTTCCGGCACACTCCAGGTGCTGTCGCGGCGGATGCCCACCTGGCCCCGGTGGCCCCGGACCCGGGACGGGCTGGCCTTGTAAAACAACTCCGGACGGTCCGCCGCGTAGACTTTGTCGTAAAACCGGTCGGCTCCGGCTCCTTCCGACTCTTCCATACGGGCGACCCGGCTGCGGAAGTAGGTCACGCCGGCGGCCCAGACTTCCTGTGACTGCAACGGTGGCAGATAGGCTTGTTCGAGGTCCGGCCGCGAAATCGGATGGGCGGTGCGCAACGCCTCTTCGACATAAATATCCGGTTCCGGGGAACTGAAAAGCGCATCAAAGGAAAACCCGGTCAGCGCGAGGGCGTCTTCCCCCCGCACCGCCAGCACCGCATCGGAAGTCCGGTATAGTTTGATCATGGCGCGCCATGATGCACCGCCCCCACCACCTGCGTCGAGAGGGAATATGGCGGGCCACGCTTTTCCTTACTCGAAGTCAAAATTCTTCCGGCGCTCCTTGCGCAGCGGATGGGGTTTGGTTTCGGGAGGGCGCAGGGGAGCGAGGATGGCTTCAGCTCCGGTGTAATGGATTTCGCAAAGAGCTTCCATGAGGTTGCCCAGTTTGCCTTTGGGAAAGCCTTTTTGTTTGAACCACATCAGGTATTCCGCCGGAAGTTGATAGAGCGGCAGTCCCCTGGGCGGATAATGCTGCGGGCCATACTTGCCGAAGGGCATGTGGGTGGAGGCGAAAGCCTCGAGGGTTTCCGCCAGATTTTCCTTCCAGTCCTGCCATTCAGCTTCGTTCATTAGAATAAAAGTCAGGATTTGATCCGGCCGGTGAGGGCCATCCACAAAGCACGGCGCGCGTAGCGTTTGACTTCCTGACGGGTGACTTTCACGGCAGCGGGCGGGCCATCCCCCGGCAAACCCTCCATGCGGGACAAGGTGCCCCCGCCAATCAGCAGGGGCATCAACGTGGCGAAGCGCAGGCGGATGGAGCGTTGGGAGGCCGCGTAGCTCCAGCCATCCTGCAAAAATTCCCGGGCCTGGGCAATTAGATTCCGCCGCACCGTGTGCCACGGCCGCCAGTCTGCGGCGGGCCAGACCACTTCTCCTGACAAGCCGGCCTCCCTCAACCGTTCCTCCGGCAAATAACACCTTCCAATGGCGGCGTCCCCTGCCTGGTCCCGCAGGATATTGATCAATTGCAGTCCCTTGCCAAACCGGCCTGCCAAGGTGGTCATTTCCGGCTGTGGGCGGGTAAAAACCCCGGGGAGTTCGGCGGCGCAAATGGCGGTCCAAAATTCCCCCACACAGCCTGCCACCAGCCAGGTATATTCATCCAGTTCCTCCGCCGTCTGCAGACTGCGCAGCGTATTGGCATCCGGGAACCTCCGGAGATCCAGGCTCATGCCATCCAGAATGTGGCCTAACACCGTTCGGACCTTTTCCTGTGTGCCGGGTGTGAGTTTACCCAGCTGGGAAAAACACTCGCCCAACCGCTCCAGCAATTCCTGCTCGCCGGCATGGTCCACGTCAGCCGCAAAGGAGGCCGCGCTGGCAAGGAAGGCTGCATCCGGCCCCTGATGCAGAGCGGTCCGGAAAGCGTCCAGCAGCGCAAGGCGGTCTCCGGAAGGGCGCGCTTCCACATCCGCGATAGTATCCGCCGCCCGCGCCAGCAGGTAACTCACACTCAGGCCCCCGCGCACCGGAGGCGGTAAAAAACGCAGGCTCAGGTAAAACGAACGCGACACCGCTGCCAGCAGGGAACCCTGCAGGGAACGGGCATCGGGTGGGGGATAATCTGACACAGAGGGGTTAATCGGGAGATCAGGGGCAAATGTGATTCAATGGCTTGAAGGAGAATCTTGAAAGACAAACGTCCTGCGTGGTAGCGGAAAAGCACCATCATCCAGTTGTGCCCGTGGGCAGGCAAGAACCGGTTCTGGTGGCCGGGACTCTTCCCTAAAACCGGCCCGTTTTCGGCGGCACCCGGTCCATGGCGGTGTAGATCACTTCCCGCAGCCGGCCCAGCAATTTCCGGATCGTTAGAGCGTCTCTTCCCAGCGCCTTGATCGTCCAGCCCCCGTGGCTCAGAGCGCTCCAGCCAAGGTAGATGCCCTCGTGGCCAAGGGCTTCCATACCCTCGACCGGAAAAGGCCGGGAGGTAATCCAGAAGCAGCCAAGGTAGTGCGCCTGAGCGAAACGGGCCGTCAGCGCGGCGAGGGTGGCCGGACGGGCCGGTTCCAAGGTATAACGCTCCCTCACCACGAGCCGGCCCGCGACCCTGACATCAGTGCGCCAGTCAAGGCGCGCGTATTGAAAAACTTCCCCGCCGGCCACCCGGCCCGGGCTGAGCCATTCGAAAAATAACATCTCTGCTCCGGCGTCCGCGCCCAGTTCCGTCTGCTGCTCATACACCGAGCCCGCCTGCGGGATCAACGGTTCCGGCAGAAACTCCACCAGACTGCCTGCCGCCGCCCGGACGGTCTGCCTAAACACCGCCGGCCGGCCGGTGCGGGATTGATAAATCCGGCTGGCGCTGGGGGTGGTCAGGACCAGCCTGGCCCCGGATTCCACCTGCACTTCCAGTTCCAGTTGATCGCCGTCAAAGATGCCTGCGGTGGGATTCACCACATTCACCACCAGCGCTCCGGCATCCCCATGGGGCTTGCTCAGATGGAACGGGGCGCAGAACGACTGCTCCCGCAGGGCGCTGCGGCCTGATGAATCGCAGGCACAGGTCAGATGGAGATGGCCCTTCACACGAATAACAGTTCGTGTTTCAGCCATGCAATCAGCGCTTCCTTGCCCTTGCCGGATTTCAGGTCGGCAAAAAGAAACGGCTTGTCGCCCCGCATCCTTTTGGCATCGCGCTCCATCACCCCGAGATCTGCCCCGACATAGGGCGCCAAGTCGGTCTTGTTGATCAATAGCAAATCACTGGTCCGGATGGCCGGGCCGCCTTTGCGCGGGATTTTATCGCCCTCCGCCACATCAATCACAAAAATGTAGGCATCCACCAGTTCCGGCGAAAAAGTGGCAGACAAGTTGTCGCCGCCGCTTTCCATCAGGAGCAGTTGAAGATCCGGATGCCGCCGTTCCAGTTCCAGCGCCGCCGCCATGTTCATGCTGGTGTCATCGCGGATCGCGGTGTGGGGACATCCGCCGGTCTCCACCCCGGTCACCCGGTCCGCCGGCAGCACCCCGGCCCGGAGCAGAAATTCCGCGTCCTCCCGGGTGTAAATATCGTTGGTGATGACAGCCATGGAATACTCGTCCTTCAGCCATTCACACAACCGCAGCACACACATCGTCTTGCCGGACCCCACAGGCCCGCCGACACCGATCCGGATTGGTTTTTTGTCGCTCATAGATTTATGGAAAGGCAGGGGACGGCCACGGATGGCACCGATCAGACGGATAAACACGGATGATTGGGAAAACTCCTTTTCATTCTCTGTGTTACCCGTTTCATCCGTGCGATCCGTGGCCCGGCGGTTATTATGATATAAAGAGCCGCTCGGCGGCGCGGGCGTGGCGCATGGAGGCGATCTCCAGCAGGGGATTGAACCACCCGGCCTGCTCCAAAGGCATATTGCAGGCGGCCGGCAGTTGCGGCACGAGGGACACCACCGAGCGCCGGATCATGCCCTGACATTTTTCCTGTCCGAGGCGCATCAGTTTCATCGCGGCGGTGGCCTGCCCCGCGATGGATTGACAGGCGTAAGCGCAGGCTGCGGCTTCGACCGGCAGGTGGCGCAGCTCCAGGGCGCAGACGATGAGATGATGGCAGGGCGCGCCGAGGGTGGCGTATGCCCCGCTGAGCGGGGATTCTTCCAATTGCCGGGTCAGGGCAAGGCGGCGGGAACCGAGCTGGCGGCTCGCGGCGCGGAGTTCGGCCGGCAGTTTCCACGCTTCCAATTCCTCATCAAGATCACGCAACCCTGACAAATTTTCCCGCAACGCCATGGCATGGGCTGCCGCCAGCACCGGCACCTCAAACGCCAGCAGCGCCGGTATCACCTGGGTCTGGAGAAACGCCTCCAGCTCCTGCGGGGTCCTCACCACTTCCGCCTGCACCAGTTCCTCCAGGCCAAGCGAATGGGCATACGCCCCTGACGGAAAGGCGGAATCATTCACCTGGAGGAGCCAAGGCAGCCAGTCAGGAAGCATGGGGAGTCACGCGTAAAGGGTTGAATACCACTTCCGCCTCCCGCAGCGGCCAGCCTTCGCGTTCGCAGAGCTGCGTCACGGCGAGGTCGCAGGTGACCCGCAGCCAGCCGTCCCCGATTTCCACCGGGAAGTGCAGGTTGCCAATCTTCCAGCCGATCAGAGCGGCCTGAGCGGGACTGGCATAGCGGATTTCATAGACCGCTTCCGGCTCCTGCAGAATCACGTAATCCGCTGCATCGGTGCGGTGAATCACCGCGCCGGAGTGCAGGCGGCCCGCCAGATCAAAGCCAAACTCGACGCCGTCCTCCGCCACGCCCCGCCACCGCCGTTTGAGAAACATCCGACGCTCCACCCGCAACCGCACCTGCTCCCCGGCCGGGCGGTCGGAAGCATCAAGGACATAGCGGTGGATCAACAGCATGGAAAAAATCAGACGGCACAGCAAACCGCCGCCGCCACCGAAAGCAAATGCAGGGCCACCTTGCCGCCCGATTTTGCTGCAAGACAAGCGCCGCTTTGCCGCTATTAGATCAGTTCCCTCCCTTTTTTTCCGTGCGATTCCTGATTTTCCTGATGCTTTGCCTGCTGGCCGCCCCAGCCCTGGCCCAGAGCAAAAAGGCCCCCACTATTGTTCCGGCCAAATCCAAAACCGCCGCTGCGGCCAAACCAGCCATCAAACCGGCGGCGAAGGCTCCGGGCAAACCGGTCCTGCCACCCGCCCCCAAGGTCGAGTGGCGGCCGGTTTATTACAAAGGCCGCGCTTATGTCCCGGCCGATCAGGTCGCCGCCTATTATGATCTCCGCGTCCCGGAAGTCTGGCAGAACACTTTTACCCTTTACACCACCGACCGCAAACTCACCATCGAGCTGACCCAGGGCCAAAAGCGTGCCAAACTCAGTGGTTGGACCTTCTATTTCAGCTTCCCCGTCGTCCGCCCGGGGAACGTGCCCATGCTTTCAGTCTTTGACGTGCGCAACGTTCTCGATCCTATCCTGCGTCCCCATGACCGGCGCGACCCTGCCCTGCTGCGGACCGTGGTCATCGACCCTGCCGGGGGCGGCAAAGACACCGGAATCCAATCCCCTTACATTGCAGAAAAAAATCTCACCCTTGCGGTGGCGAACCTTCTCGGTCCCCTGCTGAAAGCCAATGGTTACCGGGTGGTCTACACCCGTCAGGATGACAAAACGCTGCTGCCCGGCATGCGGGTCCTCACGGCCAATGATGTCCCTGAGGAAGCCATCTACCTGAACCTGCGCGCGGCCAGCGGAGCCGCCACCGTGCGCGGGTTTGAATGCGCCACCCTGCCTCCCGCCGGCACCCCGGCCACCGCCGAGAGCGACAGCCCCAACATCGACAAACGTTTCTTCGCAGGCAACATCAACGACCGCGAAAGCCTCGCCCTCGCCACCACCATCCAAAACAGCGTGGTGCGGGCGGTCCGCACCTTTGACCTCGGCATCAAACGGGTCCGCGTGGATGAGCTGCGCGATATCCGCATGCCTGCCATTTCCTGCAAACTGGGATACCTCTCCCACAAGGAAGAAGCCAAAAAACTGGCCACCCGCGACTATCAAGTCCAACTGGCCGCCGCCATCGCCCAAGGCGTGGACCGGTATGCCGCATTCCTCCGAACCGGCTATGAAGAGCGTACCGAAGAAAACCGTCAGCGTCCGCTCTACTTTGGGCCCATCACGGCGAAGCAGGAACCCGCCGTGATGCCGCCCGGAGCGGAAAAAATCATCCTCCGGCTGCCTGTGGTCAGTTCCCAGCCCGCCACCACCGCTTCCGTCGGCACCCCATCCCCTTCCCCCGCATCAAGACCGGTGCTGGACCGTTCCAAAATGGAGTTGCAGGTCTTTCTCTTCGAAACCGTCAACGGAGGCGAAATCGATCTCTCCACGGCCAACCCGCCTCAAGTCACCTGGCTCTCGGTGCTGCCCGACTGGCAGGCCGGCGTCCCCGAGTGGCTCCAGGTTTCCTATCTTCGTCCTCCGTTCAGCGCCCCCGAAATCAAGACTTACGGCAACCGCGCCTACTACGGCTACGTGGCCCGCCTCATCTACGACGGCCGCCTCCTCGACGAAACCTCCTCCCCCGCCAACCTGAACCGGGCGCTGTATTATTTCACGCCAGTGTTTCCGAGACGTTAGGTGATGATGGCGAGGCAGGGACCCCCTCCAGTCCTGATCCTCAGATTCCCACCATGGCGATGTCTTTGGTTTCCATTATTGAACCTGAATTTTTAGAGAGGTGCGGTTCCGCCGGTGATCAATTCAAGTTTCCGGCGGGGCGCCGGAAACGACACGCGGGGCGCGTGTGCTCCCCATCCTCGCCCGGCGGGCCAACGGGAAATCAGGGGTTGGGCACCCGGAGTCTCATGAAATAGCGGTTTTCGGGGAGGGGTAGGCGCAGCGTCAGGATATCAGGGTTTCCGGGACTGCCAGGGGTTTTGAGGAAACCATCCAAGGCAACGGCACTCCAGGGTCCCTGCAGTGAGGGGGATCCTTCAACTACTTCCCATCCGTCAGCCAGCCCGGCGCGCCGGGGCCATCGGAGTTCCAACATCCCGTCCTCTGTTATAGAAAAGCCCAAGGGAGCGGGAGAGAAACTGGCAGGAGGGGTGCCATTGACATATTCCATGAGGTTAACCACGCCGTCCCGGTCAAAATCGGCGCCGGCGGCAGTGACGGCAGCCGCCGATCCGGCCGGAAAAGCACCAGCGGACCATGCGGTGTAAGCAGCTTGGAGAGACATAGTGACGTTGACGGAGTAGGTGCGGGAGTCCAATCCATCCGGGGAGACCACTCTGAATTCAGTGGAGGCAGGTCCGGGCAGTGGCGTGAGGGCGGCGAACGAATCGAGGGCGGGCATGATGAGGTTCGCGGGAATGTTCCGCTGTCCTGCAGTAGAGATACCCCACACCACCAGGCGCCCGTCCCGTTTCACGGCGAGACTGAGACTGCCGCCGGCGTTCACGGCCACCACGTCGGTCAAATCGGGAGGCACCGTTCTCTGGCCTGACGAATTATCGCCCCATGCGGTCACTTTGCCATCGCGGCCCAAGGCAAGGACATGCCGGCCACCGCAGGCAATCTGAACCACATCGGACAGGCTGGCTGGAACGTTGCGCTGGCCGTGGGTATTGTCACCCCACGCGGCGACGGTGCCATCGTTCTTGAGAACAACGGTGAATTGATCCCCGGCGGCGATGGCCACGACGGGTGGAAGATTGGCCGGCACGGTGCTTTGCGCCATGGATCCCCATGAGAAGACCCGTCCGTCCCGGGCAAGGGCCAGACTGTGGCCGGAACCTCCGGCAACAGCCATCGCCGGGGGGAGAGTGGCCGGCACGTTGGTCTGCTGGTTAAAATTTCTGCCCCATGCCGTGACGGTCCCGGTGAGCCCGAGTGCCAGGCAGTGATCGCGACCACTGGCGATGGCAGCCGTTTCAGCCATCCCGGCCGGTGGTTGAAGGGTGGCGCTCCCACTGCCCCAGACAACCACCCCGCCCATCGAGTTCAAGGCCATGGCATGATTGTTGCCCGCACTGACCGCGACGACGTCGCCCAATCCCGCTGGGACCGCCGGCACATTTGGATCCGTGCTCCATGAAGCCACAGTGCCATCGTTCCGCAAGGCGATCACGAAGGCGCTGTTCCCTGCAAACGGTGGGTTGCCGGTCCCATTCAGCAATTGCCACGCTCCGCCATTCCGGCGATAGGACAGAGCCGCGCCAGCGCTGGCGGCTCGTGGCCAGTAGAGTATATCACCCGCCGGCGGCGTAGCTGCGTAGGTGTAGAGGTCGGGAGCGAAGGAGTTCATCACGCCCCCGGCATTGGTGCCCAGACCGCGGAGATTCCATGTGGCAAGGGAGGCCTGCCGGGTCACGGTGATAGTGCGCCGCCGCGTAGTCACTCCATCCGCCGCGGCCACGTCCACCACGATGGTATTCACTCCCGGATTCAGCGGAATTACAGTTTTTCCAGTCGCGGAGGACGCTCCATTCACGAAGACGACAGAAGTAGGGTCAGCGGCCGTGGCGGTCAATTCGATGGACGTCTGGTAGAACGGCACGCTTGCGGAGTAAACCGTGACCTCGTCCTGATAAGCGGGGGAAAGCGTATTCGGGGTGAGTCGCAGCACTGACAGACCGGTATTGGGCAGACGGTTGATTCCAATCTGATAGGTGTCCTGACTGATTCCGTCTTCGGCCGTGATCCGGACCACCGCAGTATTCAGTCCATGTTGCAGGGGGAAGGGCAGAAAGAGCGGCCGGGTATCCCCGGCCGTATTGGCCGGGGGGATGAGGGCTCCCGCGCCCCATTGCCGGACGCTGCCGTCAGTCCTGACTGCCAATCCCACTGCGCGGTTGCCTAACAGCGAGACCACCGGGCCCAGATCGGCCGGAATGAAAATGCCGCCACCGCCAGGAGCACTGGGAGTGACCAGTCCCTCCGCTCCCACCACCCCGACCCCCCATGGATCCAGCAGGGCGGGAAATGAGGTAGCCGGCCAAATGGGCGGAGAGGTTCCCCAACTGACGGGAGTGCCGTCCTGTCTCAGGGCTGTGGAGAAGTTATTGACCGCCGCGATGGCGGTAATGCCGCTCAGCCCGCCAGGCACGGCAAGGGCAGGAGGAATGGTCCCCCATGTTACCACTGTGCCATCATTCCGCAGCGCAAGGCAATGCCCAGTTCCTGCTGAAATCGCGATGACATCCGTCAGACCGGCCGGGACATTGGTGACGCCTGAAGCCCCAGCCCCCCACACGACCACCGTTCCGTTCTGCCGCAGCGCCATGGAGTGAAAATTGCCCGCTGCGATGGAGATGACGTCCCTCAAACCATCGGGCACCGAGGCCTGGCCCTGGCTATTGTCCCCCCACCCCACCACCGTGCCGTCGGATTTCAGGGCCAGCATGTGCTTATGATAGGCAGCCACCGATACGGCCTCGGTCAAACCTTCCGGCAAAGCGAAAAGGGAGCCCGGGCCAGGGTCCGGCCAGCTCCGGACCACCCCTCCGGAACCCATGATCAGCGAAGACCCCTGCGTCTGGGCAAGGCGCTGGCCGTGGAACAGGTTTTGCCATGCCCCGCCATTGAGGCTGACTTCCATGCGGGCACCGGTTCCCATGGGGACGGCACGGATGGAAGCGAGGGAAAACCGGAAGTCCTGCTGATAGGATTTTACCAGAGGGTCGAACGCCGGGGAAAGCGGGCCTATTCCAGTGGTCAGCAGGCCCAATCCGGTTGCGGTGGAGGGAAGCGCCCGGGAAACCTGAATCTGGAAGGTGCGGGAAACGGTGCCATCGGCCGAGGTCACGGCGATGACGACCGGGCCTAACGCTCCCGTGGGCAATGGGATGAGAGTGCTTCCTCCGGACAGGGCGGTGCCATTGACGGTGACGGTGGCATCGGTTTCCTGAGTGCTCAGACGGAGTGGCATTGATGTGGTTCCGGCCGCCACTTCGGTGGTGTAGTTTTCCACGGCCGGGTCGAAGGCCGGAGTAAGTTCAAAGCCACCGGCTTTCAGACTGGAAAGTCCCGCATGGGGAGTGCGGGTAACCGCCAGCGTCGTCACGGCGGAGGCGCTGCCATCCGGTTCGCTGACCCGGACTTCGATTGTATTTACACCGGGCCTCAGCAGGAGACTGGCCGTTGCCGGTTTGATCTCCTGGCCGGAATCATCCGAACGAAAACCCATCCGGGTGCCATTCCATGTGACCAAAAGGTTATCCGGGAGCAGCGCCAGCACCCGCCCATAGCCAGGGGGCAAATCCAACACCCCGTTCCAACCTGTTGGGGAAGCTCCCGGACCGTAGGCGAATCCGGCATCGCCCCAGCGGATTGCGGTGCCATCCTCACGCACCGCTACACAGCCACCCGCGTCCGCGGCGATCAGCCGCACATCGCGCAGACCGGCGGGCACGTCCGTGGTTCCGTTGCCCAATGTTCCCCACCCCACCACGGTGCCGTCGCGTTTCAGCGCCATACTCTGCGTGTGACCCGCAGCGATCGCCACTACGCCGGAAAGCCCGGCCGGCACAGACGTCTGGCCACTGGTGTTGAGCCCCCAGGCCACGACGGTACCATCCCCGCGGAGCGCGAGGCTGTGATGCTTCCCGGTCCGCACCTGCACGACTCCGGCAAGCCCGTCAGGCACGGCAAGCTTTTCATCCGCGCTGTTGCCCCACGCGCGGACTTTGCCGTCCTCCCCGAGCGCCAGGGCATGGCTTTCACCCAGAGAGATAGCTGTCTGATTCCGCAGATCGGGGGGCACCGTCAATTCTGGATAGTTCACCTGATAGCCAAGGGCGGTCAGCACAGTTCCATCTTCCAGCAGCACCAGGTTTTCCAACAGTCCGCGGGCGACGGAGACAGCCTTGCGGCCGAAAACGTCCGCTGAGGATACGGGAGCGGCGGGAAATCCCTTCGGGTCCCAACCGGAGATCTTCCCGTTGTTCCTGAGGATAACCGGTTGCGTGTTTGTAGTGTTGGATTCGCTGTCCTCGAAGCCCTCTGCGGAAGCCGTGCGGATCCACGGACCGCTATTGACCCGCACTTCCACTACGGAGTTAGGATTTGCGGGGGCCGGCCGCAGGCGCAGATTGGATCCCGCGTGGAATCCCAGATCATAGCTCCGGACAGACCGGTCGAACGGCGGCACCAAGGGGGGTCCATCCACCGCGAGGAAACGCAAGTCCGTGCGGGCGGTGCGGGTGACGTCCAATCTGGTTTCCGTCTGCGACTCATTTTCCGTGACGCGGAATTCCAATGCCGGATTGACCCCGGGTCCCACATCCAATGCGACCCATGAGGGCCTGACCTCTACCACCGCTCCCTCCGTCTGGAAAACGCTGCCATCCTGCTTCACCGCCATGCCCCCCTCCAGTGCGGCCACCCCCGGGGCCGCTACCACGGCACCCTGAGCCAAATGATAAAGCGCGCCGTCCCGCCGCAGCGCGAGGGCTCCGGAAACAGCTACGATGTTATGCAGGGGGGCAAATTCCTGAGCGGGGGTTCCTGACAGGACATCCCAAAAGATTACGCGCCCACTTTCGAGGAGCGCCGCAGCGCGCGTATCAGTCCCGGTCTGAATTTTCCATTCGGATAGGCCGGTGATGGCGACTACACCGTTCAACCCGGCGGGTGAGGGCAGCAATCCCGGCACCCCTGCGCCCCATGCCGCCACGGTGCCATTGCTGCGGAGCGCAAGGCACCACGGAGCTTGACCGCCTTGAGCATTGACAGCAATCACACTATCCAATCCCGCCGGAATGTTCAATTGGCCGTGGCTGTTATTCCCCCAACCGCTGACCGTGCCATCCGCCTTCAGCACCAGGGAATAATCCGCCGCAGCGGTAACCGCCCTGATATTCGTCAGACCTGTTGGAACCCCGGCGCCCGGACCATAACCCCAGGACACGACCGTGCCCTCCGTCCTCAGGGCCATGAGATGGGTGTTTCCTGCGGCAATAGAGCGGATTCCAGTTAGAGCAGCCGGCTGCTGGGGCTCCGGCATCGAGAAGCTCCTGACAGAAACGGTGCCATCTGCCTTCAGCCAGGCCGTGAATTCCCTGCCCCTTGCCACCAGGCTGCCCCGGGACATTTTTTGCCATGGGGCATTTGGGGCAATCCGGCTTTCCAGCTCCCCCTGTGCAGGCGAAGCCCAGACTACCAGATCCGGCCGGTTTGTGGACCGGCTATACTGATGCACGGATGGCGCAAAGGCTGGCACGGCAGGGCCCGCCGAAGTGCCAAGGGAGAGCAGCTCCGCCTTGGCCAGGGAGCGCGTCACATTGAAAGTGTAAGTGCGGGAAGTGGCGCGGTCCTGGCCTAAGACCTCCAGCGTCAAAGCGTTGGCCCCCGGCACCAGGGCCACCGTGGTCATCGCTCCGGCCATGAGCGGGGTACCGTTCAGCACCATCGTTTCCGTGTCATCCTTGAGAGTGGCCGCGAAGGTGATGCTTTCTCTTCCGGGCGGCACCGTGACGTTGAACGAACTGACGCCTTCTGCCATGCTGACAGGGAATTCGCCATTATTCAGGCTGACCGAAGCCAGTTCCAGATTAGCTTCGCGTAAAACTGTTAGAGAATAGGTGTCCGCTTCCCCATTCTCAGCGGTCACGCGGACTTCCACGAGGTTGGTCCCAAGGCGAAGTGGCAGCAGACTGTATTCCGGGAACGCCTGGGAGGTTAGCCCGTCTGGAACCCCGGTTCCATCCCGCCGGTCATTGACACTTCCCCATGCAATGACCCCGCCATCTTTTTTCACGGCCAATGTATCCGATGACCTTGCGCGCATCAGACGCAAGTCCTGGAAATTCTCCGGAAAAACCAACGGGTCCTGCTGGCTCCCGGTGGGAAACCCCGGCAGTCCGTCCTCCTTCAAGTGATAGAAGCTGGACATCCATCCGCGGGTCAGTCCGGCCACCCCGCTGGTGGCATAAGTGGGGGAAACGACATTGTTTCCCCGCGCAAACGCGGTGCCATCGCTGCGCAGGACCGTGGCATGGCCGACGTCCACCAGATTGGACTGCTGGCTGGGAGAAATGGTAGGATTGGGGGCATTGGGTGGCGACCATACCGCGAGACTTCCGTCCCGGCGGATGCCTGCCAAGCCGCCGCCGAAGCCGGAGATGGTAATCAGTTGGGTCTCACCGGAAAACAGGGTTGCCGGGTTCCCGGTGGCCATGTCCCAGGCTTCCACCTGACCTGAACCCTTGAGGGCTGCCGCGAGGCCCCCAACCCCCTCCTCGACTTCCACCACATCGGTCAGGCCGGCCGGGACCTTGGCATAGAACAGGTTTCTGGTCATGACGGTGCCATCCGTGCGGATGGCATAATAGCCCCAGCCTCCATTGGACATGGCACCGCAGGGCACCACCGGATGGTCCGGGTCAATCCGCTTGGTCAGATCCGTGCGGTCCCACCACACCGGGAAACCATCGGGCTTGATTACCCCATCCAAGGTCGCAGGATTCCCGGAAGAATGCCTGACGAAGCTGCCGCCATTCAGCCGCACCTCCAGCTTGGCTGACACGGCTCCCGCCTTGGGCCAGACTCTGAGACGGGGCTGGCGGACGGGGTTGGTGTGAGTATAGGTCAGGTGTGCAGGCGAAAAGCGGGGATTCATCTCACCAGCGTCGTCAGCCAGAAAGCGCAGTGTCCGGTTGGTACTTGGGGCGTCTCTGGTGATGATCACCTCGTAATCGCGCACGGTGCTTCCATCATCCGCTGTGGCCCTGAAGGTAAAGTTGTTGCTTCCCTGTTCCAGGGTCAGGGGATGGGAAAACTCATCGGTCGGCACCTCCGTGCCGTTCCATGTCACCGTCGTCCCTGTTGCCCTGGTGAGGGGACGGAACCGGATGCCCTCATTGGCGAAGGGCAGGGACAGGGTATAGCTGGTCAATTCCGGGGAAAAGGCCGGTGTCAGGGCTCCCCGGTCCGAGTCCAGCAGGAGGAGGGCCGGATCGGGGGTGCGGTTTACGGAGAGGGTGTAGGTTTTGGCCGGGGTGCCGGCGGGAGGTGTCAGGCGGACCTCCACGGTATTGGCCCCCGGGGACAAGGGCACGGGCAGAGTGGCCGGCGATGTGGCGAATAGATTGCCTTGAGGAGGAGGGACATTGTCCGGAGGAACGTTGCCCCATGTCACCAGGCTCCCGTCCTGTTTCAAGGCGGCTCCATAGTGCGGGCCGCTGGCAATGGCTGTCACTCCACTGAGCCCCGACGGCACGCGCGTCCCGGGTCCATGCCCGAGGGCGGTGACCTTGCCATTCCGTCCCAAAAAAAGGAAAAAACTCTCCCCGGCGCAGAGCGACACGACGTCTTTCAATGCCGGGTTTTTAGGAAGCACGCCGAAAAGCGTGGAGTCATCGGGCCACATCCGCACGGTCCCATCCTGCCTCAGGGCGGCGTAATTGAAGGCATTGCACGCCACCCTGGTGACGCCCGACAGCCCGGCCGGCAGAAAGGCTGGCTGCAGGCCGGAGGCATTCCACGCCACCACACTTCCATCGGCTTTTGCGGCCACCACCATGGAGTCGTTCTGACAGATCGAAACCACGTTCGAAACGCCTCCCGCAGGCAAAGGGAACATGCTCCACGCAGTTAGGGTCCCGTTGTTTTTCACCAGATAAGCGTGGTTGCTACCGGTAAAGACCGCTGCCACGCCGGTCGCTCCGGTGATCGTGGCCGGAAGACTCAGTTCAGGATGTTTCCAAACCCGCAACGTCCCATTTTTTAACAATGCGACATTGAATACATAACCGCAGGCCACTGATACGACATTGCCCAATCCGGCCGGAGGAACCACCGATCCATAATATTGATTGCTCCCCCATTGCAAAACCCCACCGTCATTTTTCAAGGCCACGAGGTAGTTTGAGTCGGCCCCAAGGGTGGCTCCCGGAGCCACGCGGGCATAATCTCTGCCGTTCACCCGAACTTCCGTGACCGCCTCCGCATCCGCAGCGACCGGACTCAAATGCAGCCATGGTGACTTGGTGCTCCCGCTATAGGCGGTGGTTGCCGGGTTGAAGCCGGGAGCGAGATCCTGAGGGGCCCCCGTAAGGTGCAGCAGATTCGTGTCCGAACCTGCCTGGAGCGATTGGATGAATAGCGCCATAAGGGCGGGGACCATCTGCCGCAAATACCTGCCCGGATGACTTGGAGACAACAACAGAAGACTGGGGAGCCATCGGAGGAAATTCATAAATGAAAGGAAAACCGGGATCAGTCATATCAGCCGACCGCAGAATGGTCCATTCATTTTTGTTATGACCCCCCCATCACCCGCCACTTGGAACGGGCGTGAATTCAGGGAGTTGGCATGCGGGGGCAGCTTGACGGCGTTTGTCTTATTCACCATCACATTGCTGCACCACCCATCCCCCATTTGGTGTGGGGAGCGCACGCGCCCCCGCGTGCTGTCTTTGGCGCCCCCGCCAAAGACTTTTAAAGTGCGGCTCCGCCGGTGACCATTTCAGGTTTCCGGCGGGGCGCTGGAAACGACACGCGGGGCGCGTGTGCTCCCCACGCCACCACTTGCACCGCGCTACAGACACCGCCAGGGTGCGCCCTCCCGGGCCGGAGCATTTCCGGCCGGTTTTTCTTCCAACGTCATGTCCAACGCTCAAGCCGCCAAACCCCAGACTGCCATCACGCCTACCCGTCAGGAGGAATTCCCGGAGTGGTATCAGCAGGTCATCAAGGCATCCGACATGGCGGAGAATTCCGAGGTGCGCGGGTGCATGGTGATCAAACCCTGGGGTTACGGAATCTGGGAAAATATCCAGCGTCAGATGGATAAAATGTTCAAGGACACCGGGCATTCGAATGCCTATTTTCCGCTGCTGATTCCTCTCAGTTATCTGGCCAAGGAAGCCGCCCACGTGGAGGGATTTGCCAAAGAATGTGCGGTGGTGACCCATCACCGTCTGGAAGCCCAAAAACAGGAAGACGGCAGCGTGAAGATGATCCCGGCCGGCGAACTGGCGGAACCTTACGTGATCCGCCCCACCAGTGAAACCATCATCGGCGCGGCTTTTGCCCGCTGGGTGGAAAGCTACCGGGATCTGCCTCTGCTCATCAATCAATGGGCCAACGTGATGCGTTGGGAAATGCGCCCGCGCATCTTCCTGCGCACTGCAGAGTTTCTTTGGCAGGAAGGCCACACCGCGCATGAGACCAAAGAGGAAGCTCTCGCCGAAACCGAGCAGATGATGCGCGTGTATGAAACCTTCTCCCGGGATCATCTGGCCATCCCCGTCATCACCGGTGAAAAAACCGAACGCGAGCGCTTCCCCGGGGCTGAAAGCACCCTTTGTATTGAAGCCATGGTGCAGGACCGCAAAGCCATCCAGGCCGGGACCAGCCACTTCCTCGGACAGAATTTTTCCAAAGCCGCCGGTATTCAGTTTACGGGCCGCAGTGGAGCCCGGGAATTCGCATGGACGACCTCATGGGGGGTGAGCACCCGGCTGATCGGAACCTTGATCATGGCCCACAGCGATGACGACGGTCTGGTGCTGCCTCCGCGCATCGCTACCCAGCAAATCGTGATTCTGCCGGTCACTCCCAAGGAAGACAGCAAGCAGGCGGTGCTGGATGCCTGCGAGGCCCTGGCCCAGGCATTGCGTGCCCAGACTTACGCGGGCGAACCTGTCCGCGCCCACGTGGACCGCCGCGACCTTCCCGGGGGCACGCGCAACTGGGAGTGGATCAAGAAGGGCGTGCCGGTCCGTGTCGAGATCGGTCCGAGGGATCTGGAAAAGGGCAGCGTGGCGGTGAGCCGCCGCGACAAGGGGCTCAAGGAAAAAGAATTCATCGCCACGGCCGGGTTTGTCAGCCAGGCGGTGGAAACCCTCGAATCCATCCAGGCCGGGCTGCTGGAACGGGCCACCGCCTTCCGTGATGCCAACATGGTCCGCATTACAGACAAGGCGGCGTTTGAAGCCTTCTTCACCCCGAAAAATCCTGACAAGCCCGAAATCCACGGCGGTTTTGCGGTGGTGGACTGGGCGGGCTCCTCCGAAGACGAGGACGTGCTGCAAAAACAACTCGGCGTGACCATCCGCTGTCTGCCCTTTGGTGACGAATGGAAACAGCCCGGAACCTGTTTCCTGACCGGAAAACCCAGCACCCAGCGCGTGATCTTCGCCAAGGCCTACTGAGATCCCCGCACTCTGCCGGGTCCTGTCCCTGACTGCGTGCAGGCCAGCGCACGCAGGTATGGTCAGGGAACCGCAGCCCACTCCTTCCACCAGCTTTCCGCGAGGTCCATCGCCACCGTGCCGTCAGTGATGACGAGGCGGTAGCGTGAGATGTATTCTTCCCCGGGTTTGATTTCCATGTCCCCGAGGTGCTGCGGGGCCAGACTGACAAACGGCTCTTTCGGGTGCAAACGCATCGGTTGTGGGAAACGGTAATTCCCCGGATGCCCCAATACCGTCACTCCGGCCGAGCCCCCCTCCACGGCCCCGCCGATCCAGCACCATTTGCCGCGCGTGCCGTTCCCCTTGATGCGGTCGGTGATTCCGGTCGATGTCAGGAACCGGCAATTCGGGGCCCCGTTCCATGCCTTGAGTCCGCGGAATCCGAATCCGCCATAATGGTGTTTTGGCAAGGCCAGGGGGGTGGATCCGGCGCACTTCTGAATGGAGGTCAGGTCGATTACATGCCGGGGCTGGGATCCGCCAAAGGCTGTCACGGCCACCGTCCATGTCTCCTCCAAGAGGGTAGCCGGGGGTTGGGTGGATAAATCGACAAAGCGGTGGCGGGTCCGCAGCGTGGTGACGGAGCCTTCGGTCTTCACTTCATCAATCCCCACAAACTCCACCCGGGCTCCAGGCTTGCCGGTTTCCCAGAAATTGAGATCCCGGTCCCCGGACCGCGCTTTGCTCCACGACATCCAGACGCCGTGATGGTGCAGGTGGTCCGCGGGATAGTCGTCCGTGACCACCATGCCGGAAGGGGTGCGCAGCGGATGCAGGTAACCGCCCCGATGATAGGCGGCGGGAATCCCCGGACGGGGGAGTCCGGCGGCTCCGGTTTGGTAGGCCGCCACTTCGCGCTCTCCAGCGAGGAACACTACCTGCTCCACAGTCTGGCGGAAGGTGACCGGCACCGCGTTCCCCTCATTGGCCTGTGCCACGCTGCCTGATGTTATGGCTGCAGCGGCCGCGCATGCCAGCCGGAGCCGGGAAACGGGAAGGGAACGGAGGGCAGGCATGGCAGGGAAAGCTGACGTTTTCATGGGCACGGAATGCGGACATCTGTATCAACAATCCGCGTCAGGGGCAAGCCCCGGGCCCTGACCGGAACGGGGCTGTTCCCGTCTGCCGGCCGCGGGTCGGGACTTGTTCCCTGCAGCCGGGCGCATCAGGGACTGATCCTTGCCCCGATCAAAGCCAATTCCGAGAGCCGATGGACATCGGGTTGGTGGGCCGCCCAACAGATTCCCCGGAGGATCAGAATGCGGTAGAGCGGGTCGTCAAAGGTCCATGTGTAGTGGCCGGGAATACATCCGAAGACCCGGCTGCGGTCCTGCTCCCGGACCCACAACTGCGGGCGGGCTTCCCCGTCCTCAAGGGACGTTCCGAGGACCGACAGGCGGTTGACGTCGCCATGCAGTTTCCAGTAGCTCTCATCCGTGAATTTGATAGCCCTGCCAAATCCGGCGGTGATCGGATGACTGACTGGGGAGAAGACGAGGTCCATTTCGCCATGGCGGAAGGCCGAGAAGGAAAAGGCGAGGCCCACCCGGTCAGCAAGGGCTTTGGCATGTTGATGCCCCTCGATCGACCAGTGGAGGTAGACCAGACCGCCCCCTCGTTTCTGGAATTCATCCAGGGCCATGGCGGCCCGCAGATCCCATCCGTGATTGGCAGAATAAAATACCGCAACATCCGCTGCGGCCAACTGTTCCGGTGAGGGAAAACCCATGCAGGTGGTGACCGTCACCTGATCCGCCAGTTTCAGCAGCGTGGACCACCGCTCCAGCCATAGCGGATAGTCGTGCTCATCAAGGCCATGATCCTTTTGCCCGGCCGAGAGGAGAATGCGCCATGGCCTGACAGCCCCATCCGATGGCGGGCCTGCGGGAAGATGGGGCGTCACTTCCGCCATCTGGCGGGCGGGCGGGGGGCCGGGATTGGTGCGGGTGATCACGGCCGGGCTGACCGGCTCGGTCAGGAGAAAGGTCATGAGGTCCTCCATTTCGGAATCCGTCAGGGTGGCCTGCAGCCCTTCGGGCATCAGCGATGAGCGCAGGGGAAACTCCGAAGCGATGTCCCCGCGGGCCAGTTCGCGCCGGGCTCCGGCCGGCAGGGCGAGGGTGACCGTGCCGGGTCCTGACAGAACCACGATGCCTGCGAGCACGCTTCCATCCTTCAGGGTGAATTGGGTCGCGGCATGATCCGGATTGATCGTCGCGGAGGGATGCCGGATATCAGTCAGGACGGATTCGCGGTCGCGGTGGATGAGGTTTGAGAGATCGGGACCACAGGCCATGCCTTCCCCCCGGAGGACATGGCAGAGGGAACAGGTGCTTTTTCCGAAATAGAGCCGCCGGCCGTTCAACCAATTGCCCTTCACGTCGGCACGGCTCTTTGCCACCTGCGGATCACCCATGGATACCGCGGCCCGGACCCAAGGCGCGAAAACCCGGTTCACCGGCAGAGGCCGCGTTTTTTCGTCGAGCGCAAAAATCCACCGGCCCTCCCTTGGCAGGAGTCCGGAGATTTCTGCCAGAGGGCCTGCGGTTCCCACCGGTTCCAATGTCTGCGAAGTGGCAGCTTCCCTGACCAGCATGGTGCGCTTGGCAAAAAAGTCGGCGGCCATGTCCCAATCCGTGACAGAGCCGGGCTGCGGGAGAGGCTGGAAAATATTGCGGCGTTCCACCTTGGCCCTCAGAGTGACGGGTCCGGATATTCCGTCCAAAAACGCCTCATGGTCCGCTGACCCCAGCGTCAGCCTGCGGGAAACCTCCAAGGAAGGGTGCGGCAACATCTGTCTGCGTCCGGCCGGAGCGGGTCCGGCACTGGCCTCCACCCCGTGCAGCTCCACCAGCACATCCATTTCCGGCACCTGGGCAATCGACTGCCCGACTGGCGGCGCAGTTGGAGACGGCAAAGTGATCGCATACGGAACCGGCTCGGTTTGCGGCGGGATTCGCAAAACCAGGGTGCGCTGGTCTGCGGTCAGGGAAAGCCCCAGCACCTCCACCCACCGCCGGGGGGAGGCCAGCTGGTCCCGCACTACCTGATAACCCGGCCGGACGGTTTCAAAACGATCACCCGCCCTGACATGTTCGCCTGCCTCGATGCGGATGCGCTCCCTGACGCCCCGCCACTGTTCCGCGGCGAGGGGCCGGTCAAAGGCGATGCGGAATTCGTCAGGGGCCGCCGCCCATGCCGTGACCGGCTGCGGGATACCGCGCCCGGTATAGCGAATCCGAAAAAGCCGGCCTTCCCCTGCCGGACCCGTTCCCCAGTCGGGAGGTCCGCTGTGACAGGCCACCAGCAGATCGCCGCGCGGGGTTACGCAGGCATCCACCGTCAGGGCATTCAAACAGGCAATGAGATGCGACCGCGCCACGTAGCCCTCCGGGGTCCTGACCAATTTTGTCCGCCATAGTTTGCCGCGCGATTCCCCGCAGATCAGGGCATCCCCGTGCCAGTGGGCCGGTCCAAAGGCCGGCCCGCCGTTGACACCTTCGTTGAAGACCATCCCGCAGGTGCTCTGATGCTGGGGGCCGTATTCCTCGACGGCGGGTTCATCCATCACGTCCGGCAGATGTCGGGGATGACGGGGGGGAAATCCGTAGTGCCGCCCCGGGACGATGTGCAGCAGTTCATCCAGCGGATTTCCGTTAGGCAGCCAGGTGGCCCCTTCCTGGTCCGTGGCGAACAGATCGCCTTCCTTGTTGAACGCCAGGGCACACAGAAATCGCACCCCGGTGGCCAACGTTTCGCGAGTTTTCAGGTCGGCGGACATCCGCTGCACGGTGCCGCGCGGGCTGTCGGTCCGGTAGGTTGACTTGCCGGCAGGGTCCTTCAAATAACCGTCAGCAAAGTTGGCACAGCCGATGGAGAACCAGACCGATCCGTCGTGCGGATGCACCGCCACTCCGAGGGTATCCACTCCGTGAAACGTCTCCGGCCAGCCCGTGGCCACCACCATTTCCTCCTCCGCCAGCCCGTCCCGGTCCCGGTCGAGGAGCAGGGACAGTTTGGCCTTGCTGGCTACAAAGACGCCTTCGCCCCGGGGGTCACCTGCCGGAAGCAGCGCCATCCCCAGAGGCCCTTTCAAGGGGCTCCGGTCCCACCAGATCTCCGCCTTGTCAGGAGAGCCGTCCCCGTTGCTGTCCGTCAGGAGATGAAGCCGGCCATCGTAGCCCAGGGCGACCAATTTGCCGTCGTGACGATAACGGATATTGTTCAGATTGCCCAGTTTGAGCGGCAGTTCCTCCACGTGGAAGCCGGGCACCAGCATCTGGACCGCAGGAGGATCCGCCATGGTCTTCAATCCGTGGCCCTTCACTCCGGCAGCGAGGGCTTCCAGCGCAGGCAACCGGCGGAGGAGAGTTTCCTCCACCGCAGTCCTGTCTTCATCATTCAAGGCCCGGCCATAGGCGATCACCGCGGCCACATCCGCTTCCAGAAATCCCTGCACAAATGGAGCTGCAGCCGGATCGTTGGAATAGAGCCGGGCTCCCAGAACGATCCGGTCCCAGCCAATCAGGGATTCCAACCGGTCGCGGCTGCCACTTTTCAGGCCATCAAGGAAGAACTCATTCCCTTCCTTCCCCACCCGTGAGCGGACCGTGAATACATGAAACCTGCCGAACGGCCGCTCCGCCGGGCCAAGCAAATGATCCACCAGCAGATCCCGGCTGCCGGCTGCACCGGCGGATTCGACGTTGACGAAGGAAAGGCGTGGTGAGGCTGCCACGCCAAAGTCCAGATTCAGTCCATGCGTAAAATCGTTGCCGGCTGACGTGCTGGCGGCAAACAGTGCCGCAAAATTTCCCGGATTTGCTTTGGGAGCCGCAAGGACAAATAGGGTCAATTCAGCCGTCAACGGGTTCCGGTGGTCGCGGAACATAAAATCATTCTGTCCATCGAACCGCCAGAATGCGGTGTCGTTATCAGCCATCAGCACCGGCCTGCGTTCCTGGAGCGGCTGCACCAGGTGCGCCTGGTGATCCGTGGCATCAAGCAGGATATCGATGCCCTGCCCCGGCCGCAGGGGAGGCAGGGCCGAGCGCTGCCGGGCCTGATCCTGCAGGACGGCATCGAGCCGCCATAACAAATCGCCCTGCGCCGGCAGATCCTCCGCCACCGCCACCGCCATCGTGAAAATGCCGGTCAAACCGGGGGCAAGGATTGCCACCCTGAAAATCGGAAGAAGCAGGCGGAGGGAATTCATAACGGAAGGTATTTCGGACAGAGAAATCAAATTCCGCGCCACAATGCAATCCCTGCATACCCTCTACCGGCCGGGGCGGTCCCGTGGATTGGCTGGAATGAACCGCTAGCCATCCTCTCTTTCCCTCATGCTCCCGAGCCATCCATCGACCTCCTGTGATTTGGGGGATTGGGGGAGGTCGCCTTCCAGGGTGCCCGCCATACCCGCTGCTGACCGGGCCATGGCCGGGAAGGGAGCGGGCAACCCTCCGTTGCGGTGGGAACGGACCGCTTCGGCCAATTCGTCTTCAATGCGGCGGAGGGCAGCGTCGATTCGCGGCAGCAAAGGCCGGTCCGGGTCCTTGATGAGGCTCTGCCCCGGGTCGAGGAGCGTGACGGCTTCGTCGGCCAGGCAAGCCCGGGCGGGATCCGTGAGTTCCACTGCGGCCCCGGCATGGAGCCGCGGCACATCGGGATCTGCTCCTTGAGGAATCCCGGCGGCCGCCTGCTGGCGGGCAAGCAGCAGTTTCAGGTGGAACCAGGTAAAGAGTTCGGCTGCCGGATCCGGTTCCAGCCGGAATGCCGGACCCAGCAGGGATTGGCAGGTTTGGCGCAGGGTATGGTGGCGGAGTTGATCCGGACCGGACAGTTGGTTATACAACTGGAGGCGGCGTTCCTCAATGGTGCGCCACGCTACCCGGCGGCCGGCTGCATCGACCCGGCGGCGATAGCTTTTCCGCCCCGCCGTGGCCGTCAGCCACAATCCCTCCCATAAGGCACCGGCAGCCCAGAAAGCCGGATGATCGAATCCCGCAATGGCAAAGCCGGCCATGGCCACGACATTCAAGGGCACCGGGCCCAACAAGGGCACAGGAACCCGCTGCCAGAAGGCGGTTTTCAGGTAGCGCCAGGGGGAGGACATGGGCGGTGAGGCGGGAGCCGGATGGGGCCATCCGGCGGCGGGCAGGAAATGACCACCCCGGCTCCATCTGGGCGGAGACTGCAGGTGGGATCGTCTGAATATTTGAGATGTCCTTCGTCCAAACCCCCGGCCGGCATCCAAAGAAAGGCCGCACCTTTCGGTGCGGCCTCTGAAGGGTGGGGATGATTTTTTGTCAGGCTTAGAAGCCGAAACGGACGCCACCGCGGACGGTGACATAGTCGGAGGTGTCTTCCGCCCAGTTATACTGGCCATCGGCGAAGATGCCGACACAGTTGGCAAAGCGGTAGTCCAGACCGGCACCTACGTGCCAGGTGCCCTGGTTCACCGAATCCATGTGGTAGCTTCCGCCAGCCATGGCGTAGGGTGCCAGGCAGAGGCTCTTGATTGGCAGGCGCAGAATCAAGCTGCCGCTGAGCTGGTGCACCACGGTGTTGGTGCCGAAGGCGGTGTAGGAACCTTCCAAACCGACATTTTCGGTGAAGAAATAATTCATCGCAATACCGCCGCCGAGAGCGTCGTCGATCTCGGAACTGGCAGTTTCAGGAAGAATCCCCGCCGCAAAGACACTGACATTGGCGGTGTTGCCATCGAAGCAGGCACAGAGGCTGGGAACTTCGACGGGGGTCGGAGCCTTGGGGGCTTTGCCGTAGCTGACATAGCCGGTGCCGGCCTGAGCAGCCGCGAGCCCAAATACGGAAAGAGCGAGGGTAAGATTAGTGGTGTGGTTCATAGGATAGAGTTGAAACGGCTGGGAATATAATGTCTGCTTCCCGATGTTCAACAGCTTTTTACCATCGGTCAAAATTTATAGAAGCTTTTTCGCCAAAACCGGTGTTTCTATAATCTCCATCATGAACCCCGCATGAATGATATGATTTTCCCCCTCATCCCTCTTTAATCGCTGGGCAAGCAGGGAAGTATTGCGGGGTAGAGACTGCACCGATGAGCGCCAGGGCTTGCGGGCATCGATATGGAAGAGGGAAATCTCTTTTTCGTGCAGCCAGAAGCTGACGAGGACGGTGGCTACCCCACCGACGGTAATGGCGAGGGTAATCACGGATCCAGCCTTGCCTTTGCCTTCACCGGTCATGAACAGTCCCAGCACGGCGAGGGAGCCGAGTGCATAATACACCCATTGGAAGTCGCGGCGTCGTTCGTTTTGTTCCTTCAGCAGCTTGGAACTTGGAGCGGTGATGGGGGAGGCCTTTTGCCGGTAATGCATCACCGGAAAAACCGCAAAAGCGCTGAGGGCAATCAGGATAAGACTGCAAACCTGGGCTTTGCGTTCCTTCACTAACCAGAGGCTGATCATCCAGGCGATGACGCCGGCCAGAGTGCCCCATAGCAACACTGGCTCGAGGAGATGGTGGAGGAATTTGGGGTTCCCGAGCTGGGAAAGAAGGGCCTCGAGTTCTTTGAGCAGGACCATGACAGGAGAAGGAAAAATTCAGGGAAACAGTTCCGGTGTGAGGCCATCCCCGGAAACGCTCCGGGGTGGCGGTGACACCCCCATTTTGGTGTAAGCAGCGGGCATGGCCACCCTGCCGCGCGGGGTGCGTTTGAGAAAGCCCTTCATGATCAGATAGGGTTCATTCACTTCTTCAAGCGTGGTGGCATCCTCTCCCACGGCCACGGCCACGGAATTCAGCCCCACCGGGCCGCCGTCAAACTTGAAGATGATAGCCTCAAGAATGCGTTTGTCCATTTCGTCTATGCCGTCACGGTCGATATCGATCAAGGCAAGGGCCGCGTCGGCGACCGGGCCGTCGATGTGGTTGTCTGCGCGCACCTGGGCATAATCCCTGACATAACGCAGCAGCATATTGGCGACCCGTGGAGTCCCCCGCGCCCGGGTGGCAATTTCGCGGGCTCCGGCATGATCGAGGGAAATATCAAGGAGGCCGGCGGAGCGTTCGATGATATCTGTCAGGGCATCTTCGTGATAATAATCCAGCCGCGACACCATGCCGAACCGGCTTCGCAGAGGTGCGGTGAGCATGCCGCTCCGCGTGGTGGCACCCACCAGCGTGAAGCGCGGCAAGGGCAGTTGGATACTGCGGGCGCTGGGCCCCTGATCGATGATAATGTCCAGCTTGTAGTCCTCCATGGCCGGATAGAGGTATTCCTCCAGCTTCGGGTGGAGGCGGTGGATTTCGTCGATGAAAAGGACATCCCCGCGTTCCAGTTTAGTCAGGATCGCCGCCAAATCCCCCGCCTTTTCAATTTGAGGGCCATTGCAGACATGGATCTGGGTGCCTACCGAGGCCGCGATGATATGGGCAAGGCTGGTTTTTCCCAATCCGGGCGGGCCGCACAGCAGGACATGATCGAGGACATCTCCCCGTTGCTGCGCTGCCTGGACCCGCATTGTCAGGAGTTCCACGACTTTTTGCTGCCCTTGGAATTCGGAAAAAACCGGCGGCCGCAAGGACACATCGAAGGCAGAAACCGGCGCTTCGGTGGCTTGATGATAAAAGTGATCGCCTCGTTCGGACACGGTCAGGAAAGACAACGGTCACATCCGCTGCTTCAGATTCCTTAAACGATGTGTCCGCCATATTCCAGCCCTGAAAACGGCATTGCTTGAAGATTCAAGCAAGACCGTGATTGGAACAGCCCGGGGGGGAACATCGGTTGGAACCCCAAGTTGGCTGGCCGACTAAATTTCGCACCCTCGGGACCGGTCAGGGTTTTACCATGGTCCGCAACCGGCCCAGACCACGGCGGATGCGTGCCTTGATGGTCCCAAGGGGTTCGCCGGTTTTTTGTGCGATTTCCAATTGGGTCAACCCTTCGAAAAAGGCGAGCTGGATCGCTTCCCGCTGCTCCGGAGACAGTTCCATCACGGCGCTCCGCACATGCTGCCCCATTTCGTTGGCACTGGCTTCCATCGCGGGATCGGTGCGCACGAGTTGCTCTTCGGTGCGGCTTTCATCTTCAAAGGAATCATTCAGGCGGCTGCGGCGTTGGCGGCTGCGGAGTTTGTCAATGCTGCGGTTCCGCGCCATCGCGGCCAGCCAAGTGCTGGGTTTGCCACGGTCGTCGATAAACATCTTCGCCTTTTTCCAGAGGGAGGTAAACACTTCCTGTGCGGTGTCCTGAGCGTCTTCATGGTTGTGCAGCACCTGGATGGCCGTGGCGTAAACCATTCCGGAAAAACGCCGGTGGAATTCTGCATAGCAAGTCCGGTCACCATTCGCAATCCCCCGGAGCAGGGTCCGTACTTCGGCTTGATCGTCCACCGGCAACGAAAGGGAAACAGGCAGATCGAGAAGGTCGGTATCGTTGAGTTTCATAGGAGTCACAGGGGAGTTTTGCCGGTTGTCCAACTTAGACAACACATAGACATACGTTGAACGATCGTGCTTTGTCGAACTTTTCTTTAAAAATCGAAATTTTTTCATGCGGGATCCCTGGTTGCGCAGTCGGGCGGTTACTGGACCTTCCTGGGTCATGAGTGAACTCGTCATCACCCGCACGGGTCCTCCGTCGGACGTCGTCCAAATCCGCCGCATGGAGCGTCCGCACCTTGGCCATGGCGAAGTGCTGGTCCGGATGCATGCCGCTGCCATCAATCCCGCCGATCTGAATTTCATTGAGGGCACCTATGGCCGAAAGCCGGAACTTCCCTGCGTCCCAGGCATGGAAGGGGCGGGGGTGATCGAGGCGCTGGGGGATGGGGTGGCGGATCGTTTCCCTGATCTTGCCCCGGGCACCCCGGTCATGCCGGGCCTCAGCCCCGGAAATTGGTCCACATGGCGGGTGCTGGCTGCCTTCGATGTGTTGCCCCTGCCTGCCGGAACCGATCTCCAACAGGCCGCCCTCCTCCGGATCAATCCTGCCACCGCGTGGGGACTATTGCATGCCGCCGGTCCTCCCGCGCCGGGATCATGGGTGGCGCAAAATGCCGCCAGTTCTGCGGCGGGGCATTGTGTCATCCAAATCGCCCGGTCCCTTGGGCTCAAAACGCTGAATTTTGTCAGGCGTTCCGATAGCATCCAGGTATGCCACGACCTTGGAGCCGACCTCGTTTTCCTTGACGACCCCGATGGCCTCGCTGCCGGCAAAGCGGCCATGGCCGCCGCCGGAGCCCCTGCCCCGGCCCTAGCGCTCAATGCCGTGGGCGGTGACAGCGCCCTGCGTCTCCTCGATCTCCTCGGCATCAACGGCACGCACATTACTTATGGTGCCATGGCCCGTCAGGCCCTGAAAGTTCCCAATGGTCTGCTGATCTTCAAAACCCTCGTACTGCGCGGTTTTTGGCTGACCCGCTGGCAGGACAGCCTGCCGCCGCAGGAGCTAACCCGCATCTACCAAACCCTCGCCGGGCTCGCCGCCAGCGGCCGGATGCGCCAGCAGATCGCCGCCACCTATCCAATCCAGGAATACCGCACCGCGCTCGGGCACGCCGCCCAAAACGCCCGGAACGGCAAAATACTCCTGACCTTTTAGAGCAGAATGACCCGCATCGCTTGGCCCGGCCTGCTCTGCCCGGCCGTCCCAAGGCCAGTCAGGGAAAGGCCGGCTGCACTTTTACTTTGTGTTGCAGAATCAAACCCGGCACTGCCTCGGAGACGTCGCCATGCGGATTGTTGGCGAACACAGAATTGCTCAGAATATTGCCCGTGCAGGAGGCATCATTCACCCGGAACGCCTCGCGGCCGAGGTGCTCGGAGCGCAGACCGCTGAAAATGTTGTCCCGGCTGGCCTTGCCCGCATCATCGTCCACCTGGGCGATGAAAACACCGTGCGCTCCATTGTGCCGGATCACCAGGTTCTGAAATACGTTGGCATTGCTTTCCCGCATGAAAATGCCCTGGTGGCCATTGTGCTCCAGCAGGCTGTTGACGATGGCATTGCGGTGAAAATGGATATCGAGGGAGATGGCGGCAAACTGGTTATGGTGCAGGTGCATCGAAGTGAAGACACTTTCCTCGGTTTCATAACAGGCCAATCCATCAAAGTGATTGTCCCACGCTTCGAAGTCCTCCACAATCAGGCGGCGGCAGTGTTTCTCGGTGACCAGACCGCCGCTTCGTCCCCGGGTGGCTTTAATGCGGGCAATCCGGCTGTCCTCGACGCCGCGCACGGTCAGGCAATTGTTCCGGATGTAGGCCAGCCCGCCACTGTCACACTTGCCGGTCCAGCATTCCTCCTTCTGCATCATCCGGTTTCCATCCAACGTCATGTCGGATACGGTCAGGTTGCGCGTGATGCGGTGGACTGGCGTCTCCGTGCTGCCCATCACCACCACCGGACAGTCGCATCCATCCATGGTTTGCAGCACCGTTTTCGGTCCGGCTCCTTTCAATGTCAGGTTGTCCCGGTCCAGCACCACCGGGCCCTTCAGCAAATACAGGCCTTCCGGCAAAAAGACCGTCCCGCCATCGGCCGGCAACGCGGCGACTGCATTCATAATCGCCGCCAGATCCCGCCCCTGAACGACGACTTCATGCCGTCCGGATGGTGTGACCAACGCCGCCTGTGGCATGCTGTCCTGCGCGGGCAACGCCAGGGCACCGGCCCATAACAGGAAAATCAGACGGAACACAGTCATGGGGTGGTAGATTAGTCTTGGCGGGGCGTCCGCAAATTGCTTCACGGATGCAACGTTCCAAGCGCGGGCTTGGCCGGTTTCTTTCCACTTTTCGCCCGGGTCGGACGGGGGATCAGGCATTTCCGCGCCGATGCTCAGGCGTCATCGAGGGCATCGATGGCCGTTTTGACATGCAGCAGAATGATGCCTGACAAATCATCGCTGCGCGGCCGGTCTGTCAGGCCGGGATCCATGATGCTTTCGGTCATCGCCCCCAGCAACGCCATTTGCCGGTAATCCCGCGTCAGGGTTCTCGCCTCGTGCAGCCAGCGCCGTTCGTCCGCCGCTTCCAACTCCCCCATTTCCTCCTCATTGTCCTCCCATGCCGCCTCAATCCGTTCTTCCGTCACCTCCTGCGTCGCCCCACCGCATTTTTTGAAGGCGAGCCATGCCCACAACCCGTAAAAAAAGATCAGCCCCCGGTCATCCCGCTCCGCAATGGCTTCCTCCGCCGCCTGGAGGAACCCTGCCAGCACCGGCTGCTCCGCACGGAACTGCGCCACGTGCGTGGCCAGCTTGTCGTCATCCTCGATGTTCAGTTCATTCCACGCATCTGTCACAGCGCTGGGCGGCACGGTAGGCATGCGTCCACCGTAGCATGATCTGCCCCCAGTCAGGGGTTTCTTTTTCAAAAATCCGCGCCACTTTCGTGGCCCTCCGGGCATTTGAAATTGCAGATTTGAGATTTCAAAATGCCCGCGATTCAAATTCCATTTGCCGCCCGCACCCCCCTTCGACGTTCAACGTTGGACGTTCAACGTTCAACGTTAACACTTCAAATCCCCCTCTTTCCCCGACCCTTTCCCATCCACCATGAGCAGCGACCGGCGCAAGCCTTTCCCCTTTGATGAATTCGAGCCCCGCTGGCAGCAGCGCTGGGACACCGAAAAAACCTACCGCACCCCCGGACCGGGCGAGGCGGATTTTGATGCCTCGAAGCCTAAATATTTTGTGCTCGACATGTTCCCCTACCCCAGCGGGGCCGGCCTCCACGTCGGCCACCCCGAGGGCTACACTGCCACCGACATCATCGCCCGCGCCAAACGCATGCAGGGTCATAACGTCCTGCATCCCATGGGCTGGGACGCCTTCGGCCTGCCCGCCGAGCAATACGCCATCAAAACCGGCCAGCACCCGCGCGTCACCACGGAGGCCAACATCGAAAACTTCCGCCGCCAGCTCAAAGCCATCGGTTTTTCCTACGACTGGGACCGCGAAGTCAACACCACCGACCCCGGCTACGTCCGCTGGACCCAGTGGATTTTCCTCCAGCTCTATCATTCCTACTTTTGTGAGGAAACCAAGAAGGCCCAGCCGGTTTCCCAACTGGAAGCCCAAGGCTGGACCCGTGAACAAATGGACGCCGTCCGCCTCGCCTTCGTCCACGAAGCGCCGGTGAACTGGTCTCCCGATCTCGGCACCGTTCTCGCCAATGAGGAAATCGAGGAATGGAAAGCCAAAGGCCACACCGTCGAGCGCCGCCCCCTGCGCCAATGGATGCTGCGCATCACCAGCTACGCCGAACGCCTGATCGACGAACTGGAACCGCTGGACTGGCCGGAAGGCATCAAGCTGCTGCAGAAAAACTGGATCGGGAAAAGTGAGGGGGCGGAGGTGGAGTTTTCAGTTTTCAGTTTTCAGTTTTCAGATAAGCGGCCGGACGCTGCGGCCGGCAGGGGCACCGAGCACAAAATTACCGTATTCACGACGCGTCCTGATACTCTGTTCGGTGCGACTTACATGGTATTGGCCCCGGAGCATCCTCTGGTTAGTCAAATTACATCACCGGAGCAAAAACCCGCCGTTGAGGCTTACATTCAAGCCTGCGCCGGCAAGTCCGACATGGACCGCGGCGACTTGAACAAGGACAAATCCGGCGTTTTCACTGGAGCCTATGCCATCAATCCGGTGAACGCGGAAAAGATCCCCGTCTGGATTGCCGATTATGTCATGATGGGCTACGGCACCGGAGCCATCATGGCCGTGCCTGCGCACGATGAGCGGGACTTTGAGTTCGCGAAAAAATTCAATCTTGCCATCAGGCAAGTGGTGCAGCACTCCGTAGCAAGGCCCGTCCCGGCCTTGTCCGCAGAGCAGGAGCAAGTGGCCGGGCCAGAGCCCGTTTTTGGAACTACAGGCCAAGGCTCTGGAAACAAGTCCGGGACGGGTATTGCTACGGGTTTTTTGCCTGACAAGCACGCGGGAGCCCTGCGGATCAGCTCAGGCGAAAACCGCCTTCCACATTGGGAAAAGGACGGACGGATGTATTTCATCACTTTCCGATTGGAGGATAGTGTCCCGGCTTCCCTTCGCGCGGCGTGGGCGGCCGAAAAGGAAACCCTCGCGGCCAAGGAAGCGGCCGGCACTATCTCCCCCGCCGAAGCCGAAACCTTGCGGCATCTCTTGTCAGAAAAGACCACCCAGTATCTGGATGCCGGACATGGTGCCTGTCATATGAAGAACCCGTCCCTCGCGGCAATCGTCGAAGGGGCTCTCCAGCATTTCGATGGGGAGCGCTATCAGCTCGACACCTGGGCGGTGATGCCCAACCATGTTCATGTGCTGGTCGTGCCTGCGCCCGGCCACCCGCTTCCGGAGATCCTGCATTCCTGGAAATCCTTTACGGCCCATGCTATCAACAAGGCGCTGGCACGCACCGGTGCGCTTTGGCAGGCTGATTATTTCAATCGCATTATCCGCGATGAAACCGAGTATCTCGCGACACGGCAATACATCCTGAACAACCCGGCTGAGGCTGGCCTGACGAATTGGAAGTGGCACGGCACCAAAGCCGTAGCAAGGCCCGTCCCGGCCTTGTCCACAGAGCAGGAGCAAGTGGTCGGGCCCGCTATTGGAACTGGGGGCCAAGGCTCTGAAAACAAGGCCGGGACGGGCCTTGCTACGGCTATTTATGAACACGGCTTCGCCGTGAATTCCGGCTTTCTTGATGGATTGCCGACCGCTGAGGCCAAGGCCAAAATGATCGATTGGCTCGAGTCCAAAGGCCTCGGCAAGCGCCGTATTCAATTCAAGCTCCGCGACTGGCTGTTCTCCCGTCAGCGTTATTGGGGCGAGCCCTTCCCGATCGTCTGGGAAAACGGCAACCATGCCGCGATTCCGGATAGCGAACTCCCTCTGCTCCAGCCGGATCTGGAGGACTTCAAGCCGACCGGCGACCCGCGCGGGCCGCTCATCAAGGCCACCGACTGGATCGCCTACAGCTCCACAGCGCAGCGCGAGACCAACACCATGCCGCAGTGGGCCGGGTCGTGCTGGTATTATTTGCGTTACTGCGATCCGAAAAACACGGAGCGCTTCATCAGCAAGGAAGCCGAAGCCTACTGGCTGGGCGGAAGCGGCAAACCCGGCGCGGTGGACCTCTATGTCGGCGGCACGGAACACGCCGTGCTGCACCTGCTCTACGCCCGCTTCTGGCACAAAGTGCTCTTCGACCTCGGTCACCTGACCACCACCGAACCCTTCCAGAAACTGGTCAACCAGGGCCTTATCCTGGGTGAAATGGAATTCGCTACGTTTAAAAATGAGCAAGGCACATTAGCCAGCTTTAATGATGTTTTGGAACAAGACTATTATTTCAGCCACGGGAAGACTGGTGCAAAGCTGACCAAAGTTCTGGTCGCTCCAGATGATGTGCTTAAGGACGGAGACAATTTTGTTCTCAAATCCGATCCCCTGATCCGCCTGAGGGCGAAGGCCGAGAAAATGTCCAAGTCCCTCGGCAACGTGGTGAATCCCGACGACGTCATTTCCGAATACGGCGCGGACTCGCTGCGGTTGTATGAAATGTTCATGGGGCCGCTGGAGCAGGTGAAGCCGTGGAGCATGAAGGGAGTGGAGGGCGTGAGCCGCTTCCTCGCCCGCGTGTGGCGCGTGGCTTGTGAGGAAAACCAGGCCGGCGGGTGGACGCTCAGTCAAAAGATCACGGCGGAGCCTTGTCAGGACAAGGCCCTGCGCCGGGTGGTGCATCAGACGATTAAAAAAGTCACGGAAGACATTGAAGCCCTCAGCTTCAACACCGCCATCTCCCAGATGATGGTCCTGACCAATGCCTTCACGGCTGCCGTAACGGTGCCCCTGACGGAGTTCCACCAGCTCCTGCTCTGCCTCAATCCCTTCGCACCGCACCTCACGGAGGAAATCAACGCCCGCCTGCAGACCGCCTTCCCCTCCCTGCCTGACAGCCAGCTCTGCCAGCAGCCGTGGCCCACTTGGGACGAGGCCGCGCTGGTGGTGGACGAGATCGAAATCGTCATTCAGGTGAACGGCAAGCTGCGAGACAAAATCACCGTCGCTACGGCCGCCACGGAGGAGGAGATCAAAGCCCTCGCCCTCGCCTCCACCAAGGTCCAGGAATTCACCGGCAATGGCACGATCGCCAAGGTGATCGTGGTGCCGAAAAAGCTGGTCAACATCGTGGTGAAACCGGTTTAAAGCAATTCTCCAGTCCGCGGGGTAGCCGCGAATTCCTCGAGGACGGCCTCGGCGGCCCGGCGGCCGGACACCATGGCCCCATTGATGGAGGCGGTGGCCATGTGGTCGCCACAAAGGAAAAGTCCCTGGGCCAGCCGGGCCGGGCGCCCTTCAAAGCGGGGTGCCGTCTGGGCCGGCACCGGCAAGGCCCCCCGGATCAAATCCTCCCGGAGGAGCCGCCAATCGGCCGTGATGGGGCCAAACCAATCCCGCAACTGCCGCCGCACCGCGTCTTCCTCCTCCCACCCGTCCATGCCAGGCAGGGTGGTGACATTGAGCAGGGCCTGACCGGGGGGAGCATACTCCCGGCTGACATTGCTCAGCCATGCCGCATTATTGATAGGGCCGGTGCCATTGCCGTTGAGATAAAGGATGGGGTCCGGGTGGGCCGGGGCCAAAGCGGCGAACCACCACGAACGGGTTTCGCGGAATTCCATGCCTCCCACCAACGGGGCCGCAAGCGATGCCGCCGTCCGGGCGTCGGTTGCGATCACCACCGCACGGCCCGCCATCGTGCCTCCTCCTTTCAGACGAACCGTTTGCCGGTCCGCCTGCACGGATTCCACGGGAGACTGCAAACGCAGGGTGCCCCGGGGGAGCGCTGCGGCCAGCTGACGGGGAATCTCCTCCATGCCCAATGCCGGCACCGCAGTTTGTCCGGTGGCAAAAAGCCGGTAGAGAGACTCAAACCATCGGCTGCTGGCCTCCAAATCCCGGTCAAGCAGCACCCCTGCCATAAAGGGACGGAAAAAACGCTCTACCATGGCGGGCGAGAACCGGCGTTGCAGGTATGCCAAAGTAGAACTCTCTCCCTGCCGGGAGGCGGTTTGCGCCAAGCCGGCGTTTAGTTTGAAACTCAGCAGCCCGGCTTTGATTTTGTCCCACGGCGTCCCGACCGGGTTGGAAAAACTGCGGAGGGCATCCACAGGCTCGTGCCACGGGTCGGCCATCCGATGCCACCGGGTGCCCACCCGGACGAGACTTCCAGCGTAAAAGGCCCTGAGCTTCAATGCGTCGTAATCCAACACCCGCCGCGCCTCGGGGTAGGCGGTGAGCAGCACCTGAAAGCCCCGGTCGAGCCGGAAGCCGTCCACCAAATCGGTGCGGACCCGGCCTCCCACCCCATCGGAAGCCTCCAGAACGGTGACCCGGACTCCGCTTTCGACGAGCCGACGGGCGCAGCACAGGCCTGCCAATCCGGCTCCGATGATGATCACTTCCGTGCGCTCCATACAGCGTTTACCCGATGACGCAGCCTCCGTCCTGCGCAAGCGTCCCGCCGGAAAAGAAACAACTCCGGGCGCTGTGTTACCAGCATCCCGGAGTCGCTATTCCCCCCCAAGAGAATAATTAGAGACTAGTGAATTCTCTGCGGATTGGCAAGACATTTTGGTGAATTTTGCATTAAATTTTTCCGTGGCCGGTTTTCAGGAAAAAATGCTGCCGTCAAAGTTTGGCCAGCGCCTGTTTTCCCCGGGCGCGGACGAGGGGATCATCCCGTTCCCGGTCGGGCAGCGTCAATCCTTTGGCCAACATCTCCCGCGCTGCGGTTTTGTTGCCCAATTCGAGGAAGGTCAAACCAAGATCCACGAAACTGGCCATCCGTGAGGGATTCAGGGCGATGGCCCGTTGAAAACAGGCGGCGGCTTCGGCATAGGAGGCAGATGGCAAGGCCCCGTAGATCACGCGGGCCAACCCCCGTTTGACCGGATTCAAGCCGGCCATGCCGTAGTGCCACGCCCCAAGGACATACCATCCCAAATCATGCTTTGGGTTGAGTTGCAGTCCGGTTTCCGCAGACTGTTTGATCAGCCGGGAATATTGGATTTGGACCCTGGTTTCCCTGAAGCGGACCAACCTTCCATAGCAAATCGCCAGAGCTACGTGGGCATCGGCGTCCTTTGGACCGGCTGCCACGCTGCGCTGGGCATAGCTGAGGGCCTTTTCCCCTGCCTCCTTTTTCCCGGTTTCGTCCGGGGCGTCATTCATCGAAAGCCCATACTGCTTGGCGATCCGGTGCAGCAGGGCGGCCGGGGGAGGGGCCAGTTTCTCTGCTTCCAGATAGGCCGTGAGGGCTGCTTTGGTTTGGTGCTGCGCATCGTGTGCATCGCCCTGACTGACCCATTCCGCCGCACTCTGGGCCGGGGCCCCCGCCATAAGCGCCAGCCAAACCGTCAGGATATTTGCCCATGAAACCAATGGCCACGTTGTCATATGGATCCAATCGCTTCGCTGCGCGCTTTGGATGCCTGCCAACGGCGGTTCGCGGCAAATTTTTGAAACAGGGACATGGGCGCTGCGGCCCGGCATGGGACCCTCCAGTGGGCCGGGCGGGGGAGTCCGGAAGTGCCAAACGCCGTATTGTGCAAATCCGCAGAAAGTGGAACCGGTCGTCTTGTGCCCGGGAGAGGGGTTTCATACCGCCTGGGCCTCATGGAATGATTTGCCCCCCGCCTCCTGAACCCAGCCCTCATGTCCGCCCCCCGGGTCATCTTCCACCTCGATATGGACGCCTTTTATGCGTCGGTGGAACAGCGTGATCATCCCGGGTGGCGGGGCCTGCCGGTGATTGTGGGGGGCTCCCCGGAACGGCGTGGAGTCGTCTGCGCGGCCAGTTACGAAGCGAGGAAATCGGGAGTGCGTTCCGCCATGGCCAGTATCACGGCGGGCCGGCTTTGCCCGGAGGGCATTTTTGTCAGGCCGCGTATGGAGGTCTACCGGGCTGAGAGCCATGCCATCATGGAAATCGTCCGCCGTTTTGCCGGAGAGATGGTACAGCAGGTTTCGGTCGACGAAGCCTACCTCGAGGTCACAGGCCGGCTGATTCCTAACACGAATTTTGATGCCTTGCTGGCCAGTGCCCTGCCCCTTGCCCGGGACATCAAAGCAGCCATCCTCAAGGAACGCCGGCTCACCGCCACCATCGGCATCGCCCCCAACAAGCTCCTCGCCAAAATCGCCTCATCCTCCTTCAAGCCGGATGGCCTGACCCTTGTCCCTGATTCCGGCAAGGCAGCCTTCCTGCGTCCCTTGCCGGTCGGGGCCATCCACGGCGTGGGACGGGTCACGGAAAATGCCCTGCAACAGGCGGGATTCCACAGCATCGCAGACCTGCAGGACACCGCCACCGATCTGCGCTCCCTTGTCGGATCATGGGGCCGCGACCTCAAACGCATGGCCCATGGCGAAGACGACCGGCCGCTTGACCTCGGCGATGAGGTGAAGAGCATCAGCAGCGAAAACACCTTCGCGCGGGACACCGCCGACCGGGCGGTGCTCCGGGCCTGCCTGCGGGAACAGGCCACAGAACTGGTAGGAAAGCTGGCCACTTACCGCCTCGCCGCCAGCACCGTCTCCGTTAAAGTGCGCTACAGCGATTTCACCACCCTGACAAGACAATTGAGTGTGGAGGAACCCCTCGAGGATGCAGCCACAATTTACCGCTTCGCCTGCTGGCTGCTCGCACGGCATCAGCTCGTGAAACGGCCTCTGCGCCTGCTCGGGCTGGGATTGTCAGGCCTGCAGGAAGTCAATCTGCGGCAACTGCTGCTGGATCTGGAATGATGGTTTTGGTGCCACCAATAACAAGTTTGGCACGGGAGTTGCCCCTCGGGTGGAGAGCACGCAGTGCGGTGCCATTGAGGAGGGAGGACATTCTGTCCTCCAGCCTGTTCGGGTCGACCCGTCGACCGAAGGTCGACCCTCCTCAAAAACAATGCCGCCGGTGCGGGGGCACCGGCGGCATGGCAGGGGAATTGATTTTACCGGTGCTTATTTGGCAGCGGGCATGATCACGGTATCGATGACATGGATGACGCCGTTAGTGCCGGCGATGTCGGTCTTGACGACTTTGGCCTTATCAATGGTGACGCCGCCTGCGGTGGCGATGGTGGCCTCAGCACCATTGACGGTCTTGACCTTGCCGGCTTTCACGTCAGCCGCCATCACTTTGCCGGCGACCACATGATAGGTCAGAATGGAGGTGAGCTTTTCCTTGTTTTCGGGCTTGAGGAGGTCTTCCACGGTGCCGGCCGGAAGTTTGGCGAAGGCTGCATTGGTCGGGGCGAAGATGGTGAAGGGACCGGTGCCGCTGAGGGTTTCGGCAAGGCCGGCGGCTTTGACGGCAGCGACCAAGGTGGAGAAGTCCTTGTTGCCGGCAGCGATTTCGACGACGTTCTTGGTGGGGGTTTCGGCTTGGGCCGCGAGGGGAGTGAGGACTACGGAGAGGGCGAGGAGGGAGGCACTGAGGAATTTCATGGGGTGTTGTGGTGTTGAGTTTTGGTTGAAGTCTGCAGACCGGTCCGGCACACGCCGGGGGCCTGCAGAGGCAGCAACGCCATCGCGCCACAACCCGGTTGCCCTGAAATTGAAATTATATTTCGGGACCTCCGGCAGAATTTCAGACAGATATTGCCTCAGCTCCGCCTTGGGCCGCAAGCCCCACCGGCTGGGAGCGCGGCGGCTCCAAGACTGGTTGGGGTGCCCGGCGGGACCGGTTATTTGATCAGCCGCAGCGTGTAGGGATAAGTATAACGAATCCCCTCATTGGCTTTGAGTGCAGCGACGATGGTCATCACGAAGGCATAAATTCCAACCACCAGCATCAACAGGAATCCAAGGCCAAAGAGCAGAATCAGAGGAACACAGCACAGGATGGCGAGGATAACGGAGATTTGGAAATTGAGGGACTCCTTGCCGTGATGATCGGCGAAGGCAGATTTTTCTTTTTGGGTCAGCCAGATAATCAATGGTCCAACAATGCTGCCCAAGGGAATTCCGATATAACCTGAAAGGGCAAGCAAATGGCACAGCATCCCCATAGTCTTGTCATTGGGGGTCAGGGCCAGCTCTCCAGCCGGGGCGGGCGGGATGATGGAAGCCGAAGGGGGAGTGTAAGGGGTGTTTTCGGGAACCGGAGGAATGCTGGAAGGTGGGAGATCACTCATGGCTTTGGCGGATTAAGGTGGATTCAGGTGGGAGACGGGGCAACGGCAGCTTCCCCGCCAGGATTGCCGGAAGCGGGTTGCTGCGGTTATTTTATACGCTTTCTTTTATTCGGCATTCTATTTTGCATCCGGAGTTCCAGGACTTCCGACGGAGGTGGCGGCCGCCAGCACGAGGGCGCACCGGGCGGGGAGGTAGAGCAGGAGTTCATGCCCGCCGTTCCCGGCAGGCCGGGTCAAAAACCGTTGGCCGGGCGCGATCCGGCCTGGACCGGCATAACGGTTTTCATCGGTATCCAGCACCAGATCCCATGCTCCGGGAGGAGCGGGAACGGCATGATCGGTGAAGCTGCGGCCCGGGTTGAAATTAAAAGCGACGAGGAGGGATCCGCGCTGAATCACGATCAACTGGTCGGAGACGTGGCTGAAGTGTTTGTAGGGAGTGGCGGCGAAGATGGAGTCTTCACCGAGGAGATGCATGATGGCGGCATCAAAGTCGCCGAGGGCGTGATATTTCAGGTTGGGGTTGTCGCGCAGGGACCACTGACGGCGGGCGTAGTGATAGGACCACGCGTTGCCCGCCCGGGGAAAATCCACCCATTCAGGATGCCCGAATTCATTCCCGATGAAATTCAGATATCCATGGGCTGCGGTGGTCAGGGTGAAGAGGCGGGCCAGTTTCCACAGCGCGATGCCGCGGTCCACATGCGGGTTGGTGGTGGACCGGGCCATGTCTGTGTAGATGGAAGCATCGAGCAGGCGGAAAATAAAGGTTTTGCCGCCGACAATGGCCTGATCGTGGCTCTCCACATAACTGATGACCCGTTCCTCGGCCCGGCGGCTGGTCAGTTCGTGCCACAGAGTTTCAACATTCCAGAGTTCATCCGGGGTATCGGAGCCCAGTTTGCCCCAAAGGTCCGGCACCCCCATGGCGAGACGGAAATCAAACCCGGATCCGCCTTCCGCCGCCGGGGCGGCCAGGCCCGGCATTCCTGACACATCTTCAGCGATGGTCAGGGCCCCCGGATTCAGCGAGTGGATCAACTGGTTGGCCAGACCGAGGTAGGCAATGGCATCCTCGTCAATCCCGGGATGGAAATAGTCGTCGTAGCCGGTGAAGGCCTTGCCCAGGCCATGATCAAAATAGAGCATGGAGGTGATGCCGTCGAAGCGGAACCCGTCGAGTTGATAGTCCGTCGTCCAGCAGTGGCAGTTGGAAAGGAGGAAATGCAGCACCGCCGGTTTGCCGTAATCAAAACAGCGGCTGTCCCATGCCGGATGTTCCCCGCGGTCCCCTTCATGGAAATATTGATAGAGGGTGCCGTCAAACCGGGAAATGCCATCCCGCTCATTTTTCACGCTGTGGGAGTGGATCAGGTCGATGATCACCGCCAGACCCATGCCATGGGCGGCATCGACCAGTTCCTTGAATTCTCCGGGCGTGCCGAAGCGCGAACTGGGGGCAAAGAAGCTGCTGACATGATAGCCGAACGAGCCGTAGTAGGGATGTTCCAGAATGCCCATGATCTGGACCGCATTGTATCCGGCGGCAGCGATGCGGGGCAGGATGCGGTCCTTGAATTCCAGATAGCTGCCGACTTTGGATTCCTCCTGGGCCATGCCGATGTGGGCTTCATAAATCAGCAGTGGCCGGTTCCGCAGGTCTGGACGGGGATGTTTCCAGACGTAAGGCGGAACATCCCAGACCTGGGCCGTGAAAATGAGGGACTGCGGATCCTGCACCACGCGCTGGGCCCAGGCAGGAATGCGGTCGCCCCAACCTCCCGGCCAAAACACATCCAAACGATAATGCTGCCCGTGCCGGAGGGCGTCGGCGGGCAGATGCAATTCCCAGTCGCCATGGGCATTGAGCCGCTTCAGGCCCAGTTCGGACCGCTGCTGCCAGCCACAAAAATCACCGGTCAGGAAGATCGCCGAGGCATTGGGGGCCCACTCGCGGAACACCCAGCCGGTGGAGGTGCGGTGGAGCCCGTAATACTGGTGCCCCAGCGAAAATTCCTCGAGAGTCACGCGGCCGTTTTCGGTGAGGCGGTTCAGCAGCTCCGTAGCCTTGTCCCGCCGGCGGTCAAGGTGACCCAAGTAGGGCTCCAGCCAGGCATCGTCGCGCAGGCGGGGGGGAGCGGGTGAAGTCCCGGAGGAGTTGTCGGAAATTGGGGACATGCGCAGAGTGGAAGCAGAAAAACGTTGGACATCCAGAGGCCTTGCCGGCAGACCCGCCGGGCAGGGTCTGTGTTAGGCATTGATCTTTTTGCGGGCCCGCCCGGGGGGGCGCCGGACCGGGACCGGGGCCGGAGGATCCGGCGTTCCGTTCTCGACCACCAGGGGGCGTTGCAGCATCGCCTCGTAGATCTCAAAATACCGGCGGGCGGTCTCCGCATGGTTGAACTGGGCGAGGGATTCCTGCATGACCCGGGCGATGGTGGCTTCCTTGTCCGCATCCGGACGGCCATGGAATGTCAGGGCCTGATCGATGCCCCAGCGCAACCCGGCCGCATCAAAATGATCAAACACAAACCCATTCCCGGAGGTGCCGTCCTGACTCAGGTGGTGCACGGTGTCCCTTAGGCCGCCGGTGTTGTGGGCAATGGTGAGGCTGCCATAGATGGGAGCCACCATCTGAGGCAGACCGCAGGGCTCAAACCGGCTCGGCATCAGGGTGAAGTCCGATGCCGCGTAGGCGAGCCGGGACAGGTTCTCATTGAAGTTGCAGACCGTGACCCGCTTATGCAGCGCATGATGGCGCACGATATCATGGAAGTGCCGCTGATACTCACCATTGGCGACCACCGCGACCTGCAGGCCTTCCGACTCGTAATCCTCCAAAGTTTGGTAGAGGATATCGGTCATCAGTTGCGGCCCTTTTTGCACCGGATCCAGCCGGCTCGGCCAGAAGAGCATAGGAGCCTTTTCATTGCGGCGCAGGCCGGTTTTTTCCTGCAGCAGCCGTTTCGCAGCGCGTTTGCCTTCCCCAAAGTTCCCCGCACTGAACTGGACCGGCAGGGCGCGGTCGGTGGCCGGATTGTAGGATTCGTCAGGAGCATTGAGAATCCCCACCGCACAGCCGGCATCCCGTTTGTTTTTGATCTCCCATCGGACGGCATCCGGCACAAAATGGTGCTGGCCATCGGCCACTTCATTCAAAAAGGAAGGGCTGACGGTGTTGATGTAGTGGGCCGCAAAAATCCCGGAGGCCAGCAAATCCACGGGGGCCCGGGGCCGGGCCGTTTCATAATTGTGCGGGTTGGTGGAGTAATACAACTGATTCCAGAACTGCGCGGCATCAATGCCGCTGCCTTCAATGCCTTCCAGCGTCATCTTCTCGGTGTGGATGTTATGCACCGTGAAGAGGCAGGGGATGCGGAACCGGCGGGCCGCCGCCGGGATGAGCCCCGTCATCCAGTCGTTGCAGTGAATCAGATCCGGACGCACCCGGGGGATGATGTTATTGAGCACCTCGCGCTGGAAGGCGAGGGCAATGCGGGGGTTCTCGCCGCCATAACTCGAATAGACGGAGTCCCGGTAATAAAAAATCCGGTCCTCGGCCAGATGAATGCGCTCTTCCGGCAGGGCCCGGCGCATGGTTTCCAGTTCCTGGGCCACGATTTCAAAGACATCCGTATTGAACATCTGCCGGTAGTTGGGCAGGGCCACATGCACGTCCGCCCCGAGCTGGAAGAGCGCGGAAACCAGCGAGGCCGACACATCCGCCAGCCCCCCCGCCTTGGCGTGCATCCGCTGCGCCATGTTGCCCATGCCATCCGGCAGATAGGTGATTTCCGGAGTGACGATGAGGATGCGCGGTTTGCTCACAGGGACGGAAGGGGGTGAGTGGATGGGGTTAAAGGAGTATGGACGACGGTTTGGAGGAAATACAGAGATTTCCGGCAAGGGAGTTTTTCTTCGCAGGTTCAATGCCAGCCCCAGCCCGGACGGGTATCTACGACACGATCTCCATGGCGTGGCCGGCCGGGGCCCCGCAGGAGGTCAGCGCACGACCGGCCGATGCCCCGTGGTCACTAGCCGGCACCTCCAGCCCAGGTGATGTAGGGCGGGGAAACGCTGCGCCATTGGGTGCCGCTGGGCACTGCCCGGGCGGTCATGCCAAAGCGGCCACTGGCGGGACAGGGGATCGTCAGCCCATAGGAGACCCAGCCGTCCGTGTTCTCCCCGGCCGGGGTCATGGGAAAGAAGGCCGGTTTGCGGATCCCGTTTTGGGAATCGGCGGGACCGTAACAAAGCTCCACGGTGACTTCCTCCGGCTTCAGGCTCCCCAGTAACACCGGACAGGAGACCTTGAAGTCATCGCCGGCATGGAGCTGGGAGACCTCCCGGTCGCTTTGGGGGGCACCCACCCGCACTTCGCTCCAGAGTTGATCAAGGCGTCCGCGCTGGGCCGTCAACGCAAGTGCCTCCGTGGCATGCCCGGCCATCAGTGAGCGGTAGTTCGCCGAGGCCGGTATATAGAATTTTTGGCGGTATTCATCGACCATGCGGCGGCTGGTGAAGAAGCCCGTGGCCATTTTGATGGAGGCCTTCATCATGGCGATCCAAGCAATGGGATCCCCCCCGCCCGGGCGGTCATAGAAGAGCGGGGCGATGTCGTCTTCCAGCAATTTGTAGAGCGCGGCGGATTCGATCTGATCGGCATATTCGTCGTCATCGTATTCCTCGCCGCGTCCTATCGCAAAACCGCAATTTGGCGCATACCCTTCGCACCACCAGCCGTCCATGATGGAGGCATTGAGCACTCCGTTCATGGCGGCCTTCATGCCGGAGGTGCCGCTGGCTTCCACGCGGCGGCGCGGCGTGTTCAGCCATACATCGACGCCCTGCACCAAGTAACGGGCGATGCGCATGTCGTAGTTTTCTAGGAAGAAAAAGCGGCGTTTGATTCCAGGCCGTCTGGCAAATTCCACCACTTGCCGGATGAAGTCCTTGCCGTGCTGGTCCGCAGGGTGGGCCTTGCCCGCATAGATGAACTGGACGGGGCGCTGGGAGTGATTGATGAGCGCTTCGAGGCGGTCAGGATCCCGCAAAAGCAGGGTCGCCCGTTTGTAGCTGGCGGCCCGGCGGGCAAAACCGATGGTGAGCACCTCGGGATCCAGCACTCCGCGGGCGTAGGACAGCTCGGCGCGGGAAGCATTGCGCTGGGTGAGTTGTTTCTCCATGGATTCCCGGGCAGAGCGGATCAGGCGGCTGCGGCCCAGCTCATGGGCGCGCCAGATTTCCTCGTCCGGGATTTCGTCAATGCGGGCCTGCATTTTCGGATCGCCCATGCGCTGTTGCCAGTCGAGGCCGATGTATTGTTGCAGCAGGGCCAGCATTTCCGGGGCCAGCCAGGTAGTGGCATGCACGCCGTTGGTGACATGGCGCACCGGAAGTTCATCGCGCACCTGCCCGGGCCAGACATGCTGCCACATCCGCCGGGCCACATCTCCATGCAATTCGCTGACCCCATTGGCAAAGTGGGCAAACCGCAGCCCCAGAATGGTCATCGAAAGCGGGTAATGGTCATCGCCTGGAGCCCGGCCGTAGTTGATAAAATACCACGGATCAATCCCCGTGGATGGCTGCAGGGCAAGGAGATGGGCCTCCACCAGATCCACCGCAAAGGTTTCATTGCCGGCGGCCACCGGAGTATGCGTGGTAAACACCGTGGCACGGCTCGCCACCTCATAGGCGGTCTGCAGGTCGAGACCCTTGACTTTGGTTAGAAATTCCATCCGGGCCAGACTGAGGAAGGCCGCATGCCCTTCATTGAGATGACAGACATCGGGCTCAAGTCCCATCGCGATCAGAGCGCGGAAGCCGCCAATCGCCAGGAGCAATTCCTGGCGCAGGCGGTTTTCATGGCCCCCGCCATACAAACGGGCCGTGATCTCACGGAACTCCGGCGGGTTTTTGGAAACGTTGGTATCCAACAAATACAGGCTGATGCTGCCCACCTGGAGGTTCCATACCCGCGCATATAGTTCGCCTTCCGGAAGTGTCAGGCTGACTTCAAGGTATTCTCCGTCCGCCCTGCGCACCCGTTTCATGGGCAGATCCTGGATTTCGGAATCCGGATAGATTTCCTGCTGCCAGCCTTCATGATTCAAGCGCTGCTCAAAGTAACCCTGATAATAAAACAAGCCCACCCCGGCCAAAGGCACCGCCAGATCCGAGGCCGCCTTCAGATGGTCGCCTGCCAACACTCCCAGACCGCCCGAATACAGTCGGATGTTTTCGTTGAGACCAAATTCCAGGGAAAAATAAGCCACCAAGCCATGTTTCGCAGCCGGATCCGGGGCGGTGCTTTCCTCAAACCAACGCTGCAGTTTGGCCAGTTGTTTGAGGAACCCCGCATCCTCCGCGATGGCTTCAAGGGTCGGCTGTGGCACGGCCCGGAGGAAAGCCAGGGGATTGTGCCCGGACGTGCGCCACGCCCCCGGATCAATCCGGCGGAACAGGCTCAGCGCTTCGTGATTCCAACACCACCACGCATTCCGGGCGAGCGTCTCCAGAAATCGGAGGGGTTCCGGGATGCACGGCGCGACATTGATGATTTGGACATTGTTCATGAAAAAGCACGCCATCTAGGCCGGATTGGCCCACCAAGCAAGGGCCGGACCAATTCCTTCGTCTGATCCTTACGACAGCAGGCACTTTGTCATGCTGCAGGGTACTCGCCTCATGTTGAATGTGACCAGTGGATTCGCAGTGGCTGTTTTCAAGGTCCAAAAGTCACGATTTTAAAAACCCCCAACTCCCGAAAATCCCGCTCATTGTTGGTCACCATGCGCCTCACGCCCGCGTGATGAAAAGTCGCCGCCAGCAGCGTGTCCAGCAACCGCTTGCGGCCCAATTGGTGCCGCGCCCGCCAACCCTTGGAGACCGGTTCCGATACCTTGATGGTGATGGTCTTCATCCATCCAGTTTTGGGTTTTCCCAAGCTTTTTCAACTTTAATGACAACCGGGCTCCATGATTGCCCGCAGGCTGTGGGGGCAAAACCATAGAATCATGGCCCCGGATTTCCGGCTCATTGGACGATTGCCGGGCGTTTCATTTGGTGAAACCGTCTCCCATGACTGAAACCCTCCCCCCTGCTGAAACCTTGCCGGACGCCCATGGCCACTTTGGGGCTTTTGGCGGCATGTTTGTGCCAGAGACCCTGATGTTTGCGCTGAATGAATTGTCGGCGGAATATGAGCGGGCCAAGGCGGATCCGGCCTTTCAGGCAGAATTGGATTACCTCCTGCGCGAATACGTGGGACGGCCCACGCCGCTGTATTTTGCGGAGCGGTGGACGAATCATCTGGGGGGCGCGAAAATTTACCTCAAGCGGGAGGACCTGCTGCACACCGGGGCGCACAAGATCAACAATGCCATGGGGCAAATCCTGATCGCGCGGCGGCTGGGCAAAAAGCGGATCATTGCCGAAACCGGAGCCGGCCAACACGGCGTGGCGACGGCGACGGTTTGTGCCCGGTTCGGGTTTGAATGTGTGATTTACATGGGGGCCGAGGACATGCGCCGCCAGGCTCTGAATGTGGCGCGGATGAAATTCCTCGGAGCGGAAGTCCGCGCCGTGACCGCCGGTCAGGCTACCCTCAAGGAAGCGGTCAATGAAGCGATGCGGGACTGGGTCACCAACGTCCGCGATACCCATTACATCCTCGGTTCGGCGCTCGGATCCCATCCTTTCCCCATGATTGTGAGGGATTTCCACCGCGTCATCGGCGTGGAAGCGCGCAAGCAGATCCTCGAACACGAGGACCGCCTGCCGGATTTGCTAATTGCCTGCGTCGGCGGCGGCAGCAATGCGATAGGCCTGTTTCATCCGTTTTTGGGCGATGCGGAAGTGAAGATGACCGGTGTGGAAGCCGGGGGCGAAGGCATCGTGGAAGGAAAACACGCGGCGCGGTTTGAAGGCGGCAAGCTGGGCGTGCTGCAAGGCACCAAGACCATGCTGCTGGCCAACAGCGACGGGCAGATCATGCTCACCCACAGCGTTAGCGCTGGATTGGATTATGCGGCCGTGGGGCCGGAACATGCTTATTATCAGGCCAATGGCCGGATCCAATACACCTACGCCACTGATGCCGAAGCGTTGGATGCCTTCCAGGAACTCTCCCGCATGGAAGGCATCATCCCGGCACTGGAAACTTCGCACGGCCTGGCCTACGCCAAAAAAATCGCGCCCACCATGGGCAAGGACCAGATCATCATCGTGAATCTTAGCGGGCGGGGGGACAAGGATGTCGCCGAGGCCTCCCGCCACATTTTCGGGCAGGAACTGAAGTTTTAATTTTGCCTTTTTCAGGGCTTGGAGTTGCCTCTGGAACGGACCTTGCGGTTCTGTTCCCCGTATTTCAGTCCATGAAAACCATGCTAGAAGAATTCAAGAAGTTCATCCTCAAAGGCGACGTTGTTTCCCTCTCCACCGGGGTGTTGATCGGGGCAGCCTTTGGCAGGGTCGTCGATGGTTTTACCAATGGCATCATCAAACCTTTCCTCGGAGCGATGGGGGGAGATCCGAATGTCTCGCTGAAACTGTGGATTTTTGATTTGGGCCTGGTCATCAATGCGGTCATCGGCTTTTTGATCACGGCGGCCGTAATCTTTTTTGTGATCATCAAGCCATATAATCTGCTGATGGCCCGGGTGAAGCGGGGTGAGGTAGTGCCGCCACCCGCCGCGCCCTCGCCGGAGGTGCTGCTCCTCACAGAAATCCGGGATGCCCTGAAACAAAAATAACCAGATTCCGGACCAGTGCGGTGCGCAGGGTGCTGAGGGGGGGCAACGTCCCTATCTTCTTCGGCGCCGGCCTGTTTTTGCTTTGGCTTCGGCTTCTGCCGGCTTGGCTTCGCTGCCTTTGGCTTTGGCAGGCCGGGCATCCTGAGGGCGCACCGGTTTGCCGCCGCTGCCGCCGGGTTTGGCGGTGGCAGGTTTGCCGCGGCGCTCCGGCCGTCCTTCCCCGCGTTTTTCGCCGGGGCGGGGGCCTTTGCTCCGGGAGCGTCCCCCGCGGTCGCCCATCGGCGGGGCCTTGGAATTGCTGGCGGTGACACGGAGGAGGCGGAAGTTGACCGTGCCGCGCTCGCGGTCGATGCCGGTGGGCACGGCCTCCACAAAATCCCCGGCGCGGATCGCGACTTCGGGATTGCGGTTCCGCAGGGTGGAGCTGGCGGCATCAAAGAACGGGTCAGGCAGCCCCAGATCGGGCAGGCGGATGGCTCCGCGGGTCTGACTGTTAGTGGTTTCAATGAACAGGCCGAATGGCAATACCCGGCTGACCATGCAGAGCCAGGGCTCGGGCGTTTCCATGGATGCCAGCCGCTCAAAAAATTCCAGTTCCTTGAGGCGGCGGCTTTCCATCTCGGCATCCGCACTGACACGTTCCGTGGTGGAGATGTGCTCGGCGGTCTCCTTCATGTGGGCATAGTCCGGCGTCTTCATGCTGCCGCCGCTGCCCGGAGCCCGGGTCAGATTCCATAACAACCGGTGGACAATCAAATCGGCATACCGCCGGATCGGACTGGTGAAGTGGGTATAGTGCTTGAAATGCAGTCCGTAATGGCCCAGCGACTCCGGTGAATAAACCGCGCGCTTCAGGCTCTTGAGCAGGGTCAGCTTAAGCATGGGTTCCTCCGGCCGGCCGGCAAACGCAGCGATGGCTTTTTGCAATTCGGCCCGCACTCCAAGGTCACCGGTTTGAATTCCGGCCGCAGCCAGAATTTCACGCAGTTCATCGAGCTTGGCCTGGTCCGGCTCCTCGTGGATCCGGTAGATGGACGGCCGGCCGCTTTGCAATAACGTTTCGGCGACGGCTTCATTGGCCGCCAGCATGAATTCCTCGATCAACTGGTGGCTCTCGTCATACCGGATGGTGGCCAGCCGCACCGGGACGCCCTTTTCGTCGAGGATGATTTTGATTTCCGGGAACTCGAGGTCGAGGGCACCGTGTTGATAGCGCCGTTTGCGCATCATAGCCGCCAGCTTCCAGGCGCGCTGGAGCAGGTCGCTGTCCGGATCTCCAGCATCCGGGGCTTTCAGGGATGCCATCGCTTCCTCATAACTGTAGCGCCGGGCACTGCGGATGATGCCGGCCCCAAACCGCTGGCCGGTGCGGCGGCCTTTGGCATCATAGGTGAGAACGGCAAAACGGGTCAGTTTATCCTCGTGGGGACGCAGGCTGCACAGGCCGTTGGACAGGCGCTCCGGCAGCATGGGAATGACCCGGTCCACCAGATAGGTGCTGTTGCCGCGCTCCCGGGCCTCCTTGTCGAGGGCACTGCCGGGCGTCACGTAGTGGGCCACATCCGCAATGTGGACATGGAGTTCAAATCCCCCGTCCTTGAGTCCGGTCACCCCGATGGCATCATCAAAATCCTTGGCATCAAAAGGATCGATGGTGATGATATGATGGCCCCGGCAATCTTCGCGACGGGCGATTTCGGCGGCGGGAATTTCGTCAGGATGGGAGGCCGCTTCCTTGAGCACGGCGTCCGGAAACTCCATCGGGAGGCGGAATTTGTAAATAATGCCCAGCACATCCACGCCTTTTTCCCCGGGCCGTCCGAGGCGTTTCACCAGATGCCCCTTCATGCGGGAACTGCGGGTCGGCCACTCGTCGATGGCGACCACCACCTTGTCCCCCGCTTTGGCTTCGGTGTCCTCACTGATCTGGAGGTCGACGTTAGGGAGAAGAACGTCGTCCGGAATGACCCACGCGTGTTTGGCCCGGATGAAGAGCGTGCCGGGGATGTTCTGGTTGCGGCGTTCGAGAATCTTAACGACGCGCGCTTCAAGGTGGACTTCCTGCGGGGCGCGTTCGTTTTTGGGCTGGCCACGGCGGGCTTTTTCGCTGCGCCACCACGATGGCGGGGCGGAAGCCGTCACCTTGACGCTGACCCGGTCCCCATTGAGGGCGGTGCCGAGGTGTTCCTCCGGAATGGGCAGCCGGGCGTCGGGATCGGCTCCAAGGATAGTATACACCGCAGCATTGTCCTGGTCGCCCTGTTCCGGGCGGAAGGAGCCGCCGCCCCCCGGTTTGCTGAAAATGGTGCCGTTGAGCAACCGCTGATCACCGGTGCGCAAACGGTAGCGCCGTCCGTCACCTTCCGTGATCTGGCCGGCGTCGGTCAATTCACGCAACACCTGCCGCAGCCCGGCCCGGTCATCGGTGGGCACGCCGAGGGTGCGGGCGATCTCGTTTTTCGTCATGGCAGCCGTGGCCGTTTGGGCCAGCAGGACCAGAATTTTTTCTGTTAGGGGGAGGTCTGGAGTCATTTTGCCCTCCTCCTTGGCCCAGCATCCGGGAAATTCCTAGTCGATTTCATCTTTTTGCTTTATCATCGGCCTACCCCGCTGCTATATCCAATCAAATTCACCCTCCCCCAAATCTTTATGAAAATCCTCTCCCCGCTGCCCCGGCCCCGTGATGCCGGATTCACCCTCATTGAGCTGCTGGTGGTGATTTCCATCATCGCCATCCTCGCCGCCGCTTCCATCGGCGGCTACAGCAAAATCACGGAAGGTGTCCGCAAGAAGGAAGCCGGCATCATGGCCATCGCGATCGGTAACGCCGTGGAACAGTTTTACGGGGACTACAACAAACTCCCCCGCCCCACTTCTGCCACTGATGGTGCGGATTCCGAAACCACCACCGAGTCCGGTGAAGGAATCGTGAAGGTCCTGATCGGCAAGGAAGGGGAGTCGGAGTCCGTTCAAAATCCCCGGAATGTGGACTACGCCGAAGGCATCAAGGCCGCCAAGGCCGGCAAACAGAAGGCCGCCACCGCCGGAGCCAGCGACAAATGGTCCAACGGCCTCGTCTACGAAGACGAAAACTATTCCATCGTCGACGCCTGGGGCAACTACTACAAAATCAAACTGGACTCCGATTATGACAAGGAGTTGGACAATCCCAACATCGACCAAGTCGCCGAAGGCCGCACAAAAATCCCCAAGCGCGTCCTCGTCTGGTCCCCCGGCAAAGATGGCAAAGAGGAGACATGGGAAGACAATCCGATGTCATGGGATTGATCCCCCTCCCCGGCCGATGGGGTTGATTCGGCAAAACCTTCCCTATTTCCCGCATGCCAGCACCGGTCGGGGCCGCTCCGTTTGATCTCTACGGTGCTGCCCATCTGGGGGCCTTGAGCGTGACCTTGCTTTTGGCTGTTGGGCTGGTCCTCCACGTTAGGCGCTACCCGCAGCGGGCCGGTGGCATCGCCAAAGCCCTCGCCGTCATCCTCCTAACTTTTTATCCGGGGCATGTCCTGATCCTGTGGAAGTCCGGTTATCTGAACCGGGAAAATGCCTTCCCCTGCCAGCTCTGCGACATTGCCGCGATGCTCGGAGCAGTGGCCCTGCTCACCCGGAACCAGCGGGTGGCCGAATTGGTCTGGTTTTGGGGTATGGCCGGCACCCTGAATGGTCTCCTGACCCCGGCGCTTAGCGAGAGCTTCCCCTCTTACGCCTATTTCGCTTTCTTTGCCCTGCACAGCGGGGTGGTCATTGCTGCGGTATTCCTTGTTGCGGGATTGAAACTGCAACCGGCCCCCGGAGCCGTCTGGAGAGCCTTTGGCTGGCTCCATCTTTACCTGTTGGCCGCCGGAACCGTCAATTGGCTCTCCGGGGCGAACTATGGTTTTCTCCGGGAAAAGCCCCCCCAAGCCAGTCCCCTCGACCTCCTCGGTCCGTGGCCGTGGTATCTGGGGGGCCTTGAAGTGCTGGCCCTGCTGCTTTTTTCCCTGCTCTATTTGCCCTTCCGCCGGCCCGCCCAGCCCGCTGCGGCAACATGAAAATTCCATCTTGCGCATCCTTGGCAGATTCGGTATATTCCACCAACGATTTACGAATGCTGACCCTTTTGCCGACCTTTTCCTGCTGCGCTACTCATTCAGTGTCTGGTTCCGGCATTGTCAGATTTGGGGCCGCACCGCACGGTAAGGCTTCTGTTTCCCACTCTCTTCCGGTCGTCCGGGAGAGCCGCATATTCCGACCATGATGCGGACGGCTGTATCTTCTTTGCCACGGGCTGGCCATGGCCACCCCGTGCGCGGAACTGCCCGCTTCTCCCTTTCCTTCTGATCAACCCATAACCTGCCTACGCGTATTCCCTCTCCGCCCCCCAGAAAACAGCCCAGCCGCTACCGCGACATGACGCGCGTCAATGACCGCATCCGCGCACCCAAAATCCGCGTCGTTGATGGCCGCACCCACGAACAGCTCGGCATCATGTCCGTGCCGGAAGCCCTTCAAATTGCCCGCCAACGGGGTTTGGATCTGGTGGAAGTGTCTGCTGACGCCAAGCCGCCCGTCTGTAAGATCATCGACTACGGCAAATACAAATACGAGCAGTCCAAACACTCCAAGGACACTGGCAAAAACAAGGGTGGCAAGGTCAAGGAAGTCAAGTTCCGCGCCAATATCAGTGAGAATGATTACAATATCAAACTCCAGCACGCCGAGGAATTCCTGAGCGAAAATAACAAACTCCGCGTCGTGCTCCAGTTCCGCGGCCGCGAAGGGGCCCACCCCGAAATCGGGTTCGCCCGCATGATGCGGATTGTGGATGACCTCAAAACCATGAGCCATCTCGACATGCCGCCCCGCCAGGCCGGCCGCGCCATCAGCATGGCCCTTTCCCCCCTTCCCTCCAACCAACGCGTCCGCCGCTTTGCCAAACCCAAGGTCGAATATGTCGAGGACGTTGGCAGCGAGGAGGATGACGACCGGGACGAGGAGAATACTCCACACCTCCACACGCTCAGCCTTGAAGAGGTGCTCGATGAAATGGAGGATGACAACGGACGGCCCAAAAAACGGAAGAAAGCAGAGTGATTGCTTTCCCGTGACCGCCGTTTCCTGACAATTCATCCGCTTCCCTCCACCATCCCCACGGAACTGCCCTGCCCGCCTGGGGCGGTCCGGCGGCGGGCCTCTGGTTCATGCCGGTGCCGGTGCCTTGGGACCGCAACTCCCGGTTTGACTCCCTGACCGTCCCCGTTAAAGTCCCGCCTCCCCGGACCGGATGTTTCGGGCGCTAACTATATCGCCTTTTCCGGCCCGGTAGCGCTTTTCCCCGTTCCACTTCGACCACCCAACCCAACCAGCAGATACTACACATGGCTACCAAGAAAAAAGCAGCAGCCCCGGCCAAGTCCGGCGGCAAGTCCGTCAAATACGTTTACACCTGGGGCGATAACAAGGCGGACGGCGACGGCTCCATGAAGCCCCTCCTCGGCGGCAAAGGCGCCAACCTCGCGGAAATGACCCGCATCGGTCTCCCCGTCCCTCCCGGATTCACCATCAGCACCGAAGTCTGCACCTATTTCTACGACAATAAAAAGACCTACCCGCCCTCGCTGCAAAGCCAGATCGAAGCCGGCGTGAAGAACATGGAAAAAATCATGGGCTACAAGTTCGGGGATGCCAAAGGCTTCCCCCTTCTCGTCGCCGTCCGCTCCGGAGCCCGCGACTCCATGCCGGGCATGATGGACACGATTTTGAACCTCGGTTTGAACGACCAGACCGTGCTGTCCCTCGCCGCCGCCACCACCAACGAGCGCTTTGCATGGGACTGCTACCGCCGCTTTATCCAGATGTATGGCGATGTCGTCCTCGGCGTTCAGAAGACCGAAGGAGAAGACCATGAGCCTTTCGAAGTAGTCATCGAAACCTTCAAACACGAGAAATATCACCGCGATCTGGTCGATTCCGAACTCACCGCCGCCGACCAGCAGGAGTTGGTGAAGCGCTTTAAAAAGCTGGTGAAGGACCGCACGGGCAAGGGTTTCCCCAACGACCCATGGGAACAGCTCAAGGGAGCCGCCGGTGCTGTGTTCGGTTCATGGATGAATGACCGCGCCATCGTTTACCGCCGCAAATACGGCATCCCCGCCCAGTGGGGCACCGCCGTCAACGTTCAGGCCATGGTTTACGGCAACACCGGAGAAACCTCCGGTTCCGGCGTAGCATTCACGCGCAACCCCGCTAACGGCGTCAATGAATTCTACGGTGAATTCCTCATCAACGCCCAGGGCGAAGACGTCGTCGCCGGCGTGCGCACCCCCGAGCCCGTCAGCAAGCTGAAGGCCGCCATGCCCAAGCCCTTTGCGGAACTCATGAAGGTCCGTGCCACCCTGGAAAAACACTTCAAGGACGTGCAGGACGTGGAGTTCACCGTGCAGGAAGGCAAGCTCTTCATGCTCCAGACCCGCAATGGCAAGCGCACCGCCGCCGCCGCGCTGAAGTTCGCCGCTGACATGGTGAAGGAAAAACTGATCGACTGGGAAACTGCCATCCTCCGCAACCCCGCCGATCAGCTCGACCAGCTTCTGGCTCCGATCTTCGATGCTGCCGACGTCAAGAAAGCCAAGTGCATCGGCACCGGACTGCCCGCCGGCCCCGGCGCTGCTTCCGGCAAAATCTACCTCAATGCCGACCGCGCCGCCGCCGCCGAAGCCCGTGGGGAAAAAGTCCTCCTCGTCCGCAACGAAACCTCCCCGGAAGACCTCCGCGGCATGATCGCTGCCGAAGGCATCCTCACCGCCAAAGGCGGGGTTTCCTCACATGCCGCTCTCGTCGCCCGCCAAATGGGCAAGGTCTGCGTTTGTGGAGCGGCAGCGCTCGAAATCGACTATGACAAGAAGACTGTCAAAGCCGCCGGCCAGACCTTCAAGGAAGGCGACTTCATGAGCATCGACGGCACCGCCGGCACCGTCTACGGCGGCCAGCTCAAAACCGCTCCCAGCGAAATCATCACCGGCATCGTCAGCAACGACAAAGCCGCCCAGAAGACCGAGAAGTTCAAAAACTTCCTCCTCCTCATGTCATGGTGTGAAAAGGCGACCAAACTCGCCGTCCGCACCAATGCCGATACCCCGGAGCAAACCCGCATCGCTCTCGCATTCGGTGCCACCGGCATCGGCCTCACCCGCACCGAGCACATGTTCTTCGAAGGCGACCGCATCGACGCGATGCGCGAGATGATCCTCGCCACCACCCTCGAAGGCCGCCAGAAAGCGTTGGCGAAACTCCTCCCCTACCAGCGTGAGGACTTCACCGGCATCTTCACCGCCCTCAAAGGCCTGCCGGCCACCATCCGCCTCCTCGACCCGCCGCTTCACGAGTTCCTCCCCCACGATCACAAGTCGCAGGTTGAACTCGCCAAGAAACTCGGCGTCAAACCGGAAGCCATCGCCCACCGCGTCGAGCAGCTCCATGAGTTCAACCCGATGCTCGGTCACCGCGGTTGCCGCCTCGGCATCGCCTATCCGGAAATCACCGAGATGCAGGCCCGCGCCATCTTCGAAGCCGCTGCGGACGTGGCGAAGAAGAAGATCAAGGTGAAGCCCGAAGTCATGATCCCGCTCGTTGGCTTCAGGAAGGAATTCGACCTCCAAGCCGAAATCGTCCACGCCACCGCCAAGAAAGTGATGGCCGAGAAGAAGATCAAGTTCGACTACCAGGTCGGCACCATGATCGAAGTCCCCCGCGGTGCCCTCACCGCTGACGAAATCGCGGTCAACGCGGAGTTCTTCAGCTTCGGCACCAACGATCTCACCCAGACCGCCCTCGGCATCAGCCGCGACGACATGGGCAACTTCCTCATGCCCTACACCGAGAACGAAGTGTTCAAAAAGAACCCCTTCGCCACCCTCGATGCCACCGGCGTCGGCCAGCTCGTAGAGATCGCCGTCCAGAAAGGCCGTCAAACCCGCCCCGACATCAAACTCGGCATCTGCGGCGAGCACGGTGGAGACCCTGACAGCGTCAAGTTCTTCCACAAAGCCGGCCTCGCCTACGTCAGCTGCAGCCCCTACCGCGTCCCTGTCGCCCGCCTCGCCGCCGCCCAGGCCGCCATCGAGGAAAAACGCGCCGCCGCAAAAGCGGCCGCCCCTGCCAGGAAGGCCGCGAAGAAGTAAAACCACTCACGCGCCCAGCGCCTGAGCTATAACACATTATAGGCCCTATATGCCCCATGCGGCGTATAGGGCCTATTTTTTGTGCCCGCAGGCAGCTGCCATATTACTGTGGCGGCACTCCCGTCCCGCAACTATAGGCCCCATATGCCCCATGGGCCCTATACGACCTATTCCCTTCCCACCCGCCCCGCCATGTCAGAAGACAGCTTCCTCCCTCCACGCGGAACTACCAGGATCTTCTCGCCTACCAAAAATCCGGAATCGTCTTCGACCTCACCTGGCACTTCTGCCACCGCTTCCTGAAAAAAGGAGACCGAACCATCGACCAAATGATCCAGGCCGCCGGGTCCGGCAAACAAACCATCGCCGAAGGCAGCAAAGCCGCCCAAACCTCCACCGAAACGGAAATCAAACTCACCAACGTGGCCCGCGCCAGCCTCGAGGAACTCCCATCGACTACCAGGACTAACTGCGCGTCCGATCCCACCCCGTTTGGGAGAAAAACTCCAAAGAAGCCCTCTATGTGCGCCGCCTAGGCAATAAGGCCCATACGACCTATGACGCCTATCGGCCCTTCGTCGAAACCCGCCCCGCCGAAACCATCGCCAACATCGCGATCTGCCTCCTGCACCAAACCAACTATCTCCTCGACCAATACATCCGCCGTCTCCAAAAAGATTTCATCCAGCAAGGCGGCCTCCGCGAGCGCATGACCAAAGCCCGCCTCGACTACCGCAACCGCCCCAAACCCAACCACGAATAGCCCGAACCACCAACCGGCCCTAAAATAGCCCCACCCTCCGGGCCACCAACAAAAACTGGCCATTCATAGGCCTTATGCCCCAGCCCCCGAAATCAGACAGCACGCCACTCCCAGCCCCACCGCTGAATGCAAAAAAATAGGCCCTAAAAGCGTGTATCCGCGGCTGGCCAATGGCGTCTTCCTGATCGGGATGGGCACCAATACATACTACGAAACGGCTCACAGAGTGCGCGTAAAACGCGTCGCCGTTCATCCGCTATATGACGACTACTTATTTGCGCCAAATCGTGTCGACCTGGCCCTGCTGGAACTGGAATCCCCCATCGAAGGTTATGCGGATGCCATCCTTGGGGTCCCAACACCCGCTGACGGTGCCCAGTTGGTCGCTGCTGGATTTGGAAGAGCCGGGCGTCCTTTGGCCACACCGCCTCCAGCCGGGATGACTGGATATTTGAGGGGGGTGGGTGGCTCCAAAATATACCAGCACTGATCCCTATGGTCGCATTTACGTCTTTCGGACTAGGTTCTTAGTCGGCAATTACCTGAACGCAAATGCATGTCCGGGTGACTCCGGTAGCCCCGGATTTGTCTGGGATGCCATCTTGAATAACTACCGTTTGGCAGGGATTGCGTCCTGGGTCAATGACGAGAATTGCGTGCAACAGATCAGTCACACGGCATTCGTTAATCTGGCTGATCCAATTTCCAAAAACTGGATCACCGAAACCATTTCAAGCGCACCGACGAATCCGCAGCCCCAACTAACAATTTCTTCCGTTCGGCGTAGTGGAACTGCGTCTGACTGGACTAAACATCGATCCCGCTTCATGGCGAGTCGAAGAATCGTCGAATCTCGAGCAATGGGAGGGTGAATTCACGTTCACCTCCAATGTCTGCCTGCGACCCGTGCCCGGTGCCAAGCGATACTGGCGGGCCTATCAACTCCCCGCAAATCCCATCCTCCCATTCTCCAATCTCGGCACCATCGGCGTGGCGGGGAACGCGACAGGCAAGGACATAACCGCCGGAGTTCCCGGAGCCATTAGTAGCAGCCAGAACCGCGCCATCCGCAGCACCCTTGCCAAGATCGGCGGCAGTGTCATCACTCCCTACCAAGCCGCGTTCAATCCCAACGGCCCGTTCAGCGTGGAAATCTGGGCCAAGCCAGGACAAACCCGGGATCTGGGTCAAATGATCCTATCATATGCACCGGACGCGGTAACCGGCGATTTTGGAGGCTGGCGCCTTTCCCAGGGGAGGCCATCACCCCAGGATGGCAATGGATTCGATTTTGCGGTTTTTACCACCCAGAGCGACAACCGCACCATAAGGGCCACTGCGGCCGTGAACGTGCAGCCGGGCAACCTCTATCACGTCGTCGGCGTCTAAGACGGCACGCAGGTAGAAGTCTATGTAAATGGCGTCCGCATGTCGCAGGTCCCCATGCCTTCCGGCCACACCGTCCGGCCCAACCCATGGGCCGGTGTCGTGGTCGGGGGCCACAACTACTGGTATCTTGGCGACCTTGACGAACCCGCCATCTACCCCCGCGCCCTGACCCCCGCGGAGGTGTTGGAGCACTATCAGGCCGGCACCGCCGCCACCCCGCCGGTTACCTACCGTGACGTGGTCCTCGGCGACAACCCGGTCGGCTACTGGCCCTTCGACGAACCCGGCTCCCGCCGGGATACCCCTTCCGGCTCCGCCAGCCACCGCCTTCACCTTCCAAGCCTCACCCTCCCCCCCTGCAGCAGTCAGCCAGTGTTGCGGAGGTGGCTTGCCCGAGCCATGAATCACGGGGACCCTCCGGCTGGACCTTACTTGCGTTTCCACTTGGGAGAAAAACGGGAGAGCGTTGCATGGAAGGGAGTGGCGGACGGTCACGGGTAGGCCGTGAATTGACCGAAGACGGTGAAATCGTTGGGATTGAGTGTGTAGATATCCGTGATCCCGGCGCAGTGCCAAGTGGCGGCGATGAGGGTATCGAGCAGGCGTTTGCGGCCAAGTTGGTATTCTTTGAGCCACGCCAGCCACTGTTGGGTGACGGCGGCATCCTGCGGGAGAAGGTGAACTTCGGCGGCTTGCGACCAGAAACCGGCGAGACGGATGGCATCGGCCATGACGAGAGGCCGGGAGAAACGGCGCGCATCCGTGGCGACATGGATGAACTCCGCCAAGATACCGGGCGTCAGGGCAAAGGTGGCTCCGGTTTGCGCCGCTTCGATGGAAAGTGCGCGGCAGATGGCATGGTCAGGATGCTCCGGGATCGCCCACGCGATGAGAAAACTGGTATCGATGCCGATCATGCGTCAGGCCCCGCGTTCCAGAAAATGCTCCAGCATTTCCGCCCGGCTGCCGGTGGGACGGAGCAGGGAGCCGACGGAGGTGGGAGGCGGCGGCGCGGTGAGGCTTGGGCGGTCGGCGGAAAGGCCCACGGCTCTTTCCAGGCAGAGGATGGCCTCCTGGTTCAGGGATCTCTTGTGCTGCCGGGCCTGAATCTTGAGAACCCGGTGCAGGTGCGGCGGGATGTTTTTCAGGGTCAGAGTCATAGCGGGGAAGAAAATGGCATCACTGATTATGCGAAAACCATAATGGATGCGTTTTGGATTTTCAACGAAGAACTCCTGTGTTTTTGGAGCAAGCTGCGGCAATATTCAGCTCCGTGATCCTAGGAGGCGCAATCCACTGTCAACGCTGCCTGCCCGCCAGAACCCGGAGGATTTGATCGAGGACGTGGTCGAGGTTTCTACCGAGGTCGTCGGTTAGGAAGCGGAGAACGAAATAGCCGTGCAGTTGGAGGAGGGCGTCCTTGCGGCGATCCCGGCGGTAGGCTGCGGGATCGCTGAGGTGTTGGAGTCCGTCCAGTTCGATAACCAGACGGGCGGGAGCACACAGGAAGTCGACTTCCATGGTGCTGTGGTCGTTGAAGGGGATCGGGAGCGCGGCATTGAGGTGGAAGTGACCGGTAAGCTGCGGGTGAGTTTCTAGCCGCCGGTAAAGAAAGGCTTCGCTGGCGCTGCGGGCGCGGGCAGAGCCTTCGGCATCGTGGGCTGGGGGACGCGTGGCGTGGACGAAAAGCTGCGCCAGGGGAGGATCGACTCCATCACAGATGAGGCGGCGGACGCTGGCCGCGTAGTCTGCTTTCCACTGCGGGGAGACGGGGAGCGGCACGGAGGCGGGCCAGCCGGGAAGGGCGCTGGCGGGGAGCAGGATGGTATAACCGATGGCTTCGTAGCCTTGGCAACGTCGGTCGAACATGCGGGAGAGCATGGGAACATCGAGATCGGCGTAGTCGTAAATTTGCACGAGCTTTTTGCCGTCGTGAAGGCGGTGCAGGCGTCCGGCGTATTGGGCGATGGTGCCCCGCCATGAGACCGGCATGGTGAGGAACAGGGTGTCCAGCCGGGGATCGTCGAAGCCTTCTCCCAGGAAACGGCCGGTGGCGATGAGGACGCGGGGCTGATCGGCGGGAACGGCGGCCAGTTGATCGAGAGCAGCGACAAGGAGCTTGCGGCCCATGCCGCCTTGCAGGGTGATGACATTGGCCACCTGACGGCGCAAAGCCGTAGCGAGGATCTCCAAGTGGCCGGTGCGTTCGGTTAAAATCACCGGAGTGCGTCCGCTGGCAACCGCAGCGAGGACGTCTTCACAAATCATTTGATTGCGGATCTCCGAATGAAGCAGCACATCGCAAAGGCGCTGATATTCCCGGCGTTGGTCTTCGTCAGGATCGCCCTCAGGGAGGAAGCCCGTGGAGCGCACCAGGACCTCGTGGGTGAAGGGCCGGGCGGCGGCTTGGACGCGGGCATCCACACGGTGCCGCACGGCCCCGCATTGCATGAAGATGATGGGATGGTGCCCGTCCTTGCGTGCCACGGTGGCGGAGAGACCAGTGACATAGCGGGCTTTGGCGCGGCGGGTCACCAACTCAAAACTGTGAGCGGAAACGTGATGGCATTCGTCCACGATGAGGTGACCGTAGTCCGCCACCATATCAAGGACCGCACCTTTCCTGACGAGACTTTGAATGAGAGCTACATCCAGCGTGCCGGTTAGCTTTCTCTTCCCCCCGCCAAGGCGTCCAATGGCTTTGGGTTCCAGTCCAAGGAATTGACTGAGCCGATCCATCCATTGTTCCAGCAATTGTTGCCGGTGGACCAGCACGAGGGTATTAACGCCGCGCTGCGCGATGAGCCATGCACCAAGCACGGTTTTGCCAAAAGCGGTGGTGGCGGCGAGCACCCCGGTATTGTGCTGCAGCATGGCGGCCGCAGCGGCCTGCTGATCCTCGCGCAGCGTGCCTTGGAAAGTGACCGCCAACGGCGTGCCCTGGCACCTTTCGTCTTTTATCGTGGTTTTGATACCTGCCGATTTCAGGAGCGCCAGGCTTTCCTCCAGGCAGCCGCGTGGGAGCGCGATATGACCGGGATGGTCCTCTGCGCAGGAAATGATGCGGGGTTTGCCGAAAGTGGGCAGACGCATGGCCTGGGCTTTGTAAAATTCCGGATTCTGGAAAGCGGCGAGCCGCAGCAGGGCGTTGCGCAGGGAGGGCGGCAGGTCGGTTTTGGGCAGATAGAGGGCATCGCCCTGCACCAGGGTAATGGACTCCGGCATGGGTCCGGTGAAAGTCAGGGCACGGAGCCGGGACGGAGTTAACTTCCAAGGTTCGAGGCTGTCCCCGTCATCGAGGTGGGCTCTGCGGACACCGGTGATGCGGCCTTGAGCGGTGGCTTCCTGGACGATTCGTTCCACCTGAGCAACGGGCATCCGGGGCTGTGACGAGAGAAAAGCCCATTGGTCCGGCCATGGGGTCAGATTAGGATCCAGGAAGACACTGTTTCCTTGTTCGCGTGGGGCTTTTTGCAGTGGCAGGGCAATGAGATTCCCGAAGCCTCCCTTGGGAAGAGTATCTTGATTGGGGAAAAAACGGTCGTAGGAAGCGAAGCCTATTTCAGGGCGGCGTTCCATGGTTTCTGTCAAGAGGCAGGCTCCCAGCTTGCGGGCAAGGGTGGCGGGAATTGCTTCCTCAAAGAAAAGCCAAACGTGCCCGCCATTGCCGGAGCGTGATCTTTCCAAGGCCGCAGGAATGCCGCAGTTGGTGCAGGTTTCCAGAAAGGCCACCGCGTCAGGCTGCCAGTCGGCGCGGTCAAAGTCGGCGGCAAGGAACCAGCACGTTTCATCCATCAGCATCGGATAGACGCCCATGACGAAGGGCTGATGCTGTCCGTCCTCCCCTGACAAGTGCCAGCGCACCACCTCGTCCGTGACGGGCAGCCAGCGCTGGTGAGGGCAGTCGGAACATTTGATTCGGGGCTTCCCGCAAATCCCGCGCACCCATTCGTTGCCACAGGCGGGCTGGTATCCGGCCCGGCCGGTTTTGCGGCTCTCGAAGCGCCGCGGATAGACCTCCTCCCGGCCCCTGAACAGCGAACGGAAAAGGGCAATCTTTTTTTCCGGGGAGGACTGCGAAGTGACCGGCATACTCTACCCACATAGGCCGAAATTCCCCCTGCGCCAAGGACGGCTTCAGATGGACGACTGGCCACCGCCACGCATGTGTCAGTCGCGGTGCTTACTTCACGGCGGGCTTGAAGATCATCTGCGAGAACTGGCAGAGCGCCTTCTTCCAGTGCTGGAAGTCATGGTTGTGTTCATCCACGTGCCAAATGTGAGGCACCTGCTTTTCCTTCAAATATCCATGCACGCCCTGACTGATGCGGATGAGGCCGTCCTTGTTGCCGCAGGAAATCCAGAGCAGCTTCAGGGCCTCTGTGGTCTTGTCAGGATCGGGCACCAGTTCGGCGGCGGGTTTGGTGTTGGGGGCGGATGAAAAACCGCCGACCCACGCGAAAGTGTCCAGATTGCCGAGTCCGAAATTCAGCGACTGCCCGCCGCCCATGGAGAGGCCTGCCAGGGCGCGGTTTTCGCGGTCAGCCTTTACGGAATACCTTGACTCGATAAACGGGATCAGCGAGCCCAGCAGATCCTTGTCGAACTCCCCGAAGGCGGGAGCAGTCCTCATGGCATCCGGACCGGGACGGTCGTCCTTCTGGGCGCGGCCATTGGGCATGACGATGATCATCGGCTCGGCTTTTTTGTCAGCGATCAGGTTGTCCAGAATGATCCCGGGTTTTCCGCCACGGGGCCACTCGTTCTCGTCGCCGCCAATGCCGTGCAGCAGATAGAGCACGGGATACTTCCTGTCGGCGGTATACCCCGGCGGGGTGTAGACATTGGCCTGCCGTTTTGTGCCCACCGATTTGGAATCATATTCGACCCTTTCCAACTTTCCTTCTGCGATGCCCACGCGCGCTTTGTCGAAGGCATCCGGTGGGGCGGGAAAGGCAGGCTTGTCATCCTCTCCGAGAACGATGGGTCCGCCGAAGCCGCGGCCACGGCCCCGTTCGGGATTCGGACCGTCCCCGCCTGCCTGGACCGTCGGCTTGTCTCCTTTCCTGGCAACGATGTCCTCCTTGGCAAAGTCTCCCACGGCCCGGGTCAGCTTCAGCTCACCGCCGGCGATGGTGCCGGTGTAGGTGATAGGAATTTCGTTGCCTCCCATATTCAGTATTTCGACAAACGAAATTTTATCGCCGTCCACCTTGACGTCCTTGAGTCCCACCTCGCGGGTCTGGCCGCGGGCTTCGGCGCTGGCTTTTCCCGTGACCTTGCCGCCTTCCTGTTTCAGGGTGTAGGTGTATTTCTGGCGGCCGATCCGGGTGTCGAATTCGGCGTTCCAGATGCCGCTGGCGTCCTGGGCGAGGACCATGCCGGGAAAGAACGCGAGCGCTGCGGGGAGGAGGTGTGCTTTCATAAGTGGATCTAGGTGGAAGTGACGGGAACGGGCGGGTTATTTGAGGGATTTAAGGAACTCCTTTACGTCTTCAAATTCCTGCGGCTTCAGGATCAGACGCATCGGGGGCATGGGGGAAACCGGCGTGGCTTGGTAGTTCTCGGCCAGAATGGCATTTGGGTCCTCCAGACTTTGAATCAGATAGGCTTCGTCTTTGGTTTTGGCGATGCCATCCAGGGCAGGGCCCACGGGGCTGCCCTTGCCGCTGAGCATGTGACAGTTCATGCAGGCCGCGACGGGGTGCTTCCAAAAGATTTCCTCACCGCGTTTGACGTCACCGGCGGTGATGGCGTCCGCATCGGGTTCGGCCTGCGGGATGAGTTCGCAGAACTTCACGTCGTCGAACGTGCTGTCGCCCTTGCCATAGTGGGACAGCATAATGCCGGCCTTGGGATTGCTGCCGCTGTTGTAAGTGGCCTCAATGAGCGTCCAGTCTGAACTCCTTGTGATACGTTCGGTCTCCACCCGGCTGAAACGGTCGCTGATGCCGATCCGGCCTCCTGACACATTGGCGGCCTTGGCCCAGCCGCTGAGGCGGTATTCGGTGTTAGGCTTCAGTGGAACCTCGACATACAACGCGGAGAAACTCGTCTCCGGCACGTGGCAGGTCATGGCCTTGGCTCCGCTGCGGGCGGTGCCGGTCATCTTCCATGTCGCGTTGGAAGGGGCCCGGAGCGGACCGCTGCGACCGATGTCGTCATTCCGAACCCAGCCTTCGGGGATTCCGTCAGGGGATGTGATTTCAAAGCCGGGATTGGGCAGGAGATTCGGGCCTTCGGTGTAGGTCGCCTCGGCCTTGTGCTGGCGCATAAGCACGCGGGTGGCCTCGCGCAGCCATTCGTCAGCCTGGTTGGTTCCATCCACCGCCAGCTTCTTCACCAGGGTCTGGATCTCCGGGGTAGTGGGAAATTCGGCCAGCTTTACCAACGCGGCGAGGCGCGTGACCAAGTCAGGATCGCTGACCACGCCGGAGCCGAAATACAGCTTTTGCCCTGCGGCATCTGCGGACAGGGCGCGCACCGCGTTCCGCCTCAGACGGGCATCCTTGGCGAGGAGTGCCGCACTATGCGAAGCCTCGTCCAGCGCGCCGATCCCCTGCAGCGTCCACAGCGCGTGCAAGGCGGCCACTGATCCATCATTCGCCGACAGCAGCTTTTTCAGCGGCTCTGCGGCAGCGGTCATCTTGCCCTCCACCAGGAGACGCTGCGCCGTTAGGCGGCGTTCCTGAAGGTCGCTGCCCAGCGCGGTCACGAGCTGCGCGGGGTCTGCCGGGTTCAGCTTCTGCAGGGCCGACGGCTCCGTTGCCCCGCGCCAGACCACACGGTAGATCCGCCCGCGGGAGTGGTCGCGCAGGTCGTTTTCATGCGCGCCGCCGGGACCGGTTTTCGCGGTGTAGCCGCCGCTGCGCTGGCTCGGCGTGGGGTTGTGCTGGATGATGTAGTTCTGCCAGTCCGCGATCCACACCGCGCCATCCGGCCCCACCTCCGCAAAGACGGGCGACATCCATTCATCCGTGCTGGCCACAAGATTGAAACCATCGCCTGCAGTCATGCCCGCGCCGGCGGCCTTCACGTCCATGAGGCTCACCGTTTTCATGGTAGGCTCGCACACCATAGCCATGCCCTGTAGGCGGGCGGGCAGCTTGGCGGATTCGATGAAAGCCGATCCAGCGGCGGCGGTGAAGCCGCCCATCACATCCACCTGACGGTAGTTAGGAGTAATGGTGTGGACATTGTCCTCGGTATTGATTTTCTTCGCCGTCATCACCCGCATCCCGGAGGGCACATGAGTAGCCGGGATGCCGCCGTAAAAGAGCGGCGCGCCATTGGCCGTGCCGCCGAACTGATCGCCTGCAGTGTTCGCGCTGTGGCCCCACGAGTTGTTGCTGAACTGATGGAGAAATTCCAGCGCCGAGCCGTCGGCCTTGAAACGGTAGGTGCCCTGGGTGAACCGCTTCCGTTCCCCGCCCACGGTGCCATCGAATGCCGAATAGCCGACGCAGCCATAGAACCAGTTATCGATGCCGTAGTGCAGATTGTTCGCCTGGGCATGGGTGTCGCCGATGCCCCAGCCGGTGATGATGTCCTGGCGCACATCCGCTTTGTCATCACCGTCCGTGTCCTTGAGAAAGAGGAAGCGCGGCGGTTGGCTGACAATGAGTCCGCCATTGGCAAACGTCAGGCTGGTGGGGATGTTCAGCTTGTCGGCAAAAACGGTGAACTTGTCCGCCTTGCCGTCGCCATCGGTGTCCTCACAAATCTTGATGCGGTCATTGCCGCCGCCGTCCGGCGTCACGCCGTGGGGATAATCGCTCGTCTCCGCCACCCAGCAACGGCCGCGATCATCCCATGCCATAGCGATGGGCTTCATGATGTCAGGCTCGGCGGCAAAGAGTTCCAGCCGGAGATCCGGCGCGGCCTGGGTGCGCTCCATGCTGCCTTTCACGCTGAGCGGATGCTGATAGGTGAGCGGCTGAGGGCGGCGCTCGTAGTTGGCCACCGTGGGCTTCACCTCGCGCCGCTCGGCCTCGCGTCCCTCCGTGAACTGCAACCATTCCGCGCGGCGTTGCGGGCCAGCGGCGGTGAGCAGTTTTTCCTTCAGCGGACCCAGAAATTCAGCCGGCGCCGGATTGCCGCTGCTGCCAGTAAAATCCACCGTCACGATCTTCTGCGGCGGCACTCCGGCCAGCGCCGGGAAGGTGGCGGCGGGAGCATCCAGCAGCACGGCATCAAAGTGAGCGATCCACTCCGGGGTCACCTGCGCGGGGTCCGCTGCGTAATCAAACCACAGAGCCTCGCGACCGAAGTCGCGCATGACCGTGTGGCAATGCTTGCGGCTGCCGGCGGCCTCGCTGCCGAGGAAAAGCACGCGGATGGCTCCACTCGGGCCGGAGGGAACGGCGACTGATTTTCCCGGGCCCAGGATGCCAGGGATTCCCGTGATGCCCACCCCAGCAGCCCCTGGAGCCGCAGCAGCGGCCGGGCGAGCCGGAGGTGAAACTGCTGCAACTGTGGCCTCCCGGAAGAGACGCGGGGCAAAGTCATGCAGGCTGCGCCTCCAGGTGTGCCACTCGTGCTTCGTGCCGGGAGATTCAAAATACACCGTTTTCACGCCGGCGGCTTCCAGCGCATCGCGGTAGCCCTTAACGCTGGTTAGGAAGCGCTCGCCCTCTTCCGTGCCGATGCTGAGATAGAGCAGGCGGACCTTGTCATTGAAGGCCTTGGCATCGGCCATCACGCCGCCGTGCGAAGTCTCTGCATCGAAGGCACCGCTGAATCCGCCGCCGCCGCCGCTGAATCCTCCGAGCCATGCGAACCGGTCGAGGTGCTTGAGGCCAATGTGGTAGGTCTGCATGCCACCCATGGAAAGTCCGGCCATGGCACGGTGCTCCCGCCCGGTTTTCGTCCGGTAGGTCTCGTCCACAAAAGGGATGAGGTCATTGATAAACACCTCTTCCAGCGTGGCGAACATGGCATTGAGATCACGGGGAGGGCCGCCACCGCCGGGTGGACGCATGGCATTGGGAGACTCCCCGGGCTTCCGGGCGTAGCCGCTGGACATCACCACCACCATCGGCTTGGCTTTCTTCTCCGCTATCAAATTATTCATGATGTCCGCCATGTGGCCCTGGACCGGCCAGCCGCGTTCGTCCTCGCCGCCGCCGTGCTGGAGATAGAGCACCGGATAGCGGACGGACGGATCGGCATCGTAATCTGGCGGTGTATAGACAAAAAGGCGCCGCCAACCCTTCGTGGTTTTGGAAAAAAAACGCCTCTCGCGCACCTCCCCATGCGGCACCTCCTTCGTCTGCCACCAGTCCTCGCCCGGCGTGGGAATCTCGATGCCGCTGGCCATGCGGCTCATGCCGTAATACGTTTCACCTGCCGGATCACACACATTCGCGCCATCCACGAGGAAGGTGTAGTAGTGAAACCCCAGCGGAATCGGACCGAAGGTAATGGTCCAGTTTCCTTCTTCATCGCGCTCCATCGGATGCGGCTGCCCATAGTTCAGCGCCACACTTTTCGCCTCTGGAGCCTTGAGCCGGAAGGTCACCCGGCCATCGGGATGAATTTTTGGAAACTCCTGGCCGGGAAGGTTTGTCGGCGACGGCACCGGGCCTGCGGCAGTCACCGGACTGGGAGGCGCACCCACCCGCGACGCTTCAAACTCCGCACTGCCGAAGTCCCCGACCTTCCGTGTAAAAGCGATCCCCTTGTCCGTCACTTTGCCAGTGTATTCGATCCGGATTTCGTTGTCCTGAATCTTCCGCAGTTCGGCAAAAGTGATGGTGTTGCCGTCGATCTTTTCATCAATGAATTCCACCGTGCGCTTCTGATCCCCCACCTCCGCTGCGGCCGTCGCGACCAGCGTCCCATCCGCTACTTTGAAGTCGAACTGGTATGTTTGAAGTCCCATGGGCGAGTCAAATTCCCCCTCCCATAGACCGGCGGAGCTGTCCGCGCGGGCCGGAGAAAACGAACTCAGGCAGGCCATCGCCGCAGGGAGCAGACGCAGCATCTTCTTTTGGGTTGTCTTTTCAGTGGACGGTTTCATGGGGCAGGAAGAATTTCGTGTGCAGCGCCGCGAGGATTTCAAATTGACATCATGATGTCAAACTTTGTTCAAACCACCCATGTCCCCATTACCCCAACGCACCCCTGCCGGTGAAGTTTTGACCTCCATGACCATGGAAATTTTCCGGGTCAGCAGTCTGATCTTGAATGTTGGAGACCGCTTGGCGGCTCATCTTGGACTTACCGGGGCCCGCTGGCAAATTCTTGGGGCCATTGTCCGGGCCGGCCCCCCGCAAACCGTAGCCGGTCTGGCCCGGAATCTGGGGACCAACCGGCAGAATGTGCAGCGCATCGTGAATGATCTGCACAAACTGAAATTCCTGACTTTCGGCGACAATCCGCGCCACCGCCGCGCCCACTTGGTCCTTTTGACTGCCACAGGGAAACGAGCCTACGAAGCGGCAATGGAGTTGCAGGCCCCGTGGGTGAATCAGGTCACGCACGGTCTTGATTTAGCAGACCTCGAAGCATTTCAACGGGTGCTGCTGTCCCTGCGCGAAAGGCTTGAGCATGGGGCCGAAAAGGAAACACGCAGGGGATTTTAGCCATGTCCTGCAGTAAAGGAGCGTCGCAGGATGACTGGCGGCGTCACTTCCTGCGCTTTTCCCGGTTTCAGGGCATGCCCCGCGGGTGTGGAAGGCGATCCGTGTCCACCCCCTCTCCCGAGTGAATGGCTGGGTTTTGGGATGGCTCACCCCGTGACCTCATCGGAAGTTCAGCACCTCAAAGCAGCCGAAAATGGTGAAGTCCTTTTCGTTGTTGGAAATGATCCGGGTGACCCCTGCCTGCTGAAAGGTGGCGGCCAGCATGGAATCGAGGAGCCGCTTCCGGCCCAGTTGATAGCGCTTCAGCCAACTGAAAAAATCCGTCACGCCATTGCCTTCCGGAAAGACGCGCCGCACTTCGGCGGATTGCCACCAATGCTCTGCACGGGCTATCGCGTCGCTCATGGAAAGGGGCTGCGGCATACGTCTGGGGTCTGTGATAACGTGAATGAACTCCGCCAAGGTCTGTGGGGCGACGGCAAAATCGTGGCCAGCGTCGAGCAGAGTTTGCAGGAGCACGTCGGCCTGTTGGTGCCATGGGTGATCGCGGATCTCCACTGACACTAAAAAATCGGTATCAATCCCGTGCGTCATCCAGCATCCCTCCAAGCAAATCGTCCTCACCGGTGATCATCCCGATAGGACCGCCCACACTGGCCGGGCGGCGATCCCGCAGCGTCGTGCGCCGATTCATGTGTATCTGCCGGTATAGTTCCATGGCTTCGCGGATCAATTCAGCAGTCTTCCGGTCGGCTTTTTTCGCAAATGCTTGGAAGTCCCGATAAACCGGTTCCGATACATTGACGGTAATTAATTTCATACATCGAATGACATGTATGCACTCAGCAGTGTCAAGCCATAACCCGGCCGCCAACTTTCCGGCGGAAACCCAGCGCCTGGACCCCCCTCCCGTGTCAATGCAAGGCGGCTGCCTGGCACGCGGAGAATCTGATCAAGGGAGCGCAATCTTGGATTCGGCGGAGGACTGGGCGGAAACCGGCATACTTCATCTATATCATGGGCCGGATGCGGGGCGAAATTCTTTTGGCCGCAGGGACCTGCCGTGCCGGAATCCCCGCAGACCTAACGGAAAGGCCATCCCGATTATTCCACCGCCGTGACCACCCCATGGACCTTGCCATGGCCGAGATGGGTAATGAATTCCTCGCCCGGGTGGAGTTCCCGGGCTTCGCGGACCAGTTTGCCGGCCATGTTCTGGGTGTAGGAAAACCCGCGGGAGAGCACTGCCTGCGGACCGAGGGCGTGGAGTTGGTCCCCGCAGCGCGCCAGGGCGTGCCGGCGGGTGGCGAGGGCGGCCTGCAGGCGGGATTCGAGGCGTTCGCGCTGCAGGGCCAGCCGGGCCCGGCGTCCGGCAATGAGATTGTCGGGTCGGCGGCGCTCCAGTTGATGGGCTAGGGTGATAAGGTGCTGGCGTCGTTCGGCAAGGAGCAGGGCGACCGCGTCCTGGAGGGCCGTGGAGGCATCGTCCACGCGTTGCCGCCAGGGCAGCAGCACGCGATCGCTTTCCCGGCTGAGCGGGCCGCGGGCCATCAGTTCGAGTTCGCGCCGCCAGGTCTGCAGAGCCTGTTGGACCCTTCTGGTCAGGGTGGCACGGTGCTGTTGCAGCATGGCTTTCAGTTCAACTCCATCCGGAGCCAGGAGTTCCGCAGCCGCGCTGGGAGTGGGAGCCCGCAGATCGGCGGTGAAGTCGGCGATGGTAAAATCAATCTCATGGCCCACGGCGGAGATCACCGGAACCGGACAGGCCGCGATGGCCCGGGCCACCACCTCTTCATTGAAAGCCCACAAATCTTCCAGGCTGCCGCCACCGCGGGCCAGCACCACGGTGTCGATGCGGGGCAGATTTTGGGATGGCGCCTGTAGCCCATTGAGGGCGGCGGCAATTTCCCCGGCGGCTCCGGCCCCCTGAACCCGCACGGGGAAAACGAGGACACGCAGCCATGGCGAACGGCGGCGCAGGATATTCAGCATATCCTGGAGGGCCGCGCCGGTAGGCGAGGTGATGATGGCCACGGTGCGGGGAAAGCGGGGAATCTCCTGCTTCCGGTCTTCATCAAACAGGCCTTCTTCACAAAGCCTCCGCTTGAGGGCCTCGAACCGGGCCTGCAACGCTCCCACTCCGGAGGGCCGGACCTGCCGGACAATCATTTGATATTGTCCCCGGGCTTCATAAACCGTGACGTCTCCGTAAACCTGCACGGCTTGGCCGTCGCCCAGCGGCACCTTGAGGCCGGCGGCATTTCCTTTGAACAGCACACAGGCCAACTGGGCTCCGGCATCCTTCAGCGTAAAATAATGGTGTCCGCTGTTTTGTTTGCGGTGGTTGCTCACTTCCCCTTCCACCCACACAGATCCTACTCCGTCTTCCAGCAGGTTTTTGATGCGCCGGGTCAATTGGGTCACGCTGTCCACTTTTTCCCTATCATTGCAATTCTCCTCACGCGGCTGCCGCCGGGAAGCGGGAGTAAAATCAAAAAGGTCCATGGTCCTGCGCATACTCCGGAATGCCTGAGAGGACAAGGCCCACTCCAGCGGGTTTCTTGTCAGGGGTGGGCAGTCTGCCGCGGTTACCCGACTTTGGAAAGTCGGGCTACGTTTCCCTCCGCACGTAGACCGAGATCCAATGGCGATTCGGGGATGCTGCGTTTTTCATCAAAATGGCGGGCACGGACCACTAGCTAGCAGTATCACAACACGCCTTTCCGGAACGCAAAAATCCGTTGGGGTGAACCGGCTGCCGTATACCCCACCCCGGCCGAAGCGATCCGGGCCGGGATTACTTTTTCTTCAGTTCCCCCAACGGAATTTTCAGGGAAAGGGCGGTGGTGCCGGAGACGGTCCGGGTTTCCATGAGGACAGAAGGCTCCGGGGCATTCCAGTTGATGCTGATCAGACCAAAGTTTGGTTCGGAACAGGCCCTGGGACTGACCCGGTGGGGATTCACTGCGGCGGCCCATCCGGCGTGGGTATTGGTCAGGCCGCTGGAAGTAAAATCGTATAACGGATAGGGACCGTCCTTGGTCAGGGAAATTTCGGAGAAGTGAACGTCACCGGAGAGGAAAATCACCCCGTTGGCTCCAGTGCTGCCGATCAGGTCGTAGAGCCGCTTCCGTTCCAAGGGAAAGTTGTCCCATGACTCCATGCCTTTTTCACCGGCAATGACCTGGGTGCTGGAACCGATGAGCCGCAGATCAGCCGGCAGTTTGAGTTGGGTCTCCAGCCAGGCCCATTGTTCTGGTCCAAGGATGGTCGCGGCCGGGTCCGGGTCCGGCACATACCAGCCCACCAGATTGAGCCTCAATTTCTCCCCGGGCGGCCGGGTGTCCTTGGCCGCACGGCTGCGGAAGTATCGCAGATCCAACAGGATAATCTGCGTGCGCTTCCCCTCGGGTCCATAGCGCCATGCGCCGTAGACCCCGGCCCGCTGGCGCCTCGGGGAATCCGCTGCCACTCCATAAAAATCTAGCATGATGCGCTGGGATTCCACCTTCCGGGAATATCCGGCCCCTCCATCGTTCACCCCGTAATCGTGATCATCCCAGGTGGCGAGGACCGGACAGGTTTTGAGCAGCGACTGGTAGCCCGGTTTGGCCCCCAGCATGGCATATTTGGCTTTGAGGAGTTCCATGTCCGTGGTGTCCCCGTAAATGTTATCTCCCAACCCCAGAAACAACTGCGGCTGCACTTTCACGATCCCGTCCCAAATGGGCTGGGGCTTGTTCTGGGAGGCGCACGAACCGAAAGCAATCCGCTCCAAAATCTGCGGAGCACTTTTCTCCTCCGCGGCCACCCTGCCCGCGCCGCCCGGACCCAGCAGGCCTGCAAATAATAATGATCCCGCCAGAATGGAACGCTTCATAGGATAAAATGTCAGGAAAAAGTCCCTGCGCCAAGGAAGAGACGGAATTTCCCGGCCCTGCTTATCGTGCATTCGACCCTGGCAGGAATGAGACGACCCAGGGAATGGAGGCAGGTGCCCGGAGGTCACCCTCCTCCCGCGCCTTCAAGTGGCACCTCATGATACTGCAAAGCCCACTCCTTCATGTATCGCACGCGGTGCGGACGGACCCGATAGACCACGAGGGATGGATTGTCCGGGGTGCCGAGGTAGCGCCGGAGCAGCGGATTGCTCTCCCAAATCGATGCCAGAAGCTCCGGCTCGGTGACCGTTTCGGCCGTGCCCGTGATCCTTACCTGATCGTGGCTGGCATCCAAATAACAAAGTTCGACCCTGGGATTGGCGGCGATTTCGGCCGTCTTGCCATAGTTTTTGAGATTGGCGATATAGACGGTGAATCCGTCCACTTTGACCGGAGAAACCGGACGCAGCCGGGGCTGGTCCCCATCCATGGTGGCCAGCATGGGAAACTTGGCGGCGGCCATGACATGGCGGGCCAGAGCTGGAAGGTCCCCGGGCGGGGGAGTGTCAGGGTGATTCGGCATTTTGGTTCAGTTCAGGTTTGATTTTCCGCAGGAGACCCGCGCAGCTATCTTCCACCAGATCAAGCACCGTTTCAAATCCCCCGGCAGTGACCCACCACCTCGGCCATGCGACTCCTCCGCGCTCCAGTTGCGCCCTCCCCGGATCACGGCTTCAGTGGGTATTCTGAATTTTCCTGATTCCCTTGCCTGATCTGCCTTCCGCCCTCCTGATCCTCCTGATTTTCCTTCTGGGATCCGCTTCCGGTTTGTCAGCACAGTCACCGGATCAAGGCGGGGTCGCTCTCCCGGAGATCGAAGCCAAAATCAAACTCTGGTCTTCTTCCGCCGTGGACCCCGGGTTGCAGAAGCGCGTGCTGCCCCTCGCGGAGGAAGCCTCCAACCGGATCCAGCAGGCAGCGCAATACCGCCAGCAAGCCGGCCAATACCGCGAACAGACCCAAAAACTCCCCGTCACCGCTGCGGCTTTGAAGGAAAGCGCTTCCCAACCTGCCACCCTCCCAGCCAGCCTTAAGGCCCCTCCCGCCACCGCTGGCATCAGCGACCTTGAGGCTGCGGTCTCGGCCTTGGAAACTGCCCTCGCCCCCGCCCGTCAACAGTTGGTGCTGGCCCGTAGTCTGCCCCAGCAAAACGCGGCCCGGCGGCAGGAATTGAACGCCGTTCTCAGCGAGGCCAATCCCGCCCTGATCAAGCTTACCACCGAAGCGCTGCCCACCGACCCCACCCAACCGGCCGAATGGCTGGAAGCCAGAACCCTTTCCCGCAAAGCCACCATCGCCGCCACGCAAGCCAAAATCGATGCCGCAGAAGCGGAATTGGCATGGCTCGATGCCGCAGAAGCCATCAACTGGCCGAGCCTACAGCTTAGCGAAGCCAACCGCCAGTTGGTTGCATTGGAGGCCGCCGGGAGCCCGCTCCGCAGCCGTCTCGACCAACTTAGGAGCCAGTCTGCCGCCACCACCCTCGAAAAAGCCACCCGCGAGGAAGCGGAGGCTCCGGCGGCACTCCAGCCGGTGCTCGAAGCCGTGAGGCTCCGGGCCGCCGAAAACCAGCACATCATCGAAGTTCTGATTCCACAGGCCGAGGAAAAACTGCGCGCCCTTCAATCCGATATCCGGCACTGGGTCAACCTGTCCGCCGGCACCCGGGAAAAAATCCGCCGCCTCGGTCCCAGCGGTATCATCGGCGTTGAACTGCGGCAACAACGTCAGGCGCTGCCGACGCCGGCCTCTCTGACCCGGGACGATGCGGATCGTCAGGAAAACCTGACCAAAGTGGAATTGGCCCGGCTGGCCCTTGATGAAGTGCATGCGGGCCTGCCTGTCAGCGCTGCGGATGCCCCATCCGCCGCCAAAGCCGAGCGCGAAAGTATCCTCACCCTTCAGCAGACCTACGCCCGATATTACAATGTGCTGGTCCGGCTGGAGGAATCTTCCCAGCAATACCGCAATGTCATCCGGGCCCACCGCAGCTTCATCCATGAAAACATTCTCTGGATGCCCAGCACCATCCCCGTAGGCCCGGCGAGCCTGGCCTCACTCGGCGTCTCCTCTCAGTGGCTGGCCCGGAATGTCACGGATCCCGCTCTTGCCTCCTCATGGTGGCAGGGCGTCCGACAGCATCCCCTCGCCTCCACCCTGACCATTTTGCTGCTGGGAGGACTTTATTGGATCAACCGCACCGGACGTCACCGGCTCGCGGCCCTCGCCCGCCTGGCCTCTCAACCGGATCCTGGATTTTTTCCCACGCTGGCCGCCGTGGTCTGGACCGCCGCCATCGCCCTGCCATGGCCGGTGCTGCTTTGGGCGGCCTCCCTGCCATGGCTGGAAAACCCCCACGCCCCGGCCTTCGCCCTGACCCTTGCCACCGCGCTGCACCAGACGGCCCTCACGCTGCTCGGCGTGGAACTGGTGCGCCAGCCGCTGCATCCCGACGGCCTCGCTCCCCGGCATTTTGCATGGCCCGGCGAGGTGGTCCGGCAGCTTCGCTGGCAATTCCGCCGGTTGATCCTGATCCTCATTCCCTGCTCCCTTGCCGCCAGTATTTTCCAGCGCTCGGACGAGATCCGCCATGACGCCGCAGGCCGCGTCTGCCTTGTCGTCGTCCTCGTGGCTGCAGCATGGTGGCTGCATCGGTTCTGGAAAATCGCCGGACGCCACACCGGCCTGCCCCGGCAGGGTTTAAGCCGGCTTCTCTGGCACACGGGGTATGCGCTTTGCATCTTCGTGCCCCTTGCCCTGGCGGTGCTCGCCCTGCGCGGCTATCTGCTCACCGCCGAAGTCCTGACAGTTCGCCTGGCCATCACACTGCTCACCGGTGCTGGCTTTCTGCTCCTGCGGGCTCTCTTCCTGCGGTGGTATTTTCTTCACCGCCAACAGCTCCGCAAAGCCTCCGCGCGCAAGCTCCGGGAAAACCGCGAAGCCTCCCGCGCGGCGGCCGCCGCTCCCGAGCCGGTCGAGAACCTCCCCCCTGGCACCATCACCTCAGATCCCGTCCCGGAACCAGCTCCCGACGTCATCACCGGCCCGGAAATCGACGACAAAGGCCAGCAGATGCGCGGCCTGGTGGATATCATCGTTTTTGCCGGCATCGTGCTCAGCGCATGGTCCATCTGGGCGGACGTCCTGCCCGCTGCCAGAAATCTGGCCGACCGGCCGCTGGATTCACTGGTGTCCCTGCAGCGTGACCATGAGGACCGTGCCCCGGACGATCAATCCCCGGTTTCCCTGATCCCGGGATTACCGCTGACCGCGCCCGCCCCGGCGGCCGGAACGGCGGAGGATCCGGAAGCAAAACCCGTTTCCCGGCTGACGTGGTGGTCGTTTTTCATCGCCCTCGCGGCCGCCGGCCTAACCCTTGCCTCCGCCCGACGGATTCCGGGGGCGATTGAGTTTGTCATGAGCAGTCAGCTGCAACTGGATGCCGGAGCCCGCTTTGCCCTGAGCACCGTCACCCGCTACGCCATTCTCATCACCGGATTGGTATTCACCCTCGGACTTCTGGGAATCACATGGTCCAGTGTGCAGTGGCTCGCCGCCGCCCTGACGGTGGGTCTTGGCTTCGGATTGCAGGAAATCTTCGCCAACTTTTTCTCCGGCCTCATCATCCTGATCGAACGTCCGATCCGGCCCGGCGACACCGTGACCATCGACAACATCACCGGCACCGTCAGCCGCATTCAAATCCGCGCCACCACCATCCGGGCTCCGGACGGCAAGGACTACATCGTTCCCAACAAGGAATTCATCACCGGCAAACTCCTCAACTGGACCCACACCGATACCGCGACACGTCAGGAAATCTCCGTCGGCATTTCCTATCAGTCCGACCCCGCCACCGCGCTCGGTCTGCTGGCCAGCGCCGCCGCCGACCATCCGGCGGTGCTCAAGGATCCGGCTCCCATCGTCAGCTTCGAGGGGTTCGGGGACAATGCCCTGCTGCTGCGGCTCCGCTTCCACGTGGGCACCCTTGCCGAGCGCCTTTCCACCCTGACCGATCTGCATTGCGCCATCCTGCGCAGCTTTGCGGCGGCGGATATTGACATTCCCTTTCCCCAGAGGGAAGTCCGCCTGCACGGTTTCCCGGAATCCCTCACCAAATCCGATCCCAAATCCGATCCGCCCGCCGGTCCGGACCGGCCTGGAACCTGAGCCGGCCGGCCATTTCCCGCCCTGCGGCGCGGGGCCATTTCCGGAAATTACCTCCACGATGAAGGCAAGTTATTGAACATCAGCGGGCATTGCAGCTTGAGTTCGCGAGGGGTTGACCGACGGTAACGGTCATGCGTCCCATTCTCAGATATGTGCTGCTTGCCGGCACGCTAACCTGTAGCCTTCACGCGGAAGAACCCGCCAAGCCCGTCACTGTGGCCGTAGTGGAAAAGTCCCCGCTCATCTCACGGGTGGAATTGACAGGATCAGTGACGGCACGGCGGCATTCCCGGCTTTCCGCGCGGACGGCGGGGTTGATCGCCACGCTGAGGCCGGATGCGGGCGATGTGGTGAAACAGGGCGACGTGCTGGTGGAACTGGATGATGAGTTGGCCGCGCTGGCGCTGGAACGGGTGCAGGCGGAAAGGGAACAGGCGGTGTTGGAAGTGGCGGAAGCGCAGCGCCTGGTGGATGAAGTGCGCGGACTGGCAAGGTCCGGAGCTTTCACCCGCTCCGAGGCGCAAACCCGGGAGACCTCGCTCAAGCTGAAATCCGCCATTTTGCGGCAGGCGGAGGTGCAGCAGCGCGAGCAGGCGGCGCTGGTGGAACGCCACCGTCTCCTCGCTCCCTTCGATGGCGTTATTTCCCGCAAACTGGCGGAAGAAGGCGAATGGGTGCAGACCGGCACCCCGGTGCTGGAACTGGTGGAGACCGGCAACCTGCGCATGGACGTGCAGGGTCCGCAGGAGTTGTTCGCCCGGCTCAAGGAAACACCGGAAGTCGGTGTCAGGCTGGATGTGGATCCGGAACGGGTTTTGTCAGGAAAAATCGCGGTGGCGGTGCCCGTAAAAGACGCCGTGACGCGGACGTTTCTGATCCGGATCGCGATGGAGGATCCTGACCAACTGGCGGCACCGGGCATCTCGGGCCGCGCGGTGTTTTCATTTACAGGTGACCAGCCGGTGGTGCAGGTGCCGCGGGATGCAGTGGTGCGTTTTGCGGATGGATCCGCCAAAGTCTGGAAGGTAGTGGACGAGGGCGTGGGCACTGTAGTGCGGTCACAGGTGATAACCCTCGGACCCGCCCTGACCGATCAACTGGAAGTCCTGACCGGCTTGGAAGCGGGGGTTCGCGTGGTAGAGCGCGGCAACGAAGGCCTGCGCGAAGGACAGGCCGTGCAAATTTTCACGCCAACCTCCGGAAAGGAGTAGTAAGGCCATGATGGAAGCGATTCTCAAGCGTGGCACTCTGGTCACGGTCATCACCGCGATGCTGCTGCTGCTGGGCCTCATCGCCGCAACGCGGGTCCCCGTGCAGATGATCCCGGACCTCGACACCCGCATCATCACGGTGGAGACGCGCTGGCCCGGCGCGACCCCGCAGGATGTGGAAAAGGAAATCATCATTGAACAGGAAGACTACCTGCGCGGCCTGCCCAATCTGCGCCGCATGACCTCCCAGGCCACCACCGGCTCCGCCACCATCGAGCTGGAGTTTCCATTCGGCACGGACGTCAACGAGGCTCTGCTGCGGGTCAACAACGCCCTCAGCCAGGTGCCATCCTATCCGGAAAATACGGATGAACCGGTGCTGCGGACCAATTCGTTTTCCTACAATGCCTTCATGAGTTTCCGGGTGGTGCCGTTGCCGGGAAATCCACGGAAACTGGACATGGACATGATGCGGGATTTCATCGGCGACAATGCCCGGGCTCCGCTGGAACGGGTGCCGGGCGTTTCCCAGGTGGAAGTGGGCGGGGGTGCAGCGCGCCAGATCCAGATCCTTGTGGACCCGGCCAGACTGGCGGAACGCGGGATCACCCTGACAGATTTGCGGGACGCGGTGCGGGCGCGGAATCTGGACCTTTCCGCCGGAGATGTGGACAGCGGAAAAAGACGTTATCTGCTGCGGACGGTGGGCCGTTTTGAAACCCTTGGGGAATTGGAGGACCTGATCCTCGTGCGCCGCGGGGATGCCATCACCCGGCTGCGGGATGTGGCCACCGTGCAGTTGGATCACTTTGAAATCTCCAACCGTTCCTACACCAACGGAGTGTCCAACATCCGCCTCTCCCTGATCCGGGAAACCGGATCGAATGTCATCGCCATCAAACGCGCCGTGCTGCCGGTGGTGGAACAGATCAACCGGGACGTGCTGAATCCCGCCGGCATGGAGATGCTCATCAGCAACGAGGACGTGCGGTATGTCGAGGATTCCGTGAAAAATGTCTGGACCAATATACTGATTGGAGCGGGCCTCGCGGCGTGCGTGCTGTTTTTGTTTCTGCGCTCCGCCTCGGCGACCCTGATCGGGATGTGCGGCATGCCGGTGTGCGCCGTGGCCAGCTTCATCGGCTTGCTGCTGCTGGGTCGCACCATCAATGTGATCTCGCTCGCCGGGGTGGCCTTCGCCATCGGCATGACCATCGACAACACCATTGTGGTGCTGGAAAGCATCCAGCAGGAGCGGCAAAAAGGAAAATCGCGCTTCCAGGCAGCCTTGGATGGCACCCGCGCGGTGGCGGCGGCGGTATTGTCAGGAACCATGACCACGGTGCTGGTCTTCCTCCCGCTGCTGTTTGTGAAGGAGGAAGCCGGGCAGTTGTTTTCGGATATTGGCATCGCCATATCGGCTTCCATCCTCGTCTCCATGCTGGTCGCGGTCACTCTGGTGCCGGTGGCCTTTGCCAATCTCCCCGAAGGCAAATCAAAGGGGGCTCCAGCCCTTGCCACTGCCCCGAAACGACGCCTTCTCGAACCGCTGGCATGGCTCTTCGGGCATCCGCTGCGCCGGATCGGGGTCATCCTCACCACGCTAGCCCTCACCGGCGCGGCCCTGTTTTTCCTGACACCTCCCGCCGAATATCTGCCGGAAGGAGAGGAAGCCAAATCCTTCTCTACCATGATCGCGCCGCCGGGCTACAATCTGCCGGAGATGGAAAAAATCGCGGAGAGCCTGCAGGCGGAAATCCTGCCGGCACTGGACACCGATCCCGCCGCCTTCGACCGGGGAGAACTAACCATTCCACCCTTGGCCCGCTTCACCGTGATTGCCCAGGCGCAGTCGTTGCGCGTGATCGCGGAGACCAAGGATCCGAAACACATTGATGCCTTCATGGAGGTGATCAACGCGCGATTCCGCGTCCATCCGGGGATGCGGGCGTTTTCTTCGCGCGGTTCCATCATTTCCAGCAACGACGGCGGCACCCGCGCGGTGGCTCTCGATCTGAGTGGACCGGATCTGCCCGCCATCTATCAGGCTGCCGGCACCACCTTCCGCCGCGCAGAGGAGGTCATCGAAGGGGCCCAGATCAATTCCGTGCCAGCCTCGTTGGTGCTGGGGCAGCCGCTGCTCCAGATCAAACCCAAGTGGGAGCGCCTCGCCGAGATGGGGATCACCCTCCAGGATTTCGGGTTCGGCGTGGCCTCCCTGACCGATGGAGCCTTTGTCGACGAGTTTTTCCTCAATGACGACAAGGTCGATATTTTCCTGTATGACCAAGCGATCAACCGGCAGTCGCTGGATGAGATTCCCGGCTTCACCCTGTGGTCGCCCCAGGGCACGGCGGTGCCGTTGAGCACCCTTGCGGATATTTCGGAAACGGTGGATACGGCCAATATCCGGCGGGTGGACGGCAAGCGCACCGTGACCCTCTACGTCATTCCGCCGCGCAGTCTGCCCCTCGAAACGGCGGTGAACAAAGTTCGTGAGGAAGTGGTAGGACACCTGCGGGCCACCCAGTCCCTGCCCCCCGGCGTCACGGTGGATATCTCCGGAGCCAGCGATCAATTGGACGCCACCCGCGCCTCCATGGCGGGCAATCTGTGGGTGGCGGTGGTGCTTTGTTATCTGCAGCTGGTCATCATCTACCGCCACTGGGGCGATCCCTTCCTCATCCTCGCCACCGTGCCCCTGGGCATCAGCGGAGGCATTGCCGGCCTTTGGCTCCTCAATTTTGCAGGAGGCCTGCTGCCTTCCATCGGCCTGCCGGAAATCCGCCAGCCCTTTGACATGATTACCATGCTGGGCTTCCTTATCCTTCTGGGGACCTCCGTAAACAATCCGATCCTTATCGTGGACCGAGCCATGCACAACCGCCGGTTGCTCGGCATGGCCCCGCTGGATGCCGTCCGCGAAGCCCTCGGCTCCCGCCTCCGCCCGATTCTCATGACCACCGCCACCACCCTGATGGGACTGGCACCCCTCGTTTTCCTCGCCGGAGCGGGCACCGAATTATACCGCGGGGTCGGGGCCATCGTGCTCTTTGGCCTTGGTTGCACGGCGATTATCACCCTGACATTTCTGCCCTCCCTGTTGGTGCTGGTGATGGAACTAGGGACGCGTTTCGGAAAAAACCGGCCCCAGCCTCCTGCGCCGGTGCAGGCGATGGGGGCCGGCCATGAGACTATTGCCCCGGCAAGTATAGGGGCGCATTGATGCCGACTGGCAAACCCAGCAAAACCCAAACCACCAGCAGCGCGCTCCAGCCAACGAGGAATGCGATGGAGTAGGGCAGCATGGAGGCGATCATGGTGCCGATGCCCGCCTCCCGGTCATACCGCTGCGCAAAGGTCAGGATGAGGGGGAAATAAGCCATCAGCGGGGTGATGATGTTGGTGCAACTGTCGCCCACCCGGTAAGCGGCCTGCACCAGTTCCGGGGAGAATCCCAGCAACATGAACATGGGCACAAAGATCGGGGCCAGCAGCGCCCACTTGGCGGAAGCGCTGCCGATGATGAGATTGATGGCCGCGGAGAGGACGACGAGGGCAATCAGCAGCGGCACCGGCATTTGTTCCAGACCGGCCGACCGGATCAGCTCCGCCCCTTTGACCGCGAGGATGATGCCCAGATTGGTCCAATTGAAATAAGCAATGAACTGGGCGGCGAAAAAAGCCAGCACCAGATAGGAAGCCAGGGTGGCCATGGATTTTTCCATTCCGAGCACCACGTCCCGGTCCGAACGCACCGTTCCTGCCCCCAGCCCGTAAGCCAATCCCAACCCCACCCCCATGATAAACAAAAATGGCACCAGGTGGCTGAAGAAGAGCGAGCGGAGAATCGGATCCGCCGTCTGCTGCGGATCGCGCAAAAATCCCCCGGCGGGCAGCAGACCCCATAGAATGACCCCGGTGGCGAGGAGAGCAAACAAACCTGCCACGACCAATCCCCGTTTCTCCCGGCCGGTCAGAGGCTCCAGCCTTTCCACGGGAGCATCTCCCCGGTAGACCCCTAACCGGGGCTCAATAAGCCGGACTGTCACCCAGGTGCCCACCCCCGTAACCACCAGGGTGGATACCGCCAGAAAATAATAGTTCGCCAGGCCCGTCACGGCATACCCGGGCGTGATGAGATTGGCCGCGCTTTGGGTCAGGCCGGCGAGCAGCACATCCACCGTGCCGACAAGGAGATTGGCGCTGAATCCGCCGCTGACGCCCGCAAATGCCGCCGCCAGACCCGCCAGAGGATGCCGGCCCAGTGCATGAAAGATGGCCGCAGCCAAGGGCACCAGCAGCACGTAACCGACATCCCCGCCCGCGTTGGACATCACTCCGGCGAACACCACCATCGGCGTAATCAGCCAGCGGGGTGCCGCCAGCACCATGCACCGCACCACCGCATGGATCAGGCCGGTCGCTTCCGCTACCGCAATGCCCAGCAGGCACACCATCACCACGCCGAGCGGGGGGAAGTTGATAAAGTTAGGCAGGGTTTGGGTGATGATGCGCTGCAGACCTGCAGTATTGAGCAGACTGACCGCCTGAATCGTCTGGCCATTCGCCGGATTGACCACCTGCAGCCCGGCCGCCGCAAACACCGCCGACAGTCCCACCAGAAGGAGGCAGAGCAAAGCAAACAGGGTGGCCGGCTGCGGCAAAGCATTCCCCAGCCGCTCCACCAGATTCAGGCCGCGTTGGATCCATGGGGCGGGTGTGTCCAGGGACTTCATGTCAGAAATAGCAGGTAAGTTTCATCAAGCGGGCCCCAGTTCCTCCGACAAAAACCAAATCAGTTGGTTCGGCGGAGTTTCTTCAGTGTTGCCATCGCCTCTGCAAAGCCCTTGCCGATGCCGCCGAGGATTTTAGCTGAGCCGAGATAGTGGAACTCCGCGTTGGAGACGCCTTTTTCCAGAATCATCCGCTCGCGCTCCGTCAGGCCCTCCGAGCGGAGCCTTTCCACCGCTGCTTTTTCCCCGGCGGGCTTCAAAGCGCCCCCGGTCGCAAGCTTCTTTGCGCGCTGCTTGATTTCGTCCTCCTTCGCCCGCGCCGCTTTCATCTCGGGATCCCAATATTTTTCCGTCAACACGATCGCGACGTTTTCCTTGAATTCCGGCAATTCGGCCGGGGCCGCCATGGCGTCACGGAAGTTTTGATGCGTCGCCTGGTATCGCCGCTCACCGGGGCCATACTCCGCCGTCGGCCCGCCGACGCCGAGCACGCCGATGACGAAGGGCAGCTTTGGCGCATTCAAATCCCGGCGCACGTCGCGGATGAAATGCGCCATCGCGATGCTGTAGGCGTCGTAGCCGCCGGGCTTGTCGCGTTGCGGATAGGTGTCGCCATCGACCATGTCGTTCCAGCCTTGAAACCACGCGAAACCCGCCACTTCATAACCTTGCGCCGCGTCGTAGCCGGGCACCACGCGTTTGAGATCGCCGAGCACCGCTTTGACATGCTCTACCATGAGCCGGTAATAAACCCCCGTCGCCGCCACCTTCTCCGCTTTCACTTCCTCCACGTCCCTGCCCTTTTTTTCCAAGGCGGCAAGTTGCGCTTCGCTGAACTCATACGGCCCGGCCCCGGGTGGGCGGAAATCAGTGTTCAGGCTCTTGCCGCCCCACGAAGTCTTGATGAGCAAAATGGGCGCATCCGTGAACTTCTCCATGTATATTCCGAACGTAAACTCCGGCCCGATTTTCGGCCCGGCGTTCGACGCGCCAAAACCCGCCGTCAACTTCCCCGTCTGCTCCGCCTCCGCGCAACCGATGGAGGAAATCCACACGCGCCCGCAGACCTTGGGCTTCCCATCCGCTCCCAACATCTCCGCCAGCATCGGTTTCGTCGCCGGGTCCATGCCGATGTGCTCAAAGGTGCTGACCTTGGCGTGTCCCTGCATGTTCGATTGCCCGGCGAGGATGAAGACTTGCAGCGGCTTTTTTCCCTCGGCGGATGAGTGGCCGCAAAAGAGCGCAAAGAGCGCCAAAAGAGTGGGAATCCGTTTCATGTCAGGATTGGGAAGTTGAAGTTGAGGATGCGGCGGGTGGCGAAGGAATGAGTGAAGCTTGCCATACTGCCCGCAGGAAGCCGTTCCTTCACTGGGGTGTCTTTTTGCCTCTGTCAAATTGATCGGTTCCCTGGTCAGGTGCTAAAAAAAACCAAGATGTGAGAACTGACCGCATTCACTTTTCATTTCCTCATAACCTCTTCCTCCATCTCCCGCAAAATGTCCTGGATCTGGGTCAATTGCACCGGTTTCGTCAAGTGATGGTGGAAACCCGCCTCCTGTGCCAAGCGCTTGTCGGATACCTGTCCCCAGCCGGTCTGGGCGACCAGGGTAGTGTCCTGTAGAGCATCAAGCTCCCTCAGCTTGCGACACACCGTATAGCCATCCATGTCCGGCAGGCCAATGTCGAGGAGGATCAGGTTTGGCTGAAAGTGCCGCGCCGTCGCCAAGGCCTCCTGGCCATTGAAGGCCAGGCGCGTTTGATGGCCGCGCATCCTCAGGAGCAATCCCAGGGTTTCCGCCGAGTCCTCGTTGTCGTCGACAACGAGCACCCGGAAAGACGTTTTGGCGGCGTCAGCAGCCGGGCCCACCGCCGCCGCGGGACGGGCCTTGGTCGCGGAGGCCTCGACGAGCGGGAGTTTCACCGTGAAGTCGCTGCCCTTCCCCAATCCTTGGCTGCTCACGGAAACGACACCCGCGTGGAGAGTCACCAGATTCCTGACCAAGGCGAGTCCCACCCCCAGCCCGCCCACACTTTTTCCCTCCTTGTTCCCCACTTGGGCGAACAATTCGAAGATGCGCTCGGTTTGGTTTGGTTCCAAACCCACCCCGTTGTCGCGCACGCTTACCAAAGCATGGCCGTCCGCCTCGCGGACGCTGATACACACGAGTCCGCCCGGAGGCGTATATTTCGCCGCGTTGTTCAGCAGATTGGAAAATATCTGCAGCAGACGCGACATATCGGCATGGACGGCAAGCACTTCATCGGGCAGGTCAAGCTCAAGAGTATGCCGCATGCTCTCATAGAGGGGGCGCGACTCCTGGCAGGCCATGTGGATCGCCTGCGCCAGGCTCACGTTCTCCATTTGCAAACTGATCTTTCCGCGGGAAATCCGCGAGATGTCCATCAAGTCGTCGATCAGGCGCACCATGTGCCGGAGTTGCTGCTCCATCATGCTCCTTACCCCGCTCAAAGGTTCTCCCATGTCCTGCTGCTTCATGAGTTCCAAGCCATTGGCGATCGGAGCAAGGGGGTTGCGCAATTCGTGGGCGAGGATCGCAAGGAATTCGTCTTTGCGCCGGTCCGAAATCTGCAGGGCGTCCTGGGCCGCCCGCGCCTCCCGCAGTGCCGCCGCGAGATCGCGCCGCGCGCGCTCCAAAGATTCCGCCAACATGCTGGCATGTTCCGCCTTTTCCTGTGCGAGCAGGAGGTTGGACCGCGCCTCCCGGGCCTGACGGTCCACCGAGAACGCGCGGGCGAGCAGCGGAAGCAGTTGAAAAAGGGGATCCTCCCCGTCAATGGCCGGTGCCCCGCCAATGAGGACCACGATCAGCCCATCGGCACCCTTGCGCCCCAGCACCGGCTGCGCCCCGGAATCGTCATTCAAAGGCAGTTCGGCTTTCACATGACCTACCTGCCCGCAGCGCCTCAGGAAGCTCTGCCAGGCGCGGCCATCGCGCAGCCTTGCCTTGAACGCCGGGGCAGGCAGATAGTTTTCCACCGTGTCATCCCATTCGAAGATGAGCAATTCCCGCGCATGATAACAGGCGGCAAGCCGAGCCGAAGTGTCCCCCCGCGCCATCGGCTGGGCGAGGGACGCGATCAGGGCCAGCTTATCCCCGTCCAGGTTCACTCGGGAAAAATGCCAATCACGGCGGTGCAGTTGTGGAAGCCGCCAAACTGCCCCTCACTGCGGGCGATCTGGCCGTAGGTGTTACAACCAATGTAGCGCGCCGGGAGCAGACTATTCTGCAGGGCCTTGAGTTCCAAACCGAAATCCTGCCCCGTCCGCAGACGGGTGGCTACACAGTCGAAGAAGATGGCCGCCTTGGGCTTGTGGCCGTCCATCTGCGAAAGCGCGTGGCGCGCCGCCTTCTCGGCCGCTTCCGCTGCAGACATCGCCGAGGCGCGCATGATCCGCACCACACTGCCCTCCGGCACTTCCGCCGCGAAGGTGATGGCACCATCCGCCTCCAGACTCAGCGGCACGCGCAGGCGGTGTTGGCCTTCCGTCTCTATCCCCAGCACATTGGACAGGAAGAATGGCAAGGGCTCGTCCAAGGCGAAGCGCTGGCCGCTCTCCTCCGCATGCCGCTGGAATGCTTCCACGGCGGGAGAGGCGTTCAGGCTCAGCACCCGGCTTCCCGTGCTTTCCGTGACGCGCAAGGCGGGCCCCGCCGGCTCCCAACCGTGACGCACGCCCACGCCGATGGGCTTGTTGGAAAGAATCTCCAGAGCGACGGCCGCATCGGTGTGAGCTTGGGTGCCAAAAAACACATGCGTGCGCTGGAACTTCGCGTCATCGCCCGCCCCCCCTCCGAACAATTGATACATCCCATTGGTCCGCAGATTGATTTCCTCGATGAGGGAATCAGCAAAGCCCGCCAGGGCATCCGTCAGGACCAGCGCGCTGCGATACGCATACTGCTGATTCGAGATGCCTCCAAAAGCCGCTACGATGTCTGCCGCTGCCTGCTTGCGATCCGCTTTCAGTCCCTCTCCAAGTCCCGCCGCAAAGGCCATGTCGTCGGCCTGCAGGGCCAGCACGCAGGCCGTCTCCACCTGGGCCGAATCGCTGGTGAACTCCCCCGCAGACGAGCAGCCAACGAGCAAGCGCGGGCGGCAGGTCGATTGCAACGTTTCCAGCAGGATTTTGTAGTCGTAGCGCGGGGAGGCGAAGACAATGAGGGCGTCAGGCAGGCCGGCCAGGTTGGCTTCAATCTCCCGGCCCAGTTCCTCGCCCGCCTCCCGGCTGTCCAGGTTGGTTGTGTGTGCAATGGCTATGTTCATGCGAAAAATTTTCTTTCGAAATAGGTGGCTGCCAGAAAATCCCCGTTTCACCCCTCAGCTCCTTTCCCACCCAAGGCCCGGGGTCGGGGGGAGGTAGGGGGCGTTCAGCGCGTGGCGGTCATGACTGGCCCGATTCAGCTGGATGAGTCAACGGTTATCTGCCAAGATATCGGCCTTTTCCCGGCGAAGATTAAACATCCCCTAAACGACGATTAAAACTTTCCCGAAGAACTGTTGTCCTGGAATCCACCCCATGAACTGGCGAGATCCCCTCCTGTATCTGGTGTGTCTGGTGGCTGGCGTGGCTGGTTATGCCGCACGCATTGGTTTAACGGGGCCGGAAGATGCTGTGCTCCTTGCTCCGGTAAGCCGCAGCTTGACCGGACCACCGACGGAGACTGCTTCCCCGACATCAACCGCTGGAAACGGCCCCTACCTCAGCCGCTTGGCCAAGGCGCAAGCGCAGGACATGCCGGATCTAGTTGCCGATTACGACTCTATTGCCGATCCTTGGAAGCGGGAGGATGCCCTGAAAGGACTCATCGCGCGCTGGGTAGAACTCAATCCTCGGGAGGCATTGGAGTTTTTCATAACACTAAATTCCCACAAAGGAGTCGAAACCGTCCTGGTGCAATGGGCCCTGCTGGAACCTGCTGCGGTGCTGGCCGTCTTGCAGGAATCCAAGGCCGCCCTGCCTCGCGTGGAGTCCATTCTCCAGAGATTGAGCATTATTGATGGAAAAGCAGCGGTGCGGTTTCTCCTTGCTTTGCCGGAGGGAAAAGCGGTCCCCGGACTGCTCTCGTCCAGTAATTGGCGGGACATGGTGACGCGCATGGCCCATGCGGATTTTGAGGGAATGCTGAGAACGCTGGACCGGTTTGCGGAGCTTGGGCGATATGAACGCCATCAGGTGATCGCGGCCATCGCAGCTGGCCGGGCGCTCAGCGATCCCGACGGCGCTTTGGAGTGGGCCCGCGGGCTGGAGAAAGGAAGCAGGCAAGCTGTCGGACAAGTTCTGCAAACCATCAGCTCATGGGATCCGGCCCGAGCATCGCGGGAATTTTTGCGGACGCCAGAGCTGATGGCCGCCGTCATCAAAGGGAGTTCCGAAGGTTCCTTGGTGGAAAGGATTGCGGCTCAGTTAGGAAGGAAGGATCCAGCTGCGGCACTTCGCTGGATACGGGAGGCAGTGGGGAAAGAAGAAAACGTCCGGCAGTTGGCTCAGAGTGCGGCCGCACAGATTCTCCAGCAGGCCTTGAGGGATCCTTCGCGGATCGGGGAAGTGTTCACGGTGGTCCAAGGCGATCTGGACCCGGGGAACTTCATGTTTCCCAGATGGGTCGCTGAAGGAAAACTGAGTGCCGTGCTGGAGGCCGTGAGTGCTTTGCCCGTTGGGGAGACCCGGGACCGCTTGTTGGCAAATTTGGCGGCCCAAGCAGCAGCATCGAATCCGATGGCCTCCCTGAAATGGCTGGAGGCCATCGCCGATCCCAAAGCGAGGGAGGCCTATGGGGCTCAGCTTTCCCTCCAGTCTGGCCCTGAGACCTCTGTGCTGGCACGTCAATTTTACGAAGCTCTCCCATCGGACCTGAAAATCAGTGCCGCTGCCCGCTTGGCAGAGACCCAAGCGAGGGACCATGGTCCTGCAGCCGCAGGTTGGGCGCAATCCTTGCCGGACGGTGCTGCCATGGAAAAGGCCTTGGCTTCCGCTTTGTCCGTTTGGACCTCCAAGGACTCCGAAGCCGCTTCCATCTGGGTGGATGAGATGCCGCCGGGGCCCGCGCGCGATGCGGCCGCAACCGGCTTGGTGCAGGGTATTTTAAACCGGGAGCCTTCCTCAGCCTTTATTTGGGCGATGAGTATTAATGATCCCGCGCAACAGGAAACCAGTCTTTTGCGGACCCTCGTCCGGTGGCGGCAGCACGATGCCGCCGCTGCCAGCGCCGCAGTGGCGGCTGCCGCTTTACCCGAAGCCCGGCGAAGCGGGTTGCTGCAATTTATTCACTCCAACGAACGATGGAACGAGCCCGCAAACTGAAGCTCCGCACCTACTCCCTGGTCCTCGCGGCGTCAGGGCTCTGCTTTTTGGCAGGCTGGAACATTGCGGGCCGGCGGAGTCTGGTGAGCGATCAAACCCGCCCAACAGAAAATACGGAACCCAACGGAAACGCGACCGTTCCCCATCAGATAGGAGAAACCGTGCAGAGCAGCTCCTTGTCGGGTGGCGGGACCTTCGCCGCTTTGCTGGCCATGGAAGCAGAGGCAGCGGGCCTGAAGCCGGAAGACTGGGCGCGCTTATGGCGGAAACGGATGCGGACCGGAGAGCATAACGGCTTGGCGCGCCATTGGGTGAAGGCGGATCCGCTTGGTGCTTTGAAGGCAGCCCTGGCGGCAGCGGACGAAGCTTCTTTGAGCGATCAGGAGAGTTACGACTTCCAGTATCTGGGAGGGGCCGCGATCGATGAACTGTTCTCCCGCAGTCTGCCGGAGGCACTGCGGGGCATGAGTGAGTGGCGGGAGACCTATGGCGCATATCCCCGTCTGGACTGCCTCCATCTTCTTGTGACCGGAGATGCGGCACAGAAAGCCGCGCTGGCGGATTTTCTACGCAAGGAAGGACCCGAAAAGATCCACGCAAGAATAACCGGCGATTCCCTGAACGTGCTGGAGGCCCTGGACCAGCCAGGAATGCCCTCACGGCCTGACATTCAGGGAGACATTGTGTGGGAAACCATTCAAACCCGGCCGGTGGAGACAGTAGATTGGATGTTGAAGCAGGCCCAGCCGATCAGTCCGAAACTGATGGAGAGAGCTTTAAACGGCTTCCGCGCCGTGGTGGGATCCTCAAGGGAAACGACGGAAGCGATGGAGCGCCTCCTTGAAATCGCGCCACCGGATATGGTGGACGAATACGCAGAGGATATTGTGTCCCGGAAAGCTTCATACGATCCGGAAGGCGCGCGCTTATGGGCCGAAGAGCACGTGCCGGAAGCGAAACTTAAAGAGGTGCTCCAGGAGCTTGCGAAATGAGATCCGCGGGCATGCCTCCCCTTGTTTGATTTCAGAATCCAGCAATTAAGCTTGTGAAACGAAATATCAGTCTAATTGGCAATTTTGTCCGGCGTATTTACCACTGGGCTTTTTGCTATCAAAAGGAGCGGGTGATCGAACAATACAAATGCTGCTCTGTTCTTGGTTTCAATATTTTTGCGCCGGATGAATACAGGCATGAGATAAGGGCGACACTGATAATGCTCCAGGAACTGAAGCCGGAGTTATTGAGCTATATCTCAACGCACGTTAAAAGCATTTATGTATCCGATATTGGGGTTGGTATCGGATATATTCAGGAATCAATTGTCATTTTCCATGATGCAAAATGCGAAATCGGCACCTTGATGGAAGCTGAATATTTCTGGGAATACCTTGTGCCATGGTTTATATATACTGCTATCGTTAGTGATTTATATAAGCAGGGATTCACCAGTATTTTATTTCGTTTTTCAAAACTGAAGCGACAGGCATTTAAGGAGAGCAGACGACTGGCCTCCGAGCTGGCTCTTGAATATCGGAATCGGGAAACAATCCTGGAGATCCCGTGGGAGAAAATTCAAGATTCCGTGTGCATCAAATGACTGGGGAATTTGCTTGGGCCCGTGTGGTTTCGTTGCAAAGCATAAGATTGGGCACGGGGAAAAGCAATTTGCCGGGGAGCAATCTTCCAGATACGATCCCGGGCCTGATCAACCATGAGTGACATCCCCCACAATGAAGACGAAAGAAGCGGCAGAACAGATGACGGTGTCACCACGACGATTGCCTCGGAGCGGTTGGAATTGATTCCCCTGACTCCGGCTTTCCTTGAGGCCATGCTGGGACAGGACCTCCCGAAGGCCGGGCGAGTGGTGCGACTGGCGCTGCCGGAAGGTTTGCTGGATTCCCTGGACGTCATGGAGTTGCGCCTTGAACAGCTGCGGGCGGATGCCAGGTTTCAGCCATGGTCGCTTCGGGCGATAGCACTCCGGGATCGCGGAGTCATGATCGGCCACATTGGATTCCACACCGCCCCCGGTGCCGACTATCTAATCCCTTATGCTCCGGGAGGGGTGGAATTTGGTTTCACCGTGTATCCGCCCTGGCTCCGTCAGGGTTACGCCCGCGAGGCTTCGCTGGCGCTCATGAACTGGGCTCACCGGATCCATGGCGTGACGCAATTTGTGTTGAGCATCCGGCCGGACAATACGGCCTCGCAAGCACTCGCCGCAAGCCTTGGTTTTGTGAGGATCGGTTCCCCTATGGATGAAGTGGACGGCCTTGAAGATATTCTGGAGCGCAGACTCGGCGGGGTGTGAGGTAATAGATCCTCAAATCGCAGTTCAGCGCCCGGCTAGTCCATGCGCGGATTTTTGGCTGTCGGATTTTTGGCTTGTCACGCCCGTCCGTTCAATTCCTAATGCGCTTTGTGTCCACTTTCGTGTCGCCAGTCCTTGCACTCGTCCTCAGCGGACTGTTTGTCCTGGGGTCACCCGCGAATACGCTGCCCGACCCCATGGCGGAGGGCTGGACCAGTGAAACTTTTGCGGAAAATGCGGGGAAAGCATTAAGTCAGCTCGGTGACCGCCTCAAGAAAGGGGACCTTGCTGCCTATGCCACGACGCCCTCGGACGTGCTCCGGCCGGCGACCCTGTCAAAAGTGTATGATGGTCCGGATTTTTCCGTGCACCGGGGGGTGATGGCCCAGGGAGGGAGTCCCCGGCCCAAACTGCAGACGGCCTTGTCAGCGGTGCGGGCTGCGTTTTCAGCGCCGGGTCCGGCCAGGCTGAAATTCAAAGTGTTTGGTATCGCGGGTAAAACCACCCGCCAATACGTCTCCATATTTGGTCCAGCAGAGGGCGGACTGCTCGAAATCAACGCCACCTGGGAGACCCGATGGGAAGGGGAGGCTGCGGCCCCGGTTCTGGCGGAAGTCAGGATTGAAGCCTACGAAGAAGTGCGGCGGCAGGCTCCGCAGACCCTTTTTGTCGATGCCACCCACGCAGTGCTGCCCACCGATGCCGGCGTGCGCCAGCAGTATATGACGGGCACGGATGGATGGCGCGAACGCATCGAAACCTTCAACCGCATGTTCAAGTTTGCCTATTGCGGGCTGGCGATCGGCGATGCGGATGGGGACGGGCTTGATGATCTGTTCTCCTGCCAGAATGGAGGCCTGCCAAACCGCCTCTTCCTGCAAAACCCTGACGGCACGCTGAGGGACGCTACCGAATCTTCGGGGCTGGGCATGCTGGACGCCACGCAAGCCGCCCTGTTTGTGGATCTGGACAACGATGGTGACCAGGACCTGGTCGCCACCATGCCATCCGGACTGGTGTTTTTTGAGAACCTTGGCCATGCCAGATTTCAACTGCGTTTGAAATCGCGGGTAGCCGAAGCCGGTTACTCACTGGCAGCCGCCGATTACGACGGCAATGGCTATGTGGATATTTTCGTGTGCCGCTACCACGCGGACAAAAAGGAGGGGGCCCAACTGGCCGTCCCGGTGCCGTATTTCAATGCGGAGAACGGCGGGGCCAACTACCTCGTCCGCAATCTCGGACCGTCCAAAACAGGAGGCTGGCTCGACTTCGACGACGCCACTCAGGAGGCCGGCCTCGATGTCCGGAACCGCCGCTTCAGCTTTGCCGCCGTGTGGGATGACCTCGACAATGATGGTGACCCCGACCTCGTCATCGCCAACGATTTCGGGCGCAAGATCTGCTACCTGAATGATCTGATTCCCACAGGGAAAGCCCGGTTCCGGGAGGTCGCCGAAGCCGTGGGCCTGACGGACGGCGGGTTTGGCATGTCGGTGGCCACGGCGGACTTCAACCGCGATGGCAAACGGGACCTATACTTTGGCAACATGTTCTCGGCGGCGGGGAGCAGGATCACCCGGCAGCCCAAATTCCGGCCAGGGGACTCCGACACCATCGTGGCTGAATTCCAGCATATGGCCCGGGGAAACACCCTGTATCTCGGCAGCGGGGACGCGGCAAAACCAGGATTCAATGACGTCAGCGAACCCTCGGGCACGGCGATGGGCCGCTGGAGCTGGGGCGCGGTGCCTGCGGATATCAATCACGACGGCTGGGAGGACCTGCTTGTCGCTAACGGCTATGTCACCGGACGGGATCCGGGTGATTTGTGAAGCGTGGTCTGGCGGCAGGTCGTGTCGTCTTCACCGCTGGATCCCACGAAGGTCGCTGAAGCCAACGACCGCCAAAGCCCATACCGGAAATCCATCCTGGGGGTTGATGACCTGCTGGACCGCGGATTTTCGCTCAGCGGGCATGAGCGGAATGTCTGCTTCCTGAACACCGCAGGAACGGGCGGAGGACGCTTCGCCACCGTGAGTGCGGCGTCGGGATTTGACTTCGATGATGATGCCCGGGCCGTCGTGGCGGTGGATTGGGATGGCGATGGGGACCTCGACACCTGGACCAGCAACCGCACCGCGCCGATGCTTCGGTTTCTGAAAAATACCCACAGCGAATCAGGTGCCAAAGACGACTGGCTGCAGATCCGCGTTGAGGCGACCCGTGGAGCGCGCGATGGCATTGGGGCCCTCGTCAAGGTCGTGTTGGAGAACGGAACGGAAGTCGTCCGCGTGTTGAAGGCGGGGGAAGGTTTTCTCAGCCAGTCCAGCAAGTGGCTGCACTTCGGCCTCGGCCGCGATGCCAAAGTCCGTCAGGTGCAGGTCCGCTGGCCGGGGAGAGGTGAGGAAAGTTTCGGCGGAGTGCAGCCGGCAGGGCATTTTGTTCTGATGGAGGGCGTAAAACTGGCCCGGCCTCAGCCGCGCAGGGCGGTTCCAGCGTTGCCCGCCGGGCCGGTCCCCCCGCCGGAGACGGCGGCGTCGACGGCCGCTTATGCCGGTTCGCGGGTGGCCGCTCCGCAGCTTCCCTACCTTGGGTTCGATGGGAAAAATCTGAATGTGGGCGGGAAATCCGGCCAACTGACGATCGTCAACCTTTGGGCGACGTGGTGCCTCCCTTGTCTCATTGAACTGAAGGATCTCGCGGCTCACCACGCCGCGTTAAAAAAGATGGGGCTGCGGGTGGTGGCTCTCTCGGTGGATGGCCTGACGGAGGGCGGCACCCCGGGGGATCCAGCCGCCTTGGTGACGAAGTTGAAACTTCCCTTCGAGTGCGGCCGGGCCACGCCGGCTTTGGTTCGCCGCGTGGAAAAACTCCGCACCAACAGTTGGGGAGTGAAATGGCCGTTCCCGGTGCCCGCCAGTCTGCTGCTTGATGGAGATGGACGTCTCCTCGCCATATATTATGGTCCAGTGAGCCCCGCCCGGCTGTTGGCCGATGTGCCCCGCGCCGCGCTCGCACCGGAAGCCTTGCACGACGCCGCAATGCCGTTCCCCGGAACATGGGTCGAGCGACCCAACCGCCCGATCCCCATGGCCCTTGCGCTCGACCTGATGGACGAGGGCGATTTGGATGCCACCTTGGAATTTGTCTCCCGGATTGATCCGGAGTTGTCCCGCCATCCCGACTTTGCCACCCTCATGACCTGGATCGGCGACGGTCTGATGGCGCGCGGCGACTCCCAAGCCGCCCTGCAAGCCTTCGCCACCGGACTGAAGGCCGACGCCAATAACATTTCCCTGCTCAACAACCTGGCATGGCAGCTGGCCGCTCATCCTATCGAAAAAATCCGCGACGGCCCCCAAGCGGTGCGCCATGCTGAAAAAGCGGCCGCTTTGACCCGGCATGCCGACCCGTCGGTCCTGGATACCCTGGCCGCCGCCTACTCCCAGGCAGGGCAATTCCCCGAAGCGGTCGCCACCGCAGAAAAAGCACTCGCTCTGGCTGAAAAATCCCGGAACCAAACGCTGGCCGATGGCATCCTCAAAGGATTGTCCTTCTATCGCAAGGGTCGGGCTTACGGCCGCTGAGACGGATGCCTGTTCGCGTGGTCTGTTTGTGTATTCCGTTTTTCACATGAAGCTTTAATATTTTTCTTCCCAGACCTCAGGAAATCCCTTATGCAGAGACTCCCCCGGAAGCTTAAAGTCCTGTGCTGCCCAGTCCTATGAAAACCATTTTCACCATTCCCCGATTCGAGATTTGGCGGATCCGCAATCTTTGGGCCTGCCTGATGGCAGCCGCTGCGCTTTGCGGCCTCGCCCCGGTGCACGCCGCCCCGGTCCCTATCAACAACGCCAGCTTTGAAAGCGCCAATTACAGCGGCGCCAACAGTTGGACCAATGATCTCAATGACGCCAACCCCGAGACCACCATCGAATGGACGGGCCGGGATGGAAGCAGCAGTGGCCAGAGCTTCATTGAGCGCATCGGGGGATTTATTTCCCATGGCGTGGCCCACGTCGGCATGGAAGTCGGTTATTTCATCTATCAGGACACCGAGGCCCCTTGGCTTCCCAATACCCGATACACCCTCACCGTTGGGGTCGGCAGGCGGAACGCGGCTTTCAGCACGGCCACCAATCTGACCACCATCGGTTTGACAAACACCTTCCCCGTCGGGAGCAACGCGGCAGAAGTGATTCTCAATGATCCTTTTCTGGCGGAAGCCAATGCCACCAAAAACGTGTCCCCCCAGGCGCTCAGCAGCTTTGCGGATCTGTCGTTAGTCTTCACAACCGGGGCCACGGCACCAACCGGAACAATCATTGTGTTTTTAGGGGATCAATCAGGCACCGGGCGGTCCCATTTTGACAACGTCCGGCTCGATGCGGTGTCGGCGCTGGATCCGGATGGAGACGGTTTACCAAGCGACTGGGAAATTGCCAATCAGCTCGATCCGAACAGTGCCGCCGGAATCCATGGGGCGGGCGGGGACCCTGACAATGATGGATCCCCCAATTCTGAGGAATTCGCGAGAAGAACCAATCCCCAAAACCCCGATACTGACGGAGACGGGGCCAAGGACGGGGCCGAAACCAAGACCGGAATTTTTGTTTCCCTGACTAATCTTGGCACTGATCCCCTGGTGGCGGATTCCGATGGAGATACCCTGCTGGACGGCAGTGAACCCTTGGCCAATCCCCACGTGACCGACCCCAACAAGGCGGATACGGACGGGGATCAATTCGAAGACCAGGCCGAGATCGCTTCCGGAACCAATCCGGCGGTAGGCGGGCAAGCAGACTTTCCCTCCTCCACCAGCGACCTCATTTTGGGCCTCAACTTCATCGGTGGACGGGTGGATGGAAGCTTGGGCGGTTCGGTCACTGGATCCGCAGGGGTCGTCCCCCAATCCAACTGGAACAACCTCGCCGACCTCTCAGGCGCAGGCGCACCGCTCAAAAATGCGGGCGGCACCGGAGTCATCATGCGGGCAGAGTGGACGGTGGACGACACTTACACGGTGCTTCAAGGCGCAATCCCGGCTGATTCCGACGCCTCGCTCATGCAAGGGCTGCTCAGAACCCGTAAGGGAGTGCCCACCCAGGTAACCGTTCGCAACATCTCCGTGCCTACTTATGACGTTTATGTCTATGCCGACGGCGAAGGCACTGACCGCACCGCCACATACACCGTGAATGGCCAAACCATCTCAGGAGTGATGGACAATGAGAATTGGCCCATCGATACCGGCGGTGGTGTCTTCAAAGTAGTGACTGGCAATGGTGCAGCCGGCAACTACCTCCTTTTCCGCAATGTTACGGGACCCACCATGACCCTCACCGTGGTTAATACCACTCCTTCCAATGACTTCGGGGGTCCGGTGAATGCGATCCAAATCGTGCGCGCCACGGGCGACACCGATGGCGACGGGATGCCTGACATCTGGGAAGATGCCAATGGGCTCAACAAAAACGTCAACGATGCCGGCGGGGATCCCGATGCCGACGGATCCTTGAACCTGCAGGAATTCCAGCGCAATACCAACCCTCAGGATCCTGATTCGGATGATGATGGCCTGTTGGATGGAGTCGAAACCAAGACGGGCATCTACCTGAACGCGGGCAACACCGGAACCGATCCCCTCAAGGCTGACACCGACGGCGACGGACTGAACGATGCCATCGAAAACAACTCCGGGATCTTTGTGGATGCCAACAACCCTGGCACCGATCCCAACAAGGCCGACACTGATAACGATGGCTTCAGTGACAGTGAGGAAATCGCTGCCGGCACCAGCCCTGTCAGTGCCGCCAGCAAACCAGTTCTTCCTATCCCGCTGGGCTATTGGCCCTTCAACGACCAGGGCATGACCACCACCGCCGACCTCTCGCCTGCCGGCAATGCTGGGAATCTCCAGGGTGGCACCACCTATGTAGCGGGCCACACCGGTGCGGCAGGGGATTTCGCCATCCAATTCAATGGGATTGATGCCGCAGTGACTACCGGCATCCCACTCCTTGATGGCCTCGACCAATTCACCATGTCGGGCTGGCTCAATTTCACCGCAGACCAAGCCGCCCGGACCGGCATCTTCGGTCAGAATGACGTGGTGGAATTTGCATTTTCCACTGCTCCTACCATCGAACTGTGGAACCCCACGGGCGGAGCGATCAACACGCCGTCGGCCCCTGCAGGAGGCGGGACATGGAACCACATCGCTGTCACTGCCAGCGATACCGGCCGCCGCATCTACATCAATGGAGTCCTGGTCGCTTCCGGCAGCGTCGGAACCCCCACCGCCACCACCGGCGGCAGCTTCAACATCGGCGGAGCGGGCATCGCGGACGCTGCGGGCAACTGGTTCAATGGAGCCATCGACGACGTGGCGGTCTGGAACACTTCACTCAGCGCGACCTTCGTCAGCCAACTGGCCAGCAAGGCGATCTCACCGCTGCCTGCGGCTCCTTCCGGCGAATTTGGGATCCGCAGCATCAACTTCAACCAGGCCACCCGCCAGTTCACCTTGAGTTATGATAGCACGGCCGGCGTCCAGTATGTTGTGGAATTCCTTGATCCCAACCACCCGACGCTCAATAACACATGGCAGTCCACCCCCACCGTGACCGCGACCGGATCGGTTAGCACCTATACGGAGACCATGCCTGCGGGGGCGAACCGGCGCATCTTCCGGGTAAGGCGCCTACCCTGAATAAATCCATAACTGGAGAGTTGGCCGGTGAGATCTCGCCCCGTCCGACCGGATTATTTCCGGCGGGCGGGGGACCAAAAAGAATGTAAAGAGGAAGCGGAATAGTTTCCGCATTGATGCATCCCACGTCGTCCTTCCCTCAAACCCGCCACCTTGTCCTCCTCGGAGGGGGTCACAGCCATGCGCTGGCGCTTCGCCACTTGGCCATGAATCCCCTGCGGGGGATCCGTGTCACTCTGATCTCCGAGGGATCCGCTGCTGCTTATTCAGGGATGCTGCCCGGGCACATCGCGGGGATGTATTCATGGGAGGAAATGCACATCGATCTGCGCCGGCTTTGTGCCTCCGCAGGGGCGGCGTTTATCCACGCCGAAGTAGTGGGACTGAATGCGGCCGCGCGGAGTATCACTCTGGCCGGACGCCCCCCTCTAACTTATGATGTCATATCCATCAATTTGGGCGGAACGCCACAAACGGCCAATGTTCCGGGCGCCGCTGAGTTTGCTGTCCCGGCCAAACCAGTGCCCCGCCTGCTGGAGGGTTGGAGCCGCATCCAGAAGGCCGCCAGGCAGCGGGCCGTTCCACCGCAGCGACCCCTGCGGGTGGTGGTGGTCGGTGGGGGTGCCGGCGGGGTGGAACTAGCCCTTTGCATGCAACATCAGCTCGGCGGACTGGCGGAAATAACGCTTATTCATCGCGGAACATCCATCATGGACACGCATCCAACCCGAGTGCGTTCGCTCCTCTCTGCAGTCCTTGAGGAAAGGCACATTCAAATCCTGACATCGGCAGAAGTGACGGAAGTCAGAGCGGACCGCGTCAGGCTCGCCGGAACAGCCCTCCCTGAAGTGCCGGCTGACTTTGTTCTCTGGGTGACTTCCTCCACCCCTGCCCCATGGCTGGCGGCCAGCGGATTGAAAACCGCCAGCGATGGATCCGTCTCTGTTTCTGATTGTCTACAGTCCACCAGCCATCCGGAGGTGTTTGCGGCAGGGGATGTGGCCTCCCTTCCGGAGCGGCTGCCACGTTCCGGAGTTTACGCGGTGCGGATGGCCCGGCCATTGGCCAACAATCTCCGGAGGTATCTTTCCGGCACCGCGCTTCGACCATACCGTCCCCAACGATCCTTCCTCAGCCTTATCGGCACGGCGGATGGCAAGGCGGTGGCCAGCCGGCGCCCTTGGGCCTTGCGTTCGGGGTGGCTCTGGCGGCTCAAGGACGGAATCGACCGCCGCTTCATGGGGAAATTTGAACACCTCCCCGTGATGAAAGTTAAGCGGCAGCCTGCCACGCAGACCGCGCAGCAGCCCGCGTCGCCGTCCGGGCCCCCGGCCATGCGGTGCCGGGGGTGCGCCGCCAAAATCGGGTTCCCGACGTTGAGCGCCACCCTCGACCGGTTGCGGGAGGATTTTCCTGACGTAGTGCGGAGCGCGGACCACCGGGACATTCAAATCGGCCTCGATTCGCCGGATGATGCGGCCGTTTTCTCCACTCCACCCGGCCATCGGCTGGTGCAGACGGTGGACTATTTGCCGGCGCTCATGGACGATCCGTTTGTCTTTGGACAGATCGCCGCCCTGCATGGCTTCAGCGATGTCTTCGCCATGGGGGCGGAGCCCCATAGCTGCCTTGCTGCGGCGCTGGTGCCATTCGGTGGTGCAGCCCTGACAGAGGAATTGCTCTATCAACTGCTGGCGGGGGTGCTTACCGTGCTGCGCCAAAGTGAAACCCGCCTGATAGGGGGGCATTGTGCCGAGGGCGATCCCATGGCCCTGACTCTTGTGTGCAATGGCCTCGTGTCCCCTGACAGCTCCCTGATGACCAAGGGTGGCCTGCGCGCCGGCGACCTGCTTATTCTCACGAAACCCATCGGGACCGGCATCCTTTATGCCGCCGCGATGCGGCATCTGGCCCGTGCGCGGTGGATCGATGCCGCCGAGCGCTCCATGTTGCGGTCGAATTTGCCGGCCAGCCGGATTCTCCTCGCGTATGGGGCCACCGGATGCACGGACGTAACCGGGTTCGGACTGGCCGGCCATTTGCAGGAGATGCTGCGCGCCTCGGGGTGCAGCGCCCTGGTGCGGCCCGACACCTTGCCACTCATCGATGGAGCTTTGGACGCCTCCGGTCTTGGCGTGCGCAGTTCGCTTTACGAGTCCAATGCCGCTGCGGTCGCCCTGACTCCGGAAGCCGCGCGATTCGCGGAACATCCGAATTTTCCCCTGCTGTTCGATCCTCAGACTTCGGGTGGACTGCTCGCCGGCGTGGCCGAAACCAAGGCGGAAAGCTGTCTCGCGGCCTTGCAGGCCGCCGGGTATCCGGAAGCCGCCATCATCGGGCACATCCTGACAGGTCCTCCCGAAGCACCACTCCTCACGTTTTCCTAGCTGACCCCAGGGTGCGGACATCGCCGCTCCGCCGCGTAAACCCCTCCCGGTCACAGCGTTCGAGAAACGGGATCATGACCCGCCGGGAACTGCCCAGACAGGTTCTGAGATCACTAACTTTGGCAGGACCCTGCTGTTGGATAAAGGCCGCGAGGGTCTCCTTCATTTTGGCGTAGGCCGACGCAGAGAGGACTACCTCACTATCAAGCTCGATGATCCGGCCTGCTTCCCGGAAGAAACGCAGGGCCTGCTGGGAGGGCAAATCCGGAGCCAATTCGCTGCGGGAGGGAGGGTCAAATGGTCTGAGGGCCAAGGCCGCCAGCAGCCGGCCTCCAGCTGCCCGGAGCGGAGGGGGGAGCGCCGCCCGGTGAGACTGGCGCTGGATAGCGTGCTTCACTTTTCCAAACCCGTTCGCGCAAAGGTCCGCGACGAGCGATTCGAAAACCCTGGGAACCTTCACCTCACTTCCCAGCGCACTCTCCAACCGGCCCAGATCGAGTCCCGGCAGGTCAGGATGGTTGCGGTGTTCCAGATCAATCAGAGCGGCAGCGGCGGTGAACAGATTTCTCCACCACCCTGCCTCCGCCAAAAAATCACCATGCCCCACTAACTCCCCCTGCGCCAGGCATTCACCCACGGCGTCCTCCACCTCACGGATGCTGAATCCCGACTTTGCCAGCAACGTCCCGCGCGGCACCACCCGATGCCGGGCAAGCTGAGTCCTGACAAAGACCCCGGCGTCCATGGGAGCGCGGGCCCGGGCGGCCAGCAGGAGTTGCTGCGCTTCGGTGCGGAAACCCGGAGCACTGGCTTCCGGATCCAGCACCAAGGCACCCGCAAGGGTGTGGCGTGCCGAAGCATCGCGCAGAACACAACGATCCCCGGCAAAGACCAGCATGGGGGAGTCCATCCGCACCTGCGCCACCACAGAAGCACCAGGCAGGAGCACCCCGGAGTCCTTCAGATAGACCCTCGCCTCCGAGCTGCCGCTGCCATGATGCAGGCGCAGCCGTTCCCCGTGCCGCAGCGGTGGCGCATCTGCCGGCAGGCGGGCCAAACGGGTGAGCAACACATCCACCATCCGCCTGGGCTCCCCGGCATCCGTCCGGGTGATGACCTGCCCGCGGGCCAAACCGCCATCGCCCACCCGGTGCTGCACGGAGGCCTCCGGAAGATTCAGCGCCGCACGTTGCCCAGAGCTGATTTCGGCCACCTCATGGTGGTGGTTTTGAATCCGGCGCACCCGCAGAGGGGTATCGCATGGACGGGCCATGACCGTGTCACCAACGAGGAATTTTCCCCCGCTCAAGGTGCCGGTCACCACCGTTCCGAGGCCCCGCAGGGAAAAGGCCCGATCCACTGCGAGGCGTGGCTTGCCAATGTCCCGCCGCGGCGGAAGCTTTGACAGTTCCTGGGTCAGGCAGGACCGCAACTGGTCGAGGCCTAACCCTGCCACACAGGAAGTGGGCACGATAGGAGCATCCGCATAGTTGCTCTCCTGAAGTTGCTGGCGGAGCGCTTTGCCGGCAGCCTCAGCGTCTGCGAGGTCGCATTTGGTCAGCGCTACCACCGCCCGCGGCACTCCAAGGTAGGTCAGGATGTGGAGGTGCTCCTCGGTCTGCGGCATCCAGCCGTCATCCGCCGCCACCACCAGCAATGCCAGATCGATCGATCCCACTCCGGCTACCATGTTCTTGACAAAATCCTCGTGCCCGGGGACGTCGATCACGCCGATGGAGAATTCAGAGCCATCCGCCGGCAGGGTCAGCTGCGCGAACCCCAGATCGATGGTGATGCCCCGGGCTTTTTCCTGCGGCAGGCGGCTCGGATCGGTGCCGGTCAGCGCTTTGACCAAGGCGCTCTTTCCGTGGTCCACATGGCCAGCGGTGGCAACAATAAAGGGCGTGGCGGTCACAGGCGGGGAGGCGGTTAGGTTGATTCGTTAGTCGCAGCAGGGGCCTCCGCCACGGCCATGATGATCGAATCCACCAGGGCCGTATCCTGCCGGGGGAAGACTGTCCGGAGATCGATTTTGAAATGCTTCTTCGTGATGTTTCCCACCACCGGCACCGGGCCAAGGCGAAGCCGTTGGCTGAATGCCTCCAAGCTGAGGCCGGCGGGGACGAGGTCCACAGTGATGGACGGTAACGAACTGCGGGGCAGGGTGCCTCCTCCCACCTGCCCCGTTCCGTGGCCCACCGTCGCCCGCAACGGCTGGTCCACAAGTGCTGCGACAATCCTTTCGGCACGGGCCACCAGCGACTCCCGGCTTGCTTGCAGCATCGAGATCACCGGCAGCGTGCCGGTATCACCGGCAAGGCATTGGTCCACCGTGGATTGCAGGGCGGTGAGCACCAGCTTCCCACACCGCAGCGCCCGGTAGAGGGGTTCCCGCTTAAGCGCTGATACCGCGTGTTGCCGCCCGGCGATGATCCCTGCCTGCGGACCTCCAAGCAGTTTATCGCCGCTGAAACACACCAGATCCGCTCCACTCCCTAGCACCTCCTCAACGGTGGGCTCATGTTCCAGTCCGGCGATTTTTTCCGTGGCCAGAATCGCGCCGCTTCCAAGATCTTCCACGAAGGGAACGCGTTTGCTCCTGGCCAACCGGGCGATTTCCCCCGTCGTGGGTGACTGCACGAAACCGCCCATGAAAAAATTGCTGCGATGCACTTTTAAAACCAGCCCGGTCTCCGGTCCAAGAGCCCGTGCGTAGTCTTCGAGGGTCGTCTGATTGGTCGTCCCCACTTCGCGCAGGCGGGCTCCGCTCGCTTCGAGGATTTCCGGAACGCGGAACCCCCCGCCGATTTGCACCAATTCCCCGCGCGAAATCACCACTTCCGGTCTTTTCGCCGTGAAATGCCTAACCATCAGCATCAGTGCGGCGGCACCATTGTTCACGACCATGGCAGCTTCCCCACCACAAAGCAGCGCCAGGTTGTGCTCCAGATAACCCGCCCGGCTGCCGCGCGTTCCCCCCGTGAGATCGATTTCCAGATTGCAATACTCCCCGGCCACCGCGTGGACGGAATGGTTTGCTGCCGGTCCAAGTGGCGAGCGTCCCAGATTGGTATGGATCAGGATGCCGGTGCCATTGATGACCGGGCGGATCTTCTGCGCAAGGAGTTGGGAAATTGCTATTTGCACCCGCCGGGCCACAGCTTCGGGCTCCGGAATCGCCGCCTCTTTGCGCAGCGCCGCCAGTTCCCGCCGCACGATCGAGACCACGGCCGGTCGCGGCAGATCAACGGTGCCGATCGCCCGCAGGACAGCCTGAACGGCCGGGATGGATCGTAACCGCGCTGGATTCACTGGCTCATCAGGAAGTGGGGGGACAGAAAAAGGGGGCGGAGAGGACAGGAATCGAACCTGCCCCGGCCCGCAGAACGGACCGGCGTCGGTTTTGAAGACCGCAGGGACCACCAGGCACCCTTCACTCTCCGGGGTGCTCCCCGTTGCCATTTCTACCGGCAAGCGCAATGGCAAGAGTGGGACACCGGAGATCGAGGTAGTTGGTTTGCGGGCAGGAAAAATTTGTTAAGTTGCGGTGAAATACTGCCAAGTGGAAATTGTTCGGGGCGCGGGATGTAGCCAGACCAGACGTGGACGGGGCTGACCCTGCAGAGCGGCATGGGGATGCCCGGTCCTTCCACCAAAAACCTGCCCATCGCCATCTAAAAATCTCCCGCCGGGAAAGCGGTCGCCAAATCCGCTAGCACGGTCTGAGGGAAAATCGGGTTTCCTCCCCGGTCCAGCCAGGGACTGCAGGCGGCGACACAGCCCTGCCCCGGCCACACCCCGAACATGACGCCGCTGACTCCCGATTTCGCTGGCAATCCAGTCCTCCCGAACCATGCGGCCGACGCTTCATAAAGACCGCACCGGCTCATGGCCCGCAGCACCCGGGCGCGGTCTGCCATCCCGGTCATCGCCAAAGCGTGGCCCAACCACGCCACATCCTGGATGTTGCCTGCCAAACAACACATCCGGAAGTAGATCTCATACGCGGCCCTTGCGGATATCGCCCGCTGGCTTCCTGCCAACTCCTCCGCCAATGCCCAATTGGAGGGATCCCTGCCGTTCTGCATCACCCCGGCGAAACATTCGCCGTCCAATTTTAAAACTGCTTCCGGGGCCAATCCTGCCAGCCACGCCACGAAAAGCCTCTCCTGCTCAAGCGGTCCATCCCCCGGCATCTTGGAAGCCAACAGCATCGCCCCGCTGTTCAGCATCGCGTTCCGCGGCTTCCCGCCATCCGCCTGCAGTTGTTCCAGCGACCAATACGGCAGGCCGCTTGGCTCGTCATCCACCCATCCTGCCACCGTTTCCGCCCCATAACATTCCAATGCCCGCAGCAGCAAAAATGGCTTCACGGCACTCATCAGGGTAAACCGGTCTTCCCCGTCCCCGGCCACCCTGACATTTCCACCGGCCACGCAACAAACTGCTTCCCCCTCAGCTCTTCCCGGTGCCTCCATGCAAAGCACCTCCTGCGGATCCCGCCGGACCAGCCCCGCGCGGCCTTGTTCCCGCATTCCGGCAAGGTAGGCATTGGTGATGGTTTCGATCCCGGACACGAGTGACTTTCTATCGGCTTTTGCACATGACAAGGAAGCGCGCTGCTTCGGAAAAACGACGTTCACCAGAAATCATCGTCCTGATCAAACGCGGCAGACTCGGATTTGAGCTGCCGCTTCATCATCGCCCTGCATTCCCTTAACAATTCACCATAAAAGGTCTTCAATACTGGCTGAAACTCATTTTCCTGCAGAAGTTTTTCCACCCTGGAAATGATGTGGCATTCCTGACCATCGCCCGGCATCGGCTCCCCGATCTCTGTTAGACGGGTATTTAACGATGATCCCACCCAACGGCTGGCACTGAACCTAAGGCTTTGTTGCGCCGCCGGCAGAAGGGATGGCAGATGTTCGGCGATGTGATTCAAAAGTTGGCCCAATTGTTGGGGATAGCTCAAAACCAAGGTTGGAGAATCACCGGTGGCAACACTTTCAAACAAGGCCAAGTCGTCGTCACTGCGCAATAACGTAATCCAGTCGCCGATCAGTGGACCATACTTGGGACCGGCATCGTCAAGCATCCAGCGCGCCATCTGTTGCAGGTTCAGGAGATGGCCGTCCCGATGGCAAATATTGGCTCCTGGGTCGGTCTGATGGACTTTTTCCAATTCCTGCAGGATCTCGTCCCGAAGAGTAGTGAACTCGACTTGGAAGGTCCCAAACTGCGCAAACCGACTTAATGTCACTCTCAACCTTCCTTCCGGGAGAGGCTGATAGTTTCTCCGCCTGTCTTGGGGATTTTCGCTCAAAAGCCGGGCATAGTTTATTCGTTGACGGTAAAATCCATAGACTTCCGCCGGGTATCGTTCCGCGATCTTTCCAAAATGATGCCTCCCGTTGATCTGTGGCAAATCGCTGATCTCCAACAGCGAGGCCAAAGTTCTTTCGATGAGATCCGGAGGTATTTGGCTTACATCTTGCCACAGGATTCGGGCAGCAAGTGCAAGGATGGCCTCGACCTCCGATTCCCCGATGGATGACTTTATGGCGTGCTTTAGAATGTCCACACAAAACCCCCCATTCCCCTCGGGAAGGTAAGCAACATTATGGACGATGGATTGTCTTAATTCCGCCGTTCCCTCGCTCACCATTACAAGGATAAATTGCCGCCCCTCCACGGGCAGTCTGTTCCAACGCTGCCACCAGACCATCAACCGGCCTGCTTCATTTTGTAATATTGGACTAGATGAACGGGCCGCCCTCATCACCAGATCCACCCGGGGGGCCGCAGAAGTAGGACAAAGCCCGTCCATCAGGCTCCCGAAAGCGTGTGCGGTTTCCGGTACGCCGGACTTCAGTATTTCATCGGCGAGTGATTCCGCCAAATCGGGGAATTCCTTGGCTAGGGGAGTCAAGACCGTTCCTAGCCCGGGATGGTAAGCCAAGTTGGCAGCCCGTTTGACAAAAGCTTCCAGAAAATGGTGAAGAGTCGCCCCGGATGAATGCGTTTCGGCTAATTCTTCTGCCACACGAACACAGAGCAATCCCCACACCTGCTGTTTTTCCTCGTAGTTGCAGTCTTCTTTCCCCAATGGCCGTTCCCGTGAGTAGGCTGGGGTGATTTCCTTGCCGCCGCCTGAGCAGGTCGCACGCACCAGCCGCAGTTCAAAGCCGTCCGGCAGTGTTTCAAACACGTCCCATGCTTTGAAGCGAAATTCTGATGGAGGTTCATAGCTAAGATGCCAGTCCAGGGCCTCCCAAACTCGCCAATGAACCAAGCCGGAGTTGGAATTGCCAGAAATTTCGCCGAGCAGATCCAAAGCTTCAATTCGCTGAGGCAACCACTTTCCATGCAGCGGATCATCATCCTGGATTCCGAGGATATTGCACCGGTCTATGGCGATATCCATTACCGCAATACAGTTCAAAAGAATACCCTCATGACCACTTAGGGAAATCTTCCTGATCAGAGCTAAGATCCTTTTTCGCAAGGTAGTCATGGAATTTACCGCAAGTTCATGATGGGACCATTTCAGTGTATTTTCGCCGTCCCATTTTTCTTCCACGACGCTATGGTTCAGAAAGACTTCAATGAATGCTACAAACCACCAGACTGGTTTGTTCAACTGCTCCAAAATCTCCGGCTTGGCGAAATGCGCCTCCATCCAGGACAAGGCATCCTCAGATACACTCCTACGTTTACGGAATTCCAATTTGGCTATCTGCACAATCGCGGCGAGCGCATGGTCCTGATTATGGTTGGCGGTCTGCACTGGTTGGTCGCAACCCATTACCCACAAGATATCAAAACAGCGAATTCTAAGCCCGTCATGATGCAAGGCGATCTGTTTTAGAAGGGGCGGAATCTTCTGAAGACATTCGGAAAATGTTGCGGAGGCAGGTCCGAACATCCCATACATCACTTCCTCATTTGCTGCACCAGGCGCGTCCTGGGATCGAATCAATGCGACTATTTCCAAGGTATGCTCCGGCAGATAAATTCCGAATTTTCCCCATGAATGGATCATACTGCTTCGCCGATGGAAGCTTGCCCGTTTGTAGATCTCAGTCCATTTGGAAATCAAAGGAGCAACGACCGACTGATGATTCCCGCCCGCCTCACAACGTGCCCGCCATTCAGCCTCAGCCAAGTTCGGCAGACAGCGGGAAAGCGCTTCATCGTGGAGTTCCGTTGGAAGTGATTGGATGAAGTTTTCCACAAAGCCTGTCGAGCGCTGCTTATCCCCGTAAACGGCCCGATAGAGGACGTAATCGGAAAGCAAGTCGGGTGAAATACGGTAACCTTCACGATTTTGCCGCAATAGCCCTGCCCGCTCCAAACCATCAATCCATCTGGAGACATCATGTGGTTTGGTTTCGGCTCCCGCCCATTTTACCAAGACCTCAAACCAAGGGCCATCACGCGGCATGGGAGCCAACAGGGATACGGACTCAAGCAACCGATCCAACACATTGGGAGGGGCAATCAGTTCCAGTCCCGCGATACTTTTCCCAATGAGGCGCTGGAAAACTTCGTGCTCAAACTCCTGATGGGATTCCAGGTGCGCTTTTGTGAGGAGCTGCTTTTTGACCATTTCACAGGCCACTACCGCAATCAGCAGACAGTCGCGTGAACTACGGGCGACTTGCTCCGCCATTCCATCGTAATCCGTTCCAAGTAAACGCTTTACGACTTTGACCGTTTCCACAGGGTCCAGTCGGCGCAGCGGGCGCCTTTCTTCGATCATCAAGGCCCCCACCCCGGCAGCCACGGCGGCCTCCCGCAGGATAGGGATTCCCTGCGGTCGGGTGGACAGGATGACTTTGGCTTTGGGAGAGCGGAGGATGAGCTTAAGAAGAGGTTCCACCTGCTCCCGATGAGCGTCATCAATCAGGATCACCGGCTCGCCTTCCATGGCATCCCGGTCTTTTGGACTAAGCGGTCCGCCTTGGTTTTCATAGAAGCGCAAACTCCACCGGCGGCGCTCCGCAGGACTCAGGGAATCAGCCAAGGCTTTCAGGAGGCGACTCTTGCCACAACCTCCTGCCCCCGGCAAAATTAACAGGCGCTTTTCCCTGTTTCCGAGAAAGCCACGAAGCGCAGCCAGTTCGTCAACTCTTCCTACTATTTCAGCTTGGTGATGATGCAGAGGTTCGCCCGTCATCTGGCGCACAAAAAAAGCTCCCGAGGCCAGCAATGGCCCCTCTCCGGGAATTCCCAGAACCGCTTCCGCCCAGTGCGGACCGAAGAAGGTGTTCAGCATCCGGGCCGCCTGATCGCGGTTAGGTAGCATCCGCACCGCCGAGGTGATGTCTTCCCGGCTCCACATTTGCCACCTGCCATGCAAGAACGCCTCATCGCGGGCCTTGCGTCCCAGTTCGCAGGTCACGAGAAGAAAATAAAACTTCGCTTCGGGAAACTCAGCCTCCGCTTTGAGAATGGCTTCTTTGGTTTGGGTGTCGGACCAGGTTTTGCGGTGTTTGCACTGGAATGCCCAAATTTCGAGTCTTGCGGCTTCACCCAAGCCTGTCACTTCGACTTCAGCCCGGATGTCGATTCCATTTTGTTTATCCCCCGAAGTTTCATAGCGTTGTGCCGATACAATTCGCCCTGAAAGCGTTCGGCCCTCCCTTGTGACTTCCAAAACTGGTCCAAGCCGAAGGAATTCGGTGAAAAATCCCTCAAAATCCCCCCACTTAAATGCCGGGTCATGGAAGGGGATATTTTGATTTTGCGGTGAAACTGGTAGTTTCCTTGGCATTTGACTTGAAATTTGATACCACAGGGCAGAAATTTCAAGTCATGAGTTTCTTAATTGTTCAACGCTCCCGTCTCAGGGATGAGATTGATCTCTCGTTGCGCGAATGGCCTGTGACTCTGGTGCTGGGTCCCCGGCAGTGCGGAAAATCGCACTTGGCCCGGCAACTGGGGGCTCCGGCTGGCCAGTTTTTCGATTTGGAGGATATGGTGGACGAAGCCCGCCTCCGCCTGAATCCCCAATCCGTGCTGGCAGAAATGCGTGGTTTAGTGGTGATCGACGAAGCCCAGCGAATGCCGGAACTGATGCCGGTGCTTCGGGTGTTGGCAGACCGGGCAGGCACTCCGGCACGGTTCGTCCTCACCGGCAGCGTGGCACCACCCTTGCGCCGAACGGCAGGCGAGTCGCTGGCAGGACGAATTAACACCATTGATATGGCGGGCTTCACGCTGGACGAGACCGGGCCAGAGGAAGTCAGCCAGCTCTGGTTGAGAGGTGGATTGCCGCCAGCATTTCTATCGGAAACGGATAGTATGTCTCTTCGGTGGCGCAGGCAATATCTGCGGCATGTGTTGGAGGGTGATCTGCCGCAGTTGGTGGACAGCAAGCTCGACGGATTGCAATTGCAGCGCATGGCCCGGGGACTGGCCCACTACAATGGCCAGGTCTGGAATGAATCCGAGATAGCGCAAATGGTGGGAACCACTCCACGAACCGTGAGCCGTTACATGGATATGTTTTGGCGGTTGTTCCACATCCGCCTGCTGCCTCCGTTCCATGTCAATATAGCCAAACGCTTGCGGAAAGCACCTAAACTGCTTTTCCGCGACAGTGGACTGGCGCACGCGCTGCTCGGGATCGACACTTTGGCTACCCTCCAGTCCCATCCCAAACTTGGAGCATCATGGGAAGCCTTTGTGGTGGATCACCTGATTCGTCTCCTGGGTGTTCCGGAGGAACACTGTTCCCATTACGGAGTTCACTCCGGTGCGGAAATGGACCTTGTCATTGAAACGCCCATGGGCTTGCTTGCCTTCGAAATCAAATATGGCCCTCCCAGCCTGACCGCTTCGATGCGGTCGGTCATCTCCGATCTGAAGCCTGCCGCAATCTTTGCCCTCTATATGGGGGACAAAGAATATCCTCTGGCTGGCATCGACGAACCTTACCGAGCTGTTGGAATCAAGGCCCTCTGGCCTCTCGCCCGTAAGCTGAGGATTGACTTTAAATTGGATACTTTGTGAATTGTGGATGTTTTTGAATGACAAAGAGTGGCTTGAACCTACCGTCTCCGGTCATCGCGGCGGTCCTTGTCTTTTTCCTTCTGTTTGAGGGCGGCGGCGAGGCCGGCGGCTTCGACTTTGCGGAAGCGGCCTTTGGTTTTGCGGGCGATGTCCTTGAGCATGTCTTCTTCTTCTTTTTTGTCAGCTCCAGTGAGGTAGTAGATGGTGTGGATGCGGGGGATGGACTCGCGCTCTTCGGAAGCGTTTTCGAGGATTTCGAGGAGGTCTTTGGCGGGGATGGTGGTCATCCCGCCGCCGGGTTGGCTGGCGGTGGCATTGCCGTCGGTGAGCATGAAGGCGGTCTCGGGGTTGAGACGCAGGAGTTCCTGCAGGGCGTAGTCGTGGCGGGTGCCGCCGGGCTTGCCACCGGTGGGTGGCGAGGAGTTGGCATCGACTTCGGTGATGATATGCTGGCGGGCGGAGGCTTTGTTGTCATCGGTGGCCCGGACCAGCGAAGGTTTCCACGGACGGGCGCTGCCGCTCCAGCGGATGATGCCAAAGCGGGTGTCAGGGCCGAGACCGTCGATGAGCTTGATGGCTTCGGTGCGGATGACGTGGAAGGATTGGTCCTTGCCCTCCTTGAGCAGTTTGCGGGTGCTGCTGTCGTAATCTCCCGTGCGGCTGAACATGGACTGGCTGACATCGATCATGATGACGAGGCTTTTGGCGGTGTCCTTGATATCAAAAAACGCCACGCCGCTGCCTTTGCCGGTGCCGCCCCCACCGCCCAGACCGCGTCCAGTGCCACGGCCATAGCCACTGGCCCCGATCATGCCGGAGATTTGGTCGGAGACCAGTTCGCCAGGATCCAGGGGCAGCATTTGTTTCAAGTCCACATCGGGCATGGCAGGGACGACCACAGGGCCGGGGGCTTTGGAGGCCATGCGCTGGGAATAACTGGGACGCGGTGCGGCGGCATCGTGTTTGGCATTGCTCAGGGCCTGTTCGCGGAGTTGGGCGGGCAGTTGAACGCGGGTTTCCGGCGGCGTGAATTCCGGCTCGGGAGGCTTGATCAGAATTTCACTAACCACCCAGATGACGGCAATGGCGATGATGATGCCGTGAAGGATAATGCTCAAGGCGAGGGTGCCGAGGGAGGTTTTTTCGGGTGGAGGTTCGAGTGGTCCCTCCAGAGTGGAGGAACTCGTGGCGGCCACGCCGGGGGCCTTGGTGGGGCGGGGGATGACCGGGGTGGGACGCGTGGGTTTGGTCATGGGGCACCTCCTTTGAAATGGCGAGGTTGAACCGGGCCGGCCTTGGGCAGGATGCCCATTGGGGGCCGGGGCTGGAAGCCCCTTGGGACGCACCGGCTGGAAGCCGGTGTCACGGGCGGTGTCACGGGCGGTGTCACGGGACAGGGCACGGGGATGTCGTTAGTCATCGGCGGCCTCCTTTGCGGGTTTTGCTTTGGCTTCGCTTTTTGCTTTCGTTTTGGCTTTCGGTGCCGGCTTGCTCCTTGACTTGGCTTTGGCCGGTTCGGCGGCCTCCTCTGCTGCTGCTGCTTCTTCCACCTCTTCAGGATCCGCATCCTCCTCGTCAGGATCCCCGGCCGGAGGGGCTTGGGGTGCTGCCACGATGACCTTGGCGGGTTGTTTTTCGAGCCATGTCCTGGCCGCAGCGGCTTCCGGCTGGTTGGCGTAGAGGTGGATCAGGTCCGTGGACCAATCGGCGGCTTGAGTGGTTAGGTTTTGGGCGGCAGAGAGTTGGGCGGCGGCCCACAGCCCCCGGGCGGCGAGGTCTTCCTCGGCTCCGTGAAACAAGTGAGGATAAAGATAACCATCAAAGGCGTCATGGAGCAGTTGGGTGTGGCGGGGCACGAGATCGTCCTCTTCGTGCCATCGGGGATGGTCTTTTTCGAGTTGCGCCAGGGAAGCGGCGGCGGCCTCGGCCATGACGTGGCGCAGTTCAATGAGGACGCGCGGATCGCCGCTTTCCTTGAGCAGGCTTTCCGCCAGCGGGAGGACCTCGGCGGTGCGGCCCTGGCGGAGCATGACCCGGAGTTTGCCGGCCTGGGCGCGGCCCCGGCGTTCGGCGCTCCAGTCGGCGGCGGAGATTTGTTCGTAGATTTTCAGGGCGCGCTCCATCCGGTCGGTGGTGGCGACCCGCGTGAGCAATTCCGCGTAAGTGAGGCCGATTTCCCCCCCGTTGGTTCGCGGGCGGTTGAGCCAGGGGAGGCGTTTGACCCAGAAGGTCATCAAGGGTTCGGAGCGTCCTTCGCGGACCGCCTGAGCGAGGGCCTCGGATTCGCCAGGGAGGGGAGCGAGTTCAACATAGTCAATATCCGCGAGAGGAATGAGGCGGTCGGCCGGCGGGGTGTCAGGGGTGGCGCGGAAGGATATTTTGACGGCGCCAGCGGTGAAGTCGAGGACGCGGCAGTCGGCTTTGCGGCCGTTTTTGAGGATGAGGGTGTCCTGAGCAGCGAGCCGTGGCGTTAGGGACAGGAGAAAAAGGGCCAGCAGGGGAAGAAGGGAGGTAGGGGAACGTCGAACGTTGAACGCTGAACGTTGAACGTTGAAGGAGCGGGCCGGAGAGAGCGTGGGCGCAGAGGAACTCATGGCTGGGTCACGGTCAGGGATTTCACGCGCTCCCGGGCGGTGGCGGCGGCGGGATGGGATTGATAGTCCTTTTTGGCGAGGAGGGCCTGATAGACGCGGAGGGCGGCTTCCGGCTGTTTTTGGGATTCCAGCAGGGCGGCGTGCTCCAGCCAGGCGGGAGCGGCAAACTCCTTGAAGCGGGCCCCGGACAGATAACATCTTTCGAAATGCCTTGCGGCAGTGGCGTTATCCTGACGGGCCAGCGCGGTGCGGCCCAGTTCGAGCAGGGCCCGGGCTTTTTGGCGGTGATGGGAAAGGCGGTTGGTAGTGACTTTTTCCAGCAGGTCCATGGCGTCCTCCAGCTTGCCGCCAGCCCGCAGGAGAATGGCCTGCTCGATACGGGCCTCGCCTCCGGCGGTGCCGCTGACGGCTTCGTTCCCGCAGCGCTCAAACCAAAGCAGCGCTTCGTCCGGTTTGCCTTCAGTCAGCGCAATCATGCCCAGGCCGTAGGATGAACGCTCTTTTTCGATGGCACGGGGGTGCCATTTCCGGAGGGCTTGATAGAGGTCGCGCGCGGTGCGCGGGGCTCCGGCTTCCCGCCGGGCATCGGCACAATCGGCGAGAATGCGTGGGTGGTGCAGAGCCGGGTCGAGGAGATCGCCGAGTTGCATAAAGACAACGCGGGCCTGGTCCGGGGAGGATTCCCGGAGGAGGTGGCCGCGGGCCCAGAGGGCGCGCATGGCCATGGTTTTCCGTCCGGCCTCCCGGGCTTCCCGATGCAGCAAATCAAGCTTTTCCATGAGCTTGACAATACCCTCTCCGCCTGGATAGAGGCGGCGGGTGGCGAGGAGGAGATCTTCGATGCCCTGGTTGGCAGGGTCGTCACCCAGCTTTTCGAGGGTGGACCAGTAAAGCGAACGGGCCGCCCCGGCATCTCCCGCCTTGGCAGCAGCGCGGCCTTGATAGAGCACGGCTTCGGCGAGGCGGAGGCTGCGGGGGCGGCCGCTGACGAAGGAGGCAAAATGGTCCCGCTCGTCATCCGGGCGACCGAGCTTGCGCAAACCCTCACCGATTTTGAACCACGCTTCCTCGTAGAGCCGGTCCTCCGACTCAGGCACCTCCTTCAGGGTCTTCATCCCTTCCTCCATCTCCCCGTTGGCCATGAGGGACTCGCCAAGGAGGAGCGTGGCTTCCGCAGAGCGGGGGTGGTCCGGGTGGTCCTTGAGAAAGGCGGCCAGTTCCCGGGCAGCGGCGGGATGCTGGAATTGGTTATGGAGGCAACGGGCCCGTTCAAAGATAGCGTCGGTGGCATTGGATCCTTCGGGATGTTTTTTCAGATAGGAGGCGAGGACATCGCGGGAAGCGGACCATTGTTTTTGGAAAGTGAGGGCCATGCCTTCCCAGTAGAGGGCATCCGCCCGGAGCGGACTTTTTGGATAGCGCTGGCGGTGCTTCTGGAAGGTCACCACGGCGGCTTCCGGGCGGTCGAGTTCCAACTGGCAGATGCCACCCATAAAAAAGGCGCGCGGGGCGAGTTTGTGGTCCGGGAAAACCTCGGCGAGATCGCCGTAGGCACGTTCGGCTTCCTCGGTGCGATGGAGACCGTGGAGGGCCTCGGCGCGGGCGAAACGCAGTTGGGGGATTTCCGGCGCATGGTCCGGGGTCTGGAAACGCTCCGGATAGCGGACCGTGGCGTCGAGCACTTTATCCCAGCGGGGAATTTGCTGCCATGAGGCGAGTTCCGTCTGCGCGGCATCCTGGAGCAATTTGTCAGGAGGCAGCAGGATGACGGCACTCTCGAGGAGGGCACCGGCTTCACGCCAGCGCTGGAGGCCCATAAACGCCTGGGCGAGGCGCAGCTGGCGCGCGGCATCGTAGCTTTCAATTTTCTCGAACTGCTCCAGCTCGCGCCGGATGCGTGTCAGGATACCGTCGATCTGGAAAACCAGGGCCTCCCGTTTGGCCCCTTCCTTTTTCAGAAGATCGCGCCGGTCCTGCCACTCCTGCTGCCGGGCCAGCTGGTGTTCGAGAAGCCGGGCGCGGGGCCAGAGGCGGTTCAGGCAGGTGATGGCCTGATACCATTGTTCGTCCTCCAGAAATTGAGCCCCCAGCTGAAGGGTGAGCAACTGGAACGAGACCACCTGGGTCATTCCTGACAATTCCTTGAAGGACTCGCGGACCAGGGTGAGGGCAGCCTCCAGCCGGCCGGATTCGATCAGGCTATGGAGGTGCAGAACACGGGCCCGGCCGGCAATTTCCTTCTGGTCAGGAGGGAGCTTGGGAATCTGATCCGCAAAGAAGTCGGCGGCTCCGGTATAGTCTTCGAGTTGGATATACCCGGTGCCGAACAGCAGAAACGCCTCGAAGCGCCGGGAGCGGTCGTGGGCCGCATTGGCGTAGTAGCTGCCGAATTGTTCCTGGGCACTGGTGACGGCATTGGTTTGCAGCAGACAGATGCCGCGCCAGAAACTGAGTTCCTCGCGGGCCGGCGGGGGCAGTTTGGGGTTTTTGAGGGATTGGTCGATCAGGTCCAAGGCCTCGTCGAAGACGCCGCGCTTGACCTTGCACATGGCAAGGAGAGGCCTGATTTCATCAACCCAGGGGGCGACGTCAGGATTCTCCCCGTAGTCAGCGACGAGTTGATCCAGGAGCTGTTCTGCTTTGGAATAGTCCGCTGAGTCAAAAGCCGCGCGGCCTGGATTGATGATGGCGGAAGCAGTTAAACCCGCCTCCGGGTCCCCGGAGGCGGCGGCGACAGGAGAGCACGCCAGCCATGCCACAAGAAGGCATGCCCCCCACCCCGGCAGGAGGCGGGTCGCTCGGAAAGCTGGCGCAGACATGGCGGCGGCGGGATAACGCATGTTGCAGCAGCCCGGGCCCGGAGCCAAGTTCTTTTTGTGTCAGGAAGCGCAATGGAACCAATTTTTTGAGCAGCGGAGACGAGTTTCCTGCTCCGCTCCGCTGTATGGAGGCGCTTCGGGTCCCGTCGCTTCCTTCAACCTGGCGATAAGGAATTTCCTTGCCTGCCGGGCATCCGGCCCCCAGATTCCCCTTCCTGATGTCCAGTCCTCCTTTCTCCCTGTCACGCACGGCTGCCGTGTTTTTTGCCCTGATGCCTGCTGGCCTTCAGGCAGACTTTTCGGCTTCCTCCCAAATTGAGCGAAGCCAAGCCAAGGCCCGCGCCACTGCCGTCGCAGACATGGCTGTTGCGGCCAATAATCTGCTAAAAAGCTTGGATCCCGATCAGAAAGCCAAAGCGGTATTCACTTTGACGGACGATGAGCGCCAGAACTGGCACTTTGTGCCCATGGACCGGAAGGGCATCTCTCTAGCCCACCTGCGGCCTGATCAGGACCACCTCGTGTATGGCTTGCTGGGCTCGGCCCTGAGCGCCGAGGGCTGGCTGAAAACGACCACCATCATGAGCTTGGAGAAAATTCTTTTCGACCTTGAAAACAGCTCGCCGAAACGGAATACGGAAAATTATTACCTCGCCGTCTTCGGCGAACCCAAAGCAGGGCAGCCTTGGGGCTGGCGTTTTGAAGGGCACCACCTGTCGCTGAATTTCACCATCGCCGCGGACGCCAGGGTTTCCCTGACCCCAAGCTTCATGGGAGCCAACCCCGGTGAAGTCAAAGACGGTCCCCGGGCCGGCCTGCGCGCCTTGGCGGATGAGGAGGACCTCGCTCTGGCCCTCGCCCGAAGCCTGACTCCGGAACAGCAAAAAACCGCATTTCTCCCCGGAGAGGCCCCCGCGGAACTGCTCACCAATCAGGAACGGCGCGTCCAGCCCATCCTGCCGGCCGGCCTGCCTGCCAGTGCCCTGACCGATGCCCAGCGCGCCCAGCTCTGGCTCGTGATCGGCGAATACGTGGACCGTTTCCGCCCTGACCTTACGGCCACCGCCAAGGCGGCTCTGCGGAAGGACGGCGGGAATTTGACCTTCGCCTGGATGGGCAGCACCGAAACAGGAGCCGGTCATTATTACCGGATCCAATCCCCACAGTTTTTATTCGAATACGACAATACCCAAAATAATGCCCGCCACCCCCATTCCGTCTGGCGGGACTTTAACGGAGACTTCGGCATGGACCTGCTGAAGGAGCACTACGAGAAGAATCACAGCGGGAACTGATTTTTAATGTTCCGCTCACCCGTTGTTTGGTAAGACCTTACTTTGTGCCTACAAGTTGCGTTTCGTCCCGCTCCTTTGCTTGGCTGGCTCCCGACTCTCCGTATCATCCCCACCCCTTTGCGTTATGAAAAAGCTGATTTTCCCACTCCTTGCGCTCTGCATGCTTCCTATGGCGGCCCCTGCTGGCATTCTGATCAATGAAGTGCACTACAATGTGTCGGGTCCGGACCAGAATAATGAATTCATCGAATTGAAAAGCACCACGAATGGCGTGGAGTCGCTGGCGGGCCTGTCCCTTGTCATCATAAATAACTCCCTTTCGGACGATGGGGTGCGCCTGAACCCCGGGGAAATCCTTGAAGTTTGGGACCTGAGCGAACTTTCAACGGGCAGCAATGGCCTTCTCCTGCTGGGCAATAATTACACCGCTTCTCCCCTCGGAGGACCTTGGGCCGGTGCTATCGATCCTGCCACCGCCGTGGGCGACCCTTCTGGAATGGGCAATGGTGACATTGGGCCGAATACGGGCCTGACCATTCTCCTGATCCGGAATTACAATGCCGTCCTTGGCCCTCCGGGAACGGACATCGACAAGGATGTCATCAGTGGAGCCGCTGCGATCAGCACCGGCAACGGAGTCATCGACTGGAAACAAAACCCTCCTCCGGCCGGTGCGGTGGGGCAACTCTGGGCGGATGCCGATGTCATCGACAGCATCGGCACCCGGGACTATATTGATGCCGATGATCCGGTGGATGTGTCCGCCATTGGAAACCGCAATCCCTATGTGCCCACCACGGCCAACATCAATACGACGTGGGCCACCAGTTCCCTGGGTCAGCGGGATCCCGATACTTTTGCCCGCCAACTCGGCAACGATACGCCGACCAATGCCGCGTCCTACTACGGCGGCAAGATGAACGACAACAACGCGTCGCCGACCGACATCCTCTACCGCACCAACCGCTTTTTCGGGCCCGGCAATATGCTTGGTCAGGTCACTCCCGGCCGCCCGAACCTCGCGACCTCGCTCCCCGCCACCGACTTCCGCATCAATGAAGTCAATCTGAATCCCAGCGGCTCCAACAATGCCGACGACCGCTTCCAGTATGTCGAAATCATCAATACCAATGGGCAATCCCGCAGTCTGAGCGGTTACTGGCTGGTGCTGGTGGACAGCTTTGACGGCAGTGCCAATCCGACCAGCGACTCCAGCCCGGGAGTAGGAGCTATCCTCGAAGAATGGAATCTCTCGGATTTCGCCACTGGGACCAACGGACTGCTCCTGCTTGGAGATGGCTTTTCCTCCCGCTACACCCCCTTCCATGATGCCTTGGATCCGGGCACCGCGATCGGCGACCCTGCCTCCAAAGGTTCTTCCTCTGGCTGGGGCCTCGGGGATCTCCGTTTCAAGGACGGGTTTAGCCTGCTGCTGGTCAGAGGCTACACTCCTCCCAGCACACGGGACCTCGACGCCGCTCCGGAAGACGGCGTGCTCGACAGTGCCCCATGGGTCAGCATTTCCGACCAGGTCGGCTTCACCCAAGTCGCCAAAACGACCATCGGGCGCACTTATTCCACCGTGGACCTCCGCACAGTGATGGCCCCAGCCGCCAGCCCGGACAACCTTTCGCGCAAACCCGGCAACTTCGCCAATAACAGCTCCGCCGCATGGTATGGGGGTTCATTCCCCGGAGGCTCATCTCCCATGACCCTCGGCTTTGAAGACATCCCTCCGGCGAATGTCGGCGACACTTTTTCGCCCACATGGTTCGGTGGCTACCGCGGGGCCGCCACCCCAGGGCGTCCTAACCTCTCTACTTCCATTGACCCCACCAGTCCGCCCATTGCGGCCTCCGTCCGGCTCAACGAAGTGATGATTGACCCCACCGATGACCTCACCGCCAACAACGACAAAGCCAACGAATACATTGAACTCATCAGCACCAATGAAGGGATCGCCTACCTGGATGGCCTCTGGGTCCTCGTTCTGGATATGACCGGCAACGTCGGCAACATCCGCACGGGCTTCCCCCTCAACGGCTACAGCACCGGAGTCAACGGTCTCGTCCTCCTCGGCGACGGTTATGACAACAGCAATGGCCCTTACGTCATCAACGAAGGTCCGATGCCTCCGGAAACCGTCGCTTTCGACCCCCCGGTCGGCCTCGAAGAAAATGAAATTCCCAATGGCGGCAGCGCAATTCTGCTGGTCCGCGGCATCAAAGGACCCATCACCCTCGCCCTCAGCGGCAAGCCAGTGGGCGACCTTGATCCTGAGAACGACGGTGTGCTGCTCGATCCAAGCCTCTTTACGGACCAGTTGATCGACAGCATTGTCGTTAACAACATCAATCCCGGACCGCCCTATGCCTGGATCGATAACACCACTCTTGCTCCGCACCACATCGCGCGTTACCCTGGAAACTACACTGCGAATGCTCCCTCGTCGTGGTATGGAGGCCAAATTCCGCAGACCGCATCCGCCGCCCCATTCACCAACTATACCGGGACGTTTTTTGGAAATTTCCAGGGAGCAGGATCCCCGGGCCGCTACAACCACTCCGCCACCCCAGGCCCCATCACCACGGGCAGTGTCCTATTCAATGAGGTCAATATCAATCCCGGCGGGGCAGACAATAACTTCGAATTCATCGAACTCCTCGCCCCTGCCGGCACCTCCCGGAGCCTCAACGGCTACTCCATCCTCAGCGTTGACAACGATGGCCCCAACACCGGTGCGATCCGGCGCGCTTGGAACTTGGACGGCCTGTCTACCGGGTCCAATGGCCTCTTTCTCCTCGGCAACCGCTATGCGATTCCTGCGCAAAACCGCTGGACTCCCGTCATGCGCCCCCAAACCCGCGCCGGGGACCCTCCCGGCCGCGACGGCTTGGACTCCAGCTTCGGAGACGGCGATATTGGTGGGGAGACCGACAATGGCAATCTCGCTTATCTCCTGGTCCGCAATTTCAACCGCTATATCGGATTTGATATGGATGACCGCAGCCCCACCCCCCCTAATCCTCCCATTCCGCCCAATAGCGACGGCACTTATGACAGCGGTGGAGACGGCATCTTCGACCACTTCCCGTGGGTAGGGGGCAGCACCGGCATCCACGACAGCATCCTGCTCCGGGCCTATGTTCCGATCACCCCCCCTCCGGCCAACCCTGCTCCCAACTACCCATGGGAAGGCTGGAGCTATGGCCTCGCTCACATCAACGGCGCTCTCTTTCCCGCCCCTGCGGTCAATTTCTACACCGTGGACACCATCGCCCGTTTCCGGGGCGAAAACACCCCCAACGACCCCACCGCATGGTATGGGGGCGAACTCCGTGGCGGCGATTCCGGCAGTGACGGCGACGCCGAAGAATATCTCACCGCTGCCCAGGACCCAATTCGGCCCCCTGTCCCGGCTGGTTTCTACGGACGTCTCACGCCGGGCCAGCCCAACCTCATCCGCACCGCCAACGCAGATCCGGACGGCGACGGCGTTCCCAATCTGGTCGAACAGGCTATCAATACAGACCCTGCCAGCAACGTCTCCGCAGGCCCACTGCCCACACCTGTAACCATCTCCGAAGGGGGGCAAACCTACCTTGGACTCAGCTACCCGCGCATCCGCAACAGCGACTTGCCCCTGCCAGTGCCCTACGCGGCAGAAGCCTACACCTACGTTCTCGAAACTTCCCCTGACCTGATAACCTGGACCGCAGACCCGGCGACCGGAGCGGGTGGGCTCGTTGCCGTGGGCACCCCCACTGCCAATCCGGATGGGGTTACGGAAACCGCGACCGTCCGGCTGGCCACTCCCGTCACCAGTCCTGGTGGCCGGAACTTCATCCGGCTCCGGATCGTCCGCCGCTGACTGGGCTCTGCTGCGGTCGAAACGCGGGAAGCCGCCAAATCCTTAAAACGCAAAAGGCCCGTCCATTCGGACGGGCCTTTTTGTGTGATTCCGGGAAACAACGCGCTGACAAATTTTCCGGGGGCGTTTCACTTCGGGTGCCAGAAGCATTTGCAGGGATGCACGATCCAACGTCCCGCCATCCGTCTCTGATCCACTTCATTCTCAAGTTCTCCCCATGGTTCGATGTCGGCGGCAAATTCAGGGAGGTCCCGAACCCGGTAGCCCAACAAATGGGGAGTTGTAGGCATGGCGAGTTCCAGGTAGA
>JBBQWG010000002.1:0-180178 GCA_038210825.1 Verrucomicrobiales bacterium
CGGTCGATTGAGTTCTCCTCACGATGCTCCCCACCCCACCTCGCGGTGACGCAGTTTCGTTTGAGTTATTTACGGTTTTCATGGGTTCGTAATGCCGGGTCTCCCACCCGGCGGGGTGGTGCGGCTCGATGGCGCACGAGCACGGGGCTCCGGCCCGTGTTTTTCCGTTTCAAACCCCTCCACCCGCCCTCAATGCGCCCCGACAAAAGACTTTTCGCGAGACACGCAGGCCAGAAACCCGTGCTCCCTTTCCCGCAAAATCTGCTTTCTTTAAACGACCGCTCCGGTTATGGGTCCAACCGTCCGTGAAACTCGACGCCCAGGAACTGCCGCACCTCATCATCGGGGCCTGCATGGAAGTCCACCGCCATCTGGGACCAGGCCTGATGCCGGAGGCCTACCGCGACTGCCTTGCCCTCGAGTTGCGCATGCGCGAGATCGTCTTCCACCGCGACCACCCTCTGCCCATCGCTTACAAAGGCCACCGGGTGGACGGAGCCGTGCGGGTGGATTTTTTGATTGAGGGCAGCGTGATCGTCACCACCACCGAACCGGACTTGGGCGAAGCCACCAAGCAGCACATGAAAAATGTCCTCCGCCTCACCGGCGTGGAAACTGGCCTGCTGGTAAACTTCAACGTGGACAACCTGCGCGACGGCGTGAAGAGGATCATCGTCTCCGAGCTGCCGCCGGCTTTGCATTATCAGAGCTGAACCCGCTACTCCTTTAAAATCGCCTCCGCCACCCGCATGCCATCGACCGCCGCCGAAATAATCCCGCCCGCATACCCGGCACCTTCTCCTGCCGGATACAGGCCTGGTGTATTCACGCTCTGACAAGTCACCGGATCCCGGGTGATCCGCAGCGGCGAGCTGCTCCGGGTTTCCACGCCAATCAGCAAGGCATCCTTCATGGCAAAGCCCCGCAGCGTCCTGTCAATCGCCGGGATGGCCTCCTTCAGCGTCTGCACCACAAAATCCGGAAGGCAGGCCCTCAGGTCGCCGGGGGTCACACCGGGGGTGTAGCTGGGTTTCACGCTGCCGAGTTCCTTGCTGGCGCGGTTCGCCATAAAATCGCCCATCATCTGCACCGGTGCGAAAAATCCGCCCCCGCCTGCCGCGAAGCCGCGCTGTTCCCACAGCCGTTGGAAATCGATCCCCGCCAGCGGCCCCTGACCACCGTAATCGGCCGGACTGACGTCGACCATAAAGCCCGCATTGGCATTCGCCTCCGCCCGGGCATAACTGCTCATGCCGTTGGTGACCAACCCGCCGGGCTCGCTGGCCGCGGCCACCACCAGACCGCCGGGACACATGCAGAAACTGTATGCGGTGCGCCCGCCCTTGCCGTGATGCACAAACTTGTAGGGCGCGGTGCCCAGCCGGGCATCCCCCGCCCATTTACCATACTGGGTGGCATCAATCACTTGTTGCGGATGTTCCACCCGCACCCCGATCGACAGCGGCTTGGCCTCCATGCTGACCCCGGCAGCATGCAGCATGGCAAAGGTCTCCCGGGCGGAATGCCCCACCGCCAGCACCACGCGGTCGGTATCGATTTCTTCGCCGCCGCGCAGGGTCACGCCGATGACTTTACCTGACGCATCGCGCCGCACCTTTTCCAGCAGGGTTTCAAACCTGACCTCACCGCCGAGGGCTTCAATTTCCTGACGAATCCGCCGCACCACCGTGATCAACCGGTCGGTGCCAATGTGCGGCCGCGCCTTGATCAGAATATCCTCCGGAGCCCCGGCCCTCACCATCTCTTCCATGATCCAACGTGCCCGGTGCTCGCGGTCGCGGATCTGCGTGTAGAGCTTCCCATCCGAAAACGTCCCCGCCCCGCCCTCTCCAAATTGCACATTGCTCTCCGGATTGAACTCGCCGCCGCGCCGCCAGAATGCGGTGACATCCCGCGCCCGCGGCCCGGCCGGTTTGCCTCGTTCCAGCACTACCGGCCGCCAGCCCTGCCGCGCCAATAACAAGGCCGCAAACAATCCGCAGGGCCCGGTGCCCACCACCACTGGACGCAAATCAGGAGCCTTGTTCCGGACGATGATCCCCGCCAGCTCCTGATACCGCCGGTCCGGCAGGGGATTTGCCTTGCAGAGCGATTTGTCAAAATTCGCCAACGCAGCGGCCTCATCTGCCACGCTGACATGCACGACGAAATTCAGCATCACCCGCCCGTGCCGCGCATCCACGGCCCGCCGGTAGATCTTCCACTCCAGCAATTCCCCCGCCTTCAGTCCCAGGGCACGCCCCACCGCTTCCGGCACGGCCTCCGCCGCGTGGTCCACCGCCAACTTCAAATCACTCACCTCCAGCATAGGTCCTTCGTCTAGTCACGAAAGCCACCCGCTGCAAGCCGGAGCCCCCGGAGCCCGTATATCGCAGCTCGACTTTCCAAGGTCGGGTCTGCACTGCCCGGGGAAAACAAATCTCGACTTTGGAAAGTCGAGCTACGTGAATCCGCCCCGGCACTCTCACGATAAGTTCACTGGTGCACGGCCCGTTCCCATCCTAAATTCCGGCTGAATTCCGGGAATTTTCAAATCCGGTTCTCATTTGCCCCCGCCCATGAAAAAACACCGCCGCAAAATCATCGCCGCGCTCGCCTTTCTGGTTCTGCTTGTGGCCGGGGCCGCTTATGCCGCTCAATGGTGGGTCAACCAACAAACCACCCCGGCCGCCCTCGTCAGGCAATTGGAAAAATCCTTGAACTGCCGGGCCGAGATTGCCGGGGCCAAGGTCAACCTCTTTGCCTTTCCGGCCACGCTTGAGGTCACCGGCCTGCGCCTCCTGCCCCGCGATGCCGAAATGGACAAACCCCTCAAGGACCGCAAGCCGCCGAAAAAAGTTGAAACCCTGCTCCTCATTCCCCGCCTGACCTCGGATGTGAATCTGCCCGCCCTGCTCACGCGGGAGGTCCGGATTGGCCAGTTGACCCTGACGGGTGTGGAAGCCGCCACCATCCGCAAAAAGAATGGGGAAAACACTCTTGCCAGCCTCATCGGCAAACCCCCCTCCCCGCCGCCCGACCCTAACGCCCCTCCCGTGGCCGCCAGGGAGCCGGAGCCTGACAAACCTTTCGCTGCCGCCCTTACCCTCGCCAAACTCGAAAATGCCAAGCTCAGCGTGCGCAATGAGAAGAAAAAGCAGCTCATCGAGATCAGCGACCTGAATTTGAGCCTGACCAATCTCAGCTACGCCACGGCCCTGCCCGGCAACCCGCCCCCGCCCCCTGCCCCGGGCGCTCCGGCCAGTGTGGTGGAATCTTCCCTGCACCTCACTTCCACTGACCTGAAGGACCAGCGCCAGCAGATGGATATCACCATCGGCGTGCGCAGCACCCTGCCCCCGCTCCAACAGGCCTCAGCCGCTGATGGCACCACCCTTGACCTCACCTTCAAAGCCGGATCCTATCTCGACCGCATCCCCACCCTGGAAAAACTCGGCGTCAAACTGGGCAAACTGAAGGACCAGATCGGCCTCGATCTCACCAGCTTCCCCGTCTCCGGCCGGCTGGAGCGCGACACCGCCGTCAAAGCCAAGATGACCGGCGGCCTGCTGGTCTTTGAAGAGGATACCAACTTCAACTTCGACACCTGCCGCATCAAACTCAAAAAGGGCAGTTCCTTCAATCCCGACGACCAGTCCCACGAATTCCAGGGTATCTTCGCCGCCAACGAAAAAGTCAGTCAGGAAGCCATCGCCGGAGTCGAGGCCTACCTCAAAACCAAGGGCGATAGCCTCGGCCCCATCATCCGTGGCACCGTCCTGAAAAGACTGGTCAGTGACAAAGGCCTCCTCACCATTCCCTTCACCAGCACCGAGGACATCGGCCGCCCGGAAGTCAACCTCAGCAAAGGCTTCGAAAAAGCCATCGCCGACGGCCTGACCGACGCTGCCAAGGAACTGCTCAAGGACACCCTCAAAGGCGGCGACGGCCTGCAGAACCTGATCGACAGCCTGTCGAAATGATTTGAACAGAAGGGCACAAAGCACAGAAAGGCAGGTCCATGGCGCACGGCGTGGCTGGAAAGGTCAAGACTTTTTCCCAACCCGGCTTTCTTCCTGTCTCACCCTCTTCATGTCCTTCGTGCCCTTCTGTTCAAACTCTGCATGTCCTCCTCCATGCCCGCGCTTGCACTGCCCGCCCGATGGGTAGGCTGAGCGGTTCATGAAAACGGTGCTTCAGACCATTCAGAGCGGCACGCCCTACCTTGAAAAGGCGGGCGTGGAGTCCGCCCGGCTGAACATGGAGCACCTGCTCGCCCACGTCATGGGCTGCAAACGGATGGACCTTTATCTCCGCTTTAACGAGCCGCTGGAAGAGACGGTCCTCGAACCCCTCCGCGACCTGACACGACGCCGCGCCAAACGAGAACCTCTCCAACACCTTCTCGGCACCGTGGAATTCATGGGGCGCGAATTCAAATGTGATGCCCGTGCCCTGATCCCCCGGCCGGAAACCGAGGAGCTGGTCGAAAAAATCCTGGCCCACTACAAAAAGAACAGTGTCCCGCCGCCGGCCAAAATCCTCGACATGGGCACCGGCTCCGGCGTGATCGGTCTCAGTTTGGCCCACGCTTTTCCGGAAGCCCATGCCACCCTCGCGGATGTCTCGGAGGACGCCCTGGCACTTGCCAGGGAAAATGCGGCCCAAACCAATCTGGCCGACGACCGGGCAAGTTTTATCCTGACTCATCTTTTTCAGAACCTCGCCGGCGGGCCCTTTGATCTCATCGTCGCTAACCTGCCTTACATCGCCGCCGATGAAGTCCCTACCCTCTCTGCCGAAGTCCAACGCGATCCTGTGCTCGCTTTGGACGGCGGCCCGGCCGGCACGGAAATCATCGTGGATTTCCTTGCTCAATTGCGCCCGCACGCGGCACCCGGTGCGCTGATTGCTTTGGAGATCGGTGCGGGCCAATCCGCCGGTTTGCTTCCCCTGATGGTGAATTCCGGCTTGCGGGAAGCCCGCAGCGTCCCCGACTACTCAGGTCGCGACCGCTTCCTTTTTGCCGCCGCTCCCTGATCCGTTTCCGCGCCCCTATTCATGGATAAACTCATCGTCCACGGAGGTCATCTCCTCGAAGGATCCGTCTTTGTCAGCGGGTCCAAAAATTCCTCCCTGCCCATCCTTGCCGCCACCCTGCTGACACGTGAAAAGTGCACCATCCGCCGCGTGCCGGACCTGAGCGATACCAATTACATGACGCAGATCCTCTCCAGCCTCGGGGCGCAGGTGGAGCGGGCCAGCGGCACCGTCATTGTCGAGGCTGACCAAATCAAATCCGAAGCCCCCTACGATCTGGTCAGGAAAATGCGGGCTTCCATCTGCGTGATGGGACCGCTGCTCGGCCGCACGGGCGAAGCCATGGTCTCCCTGCCCGGCGGCTGCATCATCGGGGACCGCCCGGTCGATCTCCACCTCAAAGGCCTCGAACAACTCGGAGCCGAGGTCAAAGTCGCGGGCGGCAACATCCACGTCAAAGCGGCCGACGGCATGGGCGGGCGCTCCATCAACATGCGGGGCAGAAACGGCCCCACCGTGCTGGGCACCGGCAACCTCCTCATGGCCGCTGTCCTCACCCAAGGCACCACCACCATCGAGGGCGCCGCTGCCGAACCGGAAGTGGTGGACTTGGCTGATTTCCTGACCAAAATGGGGGCTAAAATCGAAGGGGCCGGCACCCGCACCATCATGGTGGAAGGCGTCAGGGAACTCCATGGGGCCGAACACACCGTCATCGCCGACCGCATCGAAGCCGGCACTTTCCTCGTCGCCGGAGCCATCGCCGGCAAACGGGTCACCCTCAAAAAAGCCCAGCCGGAACACATGACCGGCTTCCTCAGCACTCTGGAAAAATGTGGTTATCCCATCACCATCGCCGGAGATGAAATCACCATCGCCCGTGCCGAAAAACCCGTCGGTGCCGAAATCCGGACCGCGCCCTATCCGGGTTTCCCGACCGACATGCAGGCCCAGTTCACCGCGCTCTTCGCCACCGTCCCGGGGCTCAGCGTCATCACCGAAACCATCTTCCCGCAGCGCTTCATGCATGTCCCCGAACTGGCCCGCATGGGAGCGCAGATCACCATGGAAGGCCCCACTGCCATCATCAAAGGCGTGGACCGCCTCAGCGCCGCCCCCGTCATGGCCAGCGACCTCCGCGCCTCCGCCGCCCTCGTCCTCGCCGGCCTGATGGCCGAAGGTGCCACGGAAGTGAACCGCCTCTATCACATCGACCGCGGCTACGAACACATCGACCACAAGCTGGCCATGCTGGGAGCGAAAATGGAACGGGTGAAGGGGTGAAATTTTATTGGGGGATGCCTTTTCCCTGGATTTCCGATACACGGTATCCCCACGCAGGCGCATCCCGGATGAATGGGATTCCGGAGGGATCCTAGCCATTAGCCGGTGGTGGAGCGGAGCGACACCACCGGAATGAAGAAACAAATTCCCCACACCCCGGAGGGGTGACAGATTCACGACACGAATGGCTCACTCCGCTACGACGATGCTGCGAAGACCCTAACTGCCAGCGGATTCATGGACTTCTGGCATCCCTGCCGGGATGCAGAACATATACTTACTGGATCCGGTGGTGTCGCTTCGCTCAACCACCGGCTAATGGCTGACATCCCTCCGGGATGAAGATGCCCGGAGGGATGCCCCGGAGAGCACCTCAACCTGTATTAACCCGTCGCGGAAATCACGGATTCGCTTCGCAGGATGAAATTTTTTGCCCCAGCCGCTCTTGCGTGATCCCCGGGGGGACGCCATGGGATTTGGCCGGTCCTCCTCCAAACATTTTTCCCACTTCAACCCTTCTCCCATTCCTCTTCATGTCCCAGCCTGTTCGCGTTCTCTGTGTCGGTGCCGGTCATATGGGCCGGTCCCATGCTCTGGCCTATCACCGTCTGCCCGGATTTGAAATCTGCGGCATTGTCACCCGCTCGCCGGAGAGCCGGGCCAAACTGAATGCCGAACTGGGCGGGGGGTATCCCGAATTCAGCGACTACCTTGGCGCCCTTGCCGAAACCAAACCGGACGCCGTCAGCATCTCCACCTATCCGGATACTCACGCCGCCTATGCGGAAGCCGCTTTTGCCGCCGGGTGTCATGTTTTCATTGAGAAACCCCTCGCCGAAACCGTGGAGGAAGCGGAACGCATCGTCGCCGCTTCCCGGTCTACCGGGAAAAAACTCGTGATCGGTTACATCCTGCGCCACCACCCGAGCTGGATCAAATTCACGGAACTCGCCCGGACTCTCGGCAAGCCGCTGGTGATGCGCATGAATCTGAACCAGCAATCCTTCGGGTCCAACTGGAAGACCCACAAAGCCCTGATGTCGTCCATCTCCCCCATCGTGGACTGCGGGGTGCATTATGTGGATGTCATGTGCAGCATGACCCAATCCAAACCCGTGCGCGTCTCTGGTTTGGGAGCCCGGCTCAGCAACGAACTGCCCGAGGGCAAAATCAACTACGGTCACCTCCAGGTCACCTTCGAGGACGGCTCGGTCGGCTGGTATGAAGCCGGCTGGGGCCCCATGATGAGCGAGGTCGCGTTTTTTGTGAAGGACGTCGTCGGCCCTAACGGCTGTGTCTCCATCGTGGCCGACAAGGCCGCCGGTGAAGGGCAAAGCTCCAACGTGGATGCCCACACCAAAACGGAATCGCTCCTCCTCCATCACGGCGAACTTGATGCCAACGGCCAGTTCGTCAAAAAAGACGAAATCATCCGCCTCGACGACGAACCCGACCACGACGCCCTCTGCCAGCGCGAACAGGAATACTTCCTCAACGCCATCCTCCACGACACCGACCTCACCCGCCACGCTGACGACGCCATCAACTCCATGCGCATCGTCCTCGCCGCCGACGAAAGCTTCCGCACCGGGAAGACGGTGGAATTGTAGACGCCGATCCGGGCATACAGATTCACTGACGATAGGTGCAACGGGGTGAACATCCCGGGACGTTTGCGGCTTTTTGTCCAAAAATCCACCTTTTCTGAAAACCTGGATCATGCGACAATTCCAACGTGTCTGCCGCTTCCGACATCAAAACCCTCGCCCTGAAGCTTCCTGAGCGCTCGCGTCTGAAGCTGGCGGGTGAGTTGCTCCGCAGCGTGCCCGCCACCGCCACCCCGGATGACGCTTTGGCGGAAGCCCTGAATCGTGAGGCCGAGTTGGATAGCGGCAAGGTGCTGCCTCTGAGTGAAGCCGCCTTTTGGAAAGGGATAAGGCGACCTTCCTCCCCGGCATGAGCCTGCCATTGGATTTTCATCCTCTGGTTCAGAGGGATCAGACTGCCTACTTACCTCCATCTCATCCTATATCGCGCGAACCCCGTTGCCATCCGCGGCATGGTGCTGAAGCATGTGAAGCGTGCCCCCTCCTTCGGGCTAAAGCGGTAGATCGAAAGTTTATTTGATGGGCAGACCTGCCGGGTCGATCGACGTTGCCGTCAGGCAAACCAAGGTCACAAAGTCCTTCGATTGCGGGGAATCCACAACAAACATACCCGTAGACTGGGGGGGCAGCCACAGTTCATACTCTGTTCTGAAATATTGGGGCAGGGGCGCTCCCCGAGCTGACAGCCCCAAAGCCTGAAGTCCGCCGGGCATTTCCAAACCATCAAGCACACCCAGTTCAACCAAGCCTTCGACCCGGATAAGTTCCCCGGAAAGAACCGGCAGAATCGTCTGGGTCATCCCGACATAATCGTTAGTATCCGGAATGGAACCCACTTCCCTGGTCACGTGTATCTTCCCCTGCTGACTGGTTCTGATGATGATACTCGGCGAGCCGACGATTGCAGCCTGACTTTCGCTCAGCACCAGACTGGAAAAGCGATCATACTCGTCTTTGTTCAGGATCAGACCCGTTTCCTCATTAAAGCCCGCCGGAAGCAAAACCCGGGGAAGCTTCATATATTGGGTGGTCACGAAAACCTGTTTTGGAACCATGTTAAACAGCAGTCCCAGCCGCTGTTCCAGCTTTTGGAGGGTGGCTGGGTTTGCGGAGACGGTGATGGTTGCAGGCCCGGGCGAAAAGGTGGCGCTTTCGTTCTGTGCCAGTCGGATTCCAATGTTCCGGGCCAACTTCGCGGCGGTGGCATTCCCTTCAGGATAGGGTGGTGTTTCCTCTCCAGCAGAGAGGAAATCCGGAGGGACCCGGAATTCCCGGATCATGGGGGGACCGGCAAAAGCTGACAACCCGGAAAATGCCATCTCAGGTTTCCAAGTGTTTAATTCAGGTTGTTGCACGACTTCGCGGTAATGACTGCATGCCCAGATGTATTCACTGACAGGCATCGGAGTTTTCCGTTTTGCATAGACGATTGGATCAGGCAGGGCAGGATCGTGCGGTGCTCCAGCCGTAAAAGTTAGTTGGCTCAGTTCTTCCCGGTTCAGCAGATTGACAGCCTTGATTGCCTCTTCCAACTGAGTCAGCGCCTGTGGCACCGTCAGGCCATGCGGGCTGACATCCACGTAGTATCGGGAAAATAAATCCCCGAGCTTCAATGGCTTAAGGGTTCGCGCGGCCGGAGTCTTTACCACCCGTCTGATCAAGGCTGGGGATTTGGGTTTGATGGCTTTGTTATCGGTCCAAGGAGGCGGGTCCGTCATCGTAATGGTGATAGGCCCATGCTGTGGTCGGTACAAAATGAAGAAGGCACCCCCGGTGACCAAGGCGGCCGCCACAGCCGCCACCGACAGCCATTTGGCAGAACGGCCCTTCCGTGGTTGGTTCAACGGCGGCACCAGCGCCTCCAAACCCGCATGCAAACGGGCCGCACCTACGAATTCAGCACGGGCCGCAGGATCCGTCAGGATGACATCCGTCAGCCGCTGGTGGTCATGGGAAGACAGCGGCCGATCGAAGTGGCGGGAGATCAATTCATCACAAGCGGTTGGGACCTCATTCATGGCGGGCAGGCAGTTGGGGTTGATGCCGTTCGGTGGTCGGGCGTTTTGATAGTGGTTTTTCGGCCCTTTTGTCCTTTGGGTCCTTTGCGTCCCCTAAATCATTCCTGTCCGACACCCCGGCATGGGCCACCGGCAAAAAATCCTCATTCTCCAGCCGGACGGTGATGCACCGGTGCAGCGTCCGCCGGAGGCGGCTCAGGGTTTGGTGGATGGCTTTGAGGGTGCTGCCGGTGGTTTGGGCAATTTGTTCGCAGGGTTGACGCTGGTCATAACGGGCGCTCAAAATCTGGCGGGAGCGGGGCGGCAGGGCTTCCAGACAAAGCTTGAGGGCGGCCTCGCGGTCGGCGGCGGGGGATTCGGTTTCATCGAAGGCCTGGGCGATGAGTTCCACGGTTTCCGGCGGGAACAGCAGGGGAAAGCGGGCACTGCGGCGGCGGGCTTCGAGGATTTTGTTAGAAGCAATGCCGCGCGCCCAGGCCCCGAAGGAACGGTCGAGATCGTAGTCGTCGAACTTTTGCCAGAGGGTGCGGCTGACTTCCTGGAAGATGTCCTCGCGGGCATGGGCATCGCGGATCACAGACCCGATAAACGCCGGCAGATCCGTCTCCGCCCGGCGGAAAAAATGGAGGAAATCGGGAGAGGACACTCTGGAAGCAAAGATGGATGGTGGGGAGTCGATGGAAGGAACCGGCGGCGGAAGGGAGGTAGTAGCTGTCTCTCTTTGCGGCGGGCTGGCAAAAGGTGACAGGATATTTTTTTGGGGGGGGCAGAAAAAGCACTGCAGCGCGGTTCTTGGGAGGTGGATGCTGAGAGCGCCGTGCGGCGCGGGGAGGCGGATGCTGGGAGCGCCGTGCGTCCCGCCGGCTTCATTGCCTTGGTGCAATTGGGGAATGGAAAATTGCCGATGCTCTGGGGCCGGCGGGACGCCGGCGCTCCCAGCGGGGGGCGCTCCCAGCGGGGGGCGCTTTCAGCGGACGGCGCTTTCAGCGTTCAGGTCAGTGCGGTGGCGGCGGCTTCGCGGGCGGTTTGGGCGCAGCGGACGCGGGCGGGGTTGCCGGTGATGAACCGGAGAGCAAGCAGGCGGCCGAGCATGTCAGGATCGCCGCCGGTGCGGGTGAGCAGGCGGTCCAGCTCATGCAGGACGACGTGGGTTTCCGTGAGGGTTTTGCCCTGGAGCTGTTCCCTCAGAAGGGAGGCTGCGGCCTGGCTGACGGCGCAGCCGGCTCCGGTGGTGCGGGCCTGCAGGATGCGGCCATCTTCCACATGGAAACTGAGTTTTACCAGATCGCCACAGGCCGGGTTGTGGCCTTCGGCGTGGTGGGTGGCGGGGTCGCAGGTGCCCGCGCCACGGGGGTTGCGGTGGTAGTCCATCAGCACCGCCTGACAAACTTCCGGATCGTCATAAATATCAGCGCTCATGGCAGACAGGGGCGGTGGAGGCGGTCGTTTTTGGAGTGCTGGGGCTTGCCACCGCTTTGGTCAGCGGGGCTTGCCCCGCGCCGGCCTTGCTGGAAAGCTGCCCATGTCAGGCACGGAAGCCCGCCGGAAAGCGGCAGCAAGCTGCCTGTGGAAAAGCGGCGGCAAGCCGCACGCACTCCAAAGGCCGGGCCGCATTGGAGGGAGTTGAAACGATGCCACAGGACTGCGAGGGGTTTATTTGCGGCTGCCCTGCCAGGTTTCGCTGAGCTTGGCGATGTCGCGGGGTTCGAGGACGCGCCATTTGCCCATTTTGAGGTCAGGCAGGGTGAGATTGCCGATGCGGACGCGGATGAGTCGTTCCACTTCATACTCCATGTGGGCAAACATACGGCGGATCTGGCGGTTCATTCCCTGTTCGAGGACGATGACCATGCGGCGCGGGGAAATCACGTGAATGGCAGCAGCTTTGGCAAGCCCTTCCTCCAATGGAATCCCGGCCAACAACTCCGCCACGCGTTCGCTGCGGCAGGGTTTGTCGAGGGTGACGATGTATTCCTTCTCCACCTTGTGGCTGGGGTGGGTGAGTCGCTGGGTGAGGTCGCCGTCGTTGGTGAAGACGAGGAGACCTTCACTGTCGGCATCGAGGCGGCCGACGTAGTGCAGCTTTTTGTGCTGCGGGGCCAGCAGTTTGTAGACGGTCGGCCGGCCTTTGGGGTCGCTTTTGGTGCAGTGCACCCCCGGGGGCTTGTGCAGGACGATGGTCTGGAATTTGGAAGCTCCGACCTCCTTGCCGTTCACGCTAACTACATCGCGCGGGCCCACCTGGGTGGCGAGATTGGTGGTGATATTGCCATTCAGTTCGACCTCGCCATTGACGATGAGGGCTTCGCAGGCCCGGCGGGAGCCCAGCCCGGCGAGGGCGAGAAAGCGGTTCAGCCGCATCGTGTCGGGGGAATCAGCCATGGCAGGGGAATGGGTGGAGCGGGCAGTGTTCAGGTTTCAGCCGGTCCCGGAATGGTCAGGCTGAAAACGAAAGCGGACCGGGCGACATGCTGCCGCCCAGTCCGGGAAAAGGAGGATCCAGATTGACTCCGCCAAGAGCGGGGTGGCGGCCGGAGTTTAGATGTCCGGAGTGGTCTTGGGGAGGTTGAGCGCGCTTTGGCCTTCTTTCCAGAGACCGCGCTTTTTGAGGAGCTTGACGCGCTCAAAACGCTTGAGGACACTGCGCTTGGCACCAACGGCGCCGCCGCCGGACTTGAGGGAAGGATGCTGGGACATGGGAGTCGGGAAAGGGTTGAGAGGAAAAACCGCCGTATCGCGGGAAAAGCAATCTGCCGTCCGTTCCGGGGATTGCAACGGAAATTTGGCGGGGGAAAAGGACGGGGATTGGCCGCGAAAGAACACAGGGGACTCAAAGAAATCGCAAAAGCGTTGAGGTGCTTTGTTTGTCCTTCCTTCTCTGCGATCTTTGCGTTCCTTCGCGAAGGGTCCAAAAATGAGGGGGAAGTTGCGTCATTCCTTCGTGAGATCCCGTAATATCCTCCGCGCCAGAAGTTCGTTGATTTCCTGGTGCCTGGGGACTGGTTGGGTCGCTCCTGTTTTCGGATTGTGATAAATGTCGTGTTTACCGCCATGCCGGACAAGAACCGCCCCGGCTGTTTCCAGTTTGGCAATCAAATCGCGCCTCTTCACGCCAGTTCCAATTCCGCTACCTGTTTAATTCCTGGAATCGAGCCAGCCGAAAAAGTCTCATGCAGATCCCGCAAGTGCTCCTTGAGATCCTGGAGTGAGTCCCCTTGTGTCCAGTGATCAGGATAATCATTCAAATAACCCAGGAAGGTCCCATCCGCCTCCTGCCAGTAAGTGAATTTTGTTGTCATCCCCGAAGCATAAACGATGGGCCGGATGTTGTCCGGTATTTTTTGCAGACTCAGCAGGCTGGGCCACATTCCTTCCCACCCCTTCCAGCGCGAACTAAGTTGATTGATTCTGTTTTCTTCGAATATTCGGGTAATGCATACGATCACGACTCATGAAGCCAAGACGCATCTTTCGCGGTATTTGGCGGATGTGGAGCAAGGAGCCCAATTCATCATTGCCCGGGGAAGCAAAAAAGTGGCGATGCTGGTGCCGATTCCGCAGGAATAAAATCCCCCTCGCCCCAAAGTTGGAGAAACTCTTGATCCTCTCTGGAAGATTCCAGACGCCGCATTCGCTCCCCTTTCCGACGCTGAATTGGAAGGATGGGGACTGTGAATCTGTTACTTGATAGCTGCACTTTCCTGTGGCTGGCCCTGCCTCAGGGAAGGCTCTCCGCCGAGTCGGTCCTCCTGATCAATCAGCAGTCGTCGAATGCGGCATGACGATCCTATCGCCAGACACGCCGCTCTCCGGGCTGGGGGCTTCCAGAATCTGGTAAAACTGCGGTCGGGGCGTCCGGGCCCGGGTTACGTAATGACGGCTAGTAATTCAGCGCTTGGAGTTCAGGCAGGAGGAATTGCCCGTCCTTGCGGATCAGTTTGCCGTCGAAATGGATCTCGCCGCCGCCGTAGTCGGGGCGCTGGATGCAGACGAGGTCCCAGTGCACCTGGCTTTTGTTGCCGTTGTCAGTGCCGCCCTCGTAAGCCTGACCGGGGGTGAAGTGGAAGCTGCCGGCGATTTTTTCGTCAAACAGAATATCGCGCATGGGCTGCATGATCTCCCGGTTAAAGCCGATGGCAAACTCACCGATATAACGTGCGCCTTCATCGGAATCGAGGATGCGGTTGATGGCCTCGGTATTGTTGGCGGTGGCTTTGACGATCCTGCCCTGGGCGAATTCGAATTTGACATTGTCGAAGGCGATCCCCTGGTAGACCGAGGGCGCATTGTAGCTGATCACCCCCTCCACGGAGTTTTTGACCGGAGCCGTATAACACTCGCCGTCCGGGATGTTCTTGGAACCGCCGCAGAACTCGGACGTGATGCCTTCGGTGCTGAAGCGCAGGTCCGTGCCGGGGCCGGTGATGTGGACCTGTTTGGTGGCATCCATCAGGTCCTGGAGAGCCTGCATGGCGGGGGTGAGGGCTGCGTAATCGAGCAGGCAGACGCGGAAATAAAAATCTTCAAAGGCCTCGGTGCTCATGCCGGCGAGCTGGGCCATGCTGGGGTTCGGCCAGCGCAGGACACACCATTTGGTTTTCTTGACCCGGTGGTCGGTAACAGGCCGCATTTTGGCAGCGACCAGCTTCATGCGGTCGGGCGGGACGTCGGCGGTTTCCGTGATGTTCAGGCTGCCGCGGATGGCGATGTAGGCCTGCATGTCCTGCATGAAGGCCAGTTGGCTGGCGCTGAGGGTGTCGTATTGGGCATCGCTGGCGGCCAACTGGAGTTCGCGGGTGATGCGGGCATCATGCAGATTCACAAAGGGAATCCCGCCTGCCGCACGGGCGGCCTGGACAAGGGCGATCCCCATGTCGGCCGGGGTATCAAACAAATCGATCAGGATGCGCTCGCCGGGTTGAAGTTTGACGGAATGCGCAATGAGATTGCCGGCGAGTTGGGTGATGCGGGGGTCGCGCATAAATTTGTCAGGAGAGGTTGGAACGGGGTAAAAATTCAGGGAGCAATGCGCACCGCATACTCCGCCTTGTTGAAGTCGACGTATTCCTGTGAGAGGTCGCTGGTGTAAACGGTGTAGGCGGCATCGCCAATGTTGAGATCGATGGTGACGGTGAATTCGCGCTTGGCCACGGCAGCCTTCAGCACTTCCAGCGGGGTGCCGGCGGAGATGCCGTTCCGGGTGGCAATGTGGCCGTCAAAATAGATGTCAATGTGCTCCTCCCGGATTCTGGCGCGGCTGTAGCCAATCGCATGCATGACGCGGCCCCAGTTGGGATCACTGCCATTCCATGAGCATTTTACGAGGAGGGAATTGGCTACGGTTTCCGCGACCTTGCGGGCGTCCATGTGGGTGGCGGCCCCCCGCACGGCGATCTCGACAAACTTGGTAACCCGTTCCCCGTCACTCACAATCATCCGCGCCATGCGGCGCATGATGTATTCGAGCGCCTCGCAGAAGGCCACGTGCTGCGGGCCCCCGGAGGCAATTTTGCGGTTCCCGGACTGGCCGTTGGCCATGACAATCACGGTATCATTGGTGCTGGTGTCGCCATCAATCGAGATGCGGTTGAAGGTATTCTGCACCGCGTCGCTGGTGCACTTTTTCAAGTCCGCCAGACCAATGGCGGCATCCGTGGTGATGAAACAGAGCATGGTGCCCATGCTGGGGGAAATCATGCCGGCACCCTTGGCGATGGCGGCGATGCGGATGGTTTTGGAACCGAGGGGCACTTCAATGGCCAGCGATTTGGGTTTGGTGTCGCTGGTCATGATGGCCTGGGCGATGGCGGCATGGCGGTCGCGGGCCAGCCCTTTGGCGAGGGCGGGAATGTGGCTGGTGATGCGCTCAATCGGCATGGGCAGGCCAATGATGCCGGTGGAATTCACCATGACCTGGGTGGCAGTCAGTCCGAGGGCAGCGGCGGTTTCCGTGGCCATGGCTTTGGCGTCCTGGATGCCACGGGGGCCCGTGCAGGCGTTGGCATTGCCGCTGTTGACGATGATGGCGCGGATGTCGTTCGACTTCAAATGGGCCTGACAGACCCGGACGGGGGCGGCTTTGACCTTGTTGGTGGTGAAGGCCGCCGCCGTGACACAGGTGGCGGTGGAATAAATCAGTCCGAGGTCCAGCCGGGGTTTGGCCGGGTCCTTGATGCCCGCGCTGACCGCGTGGCAGAGAAAACCTTCCGGAGCGGTGATGCCACCTGGAATTTCTTTGTAGGGTTTGGACTTCAGGGACATTGGGCGCGGCGGATGATTCGGAACCCGCAGTATGAATGAATCAGACGGATTGCAAGCCGGTGACCGCAGGAAATTGGTTAAGGAGATTGAAGGATTGGACTGCCTGCGAGGCCGCCCCCTTCCACAGATTGTCAAGGGCGCTCATGAGCACATACCGGGCCGTGCGGGCATCCCATGCCCAGCCGACATCCACAAAATTGGTCCCGGTAACGTGCCGGGTGTCCGGGGTGCCGTTCCGGCCCAGCCGCCTGACAAAAGGGTGGTCCTGATAGGCCGCCGCGTAAATGGCATCAAGGTCTGCCATGCCCTGCCCCGCCGCCGGCCTGACATAGGTGGTGGTCAGCATGCCCGCCGTGACCGGCACAAGGTGAGGCGTAAAGGTGATCACCACGGGGCGTCCGGCGGCCCGGGCCAGCTCCTGTTCGATCTCGCTGAGGTGCCGGTGTTTTGGCACGCTGTAAGGGCGCAGGCTTTCGTTGCATTCGGCAAAGAGGAGCGGCAGCGATTCCTTGCGCCCGGCCCCGCTGACTCCGCTCATGCTGAAAACGCCAATGCTGTCAGGATCTATCACCCCGGCCTTGAGCAGGGGAATCAGAGGCAACAGCACGCTGGTGGGATAACATCCCGGCGACGCAATGAGGCGGGCCTTGGCAATGGCTTCGCCATGCACTTCCGGCAACCCATAAACCGATTCCTCCAGCAACTCCGGGGCCGGATGGGGATGATCGTAGAATTCCTGATAGACGGCGGCATCATCCAGCCGGAAATCGGCACTGAGGTCGATCACCTTGAGCCCCCGCTCCAGCAGTCCGATGGCAAATTCCGAAGCCACACCGTGCGGCAGGGCAAGGAAGGCCACCCGGGCACCGGTGGCCGCGACCGCATCCATGTCCGGCACCATGAATTTCAGCCCGGCCTCCGGACCACAGGAACGGAAACGGGGAAATACGGTCTCAATGGACTGGCCGGCATACTGGCGCGAGGTCACGGCCACCAGTTCGGCACCGGGATGGCGCACGAGGATGCGTAGCAGTTCGATGCCTGAATAACCACTGGCTCCAATCACGGCGACTTTGATGCGATGCATCGCAGATGCTGCCGCGCCGGGTCCGGCCCCGCAAACGGGAAACGTTGGGGGACAGGGGTCAGGGGACAGAGGACAGAGGGCAGGGGACAGAGTCAGAGGTCAGAGGTCAGAGGTCAGAGGTCAGCGGGCAGAGGTCAACGGGCAGAGGGCAGCGGAGTCAGGAACGGGCGGCGCGGACGAGGGCGGCGACGCGGGCAGGATCGACGGGCTGACGCCAGTCGCCGTCCTGTTTCAGGCTGCTGCCGGCGATGACTCCGTGGCCGGCTACGAGAAATTGCCTGACATTTTCTGCCGTGACCCCCGAGCCCGTGAATACGGGCAGGGACGAGGCCTCCCTAACGGAGGCTACTTCCGCCGCCGGGGGTTCATGGCCGGTGCGCAGGCCGGTCACGATGAGTCCGTCGCTCAGGAAAAACTCGGCGGCCCGGGCCGTTTCCCCGAGACTGACATCTGCTGTGATGGCGTGGGCACTGTGCTTCTTCTTGATATCGGTCAGGATGCGGATGGACTCTGCCCCGATGGTGCGGCGGTAGCGCAGGAGGGAGGCAGCGCAGCTTTGCAGCAGGCCCTCATCGGCCACATGGGCAAACACAAAGGCTTCGGCCCGGATAAACTGGAGCCCGGCCGCGAGGGCGACGGCGAGGGCGGCTTCATTGGCTCCAGCCAGCACCTGGACCCCGCAGGGCAGGCCGCTGGCCTCCCTGACGGCCGCGCCGGCCACCGTCATGGCGGCCACGGTTTCGGGACCGGCCACGCCGGCTTGATAGGGCCGGTCGTGCATGTTTTCGATCAGAATGCCATCCATGCCTTCCTCCCTGAGGATGCGCGCCTCCTGCACCGCCTGACGGATGATTTCCGTGAGGGGCAAATGGTGCCGGGGAGCCCCTGGCAGGGCCTGAAGATGAACCATGCCGATCAGGGAGGGGAGCGCAGACATGACCGCATCCTGGGGGCCGGATACCGGGGCTGCAATCGGATTGGCAGCACCCCAGCCGGAGGGAACCCGCTGATGGATTTAACAGAAGAACACGAAGAGCAAGGCGAACAGCCTACAGCCAAAGTCCGGTCATGCCTGGCGTCCGGCCATAGAGGGTCCGGCATTTTGCATGGACGCTCCGCTTCCTATCCTTTGCGCCGTTGCCTGCGGCTCCCTTCGGGTCTGTTCAAGGCTCCATTTCCACCTTCGCGCTAACTCATCGCAATGGACACGGCCACATCGGCCTTGCGCAGCAGGGTGGGGATGCCAAGGTCGCCATTCAGGCAGACATACCCGGGACGGTAGGTGCGGACGATGCGGGTGCCGTCGTGGCTGCCTTCGCTCAGCGTTTCCACAATCTGGATGCGCTTGCGGGCCGCCACATCAATCACGGTGCCGGGTTCGAGACTGTAGGCTTCAATGGAATATTCCTTTAAAATATCGAGCAGGCCGGAGCGGAAGATGGACAATTGATCAAGGGTTTCGGCGGCTTCCGGCCGGTTGCCGAGGTGGCTGATAAGGTCGTCGATGAGGTCGAGCTTTTTGATGAAGCTGCGGGCGAGCGAGTGCACCGTGCCCCAGTTAGGATCCGGGGCTTCGGACATGCCATGGAGGCGGTCATTAAGTATGTCGAGCCGGCGTTCGGTTTCGGCCTGCTGCTGGCGCAGGTCGGCGACTTTGGCGTTGAGGGCCGCCGCGCCCTCAGTCTCCCGGCGGAGATTCTCCAACCGGCCCTCCATTACCCGGGTCTCCGCGAGCAGGGAGGCCTGACGGTTGGCGAGGGTGGCCGCTTCAGCGAGGACGGATTCCTTTTGGGAAACCGCCTCCGTCATGGACTGCTGCAGCGCCGTGCGGAGGGTGGTCAGTTCCGCCCGCAGCCCGGTCAGGCCGGCGCTGGCGCGTTCGGTTTCCGCGCGGGTGGACGCGAGCAGGGCCTGGACCGACTGTTTTTCGGACAGCAGATTTTCCAATTCCTGTTGGGCCACCAGAGTCTGCTCCTCCAGGCGGACAAGGGCCGCCTTGGCTTCCGTTGCCGAACGGTGAGCCGCTTCGGCAGCTTCTTTATTCTCCGCCTCGCTGGCCCGGCGGGCCGCCTGTTCCGATTCCTGCCATTGGCCGAATTCCTTTTGCGCCTCCACCACAGCCGCTTTCACCCTTGCCAATTCCTCTTTGGCGGCATCCCGCGCCTGCCGGGCCGATGCCGCCAGCGCATGGGCTTCAATGGTTTTTTTCTGAATTTCCTCCAATTCGGCTGACATCTCCTTGCGGGCGGTGTCATAGGCAATCGTCGCCGCAGGAGGGGCCATGGCTTTGGCGACAATCACCGGAGCCGGGGCTGGCTTGACCGGTTCTTTGACGGGCGTGGTCCCGGCCAATGAAGGTGCGGGAAAGACTTTGGCCACCGGTGCCGGCATGGGCTTGGCCACGGGGTTCGGCCGGATTTGCGGAGAGGGACTGGCAACGGCCGATGCCATGCCAGGAGCTTCCGCCTCATACACCGCTTCCAGTTGGCCAAAAGCGATCCGGTCGCCATGAGCGAGAATGTGCTCGGTGATGGGGGTGCCATTGACCGAAGTTCCATTGCTCGAGTGCAGGTCCCGCAGCACCAGTTGACCCTGCTCGCGCCGGAATTCGGCATGATTTGATGAAATCCAGCTATTGTTGATGACGATGTCATTGCCCGGATGGCGGCCCATGCGGATCACATCGGCATTCAGGGGAAAATCCAAAGAGTCGCTCGTATTCAGGCTGAAAATCAGTTTGGCCATAGAGGAAAATCAAAGGGAGCGCCGGCAAGGACATGGGATGCATCCGAACGCGGAGTGGGTCGGCCCTGGGACGCAACCCTGCGCATATTGCAAAAAAATTTAGCCAGCGCCACTGCTTACACCAAGATAACTGAAATAGTTTTTTAAAAATATACTCCACGACATGGGTCATGAAAGGTAGAATTTTAGTAATAAAGTTCCCCCGGGAATTCAGCTTAATGGCGGTCATTCCCGGCCCGCCCATGGGAGATGCGCTTGAATGAAAACCTGGTCGGAAGAATGGCCGGAAGGGAGGGAAGCGGGCGATAACTGCCCGCAATTTTGGTTGCAAGCCGGAAGCTTGGGTATTACAACTCCCGCCCCTTGTCCGGATCCGGTGCCCCCGGTTCAGGTCAATCCCGTCCTTCCCTGCCATTTAACCTTAACGGCTTTCTTCAGATGCCCAGCAAAGGAAAATCCGCCAAGTCCGCCCCTCCAGCCGCTGCTCCCACAAAGCCTGCCGCAGGGAAGCCAGCCGCCAAAAAGCCCGTTCCTGCCTCATCTGCCAAATCCCCCGCGAAACCGGCCAAGCCTGCCTCCAAGACCGCTGCAAATTCTCCCGCCTCCAAACCCGCCGTCAAGGCCACCGCCCCCCAAGGCAAAGAAATCCTGAAAAAGAAACCTACCCCCACGCCGTCCAAGTCCACTTCTGTGCGCCGCACCAGCGCCAAAGCGGAACCTGTCAAACCCGCCGCCAAGCCCGCCCCCGCGCCGGCCAAACCCGCGCCGATCTCCGACGTTCCCCAGGAAGGGGAAATCAAACACTCCGTGTTCGTCAAGATCGCCAAGCAAAAACTGCTCGACCTCAAGGACTCCCTGATGGATTCCATGACCGGCACCGCCAGCGAAACCCTGCGCAACAAAGCGGAAGGCAGCGAAGCCAGTGCCTTCGGCATGCACCAGGCCGACGCCGGCACCGATGCCTACGACCGCGACTTCGCCCTCAGCCTGCTCTCCCAGGAACAGGATGCCCTCTATGAAATCGAGGAAGCCCTGAAGCGCATCGAAGCCGGCACCTACGGCATTTGCGAGATGTCCAACAAACGCATCCCCCAGGCCCGGCTCGAAGCCCTGCCCTTTGCCCGCTTCACCATCGAATGCCAGCAACAATATGAAAAGGAAGTCGGTCCCAACAGCGGCCGCCGCCAGGTCCGCTCGCTCTTCGGGCTGATGGGATCCGAGGACGACGAGGATGAAGGCGACGAGGAATCCTCCGAAAAAGACAAGGACAATGACTGAGAAAGGGACTTGAAACCCGCAAACCCTGCTCTAAACTCCGCCCCCTTTCCCATTTCCGAACCTTCCCTGCACCGTCATGCCACGCGATATCATCATCCTCGAATGCACCGAGGCCCGCGCCGAAGGCGCCACGCCTTCCCGCTATGTCACCACCCGCAACAAGAAGAGCGTGCGCACGCCCGGCCGTCTTGAAAAGGTCAAGTTCAATCCCTTCCTGAAGCGCCGCACCAAACACCGGGAAATCCGCTAACCGGCCCTCAGCCCTAAATTTCAGAAACCATGCAACCGAAGACCACGCAGCGCCTCATCAACTTCCGCAAGCATAACAAGCGCATGCCGCGCCGCCGTTATGACATCAAGGTGGAAATGGTGGATTACAAACAGCCCGAGTATCTCGCCAAGTTCACCACCGAAACCGGCAAAATCCTCCCCCGCCGCCTCACCGGCATCACCGCATGGCTGCACCGCAAGCTCACCCGCGAGATCAAGCGCTCCCGCAGCGTCAACCTGATGCGTTAGGCTTTCCTCCCCGGCCATTGAGTCAAATTCCCGATCAGGGGCGTATTTCGATGCGCCCCTGATTTTATTTCCAGCCATCATCCCAGAGGAAAAAAGGACCCCATGGCCTTTTCCGCTGACCATTGACCGCTGCCCCCTGACCGCTGCCCCCTGACCGCTGACCGCTGACCGCTGACCGCTGCCCCCTGACCGCTGCCCCCTGCCCCACGCCCCACATGCTCTCTCTCGAAGACACTCAAAGCCAGGTGGACCAGCGCCAAGTGCGCATTCCCCGCGTCGGAATCCGGGGCCTCCGCTATCCGGTTTCGGTGCAGCGGCCGGACGGCACCCGCTTTCCGGCTTCCGCCACCGCCTCCCTCACTGCCGACCTTTCCCCCACCGTGCGCGGCACCCACATGAGCCGCTTTGTCTCCCTGCTGCACGAGCGGCGGGAAGGCATCACCCCGGCCGGCCTGCTGGTGATGGCCCGCGAGCTGCGCGCCCGTCTCGAAGCCACGGAAGCCCAGATCATTCTCCAGATGCCGTGGTTTCTGGAAAAGAAGGCTCCGGTCTCCGGCCAGCCCGGTTTCCTTGACTATCAGGTTACCTGGGATGCCACGGTCTCCGGCAGTGCCAGCCGGTTGCTCACCACCGTGGTCGTGCCTATCGCCACGGTTTGCCCCTGCTCCAAGGCCATCAGCGAGCGCGGAGCGCACAACCAGCGCGGGGAACTCACCCTGACGGTTGAAGCCAGTGCCCACCTCTGGCCGGATGAGTTGATCCGTCTCGCGGAATCCTCCGCCAGTTGTGAACTCTACAGCGTCCTGAAGCGTCCTGACGAAAAAGCCGTCACCGAGCTGGCCTACGACAATCCGGTATTTGTCGAGGATGTGGTGCGCAATGCCGCCCTCGCCGCCCGCCAACACAAGGACATCAAAGCCTTCCGGGTCGCGGCAGAGAATTTCGAAAGCATTCATCACCACAACGCCTACGCCATGGTGGAGGAAGGCTGGTGAAACGCCGGAACCTCATGGTTTCATAGGTGGGTTTTTTGGAGAGCGTGCGGCCCTCCGCCTCTTTTTCTGACGGGGTTGATTTGCAGCTGGTCCGGGATCCTCAATCAAGCCGCGGGGGCTCCGCACCCCATGCCTCCGGCATCCTCCCAAAGCGGCGGAGGGCCGCCGCACTCCACATTTCCCCGGAGGATGAATGATCCGGCTGTCCTGCCGGGGTCATAATGCCTTGTCTTGCTGACCTTTGTGCCCTTCTGTTCAAATTCCATTTTCCCTTGTTAGTTCAAATGCCCTGGAACCAGTTGAAACTTCTCGAAACCCGCCAGACCGCCCACCAATCCGTCGGCGTTTATGGCGACGGCACCGAGGTGGAATTCCGCGTCACCGGAGCCATCCATGCCTGGTGGGGCCGCGACCGCTTGCTCACCGGCCTCGCATGGGATGCCATCGCCGCCGGCATCCTCAGTGCGCCGGCGGGATCCGGACCCCAGTCGCTTCTCATGCTGGGCCTGGGCGGCGGCACCAGCCTCCGCACCCTGCGGCACCTCTGCCCGGACTTGTCGATCACCGCTGTGGAAATCGATGGCGGCATGATCCAACTGGCCCGGGATTTTATGGAGCTGGACCGGATCGGAGTCGAAGTGATCGAAGGCGATGCCTACGCCTGGCTGCGGAAAAACCGGCGGAAATTTGAGGTGATTTTTGATGATGTTTACGGCGTCACCAGCACCGATGTGGAACGGCCCATGGGATCCCCCGAACGCCTATTGCCTGACCTCGCCCGTTGTCTCAAATCCGATGGCATCTTCGCCGCCAATCTCGTCACCGGCCCCGGACACCGCAAGGTCCAAACCGGATTCCGCCGCTTCTTCCGGCAACACTTTGCCATGACCCGGTCCATCACCACCCCGGCCAGCCTAAATGAATGCCTCGTCGGCGGCAAGACCCTGCGCCCATGGCCGCAGATCAAAGCCCGGGCCGCCGACTTTCCCGCCGATGCCGACTATTCTTATTGGCGCCTCCTCCGGTCCCGCCCCCTCTAACCCAGCCCTGCCTCCTGCCTCCTGCCTCCCGCCTCCCGCCTCCTCCGCCTTTCGTCTTTCGTCTTCCATCTGTCCCCTGTCCCCTGTGCCCTGTCCCCTTTCGCCTTTCGCCTGCCTCCCCGCAGGAAGCCGCGAATTTTCCGCGGGAAGGAAGTTTCGCAGGTTGACGATGCGCAGGCGGGGTGCTCTACTGCGGACGCATGCGGTTTCCCATGTTTGGTATAAGCTGTGCGACCCGGAGAGATGGCTGAGTGGTCGAAAGCAACGCTTTGCTAAAGCGTCGTAGCCCAAAAGGCTACCGAGGGTTCGAATCCCTCTCTCTCCGCCAGCTTTGCCCAGTTAGGATCCACAGGATCCTTGGCCGGCCCTCCGCCGCCCCCTCCTCCAAATTTCAACGTTTGAAGTTCACCGTTCACTTTGATGGGATTCGACGTTGGAAGTTCGACGTTCAACGTTGGACGTTCCATACCTCCCCCATTCCCCCCTTCCTTCCCTGCGCCCTTCCAAGCCAGGTCCTCACCGCATCAGGCCATCCAGCGGACGGACACCGCGCCACCCCTCCCTCCGAACCGGAGGTGCAGATTTCCCGCATCCGGCTCTCCGGTCAACAGGTGCATGCTCTTCTGACGTTCGGTGTCAATGCCTTCACGGAGCCAGCGAACCATGCACCAGTGGCCTAACTTCAAACGGGTTCAATCTTTATGAGCGCACCCCGCAGACCCCTGACCGGACTTGCCCTGGGCAGCGGAGCCCCGACGAGGCCGCCGACCAGCCGGCGTTGATGCACGCGGCTTAATGCCTGATGCGATCCGTTGCTGGGATCGATTTTTTACCCCCGGCGGAATCCGCTGCCTCGTTAGCAAAAACCCGCGCGTGGATCGCAATACCGGCGAGCAAGTTATTCAGGTCGTGACTAACCATGCGCAGAAGGTCGTCACGATTGACGAGGGCGTCATCGGAGGTCCCGCGCTCCGTCAGTAAAAAGTGGTCGGTTCTCTTTCTTTCCAGCGTCAACAGGGCGGCGAGAGTCAGCGACTGCTGTTCGCGCTCCCAGCGGAGGCGTGCGTCGGCGGCGCTCCGTTCATTCTGCAGGACCATGTCCTCGTCGAATCGTTCCTGCGCAACGGTCTCCGCCTGCTCCTTTGAGGCAGGCCCCTCTTTCCAGTTTGCCGTCAGCTTTTTGTCTGCCCTCCCGCGCGCCACGCCGAGAACCTCATCCGCCTGCTCACGGGCGCGCCCGACAAGGTCGTCGGCCACGTCGTGGGTGTGTTTTCGATTTACCGCCAGGGCATCGTCCGTTTTTTGGCGCTCCCGTCCAAGGCTTTGGTCGGTGTCCTGGCGCACTATCCGTGTTTTTTGTCTGGAGGTCCCTGCCATGTTCCCTAAAACCAACCAAAAATGCCTGCCTTTGCAAGAACAAATCACCGGCGGTTTGGATGTTAATGTTATGAACTTCCTTGACCCCGGTCCGCGCCGGGATCCGGGATTGAAACACGGCGATGTGATCGCCATGGCGGGAAGCCGGATCGAGTTCCGGTCGGAAATTCCCGCCGCCTGCGGCCCACCCGATGCCCCTGCGATGGGCTCCACCCTGCTCCGGGTGACGCGGCGGATCTGTTGGCTGATGGTGGCTGACATCGTGGGGTCCACCCGGATGGGCCAGGAGCTTCCTCCCGAGGAAGTGCCGCTCCTCACCGGCGGCTGGTTCAAGACCTGCCGCAAACTGATTGAAGAGCACAGCGGCCAGATGAACAAATGAAATCCGGCTGTTCAGCGGGGCGGCAATGGATGCCATGGCGGTGCCCGCCCTCACCGGCTATGAATCGCAAGTCGATGGCTACGACGGAACGTTCAAGTTCTTCGTGCCGGACCTCGGGGTCTGAGAGCGGGTGCCCCGGCACCCCCGTTCCCGGTTCCACCGCTAACGCCATCCGCGAAAAGTAATTTCAGGCAGACAGACCATTCTTGACATTCCTCTACGGATCAGGATGCATAAATAAATGGCTGACTTCTCCGAGACGGGCTATGGGACCAGTGAAATCCTGGAAACCGGAACGGACGGGGAGCGCCGCGCCGGCCATCCGCAGGCCTTTCCCCCGACCCGGTGGACCCGGGTGAGGCGCTCCGCCTGCGGAAATGCGGACGGGGCGGCGCAGCAGGCCCTGGAGCGGTTGTGTCAGGACTACTGGTATCCGCTGTATGCCTATGTCCGGCGGCAGGGAACCCGGGAAGAGGATGCGAGGGATCTGGTGCAGGGGTTTTTCGCCCATGTGATCGGAACCGGCCTGTTTGGCAAAGCGGATCCCCAAGCCGGCCGGCTGCGCAGTTTTCTCCTCAAGTGTTTTGTCAATTTCTGTTCCACGGACTACCGCCGGGGCCAGAGCAGCCGGCGGCGGCCGGAGTCCGGATTCCTGACTTTGGACTGGGAGCAGGCGGAGCGGAGCCTTGCCCAACTCGCCGACTCTTCCGCCACCCCCGAGGAGTGCTATGATCGAAACTGGGCCGTGGAAATGCTGCAACGGGCGCTATCCGCCCTCGAAGCTGAGTATCAGGAAGCAGGGCGCGGCCCCCTGTTCGCGGCGCTGCGTCCATTCCTCAACCTTGAGCCGCCCGGGCCCGGAGCCACAGCGGCGGTCGAGGCCCAATTAAACCTCAGTGCCAATGCGGTGCGTCAGGCCGTGCATCGCCTCAGGACGCGTTTCGGCAGAACCCTGCGCGGGCTGATTGCCGACACCCTTGAATCACCGACCGCTGAGGAGGTGGATTTTGAAATGCAGACCCTGCGCCGGGCCGTGACCGGCAAATGAACAAATGGAGGAGTAAATGACTAAGCGGGTTTGCTTTATGGCCCTGATTTCTTTTTCGCGGTCTTCGATTTGACGGCTTTGGCGGCCGGCTTTTTCCGCGCGTGTTTTGATGGGCTGGCACCCGGCAAGGCGGCAGCACCGGAGGTCCCATAGGGCCCGGAGGAATCGGGTACGGCACAACTGGATGAGGTCGTCACCCACACGCTGCCGGAGTTGTATCTCCAGGGAAGGCTGCTGGAGGAACTCATGCTGGTGCTGTACCGGTAGGAACTTTCCGAGGTGGGGTAGATACGGGGTATTTCCGCCATCTCGAAGGCGTTGTCCAGGATCTCAAGCAATCCCTGCGCCTCGGAGATCCGTTCACTCAACCCATGGGTGGACGCGTAGAGCGAGTGCTCCGCAGCCTGAATGGCTTCCAGACTTTTTTTCAAGGCTTTGTATTTGTCTGTAGTCCAGCCAATGGCCGTTAGTTTTGTCTGATTGGCGGGGACCACGGCGATCCCCAGGCCTTCAATCAGCTTATCATAGCTGGCGATGAGTGCGACTTTCATAAATTAGGCAGGGTTGCAATGCAATCTTCATTACCAGCATATAACCGGCAAAGGTTTCTACCAGATTATGGTGGCATTGTTACAGGGAATTGTGACAAATTTTTCCAGTGAAGCTTTATTTCTTCGGTTGGCCTTCCAATGTAGGCGGCGCGTCCACCCGCCTGGCCCACTTGTTGTGCCTGCTGGCCCCGCACTATGACATCACCCTGGTTCCCCCGGGTCCGGCGGTGCTGCGGGACCAGCCATGGCTCGACTTCATCGAAGGTCTGGGGGTAACCTGCCGGCTGTGGCGGCAGTTGCCGGCGCGCCTTGAGGGCTGGGCGGTGGCCATGTGCCATGCCAAATTCCTCCGTCAGGGTCAGGCCGTGGAAGCCAAGCGCCGCGGGCTCAGGGTGGCATGGAGCAACGATATGATGTGGCATTTCCCCCTGGAATTGGGCATGGTGTTTGCCGGAGTCTTCGACGCCGTGATGTATGTTTCCCCCCTTCAGCGGACTGCCCTTGAACCCGGATACCGGAGAGCCATGCTGGCAGAGCCGCAGATCGGGGAGCCGGAGGCGCTGGAAGGAGTGATCACTGCGGCCTGCGGCCGTCGCCTGCGCTGGGTCATGACCGACAACTACATCGACCCGGGCTGGTTTCCGTTCCGGGACCGTTCCCGACGGGGCTTGAAGCGATCCAAACTGACGGTAGGCCGCCTCTCGCGGGCGGATCCCGGGAAATATCCTGACAATTTTCCGGAGTCATACGAAGGGCTGGGACTTGCTGCCCCCCGGTTCCGGGTCATGGGCTGGAGTGCCGCTCTGGCGAAGAAATACAAGCACCACCATTTTGGTCCGGAGTGGGAATTGCTGCGGGAGGCACAGGAGGACCAGGCGGATTTCCTGCGCTCGCTCGATCTCTATGTTTACGCGGTAGGCCCGAATTTCAAGGAAAGCTGGGGTCGGGCGGTGGTGGAAGCGATGCTGACGGGGGCGGTGCCGATCATTCAGGGCAGCGCCGGACACGTGGAGAAACTGCTGGTCCACGGGGAGTCCGGCTTCCTTTGTCAGGATGAAAGCGGGTTCGGTGAATACGCCCGGCTCCTGCAGAATGATCCCGGACGCCGCAACGCCATGTCCCGCCGGGCGCGCGAGTGGGCCGCAGAACAATGGTGCCGGCCGGAGGTTCATCTCGCCCTGTGGCAGCGCCTGTTTGAAGGTTGACCCTGAAGGCTGACCCTCAGCTTATCTTATCTTGTCAGTTCCTCCAGCAGGGCGCAGGCTTCGGCGTCTTGCTGGGGTATTTCCTCCGGACGGAAGGACAACATCCGCGCCACAGCGCCAGCGGCGATCCGCTTCGCCTCCGGCAAGTCGGCCGCACTGGCGGCCCTGACGGCGGCGGTGAGGATGCGTGCCGGCCGGGTCCGCCATGCCCAAGTTGGCGAAGGCCAGTCATCCCTGGCCAGCAGACGTTCCGCCTGCCCGAGATCGGCCACGGCGGCTTCGAAGGTCTGCAGGGCTTCCGGAATCTGGCCAGCCGCCCACTGGAGATCCCCCAGTTCCCAGCCCATCATGGATGAGAGGAAATACCATGAAGCGCTGTTAGGAGCTTCCCGGCGGGCCCGGGTGATCCAACTGGTGTAGTGTTCCACCGCAGCCTCGGCGCGATTGCCGGCGCGGAGGGCGTCCCCCAGATTCACCAGGGCGGCTCCAAGGCCGCGGAGGCGGTCGGGCACCGGGGCATCACTGCTCAAGGCGAAGGGCTCCATCACGCTGATCGCTTCCCGGAGCCATGGTTCAGCCGCGGCGGGATTGCCAGCGTCAGTCTCGACATAACCCCGGTATAGCAAATAGGTTGCCAAATCCCATTGCCATTGCCCGACTGCAGGATCGACGCCGGCAATGGTTCGTGCCGTCCCAAGAGCTTCGTCGAAGTAAGGCACCGCTTCTGCGAACTGTTTGGCGGCCAGCCGGCGTCCTCCCATTTCGGCGAGGGCGCGGGCATGTTCCCGCAGCCAGAGAATGTTTTCGGGATCCCGGGTGGTCAGGAGGCGGGTGACTTCGAGGCCGCTGGTGAACGCTTCCAATGCGGCGGCTTCCTGATTCTCCTTGAGGAGCACATTTCCCAGCACCCCCCATGAGCCCGCATGCGTCGCCAGCCAGCGGGAGTCGGCACCGGGGGACGCCGCGAGGGCCCTGAGCAGATCATGGCCGCGCCGCGCCGCTCCTTGGGCGGCGGCGGCCTGTCCGGCATCCGCGAGCCCTTCCGCCAGCCGCAGCAGCATCCGGGCAAGCTCGTGTTGCCATGCGCCCTGCGCCTTGTCGTCAGGACTGAGTGCCATGAGCGCATTTTCCATGAGCTGGATGGCATTTTCCTGGGCTGCCAGGGACTCCGTCCAGAAGCGCCGTTCCTGCAAGGCACGGCTATACTCTGCAAGCGCGAGGGCCCCGGCACGCTCCTTGTCAGCTCCTGTGGGCAGGCGTTCCAGATCCTGTTGCAGATGCGGCATCTCATCCATCGCTGCGGCGGCTAGTCCGCGGACCGTGAGATGGTGCATCAGCAGGGAACGCTGATTCACCGAATCGGGAAGGCTGAGACCTTCCGGCAAAGCGAGCGCCTCACGCAGTGCCTCAACCGCGGCGGTGTATTTCCCCCGGGCGGCAAGGGCGGCCGCTTTATGGGTCAGGAAGCGGGCCCGCAAACGATTCCATGCCGCGTCCTCCCGCGCCGGACGGTAGCGGGTGAATAGATTCTCCATCCCGTCAATCAACGGATCCAGCACCCGGAGGCGGCCGATCGGTTCCATCCGTTCGGCGAGATCGCCGGTGAGGTCAGCCATCGCCAACAACTGCCGGCGGGCTTCCGCTTCATCTTCGGCGCGCTGCATGGCCTCGCGCTTCTGGGACCACCCCCAAATACCAGCGGCGAGCGCCAGCCCGAGCAGACAGACCAGAATCAACCGGTTCCACATGCGGCGGCGCAGCAGATGCTCGCGGGCCCTCGCATCACGGGCCGCCAGCAAGGCGCGCCGCGCATCCCGGCTGGCCTGGATGGCCCCGGTCAGACGGTCATGGCTGATTTCCACCCGTGGCACGCCCGCCCGTTCCTCAATGCGCAGGAGCCGGCGTTCCACCAGCCGCTCCAACTCCGTCCGCGTCACCCCGCTCTGCGACAGCGCGTCGTCCAGCGGCCGGCTGTCCCGGTAACCTGACGGTGTCAGCAATTTGTCTTCGATGAAGATCCTGACCGTTGGCGGCACATCCACCATCGCTTTTTCATAATAGTCCTGAAGCACCTGCGCCTGGGAAGCCCCTAACACTTCATCGGCTCCCGTGAGCAGAGCCGTCTCGTGTGCCCCCATGAGCGCTTCGAAAAAGGCTGCCGCACTGCCGTAGCGCCTTTCCCGGTCGGTCTGCAGGGCGCGCAGGACTGGCGAGTCGAATCCCGCGTCCACCGCCGAGCGGCGCAGGGAGGGGGGATCAAAGGCCCCGCGCGGGATTTCACCGGTCAGGAGTTCGTAGGTGATCACCCCGATGCTGTAGATGTCGGCCCGGGCATCAACGGCCTCCCCCAACATTTGTTCCGGCGCGGAATAATCAAAAGTCCCCATCGCGACACCGCTGTGCGTCAGCTTTTCCTCAGGCAGGCGCACGGCGGCCACGGCAAGGCCGAAGTCTGCCACCTTCACGCGTCCATCGGCAGTGAGCAGAATGTTGGAGGGTTTGAGGTCGCGGTGCACCACTCCTTTGCTGTGAGCATAGTCCACCGCCGCACACACCTGGCGCAGCACGGCAAGACTCTCACTCAGGCTGAGTTTGGAACGGCGCAGCCGCCTCGCAAGGTTCTCCCCGGTCACCAGCTCCATGGTGAAATAAAGATCGCCGGCGGACGTGGTGCCGGAGTCGAAGACGGACACAATATTCGGATGATCGAGGCGGCTGAGCATCCGGGCCTCGCGCCGGGCCCGGTCCGCAAACCCGGCATGGCCCTCACAGCGTCCGGTGGAGAGAAATTTCAGGGCGACGTGCCGGTCCAGGGCGAGATGCCGTGCTTCGTAGACCGCGCCCATGCCGCCCCGCCCGATCAATTTTTTCACCTCATAACCCGGCAGGACCGCGTTGAGGTCTTCCGGCGACGGCGGTTGCCAGCTCTGATCGGTGGTCGAAGCGGCCAATTGAAACAAGCCCTCAGGATCCAGTCCACCCAACTCCTCCGGCGAATTCCAGATCAAGGTCGGATCCGCCCCAGGGACCGGTGCCGGCTCCGTCGGAGGAAGTGGCTCGTCCTGCGGGGATGCAGGATCCTGGTTGGAATCGGAATCCGCCATACCAGTTTACTAAAGGATCCCCGGACAAGGGTGACATCCAAATCCGCAGAAAAGTTTTTCCGGCCAACCTGTCACCAAGCCCGGGATTTTCTGTATAATGAGGATGAACCTTGAAATATAAATATGAGCCCACGACTAATTCCACATGTTATCGGTCTGGTCATTTTGGCTAGCGTCTCCAGTGGCTATGGACAACCCGAGCCCGATCCGGCCGATCGCAGGGATGCCACCGCATTGCCGGAAGTTCACGAAGTAACAGTCCAGTTGATGAGCCCATCCGGTCCCGCAAAGGTGATTGTCAGTTTCGCCCCCGGCAAGGCTCCCGCCGGACCATGGCGGCCCGACTGGCAAGCCCTCAGCGGACCCTTTGCCCCCACGGAAAATCCCCTGGAATTCTCCGCCCCGGTGGATCTTGATTCGAAAAACATCGAGGATTGGAATCAATCCATCGGAAAGGCCGGCCTGACATGGCCGGACCGGTTTGGCAACCCGGTCACCTATACGATCAAGGACCTGATTCCTCCTGACAAAACCTATCCGTGGTCGATCAAGCTGTCGGCCGGCAAACGCATCATTCAGCAACCGCTCGGTTACGACATCATCCCTTTAAAATCGCTGATGATAATCGACCAGCACGTCGTCAATGACCCGGCCAGAACATGGGACCCGGCCCCGCGGACTGCCACTACTCCTCAGGGAACCATTCCCAACCCGGTCGGAACTCCTGACGGCGTTTGGACCTTCCACCATCTCGTCACCTGCCTTGCCAATGAAGCGGAGACCGGGGTCAGCCCCCCGGCCCTGGTGCGGCAATGGCTTGACACATGGGCCACGACTCAGCAGCCGGGAGGCACCCACGGCAGCATGGCACCCCCCCGGGATCACGACGGCCGTCGTGATCTGATTCAGAACTGGCCGGTATTGGGTGGCTCAGGGGAGGCAGACGCCGCACCACAACTCGATACCACCAAGGCCCCCTTCCGGCTCCTTGCCATCGTGAACCGTTTTGATCTCCGCAAGACCTCGGCTTTTGGCCGCAGTGGGGCTCTGGCGGAACTTCGCTTCGTCTTCGGAGCAGTGGACACGACCGGGAATGACAGCGGCGATGCACGGGATTTTCTGGTGGTCTTTGAGTTTGGGGTGCCCCTGGCGGATTTCCGGGAAGTCCATCAGTATGCCCGGGAATGGGCTGTTCTCAGCAAACCAGATCTGACCCCGGCGGTTTACCTGGCGAAACTCGAGTCTCTAACCGAACGCATCGTCCGCCCGGCGGCGGGCTCCCCCCGGCCGAACCGGAGCAACCTCAACCAGGTCAGGACTTCGGAACTGCTCTTTGGCCATGCCAACTGGGAATTCCGCGAATTCCACCTTGATGAGCAGTCCCACCATCTCAAGCCTGCCACCGTCGCCCAGACTCCCGACCCATGGGTCAATCAGAAACCGATCGGCCTGCACCGGTGGCTTCAGGCACGAACTCAGGACGTAAAGGATGGGAGTTATTCCCTGCCTGAGGATATGGAGGTCATTGATACCATGACCGGTCCGGTGGTATCGAGGAGGAAACTGCCCGGGGCCATGGCCCAGTCCGGAGCGAACGCGGATTGGATTTCGTTGGGCGGAGGCAACCACGACAAGGATGCCCGCAAGGCCTTTATCAGAAACACCTGCAATGGCTGCCATATGAACATGAAGCAACCGGAGGACAATCCGTGCCCGGACGAAACTCCCCTTTTTGACTTCCTCGCCCATGTTTCCAACCGGTCCTATTCCAAGGCCTCAGAAATCTCCCCATTCCTGCACAACCCCACCGAATGCCGCGATGATCTCCGTCGGCGTCTCGAATTGCTCCGTTCCGCCGCAGAGTCCCACCCCATCCTGCCGCTCGACGAATTTTTCCTCCGCAATACCCTGCAGGTGCATTGATTCCGCCACCTCCAGTTCTACAACTTCCAGCAGGCTGTGGGGAGCCACCCCGTGACCCGCAGAAAATACAGGATCGAACAACCTTGGCGCGGGGATTTCCTCAATGGAGGGAAGGCGTGCCATTGCGGGGTTCCGCGGGATTTTCCTCCGGCCGCCAATCATGGGCTCCGGGGGTGGAAGTGAACCGCCACGATCGGCGCTGGTCGTAGGAGGATCCGGTCCATGCCCAGTCCTGAATGGAGAGTCCGCCGGGCTCCGAATCAATCACATGGAAACCGTTGGGTTCGCCCTTCAAGCGGTGCGAGGTGGCGGTGGATACGGAGGAAAGCACACACGATGCCGGGGAAGGATCCCCGGGAAGGTGCAGCACCTGGGCATAACTCATGTGGAAATGACCGGACAGGACGAGGTCGACTCCGGCGGCTTTGACGGCGTCGGTGAATTCCCGGAGCCTTCCTATCAGATGCCGGGCGGTGCCGTGCGGAGGAGCCGCCGGCGGGTGATGCACCACCAGCACCCTGAGCGCCGCTGGATCTGCGGCCTCATACAGGGCACTCATCCGGCTCATTTGTTTCCGGGACAGCCGGCCCCGGGACCAATCCACATGCCATCCGGCGGGGCGGGCGGAGTTCAGTCCGACCACGATCATTTCCGCGGAACGCCAAACCGGTTCCATATTTGATCCCAGGATGCTCCGGTAGTTGGCCCATGGCGTGAAAAACCTTTCCCATAATCGCCATGAGCCCTGCACATCATGGTTTCCCGGAACGTGGAGTTGCGGCAGGGGGATCGAATCGAAGAAGGTTTTGGCTTCGAGGAATTCTGTTTTCCGTCCCCTCATGGTATGGTCACCGCTGACCGCGACCATCGCAGGATTGGCCTTCAGGATGGCGGTCCGCAAATGGACTTCCATGCCTTCGTGGACGGCTCCGAAATGCAGATCGGAGATATGCACCAATCTCATGAGGGGGAATGGGATTCGGGGGTTGGTTTCAAGCGCGGCGCAATTACCCACAGCGCTTTCGGTCTCAGTTTCACGCGAACCGGCAGAGTCAGTCTTTCCAGTTCCCCGTCCATCATGGCCGCGACGCGGCGCTTGCGTTTGACATCAATTTCCAGATCGGTTGCCCGGATAACCGTTATTTCGCGGTCCTGTTTCCACTTGCCCAGAATCCATGATACCACGGAGCGGAACAGGCCCCATGCCGAATCGTGCTTCGAGATGTAGACCGTAAAATACCCCGCGTCCAAACTGCTGCGTTTGGGAATCAGCCCGAACATGTCCTCATAGTCATTGTTAGCCATCAGAGCCATCCGGGTGCGGTGGACCTGAACGGTCCCATCGCTGGTGAACTGCAGATGCAAAGGAGGATACATGGCCACCCCCCGCAGGGTTTGGAACAGGGTCCGGAAGCTCTTGATGATCCAGTTCCCATGATACTCCGGCTGGCCCATGGCGAGCGAAGGATAGAAACCCAGCACAACGACACACAGGAAAAGTTTCCCGTCCACGTCCAACAAATCCATTTCACCCGCCGGCGCGGACACGAGCCATTCCGCGGCTTCCCGCCAATCCAGGGGCATCCCGACATCCCGGGCCGCCAAATTGAATGTCCCCAGCGGCAGGATCCCCAGCGGTTTGCTTTGCCCCGACAGAATCGTAGCCGCCGCCGCCACCGTGCCATCGCCTCCGCCCACGATCACCGCCTCGGCGTCGCCATCCCTTGCCTCTTTGATCGCGGCGCTGACTTCCTTGCCCGGCAGATTCCGGATGCTGACCTCACATCCGAGACCTTCAAAGAGGGATTTTAATTCGTCCTCAACCAAACTCGGGCCCAGGTTTGCCAGAGTGCCGGACTCCCGGTTCAGGATAACGGCCAGACTTTTTCGGGGGGATGAAGTCACGCCTCCATCAAATGGCCATTATCCCGGAGTGCCAACCGGGGAGATGATGAATTGACCGCGCTGCCGCTGCCGCATTCTGCTGCCAGTCCCAGCCCGTTCCAGTGGTTTATTTTAGAAATTCTGCGAAAAGGTAAAAAAACGGATACCTCATCGTCGCGCATCTGTGGTATAATTTGGGCCCGACTGGTTCCGCCCAAGGAAAGCCGCGACGGTATGCCTTGGATGCGGCCAGCGAGGCGGCTTCCGGACTACCGCCCTGGTCCCCCCGGCCGGGTAACCGCCGGGTCCGGCGGATCGTTTTCTGTAGACCCGCTTTTCGGGAATCCCCCAAGAATGAGACCTCTGCTCCGCACTGTTTTTCCGCCAGTTTTGATGCTGGCGGCCTTGATTTTCCTTGGGCTGCGTCCGCCAGACGATGCCCCGGGCCCTCAACCGGCGGGGCAGACTGTTAAAACGAGGGGCCCCGTGGCAGGGGTTCCGGCTGAAACCGGACCTGTGGTGGCCGCGGTATCATCGGGGGTTTTGGAACCTGGGTCCCATGAGAGTGGCACCGAGGGAGATGGGGCCACTTCCGGAGAATCCGGTCATACGCCCGTGCAGTGGCAACCCGGGCGCCCCGGGGCGCGCAGAGTCGTCACGGCGGCTGATGCGCTGCGGGATCCTTCGGGCACCCGGTCGGCACTCCTGCCTCCGCATTTCCTCGAAACCTTGAAATCCGGACCGGGCGAAGCGATCCGTTTTACCTTGCCAGACGGCAGCACGGCGGCGGGAACGGTCGGTTTGCTGAAGTCCGATGCGGAGGGCGTGCTGTCCGTGCAGGGGCAGTTGAAAAGTCCGGCCCCGGGTCAGTTCTTTTTCCAGCGCCAAACGGTTTCCGGAGCTGCAGGAAGCATGGTGGGGCATGTGCGGTTCGGGACGGGAGACAAGGCATGGCGGGTGGACCCTACCGGCCCGGGCGGAGCCCCGATGTTAAATGAGGTGCGGCTGGATCAGGTGATCTGTGTGGGCAAACGCTTGCCGGCGGAGGAGGAGTTGGCGACCAGTCCGGAGGCAGCGGCGGGATCGCCGGAAACCCCCGGCACCCCGCAGCAGGTTCCCCAGACGCATCCTGTCAATATGGCCATCCCCTCGGAGTTGAATGGGGTAGTACCGCTCGAAAGCCTGCCCGGAGCGGCCGGGGTGATTTATCTGGACTTCGACGGTGAGCCCGGTCCCTTTACCGGTTGGAGCGCGGTGACGCGCGATGCCGCGCCCTCGGGAGCGGGCAACAGCCAGATCAAGGAAGTCTGGCAACGCGTGGCCGAAGACTTCCAGCCCTTTAACTTAAACGTCACCACCGACCGGCGGGTCTTTGACCGCGCCACAGAAACCAGCCGCCAGCATGTGATCATCACGCCCACCAACGATGCTTCTCCCGGGTCCGGCGGAGTGGCTTTTATCGGATCCTTTGACTGGACCGGAAACACCGTGTGCTGGTCCTTTATCCGCACCGGCAAAAGTGCGGCGGAAGCGATTTCCCATGAAGTCGGCCACACCCTCGGCCTCAGCCATGATGGCCGCAATTCGCCCGCGGAAAATTACTTCGGCGGACATGGCAGCGGCGATGTGGCCTGGGCTCCGGTCATGGGAGTGGGCTACTCCCGGAATCTCACGCAGTGGTCAAGGGGCGAATATGCCTCGGCCAACAATACCGAGGATGACCTGTCCATCATTGTCAATAATAACAATTCCGTGGACTACCGGACGGATGATACCGGGGCAACCTATACCACGGCCAAATACCTCGATATCCTGAATAATTTCAGCGTGTCCAACGAAGGAATCATCGAGACCCGGACGGATGTGGATGCCTGGCGTTTCCAAACGGCCGGGGGGGCGGTTTCCCTCACCGTGGCCCCGGTGAATGCCGGGCCCAATGTGGACCTGCTGGCGGAAATCTACACCAGCACCAACACTCCCGTCGCCAGCCACAACCCGGATACCAGCCTTGGGGCCACCGTGAGCACCACCCTCGGCGCCGGAGATTACACCCTCCGGATCAGCGGCACCGGACGCGGAGATCCCCTGACTACCGGCTACAGCGACTACGCCAGTCTGGGAGCCTATCTGATTTCGGGTTCGGTGACCAACGGGGTCCGGCACGACCGTTTCACCCTGAATGAAAACGCCCCCCACGGGACCATCGCCGGCACCGTGACGCCCCGGCTGGCCCATGGCCCCAACGACATCAGCTATGCCATTGTTTCCGGCAATACCGGCGGGGCTTTTGCCATCAACCCGCTGACAGGCCAGATCACGGTCGCCAACCCTTCCGCCCTCAACTATGAAGCCCTCTCCACGCGCTGGGATGACCCTGCCGACTTCCAGTTATTTGTTAGCCTGACTGACAGCACGGATCCCCTGCTCAATGAAAGCCTGCGGGTGGTGGTGCTGCTCAATCCGGTGAACGAAGCTCCAGTCATCACGGGAGGCAGCACGGTGATCTTCACCCGCACGCGGCCCGGGGTGCCGGTCTTCACGGTGACCGGCAGCGATCCGGACCGTTTTGACTTCCCCCTGTTTTCGATTGTGTCAGGGAATACCGGCGGAGCCTTTGCCATTGATCCGGTGAGCGGGCGCATCAGCACTACTATCAATGCTCCCACGGAGCGTCCGTCTCCCCCCTTGAGCCTGACCATCCGGGCCACGGACCGGGCCACGCCGCCTCTGACCGCAGATGCGGTGGTCGCGGTGAATGTGCTGGAATCGCCTGAGGGCTACAGCCCGGGAGGGGTGACGAGGACTTATTTTGAGGGGATTACAGGCACCAACGTGACCAATCTGACCAGTCATGCGAAGTTTCCCAACTCGCCGGACCGGGAGGAAGTGCTCAACCTCATGGATGCAGGAGAAGCGGGGAACAATTATGGCAGCACCGCCCGGGGCTGGCTGCTCCCGCCGGCCACTGGCAGTTATACGTTCTGGATCACCTCGGATGATGCTTCGGAACTCCGGCTCAGCAGCAACGCCACGCCCGGAGCAGCGGTGGTGCGGGCCAGTGCCTCGGGCGCCACCACGCGCTATCAATACAACAAATTTGCCAGCCAGCAGTCCACCCCGGTCACCCTGACCGCTGGCCAGCCCTATTATTTTGAAGCACGCCACAAGGAAGGCACCGGTGCCGACCATCTGGTGGTGGCATGGCAGGGCCCGGGCTTCAGCCGCCAGCCCGTCAGCGGGCGGTATCTGGTGCCCTTGCTGCAGAATTATGCACCGCGGATTGCGGCACAGGCTCTCCCTGTCAGGCGGGGGTCGGCCACCGGCACCCGGATTGGCAGCGTGGGGGTCACGGAGGTGAATGCCAACGATACCGTGGGCTCCTATGCCATCACCGGCGGCACCGCTGCCGGATGGTGTGCTCTGGACGCCAATACCGGCCTGCTGTATGTCAGCGACGCTGCGGCCTTGAATGCCGCGTCCGGAACATCTGCCACGTTGACCGTCCGGGTCTCCGATCATGCCGCCACCCCGCTGACCGGCAGTGGAACCATCACCCTGAATCTGATTGCCGCCGATGCGGTGCGGGCCACCGGCACCACCCAGCAAATCTGGACGGGTATTTCCGGAGGCACGGTGGCTTCCCTGACCTCCGATGCGCGATATCCCAACTCCCCTACTACCTCCCGCACCCTGAAAGAATTTGATACCGGGGAGGATTACGCTGACAACTATGGCTCGCGCATCCGGGCTTTTGTGGTGCCTCCGGCCACTGGCAGTTACAGCTTCTATCTGGCCAGTGACGACGAATCCCAGCTCCGCTTTACCACGGGCACCAACTACACCTCGGCAGCCCAGATCGCCTCGGTAGCCGGTTACACCGCGCGGGACACCTGGAATGCCTTCGCTTCCCAGACCTCTGCGGCTTTCACCCTCACCGCCGGCCAGCGGTATTATCTTGAAGTGCGCCACAAGGAGGGAGGCGGCGGCGATTTCATCCAGGTGGCATGGACCGGACCTGGCATCACCACTCCTGCCATTATTCCCGGCAGTGCCCTGCAGCCCTTTGATCTGAATGGTGCCCCGGTTTGGACGGGAGCCCCCTACACGTTCAGTCCGGGACAACACGCTCCGGCTGGCACCCTGATCGGCACGGTAACAGCCAGCGATCCGGAAAACGGACCGCTGACTTACAGCCTGGTCAGCGGCAATACGGGGGGAGCGGTCACCCTCAATGCCCTGACCGGAAGCCTGACCGTGGCCAACCGGGCGGCCCTGGTTCCCGGCAGCCCGCTGGCCCTGACAATTCGGGTCCAGGACGACGGGGCCGGCGGTTTGTTTCCCTTCAAGACCGCCACCACCACCGTGACTATCAATCCGGTCCGTGATTTTATCCTGCTGTCGCCGGCCAGCCGCACCGTCAATCTGCCGCCCGGCCAGGGACTTGCATTGGCAACTGCAGCCAGCGGCCGGGCCGGTGCCACCATGGCGTGGTCCAAAGTGAGTGGTCCGGGAACGGTGGTTTTTGACGATCCGGCCGCCGGGAGCACCGGGGCCACTTTTTCCGTGGCGGGACTCTATCAGATCCGGGCTGTGGAAACGGCCGGCGGATTGCCCCTGACACTTGATCTGCTGGTGCAGGCCGGGGCTTCCCCAGCCCTGCCGGGAGGGGAGCGCATTGGAAACCACCCGTCGCTTCCCAACCACACCTGGACCGGCGGATCATGGCAGATCAGCTCTGGCGGGACGGGCCTGCCGGCAGGGCCCTCCGACGGATTATATTTCCTCCCGCAACCCGGCGGCAGCAGTGTTTCCCTGACCGTCAGGGTGAACAGCGTGCAGGCGGTGAACGGCCACCAGTCCATGGCGGGCCTCATGATCCGCGAAAGCAACGCGGCGGATGCCCGCTATCTGTTCTGCGGCGTCACGGCTTGGAACGGCAGGCGGGTGATCCAGCGCAGCACCACCGGGCTGCCGGCCCGTGTCCTCCACATGGAGAATCCTCTGCCCTCTGCCCCGTTTGCCCCGGTGTGGCTGCGCCTCGTCCGGTCGGGGAACACCTTGACGGCCTTCACCGCGCCGGACGTCAGTGGCAGCGCCGGAACGTTCGTCCCGCTGGGCATTCCCTGGACAACGCCCCTGTCCATTTCCGGTCTGGCCGGCCCTGCCGCCACCAGCGGCCTTTCCGGCACCCGGGGCACGGCGGTGCTTGACAACTTGGTGGTTTCCCCCGCTCTGACCAATGTGGCCCCGGTCTTGACCGTCACCGCTCCGGCCAATCTCAATTTCCCGGATCCCGCCGCGCTGGACAGCACCATCACCGATGACGCCCGGCCTGTCAGCCCCGGTGCGGTCACGCTGCTCTGGAAAAAAGCCGCCGGCCCCGGCAACCTTGCCTTTGCTTCCCCCGCTGCCCCCAGCACCACGGCGGCCTTTTCCAGTCCGGGTGCCTATCAACTGCGGCTGACCGCAGACGACGGCGAAGTCCAAACCTTTGCCGGGGTTCCGGTGGAGGTGAGTGGCCAGTCCATGGAAAACTGGCGTCTTGCCCAATTTGGAAGCGATGCCAGCAATCCGGCACTCGGCGGGGACCTCGCCGATCCTGACTTCGATGGCATGGTGAATCTCCTCGAATACGCCCTCGGACTCAATCCCCGGCTTGCGGACCGCCCTTCTTTGACCCCGGAAACGATCCAACTTGACGGTCAAACCTATCTGCGGCTCACGGTGGCCCGAAGCCCTGCCGCCACGGAGGTTCAATTGATCATCGAAGCCACCCAGACGCCGGATGCTGCCCGCAGTTGGACTGCCGCCGGCACCGTCGTGGAAATCAATACCCCAGACACCCTCCGCGCCCGAACCCTCCTGCCCGCCACCAGCGCGGCCGCCCAATACCTCCGTCTCAAAGTCACCCGCTGATCCTCATCGTTCCCGGCCAAGGGCACCCGGGTGCCTCATAGCCGGAGCGGATCTCTCCTGACATTCCACCCGGCCCATGGTTTCGTCAGGGACCTCCTGGCGCATCCTGGCGCATCCTGGTTCAGGAGCGGCGTTTGGCAAACCGGTTGGCGGCCTCGTCGAGAATTTTCCGTTCCGCTTCCGTCAGGCTGCCCATGCCGCTGGCATACAGTTTGTCGAGCACCGGATCGACCGCCTGCCGCAGAAATTCGTCATTGCTCAATGGCGGCACCGGAGTTTCGCTGAAAATCGGGTCCGGAGCCGTTTCGTGAATGCGGCGGGAGGCGAGGCTGCGGGCAGGGACCGCCGGGACCTCGGCATCACGATGCCTCCGGCGCAGTCCCTGAGGAAAAAAATCCTCCCGGCGGTAAAGATTTTCCAAAGCCGGGGCCAAATGCCTTGCATAGAGCCACCCGGTCAACAGTCCTGCCGCATGGGCGGAATGGCCGACCCCATGAATCATGGGAATATGCTGCCATGAAGCTCCGGTCGCCGTGGCGAAGACTTCCATGCCCACCGAAACGATCAGGACTCCAAAAAACAGGGAGCGGGCACTTAGATAAGGTGCCCACCCTCCCAGCCATGCGGTGACGGAACGGGAGGGATGCAACGCGGCATAGGCTCCAAAGACCCCGGCAATGCAGCCGGAAGCGCCCACCAGAGGCATGTCCGGATGCAGCAGCAGGGTCGCCGCCGCGGCCACCCAGCCGCTCACGAGGTAAATATAAAGAAAGTGACGCGGCCCGGCATCCGCCAGCACGCGGCGGCCCACCAGCAGGAGCAGACCCAAGTTCGGCAACAGGTGCATCCAGTCTGCATGCACAAAACCATGAGTGAACACGGTCCACCATTCGCCTTGCTGCAAAGCCGTTACACTGATCGCCCCGGCCAGTTGGTTGGAATCTGCGCTGAAAAGCTGGCGCAGCACAAAGGCCCCCAAATTGACGAGAACCAGCACTACGACAAGGGACGGCCCCTCCTGCCCGGCGGCAGCAGGGGCACGTCGGAGAAAATCTCGGTCTTCCAGCATGGGCAGGTCTCCTTGGAATCCTCATTCCCGGCCTTGTTCAAAAGAACCCCGGATTTCCCCACTGAACCACATCCCCGACCCGATGTCATCTGCGGCCTTCAAGAGATTTGGGCCGATACCCCTCAGTTTAGCAGACACGAAGCAACCGAATCCCTAAAAAATTACTACATTTATGATTTTTCTAATTGCTTTGGTGGTTATGGTTGGTTAATAGTTCAGGCATCCAAACCAAAATCACCCTATGAAAAAAGTCATTCTCATTGCGAATAACGCGGAAGCCTGTGGCAAAACCACGCTGGCCACCGTCCTGTGCGGTCTGTTTCAGCGAAAGCAGTTCAGCCACCAATTGGTGCTGACCTCCCCCGATCAGGAGCTGCCCCTGCCGACGGTGTTGTTCGACATTGAGGAAAGCTTTTCCAGTGCAGCGTTAGTGGACCTGATTGACCATCACGACGCGGTGATCATTGATTGCCATACGGGCGGAGCGGAACGACTGGCCCGGGCTTTCGACAAGCACCGGATGGATGACATTTTGGAGGAACTCCAGGCGGAATTGACGGTGGTCATTCCGGTTTGCCATGACAGCCTGGTGCTGGAATCGGCCCATGAGTTGGCGACCAGTTTTGCGCGGACGGCCGAATTCCTGATTGTGCATGCCCCCTTGGCGGCGGATGTGCCGGAGAGTTGGTCCGGCAGTGCCGCCCGGCGCATGCTGCACGGTCTGGGAGCCGAGGAAGTGTCCATGCCCGGTCTGGCCGACAGCCTGATCACTCAATTGGACAATCTTGAACTCGATCTGCCGCTGGCCCTGACGCAGCGCCAGCACCTGCCGCGCTTTGTGCGGCATGCCCTGCTGTCATGGGAAGTCAACTTCGCAGAAAATCTCCGGGCCTCCGAAGGTCTGCTGCTGCCCACCAGCACCCCGCTGAACCGCAGCCTGCGCGAAGATTCCATTTTTGGGAAAACGCTCAGCATCTGACTCATTCTGGACCCGCGCGTGCTTTGGATTGCGCGCGGCTTTTCAGACTTTGCCTTATGGCCTCAGCCGGACTGGCGGGATCGTTCCCGTTGGCCCGGCTGGCTTTTTTTCAGGCATGGATGCCCGGAAAGCACCGCTTATTCCACGGGCGTGCATCTTGACGCCCTCCCGGCTTCCTGGCAGACTACCTGCGTTCAGCATCCCCACCCCCTTGCCTGCGGTCCAAACCACCGGCCGGCATGCCTCCCCTCACGATGTCCCCCCGCCTCTCCGCTTATGCGGCCTTTCTTTTTCTGGCCAGCCTGAAACCCCTGCCCGCCCAGGAATTCCGTGCGTTGTGGGCGGACGCCTTCAATATTGGGCTGAAAAACAGTTCCCAGGTCACCGCCCTCGTCAATACGGCCCGGGCGGGCAATTTCAACGCCATCGTCGCCCAGGTCCGCAAGCGCGGCGATGCCTACTACCGCAACGGACTTGAGCCGGTCGCTACGGATGTTGCGGCCGGTTTTGATCCTCTGGCTGATCTCCTCACCAAAGCCCACGATACTTCCGGCGGCAAACAACGGATTGAAGTGCACGCCTGGCTGGTGACTTATAACATCTGGAACAGCCAGTTCAATACGCCCCCTGCAGCCAGCCATCCCTTCAATGCCAACCCGGAATGGCTTTCCGAAAAATACCGCGCCAATCCCGCCGATCCCCTGACCCCCGCGGTGCGCTGGGACGGTGCCAACTACATGCTGGACCAGGGACATCCCGCCGTGCAGCAGCATACCTACAACGTGGCCATGGATGTGCTGACCCGCTACAACGTGGACGGCATCCATTTTGATTATATCCGCTATTCGGACGACTCTTCCAATAACAACCAGCCCTGGGGATACCATCCCGTCAGTGTCGCCCGGTTCAATCAGTTGAAAAACCGCACCGGCATTCCGCTGGCCACCGATGCCCTGTGGCTCCAGTGGCGCCGCGATCAGGTCACCGCCCTGCTGCGCAAAGTCTATCTGAATGCCTGGGCGGTCAAACCACAGACCCGCATTTCCGCCGCCCTCATCACCTACGGCGCTTCCGCTCCCGGACTCGGACCCACCGACTTTGCCACCCAATCCGAAGCCTACCGCCGGGTCCTCCAGGACTGGCACGGCTGGCTCCAGGAAGGCATTCTCGATCTGGCCTGCCCGATGGTCTACAAACTCAATTCAGCCCACGTCACCAGTTGGACCGAGTTCACCCGGAAAAAACAATTCAGCCGCGCTTCGGCCATCGGTCTGGGATCCTATTTGAATCCCATGTCCAGCAACATCGCCCAGATGAAGATTGCCCGCGCCGCCGCCCCGACCGGCGAAAAAGCCACCGGTCTGTTAGGCTACTCCTACTACGCGGTGGACAACAGCAGCACCACCGCCAGCGGACGCCTTGATGCGCGCAACGAATTTATGGACGCTCTGACCGACGATGCCACGGCAGAACGATACGACCCCGGGGGCACGCCCCTTTTCGCGTCCCGCGCCGACCTTCCCGCCATGCCATGGAAAACCAATACCGCGAGGGGCCACCTCATGGGATTTGTCAGGGATGCGGCGGATCTCTCCGCCTTCGACGGGGCCACCTGCACCCTGACCGGCCCGGCTAACCGGACGTTCATCAGCGACGGCACCGGATTTTTCGGTTCCGTTGACCTTCCCGCAGGCACCTACACCCTCACCGTTTCCAAGCCCGGCTTCGGCTCGCAGGTCCGCACCGTCACCATCAACGGAGCCCAGGTCCGTCAGGAAAGTTTTGCCCTCGGACCGCCGGTGCTCGACTGGGTGTCATGGCAATACGATGACGCGACCCGCCGGGCCAACCTGCGCTGGACTTCGGAAGCCGGCCAGACCTTCCGCGTGGAATATACCGACGATCTGACCACCTGGCTCCCTCATACCACCAGCCTCGCCTCCGGCGGACTCAACACCACCTACCTCACTCCCGCAGCCCCCGAAGGCACCATGCGCCGCTGGTGGCGCGTGAAACGAAATTAGGCCAGGGCTCCGCCCCACTTGAATAACCGCCAAGCAGGCGCAAGGTTATTGGACTTAACCTAAAAAGGACACTGACGGGCCGCAGATGGCACCAATAGTCACGGATTTATGAGGAACTCAGCATTCACTTTGAGGATGAATCCCATTATTTTGCTATATACGTCAGTAATCAGTATCATCCGTGCCATTTGCCTGCGGCTGTCTCGGCTGCGCTCCGGCTGTGGCCCGTTATTTTCCCCTGCAGGATGAAACGTCGTGATGCCCTCGGACTCGCCCTCGGGGGCGGTCTCGCTGCCTTGCCTGCCTGCCGGAAGCAGGAGCCTGTGACTGCGGCACCGCCAGCTCCCCGACTGACTCCGCGCGAAGGAGAGCAACTGGTGCCGGTCCGTGTGGAGGAAGGGCTGGAGATTCGCACCATGGTCGGCCTGCGTCCCTACCGGCCTTCCGGCTTTGTGGTCCGCCGCGAGGATCTGTCAGGAAAAATCCTCGTGCACAACTACGGCCACGGCGGCGGCGGCATCAGTTTGTCCTGGGGCTGCGCCAAGCTGGCCCTGGATCTCGCCCAGCCGGTGGCGGGCAGAGACTGCGCTATCATCGGTGCGGGCGTCATGGGATTGAGCACCGGACGGCTGCTGCAGTCGCAGGGGGCCAACGTCACCCTTTACGCCCGTGACCTTCCTCCTGACACCACCTCCAATGTGTCAGGCGCGCAGTGGTGGCCCTTCTCCGTCTTCGACCCCGGCCGCCGCAGCGATGCCTTTGCCGCCCAGTTCACCGCCGCCGCGCGGTTTTCCTTCGAATATTTCCAACAATTCGCCGGAGTGGAGTGGGCCGTGAGCTGGCTGCCGAATTATTACCTGTCAGAGCGGCCTCCCTCCAACGGCTGGCTCAGTGGCCCCGGCAGCGTGCTGCACGGCATGCAAATCGATTTCAAGGATTTCGGACCTGGTGAACACGTTTTCTCGAATGGTTATGCTCGACGGTTTTACTCCATGATGATCGAACCCGCGCCCTACCTCGCCCGGCTCACGGAAGCTTTCCGCACCGCCGGCGGCGCGATCAAAGTCAGATCGTTTGCCAACGCGGCGGAAATCCTGCAACTGCCCCAGCCGGTCATTATCAACTGCACCGGTCTCGGTGCGGGAGCCCTCTTCGGCGACCGCGAACTGATGCCCATTAAAGGCCAGCTCACTTTCCTGATGCCCCAGCCGGAAGTGAAATACAACCTCCTCAGCGGCGAACTCTACATGTTCCCCCGAACCGATGGCATCCTCCTCGGCGGCACCTACCAACACGGCCAATGGGACCCGGCCCCCGACCTCGCCGCGAAATCCAGAATCCTCACCGCCCAGCGCGCCCTCTTCCAACGCATGGCCGCCCTCCAAGCGGAACGACGCACCTGACGCCAGGAAATCCCGCCGTCATTCCTCCCCGGAAAACCGCTTCCGGGAATTCTCGAGTCTCCAAGCGGCACGGTCGGCGGTTGTTTTATCCTCAATGGCCGCCAGACATTTTTCCGCCGCCGCGAAATCCCGGCTATAGCTAAACTGGTCGCAAAGATTGGACAGACTATCGTCCCGCATTTTTCCAGCCGGGAGGGCAAAGGCAAACCCCGCCGCCGCAGATGGGTCCAGAGAATACCAGGATTGCACTCCGCTCACCACATCCTGCTCCCGGTTGAGAGCCAGCGCCCAGCGGGTGGCGGATGGGCTGTCCTTCTGTGCCCAAGTGGAAATCGTCTCGCTCAGGAATTTATCGGGAAGCTGCTTCACTTCCTCCGCAGTGAGTTCCGCCACGTAGGCTGCCGGATCCTCCCGCATCTGATTCAACGCGATGTCCTCACGGAATCCCTGTGTTTCTGCGCCGTGAAGTTCCGCCTCCACCCGGGCGGTGATTTCCGACAATTGATCCGGCTGTTGAACCTTCACGGACCCCAGGTAGCGATCCGCAAAAAAGCGGCGGGCAGCGGGCTCTTTGGCGGCCGCAAAAGCACGGCGGGCCGCTTCGAGGGGAGGCAGGCCGGTGCCATCCATAAACAAATAGTTGGGGCTGGCCACCACTTCCAATTGTTCCGGAGTGAGCGTCGCCGCAAACCGGTCCATCCAAGCGGCAGCAGCCTCGGGATCCCGTTGGAGCCAGCGGGCCAGCATGGAGGCAGCCCCCCGGAATTTCCCGCCCTCATGGGCAATCCTATCAATCCACCCGGCAGCTTCCGCCGGCGGCAGCTCCGCCAGGATTTGGTGCCACAACCCGCCCTGCATGGCCGGAGGAACTTTGTTGGAAAGAAAGTCCACCGCTGCCGCCGGGTCGGTTTTCCACCGATTTTGCACCACAATCTTGGCGGTGCCAAACCATTCGCTGGCCACGGCATTCTTCCATTCTGTCAGAATCAAGGCTGCCCGTTCCGGGTCCACGGCGGCCATTTGCTTGATGGATTGGGAGATTAAACGGTCCCGCAGCATCCCTGCAGGCCGGGCCATGATTTGTTTTTGAATTTCATCCCAATGAGTCAGCAGCACCTCACCCGAGGGCATTATGCTGGCACTACTCCCATGGGCAGGCAGGTGAAAGCCGGGAATTCCGGTGCCTTTGCCGCCTGCTGTTGCCTTCCTGTTTTCGCCGGTCGATTGGGGTGCGGTAACCGAAGGCGGGGGGAAGACCGGAGTTACGTCAGGATTCCCGCAGGACATCTGCACCAAGGCAGACAGACTCACCGCAACTGCTCCCGATTTCATTTCCCGCCTCCTTTTGTCCTGAACTGCCGCAATCCCCGGATCGCGTGGTCGAACCTCTGGCGTTCGGTGTATTTGGCAGCCCACGCTTCCGCTGCGCCGGGATCTTCACGTTCCCATTCCACGAACAGATAGTTGGCGGATTGGTAAAACGAATCCTTCTCCAGATTTCTTTTCTGCGACATGTGATAGTCCAGAATCATTGCCGGATCCCGCAACACCATTTCCCTGACTTCATGGAGCCGCTGCGGCTGGATGGTGCACAGGGCTTCCAAGGCCCTGGCGTCGCCACGGATGAGCAGCAGGGAGACATGGTATTCGAGAACCCGCAGCCGCTCTTCGCCTGCCAGGCTTTCCGCAAAGGGCTCCAACCCGGCTTCATCTTCAGCCATGAGCCGCTGGGCTTCCATGTGAATCAGATTTTCCCGCACCTGCGGGGAGCGGCTGGCGGTGAGCATCTGCCGGAGATCCGGCCGCCATTCCCCGCTATTGTGATTCAGGTATTGCAAAAAGGGCGATTGTGGCTCGGTGGGATGAGCCACATTCCACTCATCCGCCCATCGCACCGCACCGGCAAAATCACGTTTCAACCGGGAAGCGAAAATACATTCGAACACATCGCGCGTGCTCACCCCCGCATTGGAAAGCAGGCGGTCCGCCGCAGGCAAATCCCGATCAGCCAGGGCCCGCACCGCGCTTTGCAAAAAAGTGAACAACGGGTTCGAGGCCGGGAACTTGGTGCGGGCCCACGTCATGGCGGCGGCAGGGTCGATTTTGGCCAGATTGATAAAGGCCAGTTCGTCGGCGGTGAGTTTGTCGTCGGTCCTTTCCGGTTGGAAAACGGGCTGCCGGGCCGCCACCGGACGCGGAGGCAGTTGCAGGGCGGGCGGGGTGGCTGGTTCCGGTTTCGCTGCCAACTCCACAGAAGGAGCGGGTGCCGGTTTTGTGCTTTGCACCACGTAAGCAAGGGCTGTGCCTCCGACTAGCACAACTGCGGTGCCCAAGGCCAAAGGGGAAAGCAGTGAGGCCAGTAATCCGGTGCCGCCGGCCCCTGCCGTGCCACCGGCAGTAAGAGCCCGGCCCGCCATCACGGCATGGGCGGGATTTGGCGTCACCACCACTCCCAAGCCCGCCACCAACGCACCGACTGACACGTTCCCCTGACGCCGCTTCAGCCGGGCGGCCAATTTCTCCAAAGCCCGGTGCCCCCGGCGCTGCGCCGCGCTGCTGGAGCAGCGCAACCGCTCGCCGACCTGTTCATAACTGAGTCCTTCCATGTGATGCATCACGATGAGGGAACGGTCCGTCTCATTCAGGGACGCCAGCACCTCATCCAAAAACGGCAGCGCGGCCAGCCATGCATCCGGCGGATCCGTCTCCCCCAGGTCAGCAGTTCCTGACGCTTCCGCCGTCCGGCGCCGGTGCCGCATTTCACCCCGCAACACATTCGCCGCTTCATACGTCGCCGCCCGGTGCAGCCATGCCGCGAGGGAAATGGCCCGGGCAGCCCGCGCCGGATGCCGCGCCAACAGAATGAACGTCTGCTGCACGACATCGTCCGCCATGGCGTCGTCACCGCCCAGACGCCGCCGCGCCGCCGCCTGCACCACGCCGCTGTGCCGACGCACCAGTTCCCGGAAGGCGGCCTCGCTGTGGCTCGTACCATAAAGTTTGAGCAATTCTCCGTCGCCTTTCCCGGTCATGGCCTGATCCTCGCAAGGGATGGCCGCGGAAGACGGTTCGGAAAAAACGTGCATGGGGGAAGTAGCGGCTATCCTACAGTCATCCGCCGGGGAGGAAAGCAGACAGAAAAATTTGCCAAAGCCCAAAGGTCACGGATAACAGCCACCTCCGTCTCCATTCCCCAAGTCCAGCTACCTGCGCCCGATACCGAATCCGGGATGACGCTTCCTATGTTTGATACAGGTGATCTTGGCCCCTCACCAGTTCTTCATAGCTGATGGTGTCGACGGCTCCGCTCTGCAATCCGTCCTGACGACGGATGGCCTCGGCGAGAATTTCGTCCTCATCCATGGCGGCGGGTGAGGTCCGGTCCAGAATGCTCATGGCGATCTCAAAGCGGTCGGCATCCGGCAATTGCATGACGGCAGCAAGTAGATTGGCCCTGGAATTCATCGGGAAACAATAGCGCAAGGCCCGGAATGGGCAAGCTGGAAGCCGCCGGCAGGAGGCGCCCAAGGCATACCCTGATGAAGTCGCGGATTTCGCTGGACACCCCCGGCCGGGGAAACGTAAGAACCGGTTCCTTCCGGGCGTTTTCCGGCAGCTTTCCTTTCAACCCGAACCCTAACATCCCATGTCCCATTCCCTTCCCAAGCTTCACAACGCCATGTGGCCCGGTCTCGTCGGCAAAGGCAGCCCCGGGGCCGAACCGTTCATTGATCTGGATACCATGCTGCGCTACACCGCCGAGGCGGAAGTGGACGGGAAGAAGTTTGATGGCGTGGATCTGTTCCTCTTTGATCCCCACACCAATATCGATATCAGCGAGGATGACTTGAAGGCGATGGCCGACAAAATCGCCGGATATGGACTCGCGGTGGGTTCGCTGGTGGCCCCGGTGTGGCCGGGCACGGTGGGCGACAGCGCGGCGGGTGATGCGGAGGCCCGCGCGAAATTTATCCTTGCGGTGGAAAAAGCCTGCCGCATTGCCGGGCTTCTTAACAACCATGGGGTGCGCCAGTATGGCGTGATCCGCATCGACTCCGCTGGCGGCGTTGGGCCTTACGCGGAAGACCCTGCGGGCACCACCAAGCGCATCGCAGAAACGTTCCGGGAAGCCGGCAGGGTGGCGGCGGGCCATGGCGAGCGTCTCGCTGCCGAAGGCGAAATCTGCTGGGGCGGCATGCATTCATGGAAAGCCATGCTGGACACCCTGGAGCAGACCGGCATGCCGGAAACGGTGGGCTTCCAGGCGGACCTCGCCCATACCTATCTCTATCTGATGGGATACAATGCGCCGGAAGCGGCACTCCTCCAGGAAGGTTATACCCCGGAGCAGTTCCACACCGCCTACACGACCATGACCGATGCCCTGCGGCCGTGGACAATCGACTTCCATGTGGCCCAGAATGACGGGACGGTCCATGGCTCCGGCAGCCACGACAAGACCGGACGGCATTGTCAGGCGGACGATCCCAACGGCAAACTCGACATCACCGCCGCCTCCGGTTACTGGCTGAAAGGAGCCCAGGAACGCGGTATCAGGCATCTCTGCTGGGACGGCTGCATGTTCCCCAATGAAGTGCTGCACAAGCCGGCCACCTGGAATGCCATCCTCGCGGCCATGCTCAAGGTGCGGGAGGCCCACGGCTGGTGACCCACCCCTCCAACTTTCATGAGCCGACCGCCGCCGCAGGGCGACGCCGAAATCCCGTTCCTTGCAGGGGAATTCGTCCGGGTCACCCGCAATTGTTCCGGTGATTTATTTCCTGACCATCCGCTAGCGGGGATTCATGGGATGGACTCCAAATGCCATGGTCGTTCGGTATCTGTCCTCTCCCGGCGCCCACAACAATTCACCACAACAAATTCCCAATCACGACCGCAGAGCGGTCGCGGACGGTAGCTGTGGGCTTTAGCCCACGGGACTCCGTTGGGGGAAGCTTGCCGCAGAGCGGCAAAGGTAGGAAGCAGCAGGCGATGACGGGCGGGATCCGGCGTCGCTCTGCGACGCACCCGGGTTCTGGCTCCTTCCGTGGGCTGAAGCCCACGGCCACCGTCCGCGACCGCTCTGCGGTCCGACCTGACCGCTCTGCGGTCCGACCTGGCCGCTCTGCGGTCCGACATGGCCGCTCTGCGGTCCGACTTGCCACTCTGGGTCCGACTTGCCACTCTGGGTCCGACCCGGCGGCTGCTGATGTATCAGAGTCCACTTTTCCGGAATTGGAAAACCCACACACTCTTCCCGTCTAGCAGGGTCGCGGCGCGCCCCACGGAGCAGTCCCCTGCATTGCTCAGAGTTCGTCCCACATTCCTTTGAGGTCGCGGTCGCTGCGGGCAAAGGTGCGCAGGGATTCATCCATGCGGAAGGCCTCGTTGAGATGCTGGCGGGCTTCGACGGCCTTGCCCAGCACCGCCAAATAACAACTCATGTTGTAGTGATAGAGGGGTTCCTTGCGCAAGGCGGCAGGGCCGGAGAGCAGGAGCAGGTGGGCTTCCTCGGTGCGGCCCATTTCATGAAGACAGAAGGCGGTGTGGATAAAAAAGCCGGGCCGTCCCGGAACGGCCGCACAGCCGGTGAGGCCGGCTTCCACCGCTTCCGGCCATGACTTGCGGTGCATCAGCACGGCAAGGCGGGCATCCAGCACCAGGGGATGGTCAGAAGCACGTCCCGGCAGATCCGCGAGGGTTTCCTCCGCCAATTCAGGCAGATCCAGCTCCAGGTAGCCTTCCACTTCCTGACGCAGGCGCTTCAGATCAGTCAGGTCGTCGGGAGGATCTGGAAACATAACAACAAGCACTTCGTTACCAGGTGGCCCCCGCCACGCCCGGGCCGGAGGAGGCCGGACCCACCGGACCGCTATCCAGCAGCAGAGGCAAGGGGACGCCGTAGGTCCGCGGCATGCGGCCCACAATGACGGCGAGGGCCTGATCCAGAGCCACCAGAATCTGTTCGCAGGCTCCGGCCCAGTCGCCAGCCTGGAGGGCAGTTTCGCCGGCTGCCAGCGCTCCGGCAAGATCCCGCGTGCCCACAAATGGTTCGAGCCCATAACCAATGGTCAGGGCGGCCTGATGTCTGGCCGGATCCAACACCAGCAGGACGTCGCGGTTCATAAATCCCTGATCAAGGGCGGCGCTGAAGTGGCCCCGGTTGAACAACCACCACGCCCAGGTGCGCAGGGGCACCACCACAGGTGCGGTCTTTATCACCACCGCCACCCGGACCTGGGGAAAACGCATCGCAAATTTTTGGAGCGCCCGTTTCACCTGGCGGCTGGCCTTGCCCTCCAAAACCTGGGCCGGGTCCGTCAGCCCGGCCGCAATCACCGGAGGAATGCCCAGGACCCCATCCAATTTGCCCAGCTCCAGCCCGCAGTCGGCACACTGCACCGAGGCTTCAAGGACCGGTTTCTGGCAATAAGGACAATGCATTGCTTAGGTTTTGCGTAACAGTGCCGGAAGTTGCCGCGCCGTCGAGAGGGAATCGCAGCCGTGTTCCATACCCGTGCCACGTCAGTCCGGATCCCCGGGCACCTCGCCAGCCCGTCCGCCCACACGGACCACTCCCAGCAAAGCCCCACCGGGATCCAGACGCAGCCGCGCCGCATTCAAGCCACCGATCATGCGGCCATGACGGGCAATATGGACGGTGCCTGCCGCAAACACCCTGGCGGTGAGTTCGCCTAGCAGATCCATGCTGTCAAGGTGGATGGGCTGGAGCCCTGTTACTTTGACCCTCCGGTCCACCACGAGGCGGCGGCAGCGGATTTCCCCCAGCACCTTGGCATCAATGCGGAAAGTCACCGTTTCCTGGGCGTAAATGCTCCCCGCGACCATTCCTTCAATCATCAGGCTGCCACAATGCACCGCCGTGCCGAGGAGGGCTCCCTTTTTGTGCACCACGACGTTTCCCCGGGTGCGGATCCGCTGGGTGGTCCGCTCGCGGATGTCCACATCGCGAAGGTCAATGAAAGTGCCGCAGTTGGCACACTGGGTGGAGGTCGCTTTGGAGGAGGCCTTGTTGACGGTGCGGCAGTCGAAACAGACCACCTCGCGACGTCCCGGCGGTGGACCATGGGGAACCGCATGAGTGCTTCCCGCGTCATTTTTGGCTCCACTGCTGCGGGCCAGAACTTCGCCGGTCTCTGAACGGCCGGTCAGCAGCAAGGGCAGGGAGATCCCTGTCTTCGGTTTGGACCGGAGGGGAGAAGCAGCAGGACGGGGCTCCGCTGCTCCCAGCCCCCAGAGCGGCCGCCGCTGGCCCGGAAGAGGCTGGCCCTGCAATTTGATATGCTGGCCGCACTGGCGGCAATACGTCGACAGCCCGCTGGCGGACTCCCGTTGCCGGGAGCCGCAATGCGGGCATTCAATCTCAATTTTTTCAATCAGCGTTCCGTCCTCCTTATGGGGAAGCCAGCCGCAAAATCCGCGGTTTTTCCGTCACCGGAGCAGGCCTGCGGATTCCCGCCAAGGCGGTTAGGATTGAGGGGCGGCAGGCGCAGCCTTGCGGGCCTGGGCATTGGCCACGGCGCTCTTGCCGACGGAAGAACGGCCGGAGAAGCTGGCCCCTTCCTCGATGGACATGGTGCCGGCGACGATATCGCCCTCCTGGATGGCGTTGCTCTTCAGCTCGCAACGCTCGGTGACGGTAATATTGCCCTGAACCTTGCCAAAAACGACGACGGACTTGGTGCGGATCTCTCCGATCACGAGGGCATTTTCGCCGACGGTGAGGGAGCCATCGGAGGTCACTTCGCCTTCGATTTTGCCGTCGATGATCAGATCATTGGAGAACTTGAGGGAACCTTTGATTTCAACGTCGCTGCTGAGGATATTTTTGTTGGTACTCATTGAATAAGTGGATTTGGCGGGGGCTGGAACAGGGTTGGTCACAGGTTTGGGGTAAGCTTCGGCGGGCTGGTAGGAGGGGTAAGCGGGCTCTGCAGGAGCGGGCGCTGCCGGCGGACCGGGAGGCTGGGGCTTTTGACCGATAATTTGCTTTAACACAGGGCGTGGTGAGTTGATGTGGAGGGCAAGGCGGCATGCGGTGCCCGGGGTGATGGCGCTGACTGGCGCGCCCTACGGCTGTATAGGGGTTCCCCGCGCCGCCGCAAGCTGAATTGCGCCCCCGGCCGAGATTTTCCGCTTTTTCCCGGTCCCGCAAAACCCGCCGAAACCACGGTCAAAGGGTTGCGTTTTCCCCGCTCCTCCGCTTTATACTGGTTTTCCCTCCGGGTCAGTCCCGGCCGCTCCCCGCTTTTCCCACCATGTCAGATCAGGAACCTCCTCTCCCGGAACAGGACAAAGACACCATGCCCGCCGTCGGCCAAGCCTACGGAGCCGAACAAATCGACAAGCTGGAAGGCCTCGAAGCCGTCCGCAAACGCCCGGGCATGTATATCGGCGACCCGGATGAAAGAGGCCTGCACCACTGTGTTTTTGAGGTGCTGGACAACTCCATCGACGAACACCTCGCCGGCTTCTGCAAGGTCATCGATGTCATCCTGCACACCGATGGCTCGTGCTCCATCCGGGATGACGGGCGCGGCATCCCCGTGGCCATGCACAGCAAGTTCAAGATGCCTGCCATCGAGCTGGTCCTGACCAATCTTCATGCCGGCGGTAAATTCGGCCAGGGGGCCTACAAATATTCGGGTGGTCTCCACGGGGTCGGGGCCAAGTGCGTCAATGCCCTGAGCGAGTGGTTCAAAGCCGAGGTCTTCCGGGACGGCCACATCTACATGATTGCCTTCGAGCGCGGCGTGACCACCTCCCCTCTCAAGCTCGTGGGGGATCTGGACGACCCCTCGCATACCGGCACCCGCATCACCTTTTTCCCGGATTCGGAAATCTTCCGCATGACCACGGAGTTCCAATTCGACCGCCTCGCTACCCGCCTGCGCGAACTCACCTTCCTCAATCCCGGGCTGACCATCAACCTGACGGATGAGCGCGGTGAAAAACCGCGGCATCAGCGCTTCCGTTATGACAAGGGGATTGTGGAATTCGTCAACCAACTGGCGGAAAACAAAACCGTGGTGCCGGCCGAGCCCATCAACATCCGCAGCAAACGCAGCGTGGAAATCGAACCCGGCAAGCCGGAGGACGACATCTACTGCGATGTCGTCCTGCAGTATACCGATTCCTACAGCGAGCAGATTTTGTGTTATGCCAACAGCATTCCCAATGCCGACGGCGGCACCCACCTGACCGGGCTCAAGACCGCCCTGACCCGCGCCATCAATGCCTATGCCAAGGCCAACAATCTGCTGCGCGACAAGGATCCGGCCATCACGGGGGACGACTGCCGCGAAGGCATGATCTGCGTGCTCAGCGTCAAGCTGCCCAACCCCCGCTTCTCCTCCCAGACCAAAGGCAAACTGGTTAATAACGAAGTCGAGTCGGTGGTCAATTCCATTGCCTACGAAGGCCTCAGCAAATACTTCGAGGAAAACCCTGCCATCGCCAAGCGGCTGCTGGAGCGCATCCTGATGGCGGCACGGGCCCGCGAAGCCGCCCGCAAGGCCCGCGAGACGGTGCGCAAGTCTGCCCTGACCGGGGGTGGCCTGCCCGGCAAGCTGGCCGACTGTTCCGAAAAGGATCCCGCCCTGTCCGAACTTTACATCGTCGAAGGGGACTCTGCGGGTGGTTCCGCCAAACAGGGCCGCGACCGCAAGACCCAGGCGATTCTGCCGCTGCGCGGCAAGCTCATCAACGTGGAAAAGGCGCGCCTCGACCGTGCCCTCGAGAACAAGGAAATCCAGTCGATGATCACGGCCATTGGTGCGGGCATCGGCAACGGCGAGGAGGAAGGCACCTTCCGCATTGAAAAAACCCGCTATCACAAAATCATCATCATGACGGATGCCGACGTGGACGGCTCCCACATCCGCACCCTGCTCCTGACTTTCTTCTGCCGTCAGATGCCGGAACTGGTGCGCCGCGGCTACCTTTATATTGCCCAGCCGCCGCTCTATCAGGTCGCACGCAAAAAACGTCAGGAATATGTGCAGGACGATGTCTCGCTGAACCGCATCCTGATTGATCTCGGAGCCGAGGAAGTGAAGCTGAAAAACCTCGCCGACGGCACCACCATCGCGGCCGCCCAGCTCCGCGAGATTCTCGAACTCCTGATGCGTCTGGCCCGCTTCTCGGACATCATCAACCGTCAGGGAGGGAACTTCGACACTTACATGGGCCACCGGGATGCGGAGTCCCACCGCCTCCCGGAATATCTGGTGATTCTCCGGACCGGCAACGACGAGCAGGTCCACTATCTCTCGGATGAAGACAGCCTGCGCCTCTTCAGCGAGGCCAATCCTGACCTGCATCTGGGAGCCTCGATCGCTTCTGCCCCGGAGGCGGCTCCCACCTCCCCGCCAGCAAAAACGGAAAATACCCTGAAGCGCCGTGCCCGGCTCTACGAAGTGCACGAAGCCCGGGCCATTTCCCGCCTCCTTGTGCAGCTCCAGGAAAAGGGGCTGGCCCTTGACCACTTCAGTGCCCAGGACCAGCCGCTCTTTGAACTGATCGAATCCGAAGACAAGGTGCAGGCGCTCTTTTCCGTGCCGGAAATTCTGGAACGGGTCCTCGATATCGGCCGCCGCGGGGTGGAAATCCGCCGTTTCAAAGGCCTCGGGGAAATGAACGCAGCGCAGCTCTTCGACACCACCATGGACCCGGCAACCCGGAGGCTGCTTCAGGTCAAGATGAATGAGGACAATAACGTGGAGGCAGACCGCATGTTCACCATCCTGATGGGGGATATCGTGGAGCCCCGCCGCCAATTCATCGAAGACAATGCCCTCAATGTCCGCAACCTTGATATTTAAATCTGCCACCGTTGGGGCCAAAACCTCAATCGAAAAAGATTTTAATCGAAATCCAAGAGATAAGATGATACGCGTTCCAAATTGAGTTATGGAGGCCGCGACTTTGCGGCTTCCATCCTGCCATTCCATCCGCGACCGACCTCCTGACATGTCCGCCTCCTGCCTTCGCTATTCCCGGCCGTCCCGCCGCTTCCAGCGCGCCATGACCATCCCGGAACTTCTCATGGTGGTCACCATCATCGCCGTCCTGGCCGCCATTGGCATCGGGGGTTACCAGCGGTTTATCAACAAGGCCGAAAGCGTGGACTCCATCGCCAAACTCAAAGGGATGCATGCCGGACTGATGAGTTATATGACCGACAAACTCACTTGGCCGCAGGAACCCGATGAGGACACCGGAGGCTCGGAGGAGGCGCTGTGGGACTGGTGGAAAAAGGAAATGAAGCCCTTTGGCATCCATGAAGTGGACTGGTATAGCACAGCGCACCTGCGGCGGCTCAACCGCGAACTCCGCAATTCCGGCGGCAAGGCGGTTAACATTGACGAAATGAAGGAAGCGGTGTCCTTCCCTTCCATTGTTCCTACCAACTTTCCTCCAGGCCCTACCGAACCCTATCGTTATGAGAACCAGCCATGGGTCAGCGAGACCGGCGAATATCACGGGGATGACGGCATTTTCACTATCATGCCCGGGGGCGCGATCCACATCATGAAAACCATGGAGCAAATGAATGCGGCCCGCGGCAAGACTGCGCCGTCAGGGGGTAAAAAATAAGGTAAGAAAATCAGGCAGGCCGGACGGCGTCCTTCCCACCCATGCCCAACAGAGTTTGGAAGTGGGGCGGTTCACTTTCGCGGTCCACGGTGCGGACGAGAATATTGCCGAAGCCGGCCTTTTCCAGGAAGCCGTGGAGTTCCACTTCCGCGAAACCCAGCCAGAGATCGGCATACAATTCACGGGCCTGCTCAAAGTCGTGTTTCAGGAGATCCAGCACCACAATGCGTCCGCCGGGCCGGGTGATGCGGAAGGCTTCCTGCAGGGCGCGGTCCGGACGTGCGGCGTGATGCAGGGACTGGCTGAGAAATACCAGATCAATGGACTCGTCTTCAATAGGCGGCTCTTCGAGGTCCCCGAGCCGGTATTCCAGATTGGTGAAGCCATTGTCCCGTGCTACCTGGGAACCGAACTCGACCATTTTTTCCGAGGAATCGACGGCAATCACGCGTTCGGCCCGCTGGGCCAGCAATTGGGAAAAGGTGCCTTCGCCGGCCCCGAGGTCGGCAATCACTTTGGCGGGCATGAGCAGCAGGAGTGTTTCCGCCAAGGCTTTCCATGATCTTCCTGGAAGATAGCTGCGGCCGAATTTGCCCGCCAACTGGTCAAAATAGACCCGGGCGGCATCCGAGCGTTTTCTCAGCACCAATTTGAGAGCCAACCGGTCCTGGGCTGCCTCGGGGATCTCCGGACCACTTTCGCGGAGCAGCGTGCGCAGCGGCGGACTGACCGGCCCCAGTCCATAGATGGAGTTTTTGCCGGACCGCCGGGCCTGGACCAACCCGGCATTTTTCAGCAGCCCGAGTTGGGTGGAAATCCGGCTCTGCTTCATCGTCAGGATTTCCTGGATTTCTGCCACCGTCAATTCGGCCTGATCCAGGAGAAGCAGAAGCCTGAGGCGGGTAGGTTCACTGAGCAGGCGGAGGGATTCGAGCAGGGGAAGCACCGGGGTTGGCGGGGATAAATTGATGTCCCAGCCTAGAAGGTTTTTCCGGAAAGGAAATCCCGGATCCTGGGCAAACCAAGGCCCGGGTTTTCGCGACGGGAAGGTCCGCCAAAAGTTTACACCAGCATCAGGGCCGGGTTTTCCAGCAGTTTTTTGAGCTCCGCCAAATAGGTGGCTCCGACGGCACCGTCCACCACGCGGTGGTCGCAACTCATGCCGATCCACATGCGGTCCCCCACCGTGATTTCCCCCTTGGCGTTGACGACCGGAACCTTCTTGGCTGCCCCCACCGAAAGAATGGCCGCCTGGGGCGGATTGATGATAGCGTCGAAGTTGTCGATCCCGTAGGCCCCCAGATTGGAAACCGTGATGGTGCCCCCGGCAAATTCGTCAGGACTGAGTTTTTTGTTCTTCGCTTTGACCGCCAGTTCCTTCACCGCGCTGCTGAGTTCCAGCATCGACTTTTTGGCGGCATCGCGGATCACCGGCGTGACAAGGCCGTCTTCCACGGCGATGGCCACACTCAGGTTTACCTTGGCGAACTGCACGATGCTGTCGCCATCAAAGGACGCGTTGACGGCGGGCACCTGGGCAGCAGCTCCGGCCACGGCTTTGAGGATGAAATCGTTGACAGTATATTTGTTACCGCCGGATTTTTCGGCCCCGGCATTGATCTGCGCGCGGAGGGCCAGAATGGGTCCTGCATCTACTTCGATATTCAGATAGAAGTGGGGAATTTGGGTCTTCGAGGCCAGCAGGCGTTCGGCGATAATGGTCCGCATGCCGCTGAGAGGAATGCGGGTATCGTCAGGACCAGCCACAGGACGGATGGCCTGCACCGGTTTGGCGGACGTCCCCGCGGGACCGCCCACCGGAGCACTTTCCACATCGACCCGCACAATCCGGCCACCAGGACCCGATCCGGTCAGGCCACGCAGATCGACGCCGCGTTCGGCAGCAATGCGGCGGGCCAAGGGCGAAGCCTTGATTTTGCCATTGGCGGTGGCCAGGGCCACCGAACGGGAGGCGGCCGCGCGGGTGGCCGGAGTCGTCTTGCCCCCCGCAGAAGCGGTCGCGGGAGCCGCAGATCCGGAAGCCGCGGCCGGAGCAGTAGCCGCCGCAGGAGCGTCAGGAACAGCCTCGCCTTCGTCCACAATCACCCCGAGCGCGGCCCCCAATGGTGCTTTGCTGCCGGCCTGCACGTAAATTTTGCCCAGAATTCCTTCATCAAATGCCGCCATTTCCATCGTGGCCTTGTCCGTTTCGATCTCCGCGAGCACATCGCCGTTGGCGACCGTGTCGCCTTCCTTTTTCAGCCATTTCACGAGGGTCCCCTCGGTCATGGTGTCGCTCAACTTCGGCATTTCAATAATGGTGGCCATAAAACCGGCCAAAATGCCGTGCCCCTCCATCGGGGCAACTGAAAAGGCAGAGGGAATCCGTAGTTTTCCTGCGCAGCCTTGCCGCCACCCGCTCAAAGCCCCGCCGCAAAAACCGCCGCCCATGCCGCTTGGAGTTGGGCCTGCCACTTTTCCAGAAACCCCGCTTGCTGGGAAAGCGGACCGAGCAACTCTGCAACACCTTCCGATCCGGCGGAGCGGGCCGTATCCGCGTCACGCAGCGCGGCCTCCAAGGTTTCCTGGGCCGCCCGCACGGCGGCCCCTGCCGCTTCCAGCGCTTCCTGCACCAGCAAGCCCTGCCCGGTCAAGGAGGCCTTGGCCAGAAAGGTTGTCGCTCCGCCCGCTTGGCGGGTCCATGCCGCTGCTTCCTGCACTGCCGTCCCCACCTGGCCAAACAAGCGGACCAGGGGTTCATCCATCACGGCTGAACGCGGGGGGGCATATTGTGGGAACTCCAGCGATAACAAATGTTTCAACCTTGCCGCCACGGGCGTCAGGAGGGCGCTGGCTTCATTGATTTGCTGGAAACGGCGCGTCCGCTCGAGGCGTTCCGTCTCATCTGCCGCCCCATCGGGATGGCAAGCGGCGGCCGCTTTCTGAAAAGCCGCCCGCACCTCCTCCGGAGCAAGGCAAGCCCGGCGGGGCAAATCCAACAAGGCAAAGGCATCCATCCGGTTCCGGCAAAGCCCATCAGGCGGCAAAACTCTCCCCGCATGAGCAGGTCACAATGGCATTGGGATTGGAAACCTTGAAGCCGCCCTGCTGCAGGTCCTCACTGAAGTCCAGTTCGGAACCGCTGACAAACAGCGCGCTCTTGGGATCCACCACGACCCGCACCCCCCCGCTTTCCACCATGATGTCGCGGTCGGCGGGTCCATCCACCAGATCCATTTTATATTGCAGGCCGGAACAGCCGCCGCCCACGACCGCCACCCGCAGCGCCCCGTGTTCCGCCCGGCCCTGCTTGCGCAGCAGGCCGCTGAGCCGGGCGCTGGCCCCGGGCAGCACCTTGATGAGGCGTTCATTTCCGACTTTAAAACTCACCGGACGGGCCGGCGGGGATGGGGGAGCACTCATGGACCGATACTATATGGCCGGTCCTGCGCCCGTCAACCTGCTCCCCAACCCCTGGCGGTGGGGTTATCCGGCAAAACAATAGTTGCCGGATCCGGGGATTCGTTTATGATCGCCATGTCCGGAATTTAATTTCAGCACTCCAAGGTCCTTTTTCCCACATCTCATGAATCAGACGCCAGAACCCTCCTCCAACCGCAGCGGCCGTCTCCTCCTTGCAGCCCTCGGCCTCAGCCTCGCCTTCGGTGGCATCAGTTCCAAAATCAACAATGATCTGACTACCGAAAAAAACTCCCTGAAGCTGGATGTCGCCGACAAGGCCAGCACCATTAAAACCCAAACCGGGGCCATCCATAATCTCACCGGGGAGCGCGACCAGCTCTTCAAGGATAACAAGAGTTTGAATCTCCAGGTGGTCACCCTGACCACTGATCTGACGGAACGAAAACTTCAGATCGCGGATCTGGACAAAAAGCTGGTGGCCACCAACGCCACCTTGGAAAAAACCCGCCACGATTTGGACGCCTCCACGGGCCGGGAAAAGGATTTGAATGGCAAGCTCGAACTCGCCGCCCGCCGCGAAACCAACCTCAAAGCCGACCTGACGGCCGGCATGGAACGCGAAACCGGCCTGAAGAATACCATCACCAGCCTTGAAAAAGCCCGCACCGACCTGAATGGTGCCCTCGAAGTGCGCGCCTCGGAACTCGCCGAAGCCCGCAAACGCGAGGAAAGCATCAAAGTGGAGTTGAATGGCCGCATCGGCGACCTCAAACTCGCCCAGGAACGGGAAACCATGCTCAAAGGCGAAGTCCTCGCCGGCATCCAACGGGAACAGACCATCAAAGGCAGCTTGGCTAACTTGGAAAAGGAAAAAGCCGACATGGCCGCCGCCATGAAAACCAAGGCCGAGGAAGTCGCCAAACTCGACAAGGGCCTCAACGAAATTAACAAGGCCTTCGCCGATGCCCAGGCCACCAAGGATGCCCTGCTGAAGACCAACGAAAACCTCGGCAAGGAAAAGCTGGAGCTGATGACCGCCCGCGACACCCTGCAAAAACAAATCAACGAACTGAGCGAAAAAATCAAAGCCCTGACCGATCAGAATAAAGAGCAGCAGGGAGCCCTGCAGAGCCTGCAGCAGGCCAAGGATATTGTCTCGGAACAATTCAAGTCCGTGCAGAGCGAAGTCCAGTCCTTTGCCCGGCAGCGCGATACCATGAAAGGCGAACGCGATCAATTCCAGACCGCCTCAAATGAACTCGTAACCAAACTGCAGCAGCTCACCGAAAAAGTGAAGGGGCTGGAGAAGGACTTCATCTCCCTGAACCAAGTCCGCAAGGAAACCGCCCCCTTTGTGACCACCCCTCCCTGAGCCGCCACGCTTCCTGACATTTCCGAAAAAGCCGCCGGTTTCCGGCGGCTTTTTTTTGTGAGCGCAACCGTCAGGAGTGAAACACCGCAGCCGTGACTTTTGAGGGAAGCGTTAGAGATCCGGAATTCCTGGGGTCTTCCCCGCTTGCGGCCCTGCCCCCTTCCGGCGCACCTTTTTGGATGCTCACCTATTTGGTCCGCGCATTGGCTGCCTTGATGATCTGGGTGGGAAGCCTCGGTTGTTCCCCGGCTCCCCCTCTCCCGGAAGAGCGGCCGGCCGGGCCGCCTTCTGACCCGGCCAGCCCGGGGCTGGTCTGGCGGGTTTCCGGCGGCAAAGCCCCATTTTTTCTGGCAGGTTCCTTTCATCTGCTCCGCGCCAGCGATTATCCTCTGCCCACCCCTTATGAAACCGCGTGGCAGGAGAGCACCCACCTTGTGTTCGAAATTCCACCGGGAGACGCCTCCCGTCCGGAGACCCAGGCCGCCCTCGCCCCGCTGATGAAACCCGCATCCGGATTCCTGCAGGATCAGGTCGGTCCGGAAACCTGGCAGGAATTCTCCGCCTGGGCCCGGGGAGCAGACGTGGCCCTGCCGTCCCTGCAAACTCAGCCGCCATGGTTGGCCGCCCTCACCGTCGCGTTGACCGGCAGCCGGCAGGCAGGATTTGGGCCGGAACATGGTATCGAAACCTGGTTCATTTCCCGCCTCGCCGGCTCCGGCAAGACCACCGAAGGATTGGAAACTGCCGTGAGCCAGATGTCCTTGCTCAGTCAACTGCCAGCACAAACTCAGGAAGCCATGCTCCGCCAAGCCCTTGCGGATGCGGCCACCCTTCCCAAAAAGGCCGCCGCCCTGACCGCCGCCTGGCGCGCCGGCGATACAGAAACCCTGCACGCCTCCCTTAGCGACAGTTTCAAGGACTTCCCTGAACTCCGGAAAATGCTTATCGGGGACCGCAATGCGGCATGGTTGCCCCGGCTTGAAGCCATTCTCCAAAGCGACCGTCCCACCATGGTGCTCGTCGGGGCCGGACATCTTTGCGGCCCTGGCAGCTTGGTGGATCTGCTGCAGGCCAAAGGATTCCGCTGCGTGCAAATCCGGCCGGCCAAGGCTGAATCCCCTTTACGGAAAGCGGGCTGACTCCGCATCTGATAACCTGCCGCCGAACGGATCCAGTTCATGGAAAACCCAGCGCGATAAGTGGCTTTCGCCAGTTGACAATCGGGCCGGGGCTCCTAGAATACCCGCCCGTCGCTTCGGGGCAATCCGGGTCCTTTCGGTGGGCTGGCTTGCCTGAACGCAGGCTCCTTTTCCTTTCCAACCACGATTCTGTCATGTCCAAACGCACCTTCCAAGCCTCCAAGCGCACCCTTAAGAATCAGCACGGCTTCCGCGCCCGCATGGCGACCAAAAACGGCCGCGCCTGCCTCGCCCGCCGCCGCCAAAAAGGCCGCAAGCGTCTCCTGCCCAAGGGCGCTGACGTGCAATACGCCCGCCACACCCAGTCCTAAGCGGCTGTCGGCGGACCTGTTTCCGGAGTTTTACCCCTCAGACCTCCCGGTCCTGCCTGAATCTCTTCCCAAGGGTGGACACCTAACCATGGTTGCCCACCCTTTTTCCGTGTCCATTTTCCACCGCCCCGGGCCATGGCTCTCCCCAGTTCGCAACGCCTCACCCGCACCCGCGACTTTGCTGCGATCCGGGAAGAAGGCCAATCGTGGACCAGCCGTTGCCTGATCCTCGCCATTCGTCCCCGGCCGGAAGCAGCCTCTGCCCACGCCGGTTTTACGACTACCAAACGGCTCGGCAATGCCGTCACCCGCAACCGGGTCCGGCGGCGGCTCCGCATGATTGTGCGCCACTTTTTCCCCCGCCTGCGGGTGACCCACGACATCGTGACCATCGCGAAATTTCCCGCGGTCAACGCCAGCTTTGCCACCCTGCAGCAGGAATGGGAAAAACTGGCCAACAAGGCTGGGTTGTTGGAGACCCCGCCACCCGCTATCCCGGCCCCGCCTGGCATAAGGGCAGGGTCTGCCCCTCCACCGGCCTGACCCCACGATGAAACGCCTGCTCCGTTGCCTGATCCGGGGGTATCAGTGCTGGATTTCTCCCGCCTTGCACGCCTTGGCCGGACCAGGTTCGGGCTGCCGTTACGATCCCACCTGCTCACAGTATTTCCTTGATGCCCTCGAGACTCACGGCGCGCTAAAGGGGTCATGGCTGGGGCTCCGCCGGATCGCCCGCTGCCATCCCTGGGGCGGCCATGGCCATGACCCGGTGCCCGGCCACCAGACTAGCCCGGAAAAACTGGAAACTGAAAAACTGAAAACTGAAAACTGAACCGCTGAAACCTCCCCCCGCCCTTTTGTCATTGTCATTTGTTCCTGCCCGTCGTAAGGCCGCGCTCCCCGGCATTCCGGCCTTCCGGCCCGCTGCCCGATTTTCCCCTGCCTATGAACATGAATCGATTTGAGTGGATGATGGTGCTGGTCTGCGGACTGGGGCTGGCCTGGGTCCTGACGCAGCAGCCTCCCGCCCCGGTCCCCGCCCCTCCAGCCCCCGTGGCGGCCCCTGCCCTGCCGGGAGCCGCGCCTGAAGCTGCGGCGGCAACCGCAGCCGCTCCAGCCACTCCCGCCGCAGCCCCGGTTGCCGCCCAGGAAACCATTCTCCGCAATCCGGCGGCAGAATTCACTTTCACCAACCTCGGCGGCGGCATCAAGGAAGTGAAGATTCTCCCCGGCCAATTCGCCGGGCGCACCGAGCAGATCATGAACCAGGGCAGCAATGCTCCCATTGGGGCCCTGCTGGACAGCAAGGGCTCGTATGACCTTTCGCCCTATCAGATCACCGCATCGACCGACCGCTCCATCACCTACACCGGCACCGTCAACGGGGTCGAGATCACCAAGGCATGGACCCTGCACGAAGGGGAGCCCAACCAGGGCTGGGGCTACGTTTGGCACCTGAGCCTGGCATTTAAAAACACGACCTCCCTGACCGGGGGCAACTACTTCCTCAATGCCGGAATGCTCGGCAAACTGCATAACAGTGAAATGCTGCCCCCAGCCAGCAACTGGTTTGCCGACGACTCAGCTGACCTGCTGCCCACCACCCAGTTTGAATCGTCCAGCGGCTTCCTCGGCATCGGAGCCTCGGCGGCCCAATCCGAAATCCGAACTGCCCTCAACAACCTCACCTGGGGCGGGGTCCATAATCAATTTTACGCCACCCTTATCAGTCCGGACGCCATTGCCCGGGACAAGCCGGTGCAGGTGCTTTCCCGCCGCAAATGGATGGAGTTTGATGATCCCGGCCGCGCTCCTGTGAAAGCATGGGCCTCGGAAACTTCCCTGGAACTCAGCAACAGTGCTCCCTCCGCCAATGCCACCACTGCATGGAGCGGCCAAATTTACACCGGCCCCCGCTCCGGCACCGTCCTGAACACCATCGGGGGGGACCGCAACGAAGCCATGCATTACGGCTGGTTCTCCAGCCTCAGCCGCCTCTTCCTCGGGGCGCTCAACCTTTTCCACCAATACGTCTCCTTTGGACTGGCCATCGTTTTCCTGACCATCGTGGTGCGTCTTGTCATCTGGCCGCTGTCGCTCAAGGCCACCAAGTCCATGAAACGCATGGCCAAACTGTCACCCCTGATGATGGACCTGAAGGAGAAATACAAGGACGACCCGCAGAAGATGCAGGTCGAAACCATGAAACTCTACAAGGATTACCAAGTCAATCCCGTCGGCGGCTGTCTCCCGGTCCTGCTGCAGTTTCCTATCTTCCTCGGCTATTATCACATGATGCAGGGAGCGGTCGAAATGCGCGGCCACCATTTCCTCTGGGTCAAGGATCTCTCGCTGCCCGATACCGTAGCTTACATTGCCGGGCTCCCCCTGAATCCCCTGCCCCTCGTCATGGCGGTCACCATGTATCTCCAGATGAAGGTGACCCCCCAGCCCGCCCAGACCAATCCCCAGATAGAGATGCAGCAGAAGATTTTCAAAATCATGCCGCTGTTCTTCCTGTTGTTCTGTTATGGGACCGCCAGCGCCCTGGCCCTCTACTGGTCAGTTCAGAACGTCATTTCCATCTTCCAGACGTGGATTGTCAGCAAACAACCGGATGAGGAACTGAAAAAGGTCCCGCGCAAACCCGGCTTCCTCGAGCGTGCCCAGGCCGCCGCCCTTGCGCAGCAAAAAGCCAAGGCCGCCAACCGCCCCCCCACCCCCGGAGGCGGCAAGAGCACCTTCAAAAAAGGTTAAGCACCTTCAAGTCCCCGCCTGCAACCGGCGCAGGCCGTGCTACATCTGGGGCAGGACCGGTCCGCGGTTCCGCCCTTTTTACGCCCCCAACCCATGAATGCCGCCCACAGCGCCCGTGAAATCCTCGAAATCATGCTCCGCCACCTCGGCTACAGCGTGACCATCGAAATGGATGAAGATCCCTCCGGACCGTCCCTCCACGTCCGCATGGAAAAACCGGAAGCCCTCATCGGCCGGAAGGGCGAACGCCTCGACGACCTCCAGCACCTCGTTAATAAGTTGCTCCGCCAGAAATTCCCCGACGCCCCCCGGGTGCGCCTTGATGTGGAAAACTTCCGGCAAAACGAAATCGAACGTTTCCTTGACGGCATCCGCAAAGTGGCCTCCGAAGTCCAGGCCACCGGCCAGCCTGTCAAGCTGGACCCCATGAATTCCTACGAACGCCGCCTCGTTCACAATCTCTTCAAGGACGACCCTCACATCCGTTCCTGGTCCCCGGAAGACGCCGGCCGCCTCAAGCGCATCACCCTCCTGCCCCGCACCGGTGCCTAAAACGTGCCTCGACCCCGCAATCTTGCTATGGCTTTGGCCTTGACGGACCCCGGACCTCTGCCACGTCCCTCCAATTATCCACCCATCCCGTCCCGGCTTCCCGCAAATGCGTCAGTGTTTAATCCGTCGCCCACCACCCGGTTGGCGCCTCGCCGTTTTAGATGGACGGAAACCGCCCTCGAATACTGCCATCAGCATTAGACGGTCCAGATGCTGCACTGCGGGGGAATTCGGCTCCATCTGATGCAAAAGGTTTCTGTAGCTATGAGCAGCTTCAATTTCGCCGGTTTTCAATAATATTTGCCCGCAAAGCAAGGCCCAGTGGCGGACTTCTGAAATATGAAAGACCTTCTGGCCTGGATACAATGCCTGCAAGGTATTCGCCTGGCCTAACATCAACGAGGCCGCCTCTTCCACCCGGCCTTCCCTTAAATGCATTTCTGCCAGACCGGTCCTGGCAAAATAGTATTCCGGACGCGATTCGAACAGTTCCACCGTCAGTTTCCTTGCTTCCTGCTGCTGGGACTTGGAGCCATGACTCAGCACCGTGAGCAACCAGTTTTGCAGCGCCAGAACCTGGGGATAAGTCGCCACCAATTTCCTCAACGGAGGCACGGCCCGGGGCGAGGCTGTTTTGACGAGGTCATAGAGCCGGTCCATCTCCTCACGCACTTCCGCAGGCAGCGCATCCACCTCGGGATCCGGCATCGGATCCCAGGTTATTTCGATTTTGATGGCATGGAGGTTGGAGTCCGGCCAAGTGCCGGGTGTGCTGGTTTTCCTTGCAGGTCGGGCAGGCATCTGAAATGAGGTTCTCTCATCCATGTCATCTTCCCGCTCCGGTCTTCAAGCGGAGAGGTTGCTCTTTCCTGCGGGTCAAATAACAGAACTCAGTTCCCGTATCCGCAGCCAGAAGCAGAAAACCGTTTACAGAGGCCGTGGTGCGAAATTTTACTTTTCGGGCTCCACGGGAGTCTCTGGAGGCGGGCCGGGGTATTCGGGACCGGGGTTGTGGGCGGGTCCTGGCAATTCTTCGGGCACCTCGTCCGGTTCCATCGGCACGTAGGCTGGGGGGGAAGCCGGAAACGGCACGGGATCTTCAGGCTGGGGTGGATTGGTGGGGGATATCATGAGGGAGGGTGGATGGGTGGTGCCGGGGCAGGCCGGACCTGCAAAGCAGGGCCGGCATGGCAGGGGAGTAAGCGATGTTAGGCCGGGGCGGCTTCGGAGATTTCCTGGAGGGTTTCCCCCACCGCACGCAGCGCATTGGTCCGGACCGCCATGTCGCCCAGGGTCACGATGCCGACGAGACGCCGGTCCTGCGAGATGACCGGCAGACGCCGGACCTGGTTTTCCTTCATCATCCGGCCAGCTTCTTCCACGGTCTGGTTTTCGAAACACCAGAGGACCTCCGGTGTCATGATCCGCTTCACCGGCACGGTGGCCGGATCCCTGCCTTCGGCGGCGAGGCGGATGGCAATATCGCGGTCAGTAATCATGCCGACGAGACGCTCGCCATCACAAACCGGCACGGAACCGATTTCAAATTCCTTGAGCTTTTGAGCCGCCTCCTGAACGGTGGCTTCAGGCGGGATCACTTCTACGCCGCAGGTCATGATTTCGTTTATTTTCATGGCAGTTGGTTAGGGTGGGTTATGGTGCGGGGATCGGTGGAATGTTTCAGTAGCGGCGATAGTACCGTTGGTTGCGCTGATCCTGGGATCCTCCGACGACATTGCCGCCCACGGCTCCAAGGGCTCCGCCAATGGCGGCTCCCTCCAAACCCCGGCCGCTTTGATGACCAATGATGCCGCCGGCGGCCGCTCCACCCAATCCACCAAGGACGGTGCCTGTTCGGGCATTGGGGCCGGAGGTGCAGGAAGAAAGCAGCAGGCTGCAAATGGTGAAAGGAGTGAGGAGAATGAGTTTCATGGAATGTGAGGGGGGTTAGGGAATAAAGGCCATCCACATGGACAACCCGGGCAGCCTGGGTGGTGCTCCATCATTTATGCACGGAGCACGCCAGCGGGGTCGACGGGGAAACCCTGCGGAGCCTTGCCGCAAATCGCCACAATCGGGCCAGCACAGCGCAGCAAACTGCGGGGTCAACGGATTGCGGCCAGCAGGCTGCGGGCATGTGCCCGGGCGCTTTCCGCCTTCCCGCCCAGCATGCGGGCAATTTCATCCACCCGCCGGTCATCCTTTACCCGGACCAGTTGGCTGAAGGTCCGATCCTTCTGCACCACTTTGCTGACCACGTAATGGCAGCTGGCCAGAGCAGCCACCTGAGGCAGATGGGTAATGCTGATGATCTGATGGCTGCGGCCCAGTTCGGCCATCTTGCGGCCGACGGCGGCAGCAATTTCCCCGCCGACATTGGCGTCAATTTCATCAAAAACCAGCAGGGGAATGCTGTCTTCCCTGGCAAGGGCACTCTTCACCGCCAGCATTACCCGGCTCATTTCCCCGCTGCTGGCAATGACCCGCAAAGGCTTGGCCGGCTCTCCGGGATTGGGTGCAAACATGAAATCCACTTCCTCGAGGCCATGGGCCCCGGGCTGGGGGAGAGCCTGCAAATCGACGCTGAACTTGGATTGTTGGAAACCAAGATCCGCCAGATGCCGGGAGACTTCCTTTGCAAGGCGTGGGGCCGCCTTGCGGCGCAGTTGGCCCAGCGCCACCCCAGCCGCCTCCATGGCTTCCCGCGCGGCGGTGCTTTCGCGGCGGAGACGTTCCAGTTCATCTCCCCGGCCCTCAATCCGGCCGAGACGCCCGGCGGCCTGGTCGCAGTGGTCCAGGACCCGCTCAATCGTTCCACCGTATTTGCGTTTCAAGTTTTCCAGGAGATTGATGCGTTCTTCCAGTTCCCCGATCTCGCGGGGATCAAACTCGAGCCCTTCGTGGTATTCCCGCAGCGCGTGCTCCAGTTCCTCCAGTTCCACAAAGGCGTTCTCAAATCCTGACGTGATCTCGGTGGCACTGCGGTCGATGCGTTCCAGTTCCCGCAGGGTGCGGCGGAGTTCCCCCAGTTTGGTCAGGACAGCATCATCCGCATCCTGGAGCGCCGCGAGGGCAGCGGCCGAAAGTTCTGCGAGGCGGGTGCTGTTGCCGGCCATTTTGTAACGCTGCAGCAGGGGCTCCTCCTCTTCCGGCCGGAGCTGGGCCGCTTCAATTTCCTGCACCTGGAAACGCAGTAAATCCAGTTCCTGCCCACTGACATTTTCCGCCCGCGTCAGCTCCTCAAGGGCGGCGGCCAGACTGCGCCAATGCCGCCATGCTTTCTGATAGGCTGCCAAAGCACTGTCCGCTCCCGCGGCAGCATCCAGCATGGTGAGCTGGCGGTCGCGGGAATTCAGCGACTGGTGCTCATGCGGTCCATGCAAATCCACCAGATACTGCCCAAGCACCTTCAGCACCGACAAGGTCGCCGGCGCACAGTTGATAAACTGGCGGTTCTGCCCAGCGGTGGAAATCACCCGTTTGATGATCAGTTGATCCCCCTCGCAGGGTTCCAGACCGGCATGGGCCAAAGCCTCGTTGATTTCCGCGACATGGGTGGGTTCAAACACCGCCTCCACCGTGCAGGAGTCTTCGCCGGTGCGGATGAGATCGCGGTCCGCCCGCTCCCCCAGCACCAGCTTGAGCGCTCCCACGATGATGGATTTTCCGGCCCCGGTCTCTCCCGTCACCCCTACCAGCCCGGATCCGAGTTCCCACGTGAGGGAGTCCACGAGCGCGAGGTTGCGGATGGTGAGGGTGGTGAGCATGCAGGGATGAAAGAGGGTGCACAGCGGATGAAAAGGGAAAAGCGCTGGCATTTCGCTTTCCCTGCGGGGGGCGGCAGCGTATCGGCGGGCCGCATGGTCCCGTTTGAACTCACCTTTCTCGGCACCGGCACGTCCCTCGGCGTGCCCATGATCGGCTGCGCCTGTGCCGTGTGCCGGTCGGCCGATCCGCGGGACCAGCGGGACCGGGCTGCGATCTTTGTCCGGACCCCGGAGTGCTGCTGGGTGGTCGATACCGGCCCGGACTTCCGCCGCCAGTGCCTGCGACACGGCATCAATGCGGTCGACGCCGTGCTCATCACCCACCCACACTCGGACCACATCATGGGATTCGATGACCTGCGCCCGTTCACCTTTGGAGCCGAGGCCCGCATTCCGGTCTATGCCTCGCCCGAGACCATGAATGGCCTGCGGCACACCTTTCATTTTGCCTTCGACGGCCAGCACCGGTATATCGGATATCTTAAACCGGATCCCCACGAAATCAGCGGGCCCTTTCTGCTCGGACAAACCACCATCACCCCGCTGCCGGTCGAACATGGCCGCATCACCACCACCGGCTTCCGTTTTGACCGGCCCGGGATGCCCCCGGTAGCCTATTTGCCCGACTGCAAATCCATCCCCGCAGAGACCCTCGGGCTGCTGATGGATTGCGGGGTGCTGATCATTGACGCCCTGCGTTACCGCGAGCATCCCACCCACCTTAGCGTGGCAGAATCCATCGCGGTGGCCCGTGATGTCAGGGCCGGGCAAACCTGGTTCACCCACATCAGCCATGACCTCTGCCATGCGACCCTGACAGAACAGCTTCCGTCCGGCATCAAGGTGGCATGGGACGGACTGGTCCTGGCGTGGGGAGGACTGGGACCCTTCACCGTAATGCCGGCCTCAAGCGGGAAACCGGACCACCTCAGCTGAATCCGGAGAACCGGCCCGCGCCCATTCATTCGGGGGTTTGGCGTTTCCGGAAATTTGACTGGGAAATCCCGGCTCCCCCGTGGTAGGCTGCATCGATGGGCCCGCCGATTCCGCCCGCCACCTCCTATCATGAATACCCGCCGGTCCTTTCTCCGCTCGTCCTTCGCTGCTGCTGCCTCACTCCCTTTCGCCGGGCAGTTGACCGCGCAGGAAACCGCCAAACTCCCTTTCCAGATCTCCCTTGCCGGCTGGTCCCTGCATCTGGCGTTTTTTGCCGGCAAGCTCAACCACCTTGACTTCCCGCTGATCGCCAAACGCGACTTCGGCATCAGCGGCGTGGAATATGTCAACCAGTTCTGGATGGACAAGGCCACCAACCAGGAATATCTCAAGGGCCTCAAGCAGCGGGCTGACGACAACGGCGTGACCAGCGTCCTGATCATGTGCGACCGGGAAGGCAACCTCGGGGATCCGGACACCGCCAAACGCCAGAAAGCCGTGGACAACCACGTGAAGTGGCTGGAAGCCGCCAAATTCCTCGGCTGCCACAGCATCCGCGTCAATGCCCACAGCGCGGGCTCCCGTGAGGAGCAGGCCAAACTGGCCGCCGATGGCCTGACCAAACTCTGCACCCTCGCAAAACCCCTCGGGCTCAACGTCATCGTCGAGAACCACGGCGGTTATTCATCCGATGGCCAATGGCTGGCCGCCCTCATCAAAAGCGTCAGCCTCCCGAACTGCGGCACCCTGCCTGATTTCGGGAATTTCAAACTAACCAACGGCGAATACGACCGCTACCTCGGCGTGGATGAAATGATGCCCTTTGCCAAGGGCGTCAGTGCCAAGAGCAACGACTTCGACGCCGACGGCAATGAAACCAAAACCGACTTCCCGAAGATGCTCGATATCGTCGTCAACAAACACAAGTTCCGCGGTTGGATCGGCATCGAATACGAAGGCAAGACCCTCTCCGAATCCGATGGCATCAAAGCCACCGCCGCCTTGTTGAAGCGGGTTGGAGCAACCCTTATAGTGTAAAGACCAAAGACCAGATGCACCGCCCGGCGGTGCCCCGTCCGTGGAGGACAACCGTTAAGAACTCCTTGACCTTCCCTGTCCCCTACGGGACGGTCGGTGTTTTCTTTTTGTTCCCTTCCCGGTTCTCATGCCCAAGCGCCCCCAGTCGTCCCCTGCTCCTCCGCCCACCGATCCTGCTCCCCCTCCCGCGCCGGAATCCGGCGCGCCGGTGGCCAAGCGCGGCCGCGGCCGGCCCCGCAAATCAGCCAACGGGGAAACCATGCCCGCCCCCGTGGCCGTGGAGGATTACAGCATCGATTCCCCCGACATCCAATTCAAGATCCGCGAACTCATCAAGCTCGCCAAGGAACAGGGCCATGTCACCTACGATGACCTCAACGAGGCCCTGCCCAATGACCTGATTTCGCCGGATGTGGTGGAGGAAATCATCCTCCGCCTGCGCAACCTGGAAATTGATATCATTGATGCCTCCCAGGTGGACCGGGTGCGGCCGATGCCCTCATCCTCCCATTCCCATCCGCAGGTCCTGCCGGATCTGGATGAGAAGAACGATGCGATGCGGGCCGACACGCTGGACGATCCAGTCCGGCAGTATCTCAAGCAGATGGGGCAGGTGCCCCTGCTCACCCGCGAGCAGGAAGTGGAGATCTCCATCCGCATTGAGAAATCGGAGGAAAACGTCCAGCGCCTCCTCAACACTTTTGGCTTCATCGCGGATGCCTACCTGGATCTTTCCCGGAAGCTGATCGACAATGAAGAACGCACCGACCGGGTGGTGCAGGACAAACAGATCGAGAGCCGCGAGCGGTATCTCAAGGGCCTGCTCAAATTGAACACGCAGGTCAGCGATTCCCATGAGACCGCGCAGGCAGCATGGGACAAGAGCCGCACTGCCAAACAGCCTGCCAAAAAGGAAGCGTCTCTGGCCGAATTCAAAAAAGCCTATCAAATCATCCAGAAGGCCTTTTCCAAGTATTATTTCAAACAGAAGACCGTCGAGGAATTCGAGGTTCTCGCCAAGGATCTGATGGATGAACTGACCGCTGCGGAGGCCCGCCTTGCGGCCGATCCCAATGATGCCGAAGCCCATGCCGAGATCGACGCCGTGGAGCGCCGCACCTGGCTGGCGGCTCCCGATTTCCACACCGCTTACAACGAAATGCGCTCGCACCTCCGCGACGCCCAGCGCGCCAAGCAGGAAATGGTGGAAGCCAATCTGCGACTCGTCATTTCCATCGCCAAGAAATACACCAATCGCGGCATGCCTTTCCTCGACCTTATCCAGGAGGGCAACATGGGCCTGATGAAGGCGGTCGACAAATTCGAATACCGCCGGGGCTACAAATTCTCCACCTATGCCACATGGTGGATCCGTCAGGCCATCACCCGCAGCATCGCCGACCAGGCCCGCACCATCCGCATCCCGGTCCACATGATCGAGACCATCAACAAGCTGATGCGGGTGCAGAAACAACTGGTGCAGGAATACGGCCGCGAGCCCAGCCCGGAGGAAATCGCCGACGAAATCCACCTCCCGGTGGAACGCATCCGGGCCGTCCTCAAGATGGCCCAGACCCCTATCAGTTTGCAGGCTCCTGTCGGCGAGGGAGACGACACCACCTTCGGCGACTTTATCGAGGACAAGACGGCCGACGATCCCATGGAGCGCACCGGCTTCGCCATGCTCAAGGACAAAATCAAGGACGTCCTTGATACCCTCAACGAACGCGAACGCGCCGTGCTCGAAAAACGTTTTGGCCTGATTGACGGCTTCAGCCGCACGCTTGAAGAGGTTGGCAAGGAATTCCACGTCACCCGCGAACGCATCCGCCAGATCGAAGCCAAGGCTCTCCGCAAAATGCGCCACCCCACCAGGATCCGCCAGCTCGAGGGCTTTCTCGACATGACGAAAATCTAGCGGCCATCCGGCTGGTTCCGCAAAAGAACCGGAGGGGCGGTCCGTGCGTGCCATCCTGACGCGTGATCAATAAAGGAAATCGTCCGCCAAGGGTGGTCAAAGCCGCCTGTTTATCACATGCCTTCGGTCAGGATCACTTTGACCCGGAAAAAACCCCGGCTTCGTTCATCTTCCGGCAAAACGGCGGTGACAATTTCAAAAGCGCTGTCCAATACGGAAGTGTTGACCGAAACTGGCGCAACCCTTTCCCAACTTCCCATGGTCAAACTGGGGGAACTTTCCAATACATAGCCAAGCGCCCGATCCAATGCATCCCTCCGTTGCAGCCACGAGACCACCGCACTGCCGGATCCACTGCGCGGTTGGAAGCGGGGGAACAATGACACGGTGGTCCCGGACCGGAATTGTGAGGGCACGGCGGGATCGCCGCCAAACGCGTATTCAGTCAGATTGTCTACGCCATCCCCGTCAGAATCATCGGCTGCCCCTGGCAAAACCAAAGCGCGGCTCCAACTCCGGTAGGACTCCACCACCCGCAGCTCCAGTTCGTTGTTGACCGGCAAAGCCCCATCTGCGGTCAGTTGTGCGGTGCTGCGGTATATCCCCGGATTTTCCATGGTGGTGCTGATGGCAAATCCACTCATTGTGCCGGCGGGCTGACCTCCCCGGCGGGCTTGAACCCGGCTTCCCGAGAAGGTTTCCTGAATCCAACCGGCACCCGAGCCGATCCCGGCCGAGGACGCACCACTCCATTCCTGTTGGAGTTTCAAATTGTGCGCTTCGTGGATCAGCGAAGAATTGGTTGCCTGCAGCTCCAATGAAAAAGGATAACCGGCCCGCACCAAAGAGGGTGCCCGCTGAGAAATGACCACAGCCACTGCCTTGGGAGTTACCTGGGTCAAATGATAGCCGTCGGCGCTGAGATGGTTGTTGATCCCGGCGGCATAGGCGGGAAGCAGGCTGTCAATCGTGGTGATCGTGCCCAGGACCGTCAGCACTGCGGTATGGGTGCCCACCACCGCCGCCCGGCCTTCGATTGGCACTAAACCGGGGCTGCCGGAATCACCCACTTCTCCATAGGAATCGTCTGCCCCGCCGAAAGCTGTCCGGTAGTTGAAGGAATATGTCCGGGTTTTGTTAATGCCGGATGCTGACGTCACCGGATCTCCCCCGAAGTCCGCCACTGCCGCAATGGTCCCTCGTCCACCCCGCGCATGGCGGCCGAGCACGATCAGGGGTTGTCCCACATAGGCAGATTCCGAGTCCTGATTCAAATACGGCAAAAAAGCCACTCCTGAAGAAGGATGCACCGGCGCGCCGAGCGTGCCGATCAAAACATCGGTGGCCTGCCCCTGGTCATTGAGCATCGCTGTCAGCGCGGTTACCTGTCGTGAGACGACCGTCCCGTCCTGCGCTAAAAAATTAACCATCGAGTTCAGCGAGGGTCGGAAATGATTTGCTCCTGCAAAGTGCAGCGGTGAAATCAGTGTAAACTGCTTTTGCGGATCCTCTGCGCTCCAACCCACCCCGCTTAGATTCAGGGCCGCATGAATAAAACCGGGATTGCGCACGGGAGCCGACGGAAACCCGGTGAAGCGCTGGTGCTGGGATTCGGAAAAAGCCCTGATTTGCAATGCGGGCACCCAATCCGCGATGGCCAGAGACAAAAGTTGAAGTAAAAAGTTTCGCCTGGAACCGTAGAAAAAAGTTAGGCTCATTCTGATAAAGCGGTGTTTGCTGGTTCCAACGCAGAACGTTCGTCTTCGGATGCGTCAAATCTGACGGGGTCAACATTAGGGAGCCGTTAATAGGCGGATCATCGTCCATCAGAATCCTGCCCACCCGCCAGTGCATTCACCGCGAAGACATACTCCGCCACCGGAACGCCGCCGATCAGGTGTTCCTGGATAATCCGCTCCAGGACCTCGGGGGTGCAGTTCCGATACCACGTGCCCTCCGGATAGACCACCGCTACAGGGCCTTGGAGACAGACGCGGAGGCATCCCGCTTTGGTGCGGAAGACTTTTGGCTTTGGCCCGGCCAGACCCAGGTCTTTCAGCCGGGATTTTAGATATTCCCATGAACGCAGGCCATCCGCCCGGTTGCAGCATTGCGGTTCCGCCGCATCTGCGCACAGAAAGATATGCCTTCGGAAAACCTCCAGCCCCAAGGCCTTGCTCACGCACTCAAGCTCATTCATGTTGCCTCACCAAACCGCAACCCCGCGCCTTGCCAAATCATAAATCATCCCTCGCAGATCATTAATTCCCCATGCTGACCCGCCGTATCATCCCCTGCCTTGACGTCGATCAGGGCCGTGTTGTCAAAGGCACCAAATTCCTTGAACTCCGCGATGCCGGCGATCCTGTGGAATGTGCCGTCGCTTATAACAACCAAGGGGCCGACGAGCTGGTTTTTCTGGATATCACCGCCTCCTCCGACGGACGCGGCACCATCCTTGATGTGGTGGAACGCACTGCCGCGCGGTGTTTTATGCCCCTCACCGTGGGAGGTGGCATCCGCACCGTGGCCGACATGCGGACTCTGCTGCTGGCCGGAGCCGATAAAGTAAGCCTCAACACCGCCGCCATCCAAAATCCCCAGGCCATCAATGACGGCGCTGCCGCCTTCGGCAATCAGGCCATTGTGGTGGCCATCGACGCCCGTTCCAACGGCGACGGCACCTGGCAGGTCTACACCCACGGCGGCCGCAACCGCACGGACCTCGACGCCGTCGCCTGGGCGGCCGAAGTCTGCCGGCGCGGGGCAGGCGAAATCCTCCTCACCAGCATGGATGCCGATGGCACCAAAAACGGCTATGATGTCGCCCTGACCAGGGCGGTCAGTGAAGCGGTCACCATTCCCGTCATCGCCAGCGGAGGCGCGGGCACTCTCGACCACATGGCCACTGTTCTCAAGGAGGGCAAAGCCGATGCCGTGCTCGCCGCCAGCATCTTTCATTTTGGGCAATATACCATCCCGCAGGCGAAGTCCTATCTCGCCAGTCAAGGCCTGCCGATGCGGGTTTGACGCAGGTCTCTTTTGTTTTTGATATTGCCGACGATGGCTCAAAATGGCTCTCTTAATTATTTGCGGGAAATCGTGGATGTATTATAATTTCCATAGTGATTATCAAGAGTTTGCTGTTTGCCCTTTGCCTCGCCGCCGCAGTGGGAGGCATATTTTGGGCTGGGAAATCTGCCCGAGGGAACAATGCCATCTCCGCTTACCTGCCGGGGATCGCTTCGGTCCAGCAGGGACTTCCCGAACGGGAACCGTTTACGGAGTCGGATTTCCGCCGCATTTTCGAGGAATCCGTTAACGCCGACCGCGGGCAAGAAGGTTATCTGCCCCTGAAACACGATGCCCGTTTGGAGCAATGGCTGCGTTCCAGTGGGTCTGCCATTTCCTGCAAGAACCTGAAAACGGTGCTGGCTCAGGCCAAGCTTCCTGACTTTGCCGCCATCCGTGCCTCCGGTGCCACCGGAGATTCCCTGCGCGGAATTCTTAAGGGATTCCTTGAAAAAATGTCCAGCCCCGCTTCAGCGGGGGACGATGGGTATGCCATGCTCATCCGCGAACTGCCCGGGGCGCAGCACGAAGTCATCCTAGTCACCGGCGAAACCCGGCCGGAACTCACCCTGACAACCCTCGGGGATACCTCCACGGGGTCCTTTGTCAGTCAGTGCGCCCACTGTTCCCGGCGCAGCGCCTATCAAAATGAAAGATCCTCCAGCACCCTGATCTTCACCTGCCCGGGATGCGGACTCTGTTCCCGCCTGCTGGGCCGGGACACCAAGGGCCGCTACCACGATGCTCCTGCCTTTCTCATTCCTTCCGCAGGCCCTGCTGTCCCGCCCGGCACGCATCCGTTGGATGCCATGATTTTGATTTGGCAGGAAGCGGTGCGGCGGTGCCATTATGTTGAGGACAGCCCGGGCGATGAGTCGCCCGCCGACTTCTGGCAAACACCCCGTCAAACCCTGCAGAAAGGCACGGGCGACTGCGAGGACTCCGCCCTGCTCGTCACCGACTGGATGCTGGGCAACGGTATCCCTGCCCGCATGGCCCTCGGGACCATGGCCGGGGGCGGCCATGCCTGGTGTATCGTCCGGGTGGATCGCACCGATTTTCTGCTGGAATCCACCAACCGGAATCCCGACCTGGACAACCTGCCCGTGGTGAACCCTGACGACGGATATGTTCCGTCCGCGCTTTTTGACCGCGATGCCCTCTATGTCCGGGCCCAGCCCTCGAAACCCTTCGATGGGGATTATTGGTCGGAGGAAAAATGGATCCGCCTTCCTCACAAAAAAGCGGCCGGCGCTCAAAACAGCACCGCGCCCAAAGCAAAAACGGCTTCAGCTCCCTGAAGCTGGAGAGGACTGCCCGTTTGCTGTCACGGATCTTCGTGGTCTAGGATACCGGGGAACCCTTCCCCCCTCCCCAACATGTCTGCCTCCCCTGTCCGCGTCCGTTTTGCCCCCTCCCCCACCGGTTACCTTCACGTCGGTGGAGCCCGCACCGCCTTGTTCAACTGGCTCTATGCCCGGGCCCATGGCGGGACTTTCGTGCTGCGCATTGAAGACACGGATGCCGCCCGCAATACCGCCGCCGCCCAGGCAGCGATCACGGATGGTCTGAACTGGCTGGGATTGGATTGGGATGAAGGCCCGGAAAAGGGAGGACCCCATGCGCCTTATTACCAAAGCCAGCGCGGGGACATCTACGACGCGTATTTCCAGAAACTCGCCGACGCCGGGCACACCTATACCGAAGACAACGGGGCCGTCCGTTTCCGGTCCCCCCGGGAAATCATCATCCTCCCTGACAAAATCGGCGGCGACATCAAAATCGACCGCACGGAGGAGCCGGACATGACGATCCGCCGTCCGGACGGCAGCTATATCTTCCATTTTGTGAATGTGGTGGATGATATCGAGATGCAGATCACCCACGTGATCCGGGGAGAAGACCATATCTATAACACCGGCAAACACATCGAGCTTTTCCGGGCTTTGGGAGCGGAGCCGCCTGTCTATGCCCATATCCCGCTCATTCTGAATGGCGATGGCTCCAAAATGAGCAAACGCGACCAGGGAGCCGCCGTCGGCTACTATCAGGAAAATGCTTTCCTGCCGGCCGCCGTGGTCAACTATCTCTGCCTGCTCGGCTGGTCGCCCAAGGATGACCGGGAAATCCTCGCCATCGACGAAATCCTCCCGCTGTTCCGCTGGGAAAACATGGGACATTCCAATGCCAAATTCGACATGGAGAAATGCCGGTGGTTCAATGCCCAGTATCTGGCCCAACTCGACGCCCCATCATTCGACCATCTCGCCATTGCCTGGTTGCTGCGCCAGGAGCCTCTCCTGCCCGGCACGGATGACCCCCGCCTCGTCGGGGCCCTCCCCCTCATCCAGCCCAAAATCAAAAGCATCACGGAACTCGCAGAACATCTTCCCATGTTGTTTGACAGCGCCGCACCCATTGCTGATGAAGCCCGCACCAAATTGGCCGCTCAGCCGGATTTGGCCCTCCGTCTCAACACCCTCCTGACCCATCTTGAAGCAGTGACCGATTGGACGGCAGTCAACCTCCAGACCGCCGTCGCCAACGCCGCCAGTGCCCTGGCTATTAAACCGGGAACTCTTTTGTTTCCCCTGCGGGTTCTCACCACCGGCCAAGCCCACGGGGTGGACCTGCTGCCTGCGCTGGAATGGCTCGGCCGGAAGGCCGCTCTAGCCCGCCTCAACGCCCGCGTGGTTTCCTTGACCAACGCGGCAAATTGATTCGATCGGCATTTCAGAGGTTCTATTCTTTCGGAAAAAGCCTTCCCAATGCGCTGGGATCGGAACCCGGATGTCCCCAACGCCCCCGTCACGCAAACTCGTCACGCAAAAATGATAGGAATGCCACATTTGATTGGAACGCACTGAGGAAAATGTCCGAAGGTATGGCAATTTATCAAATACGGGACAATAAAATTGAGAATAATCGTAAAAATGAGTTGCAGTCACTATGGTTTGTGCGATTATTTTCCACACCCCCTTGACTGCCCTATGAACAACTCCACTGCCAACACCGACTCTCTGGAAAACCTGAATATGGTCGCAACCCTGAGCAGTGCTCTGGCCGCGCTGTATTTCGTCGCGGTGAATTTTGGATTTTGAAGCCGTCCCGGATTGGAATCTGAGCCCGGCTGGCTGCGGGCCCTGATGCATGACTCTTTCGGGACCATACGGCCGTCGATATAAACTGCCCTTTTCAGCCACCCCCGGCCACGGCCGCAGGGTGGTTTTTTTATTTTCCTGCTTCGAATTGGCCCGTGGCGGTCCTTCGACAGGCGAAGCGACGCGGGAAATCCGGCAATCCGCAGCAAAATCCCTTGGCCAGGGGCGCTTTCTGCTGCCAGTGTGCCCCGAATTTCTGAAAATCCCCTGCCCTTTTAGCCATTATGTCCGATGTTCCGCCTGACCTGACCGAACGCATTGCGGTATCCGCAGCCTGGGTGCCCCACGTGAGAGAGGAGTTGCACCGGGTGCTGGTCGGACAGGAAGACTTGATTGACCGGATGTTTGTGGCCTTGCTGACCAACGGTCACATCCTCCTCGAAGGGGTGCCCGGTCTGGCCAAAACGCTCACCATCAGGGCGCTGGCCGGCACCATGGAGGCCAGCTTCAAGCGGTTCCAGTTCACTCCCGACCTATTGCCGGCTGACCTGCTGGGCACCCTGATTTTCAACCCGGGGGATGGGGAATTCCGTCCCAAGCTGGGACCGATTTTTGCCAATCTGATCCTTGCCGACGAAATCAACCGCTCGCCCGCCAAGGTGCAGAGCGCGCTGCTGGAAGCGATGCAGGAACGGCAGGTCACCATTGGGGACACCACTTACCTGCTGCCCGACCCGTTCATGGTGATGGCCACGCAGAATCCGATTGACCAGGAAGGCACCTATCAACTGCCTGAAGCGCAGCTTGACCGGTTCCTGCTCAAGGTCAAAGTGGACTATCCATCCCGTGACGAGGAACGCCGCATTCTTGACCTGATGGGCACCTCCTCTGCCAACACCAGCACCGCAGCCATCATCAATGCCGCCCAAGTCATTGAAAGCCGGGCTTTGGTGAATGAAATTTTGATCGCCGATCCGGTGAAAGATTACATTGTGGATATCATTCATGGCAGCCGCACCGCAGGCGAACTCATGCCGGAGTTGAAGAATCTGATCCGCTGCGGAGCCAGTCCCCGCGGCACCATCGCCCTCGCCCAGGCCACCCGCGCCCTCGCCTTCCTCCATGGCCGCGCCTTTGTGACTCCGCAGGACGTCAAGGACCTTGCTTATGATGTGCTGCGCCACCGCATTCTGGTGACCTACGAAGCCGAGGCCGAAGGCGTCACTTCCATCCAGATCATTGAAAAACTGCTCAGCAAAATTCCAGTGCCGTAAGAGGCAGGTATAAGGGTTCAGATTTCAGGTTTCAGAGCCTTCAGCTACCCCTTCAAATCCGAAATCTGAACTCCGAAATCTGAACTCCGAAATCTGAAATCTGAAATCTGAAATCTGAACTTTGAACTCTGAACCCTTCCACCTTCTCCCCCCATGCCTGACCGCCTCACCGCCATCCTGAAGAAGGTGCGCAAGATCGAACTGGCGACGCGGGGTATTGTGAGGGCTGCCGTGGGAGGGGAATATCACAGCGTTTTCAAAGGCCAGGGAATCGACTTCGATGATTTCAGGGAATACCAGCCAGGGGATGAAGTCCGCTCCATCGACTGGAATGTCACCGCCCGGTCCGGCACCGCTTATATCAAAAAATTCGTGGAGGAACGCGAGCTGACGGTTTTTCTCGTGGTGGATGTCAGCGCGTCCAAAAACTTCGGCGGGCAGGACCAGTCGAAGCGTGAATTGGCAGCGGAAATCGCCGCCACCTTTGCCTTCAGTGCCATCCACAACCAGGACAAGGTGGGTTTGTTATTATTTTCCGACCAGCCCGAATTGTTTGTTGCCCCGCGGAAGGGCAGCACCCATTGCCTGAGGCTGATCCGGGAAATTTTATATTGTGAACCCAAAGGGCGCGGCACCGATATCAGCGTGGCCCTTGACCGACTCACCCGGCATTTACCGAGACGCTGCCTGGTGTTGCTGATTTCCGATTTTATGGCCCCGGGCTTTGAGCGGGCGCTGAAAGTGGCGGCGGTGCGGCATGATGTGGTGGCAGTTCAGATCACCGACGGTGCGGAGGAATCCCTGCCGGACGTCGGTTGGATGCGCTTCGAGGACCCGGAGACCGGCGAACTGCTCCAAATCAATACCAGCAGCCGCAAAGTGCGGGAAACCTACCAATCCCGCCGTCTCCAGTGGCAAGCCGGACTGGATCAAAGTTTCAAAACCGCCGGAGTGGACAAGATTGACCTGCATACCGGCTCGACCTATGTCCCGGCATTGCACGCCTTCTTCAAACGACGCGCCGCAAGGCGTTAGGGACCGCTCTCTCCTCCAACAGGATTTTTCATTTTCATCCAACCCCTCGAACGACTTTTCCTGAAGTGCTGGAATTTCCTCCCATCCGAGATATCGCCCCGCCTGTCGAACCGGCGGCCGCCACCATGCTGCCGTGGATGTGGTGGGTGGTGGCTGGTTTGCTGGCCCTCATGGTGCTGGGCAGCTTGTGGCTGTGGATGCGGGCGGCCGGACGAAGGCTTGCTCTCCCAGGATTGCCACCCCTCCCTGAAAAACGGGCGGTGCGGGAACTGGAGGCCCTGCGCAAGGTGGCTCCCCGTCTGGATGCCGCCGATTTTGCAGCCCACCTGACCGAAATCATACGCACCTTCCTGCATCGTCAAACCGGCGTCCTCGCCCGGTACGCCACCTCGCCGGAATTGTTGGGAGACCGGCCCCGCCGCGACCTCCCCCCCCCTCCACCGGTGATTGCCACCTTCCGGGAGGTCCTGACGGCCAGCGATACCCTGAAATATGGTCCTGCGACTGCCGACCGCAACGTGCAGACGGATGCCCTGATCGATTCCGCGCTCGCCGCAGTCAGAGCCGTGGCCGCCCCACCATCACCATCACCACCATCACCATCACCACCTCCTCCTCCGCAGCTCCCCCCATTGCCACCTGCCCAGGCGACCGCCCCCGCTCCTGCCGGGCCCTCCTGACGGGGGTTCTCCCGCGCCATGAGATCATTTCCACGCGGGATTCTGATCCGCCCGCCGGGTCCTCCTATTTCGCGTTCGATTAACCCAATGAAAACGGTGGTCGACAAGCCCCGTTCCGTGATAGATTTGCCACTATGCCAGCCCGTAAGGTCAAGGAACCCTCCCCCAAAGCCAGTCCTGTCACCCTTGCCGACGCCCTTGCGCCGGATGCGGCTGCCGATGTCCCGCCGGAGGTGGTGAAACAAGTCTATGAAAAGACCCGCAAGAGTCTGATCGAGCGGCTGGGGAATTGGGAAGATCAAAAGTCATGGGATGAATTTTACCGCACGTATTGGCGGCTGATTTATGGCGTGGGGCTGAAGAGCGGCCTGCGTCCCGAAGAAGCCCTCGATGTGGTGCAGGAAACGATTTTAGCCATTGCCAAACAATCCAGGGAACACCGCTACGACCCCAAAGCCGGATCCTTCAAAGTCTGGCTGATGAACATGACGCGGTGGCGTATTGGAGATCAGTTCCGCAAACGCGCCAAGGATACCGCGATGCATCATTTTCCCGGCGACGAAGAAGGCCGCAACACCAGCGTATTGGACCGGGTGGAGGATCCCGAAGCCCAGAAACTGGACCGGATTTGGGAAGTGGAATGGAAACGCAACATCGCAGACCGCGCCATTGCCACGGTCAAACAGCGCGTCTCTCCCCGGCAGTTTCAAATCTTCGACGCCTATGTCATCAAACAATGGGGGGTCAAAAAGGTCATGACGGAACTGGACGTCAGCATGGCCCAAGTTTATCTGGCCAAACACCGCGTGGGAGGCCTCATCAAGAAGGAACTGGCTGAACTTGGCAAACAGCTGATCTAAACAAATCCGTGGAGATACGCACCGCTGCCCCGCGAATTCCCGATCACGAAGTGCTGCGCTGCATCGGCAAGGGCAGCTATGGTGAGGTGTGGCTGGCCCGGGCCGTCACCGGCACCCTGCGGGCCGTCAAAGTGGTGCGCCGGGAGGACTTTGAACTGGACCGCACCTTCGAGCGGGAATTCGAGGGCATCATGAAGTTCGAACCTGTGTCGCGCGAACACCCAGGCTTGGTTCACGTCCTCCATGTCGGACGCAATGATGAAGAAAAATTCTATTATTATGTGATGGAACTGGGGGATGACCGCGAGCGCGGCTCCCGGGTGGAAGCCGGCGATTATGAACCCCGCACCCTCGGCACCGACAAGACCATCAAACAACGCCTGCCGGTTTCCGAATGCATCGAAGTCGGGGCCCAGGTAGCCGAAGGTCTGGCTCATCTCCACGAGTGCGGCCTGACCCACCGCGATATCAAACCGTCCAATATCATTTTTGTAAACGGCAGGGCGAAACTCGCCGATATCGGGCTGGTGGCGGCCGCCGGTCAAATGACGTTTGTGGGCACGGAAGGATTTGTGCCACCCGAAGGCCCCGGCACCAAACTAGCTGATATTTACAGCCTCGGCATGGTGCTTTACGAAGTGAGCACCGGCAAAGACCGCCTGTTGTTCCCGGAGCTGCCGGATGATCTCGGCGATGCCCGCACCCGGCCCCAATGGCAGGCCCTCAACGAAATCATCCTCAAGGCCTGTGCCGTCCAGCCGAAAAAACGCTATCCCACCGCACGCGAGATGGCGGTCGCCCTGCGGGCGGCCGGACGCCGCAAAGCCAAGGGAGGGCCATGGGTCCTCCGCCTTATTACACTTCCCTTTGTGACCGCTGCGGCCGCCTTTGCCATCGTCACATGGCAGCACAAAGGTGCCATGCCATGGCCGCCTGGCCGCTTCGCCGCCAAGGACGGAATTGCCCCGCCGCCCCCGGCTGCGGATGGGCGGGTCAAAATCCAAAGTGATCCCGCCGGTGCCGAAATCCTGCGCGACGGGGTGGTGCTGGGCCGCACGCCCTACACGGATACCGTCCCGGCCGGGGATGCGCTTTACACCCTGCGTCGCCCCAAATTCCGCGATGCCGTGCTAAGGGTTACCGGGATCCAGCCGGGGCAGGAAACCACCCCTGACCTTGTGGTCATGCAGTTTGATGATCCCCCCCGCCCGGGCCAGCCATGGGACAACAGCCTCGACATGCTCTTTGACCCCACACCTGATGGACACATCTCCCGGCGGGCCGTCACCTATGATCAGCTGTTAAAAGTGCAGGCCTTTTCCCGCGGCGGAGTGGCAAGGGAATCGGGTCGCCCCAATGAATTCCTGCCCATGGTTTTTATGCCCATGGAGGATGTCCTGCGCTTTTGTGATGAACTGACCCAGCGCGAGACGGCCGCCGGCTGGCTGACTGAAGATTTGTGTTACCGGCCGGAGCCCTACACCCCCAAGACCCCTGAAGAAGCCAAAAAAATGCGGGATGCCAAACCCCCAGGGCAAACCTGTTTCCGCCTGGTCGTGGAGAAATACGGCAGCGTTCAAATTACCACCGATCCTCCCGGGGCCGAAGTCATTGCGGATGGCATCCGGAGAGGGCCCACCCCGTGGCATACCGCAAGGCAACGCCCGGGTTTGCTGGAATTCAGCCTCGTCCTCCCGGGCTACCAGGAAAAAAAACTCACCGGCAGGCTGCCGTCAGGCGGCTTTTTGCCCCTCGAAGCCAAGCTGGAGGAAAGCAAGCTGGCTGTCTTTGGAAAACCATGGACTAACGGTTATGGAGTTCCCTTCCGCCCGATTGACGACGGGTTGAAGGTGCTGGTGGCCGCATGGGAAACCCGCGTTCAGGATTATGCCGGCTTCGCACGGGAAACCGGGACCCCCCTGCGGACAATGGATGGCGACAAGAGTGGCAAGGATGATTTCACCCAGACCGGCAGTCATCCGGTCGTCAATGTCACCCGGGCAGATGCCCGCGCTTTCTGCCAATGGCTCACCAGCAAGGAACGCGCGGCCGGATTTATCGACGGGACCATGGAATATCGCCTGCCCACTGATGGGGAGTGGAGCCTCGCCGCCGGATTGCCCAGCCTTTATGTCAATCAGCTCACTCCCGCCCAGCGGCACCTCTCGGTGACCGGGGTCTATCCATGGGTAGTCCCTACCGATTTTCCGCCCACCCCATCTGATGACAAAACGAAACTTGTCGGCAATCTGGGAGACATTTCGGCTTTTAAGCGGGGGGTCCTCGGCAATCTGAAGCCTCACCAAAGCAAAGCCCTCGAAACCCTCCTCTATAATGACGGCGCGGTCTTCACGGCTCCGGTCGGCCAGTATGCGCCCAACAACGTCGGTCTGTTTGATTTGTCCGGCAACGTCTGGGAATTCGTGGACACCGATTACGGCGGCGGCAACACTCCCGAAAGCCGGGCGTTTGCCGTGGTGCGCGGCGGGGCATGGAATACCCCGGCCAACGAACCGGACGAACTGGCCACCCAATTCCGCAAAGCCATTCCTCCTGACAAATTCGACCGCATGTATGGTTTCCGGGTGGTGCTGGCCCAGATCCCGCCTCCCCAGCCGCCCCCGCTTCCCACCCCGGCGGATGAATTGGATGATATGATTGATTGATTGATCGACCGGTCACGATTGGATGAGGCCCGGCTGGCCTGTAAAATCTCCACCTGCAGGACGGATCACCCGGGCTGGTTGCGCATAAAGTTGGCGACCTGGGCAAAAAAGTCCCGCAGCGGTCCCATGGCTTCGGGAGCCACGGCGGTTTCGGCCATGGCGGCGGTCATGAGTTCCATCCAACGGTCACGTTCCGCCTCTCCGATGGCAAAGGGCAGATGGCGTCCCCGCAGGCGGGGATGGCCGCGGGCCTCCAGATAGGCGGGATTGCCATGAAAGCGGAACCGGAGGAAACCGGCCAGGCGGTCCCTTGCTCCGTCCCAGTCATCCGGGGGATACATTGGACCGATCAGATCATCTTCCTGGACACGCCGGTAAAAGGCGGCCACCAGCCGCGTGAAGGAGGCTTCGTCCACATGCTGGACGATAAGGGATTCGTCAGGGGGCATCTTGAAGGCCGGAGTGGGGCTCAGGGACGGCCATTGGCGGGGGCTTGGGGTTTGGTGCCTTTGCGGACCCGGTTCCACCAGCCCCGCAGGCCGGTTCGGGGAGCTTCCGGGGCCACGGCCGCGGCAGGAGGGGGCGTGCTGGCTCCAGAGCCGGCGTTGGCCGGGCGTTTCCGGCGGGTGCTGGCCATGGCCTTGGCCTCCTCTTCCTCGTCTTCCCCGGCTTCCGGCATTTCCTTGCCGGTCTTTTTGATTCTGTAAATCTGGTTGAAAACCTCCCCGACGATGGGAGCCACCTTGCGGCCTCCGGAGATTTCGTCTCCGGGGTCTCCCTCGTATAAGGCAGCATAGGCATACTCCGGGTTGGTGGCCGGAATGAACCCGGCGAACCAGGCGACATAGTCTTTGGGGCTGTCGTGCCATTCACCGGTGCCGGTTTTTCCGGCCATGGCCACATATTTGTTGGAGGCGCGGGTTCCGGTGCCATCGCCGTCGGCCACGACTGCGCGCATGCCGCGGCGCACGGCGGCAAGGTTGTCCTTGTCGATGGTCAGGGTGGTACGCACGCTGGGCGGGAAGTTCTGCACAATCCGGCCATCCACATCCTGGATTTGGCGGACGAGGCGGGGACGCGGGACTGCGTCACCGCGGGCCACGGCCGCCATCATCTGACAGACCTGCAACGGTGTGGCCGAAACCTCGCCCTGACCAATGGCCACATTGGCCAGCACCCCCCCGGTCATGGCTCCCTTGCGCTTTTCGTAGAATTCCGGGCTGGGCATGGTCCCTGCGGATTCCATGTTAGGCAGGCAGATGCCGGTCTTGTCGCCAAATCCCATCCGGGACGCCATGGCACTCAGACTGGCCGCCCCCGAAACCCGGGCGGCCTGCCAGAACCAGGGATTGCAGGAGCGTTTGATGGCCCTGACAACATCCATGGAGCCTTCGTCCTTTTGACTGTGGTTCCACATCCAGGTGCGGCCGAACATCATGCCCTTGGGGCAGTTGAAATGCGTGCTTGGGCTGATCTTGCCGCTGTCGAGGGCCGCGAGGGCGGTGACCACCTTGAAGGTGGAGGCCGGGGGATACAGCCCCTGCAGGGCCCGGGGCAGCAGGGGGTTCTGCTTATCCGTCAAATATTTGTTATATTGGTCGCTGTCGATCCCGTAGGCCCAGTCGTTGGGATTGTAGCCGGGATTGGAACACATGGCGATGACATCTCCGGTTTTGACATGCATGATCACAAAGGCTCCCCGCACCCCATTTTCCTTCATCTCCCGCTCCACGATGGCCTGGAAGCGGGCATCGATGGAAGTCACTACGGTGTGTCCGGCGGTGGGGCGTTCGACCCAGTCTTCGGAGAGCTTTTCTCCGGTGGAATTGTAGAGCACGCTGTAGGTGCCGGGTTTGCCGGTGAGTTCCTGATCGAAACGCTGCTCCAAACCGTATTTGCCCACGGTGGGAGGCCAGAGGAATTCATCGGTCAGGATATCGCCTGAAGGCATGGAGCCGCTTTTGCCCATGTAGCCGAGGAGGTGGCTGGCCATGGCCTCCCGGGGGTAGGTTCGGAGGTAAAACGGCCGCAGGACCACGCCGGCAGGCAGTTGGTCCTTGATTTGTTCGGCCACGGCATCCGGCACCATACTGGCAGAAAGCAGCGGGACCCAGCGGCGTTTGTGATAGTGATCGAGGATCTTGTCGTCCGTAATATCCCAGCCCCCTGGCAGGGTGCGCCGGACCCACGCCACCGGATTCCGCGCCGCATTGAAAACCGCAGAATCCTTGAGCCCATCCTGAAGGGGCAACTGCACGCCAAGGTAATAAGCCATGCGGTTTTGGGCGAGTGGTTCCCCATTGCGGTCCACGATTTGCCCCCGGGGTGCCGGGACTTTCAGGGAGAGGGGCCGGGCGTGGGGATCGGTATTCAGACTGATGGCAATTTTGGTCTTCTCCGCCTTGCGGTCCCCGGCAGGGGCCTGCGGAATCACGGCGGAGCCTGTGCCTGGGACGGCTTTGACAGTTAGGGGTTCTGGTTCACCGGCGGGCACCGCTTTGACGGTGAGGGGCTCTTCTTCCTCCACCGGCACAGCTTTGGCCGGTTCCCCGACCGGGTAAGGGGAACCGGGTTCCTCCTCCATTACTGGTTCGGCGCGCGGAGGAGCCACCGGCCCGGTCTCCGGGAGCGCCTCCTCGACCACCTCAGCGCGGGGCGGGGGCGGTTCCTCCAAGGAGGGGGCTTGCGCAGGTGCCCAGGTCAGGCCGGCCGCGAGGCTGCAAAAAATCGGGAGGAAGCGGCAGATCATAGCGGATAAAATGGACCAAAACAGCGGTCTGGCAAGGAAGGGAAAATCAGGCCCCGCAGGTCTGGCCCAAGGCTGCCGGCAGAGCCACGGCCACGGCAGGCGGAACCATACGGCTGACATCCCCGCCGAGGCGGGCGACTTCCTTGATGATGCGGGAACTGAGATAGGTATACTCCTCGCGGGCGGCCAGGAAGACCGTTTCGACATCGTCCCGCAGGGTCCGGTTCATCAGGGCCATCTGGAATTCATATTCGAAATCGGTTACCGCCCGCAGGCCGCGCACCACCACCATGGCTCCGCGCTCCCGGGCAAAATTCACCAGCAGACCGCGGAAGGAGGTCACTTCCACAGATCCCAGCCCGCTCACACTTTCCTCAATCAGGCGCACGCGTTCTTCTGCGACAAAGAGCGGGCGTTTCTCGCTGTTGTCAGCCACCGCGATAATCAGGTGATCAAACAGGCCGGCGGCGCGTTCGATCACATCAAGATGCCCATTGGTGATGGGGTCGAAGCTGCCGGGGTAAATCGCGGTTTTCATGAGCAGTGAGGGACCGGAAGCATCAGCTTCCGGGTTTGAGTTTGCGAAGCCGTTCCCGGGTGGATGCCACGATTTGGTCGGCCGCAGGATCATCTCCGGCAAAGCTGCTCCATGCTTCGAGGGCCTTGCTCAGGCTGGCAATCGCCTCATCCTTGTTGCCCGCTTTTTCCTGCAGACCTCCCATGGCGGTCCAGGCCCGGGCCGACAGGCGGCGGCAATCCCGGCGCTCCGTTTCCGGCAGCGCGGGTTCGCCGAGCAGATCCTCGAGAAGAGCGAGGGCTTCGGTATGCCGGTTCAGGCCGGCCTTGGGATCGGCGGCGGTTTCCTGCAATTCGCCATTCAGCACAAGGGAAGCCGCAAGGTGCCGCCGGAAGGTGTTATCCAGCGTATTGGTCTCGTTGAGATTCCGCAGGATGGTGACACTGCCGTTTTGATATTCGAGAGCCTCGCGGGCTCCGGCCGGATTGGGCCGGGAGCTGCGGATGAGCTGGGCGACTTCGTTATAGGTCAGCGCCAGCTGGAGGCGGTAGGAAGGTTCCGCCGGGGATTCGCTGGAAAGTTCAGTGAGGAGTTTCACCGCTTCGCTGAAGGCCACACTGGCATCCCGGGGGGTGCCATTGCGGGTCAGCAGAGTGCCCAGGCCAAAATAACCTTCTGCCAGACGGCGGCGGCAGGGGACCGATTTGCGGTTTTCCTGATCATAGGAAACGAGCAGGCGGATCGACTGCATGTGCTGCTCAATGGCCTCATCGAGCTGGCCGGCGGAGCTGTGCAGCGCGGCCAGTTCCATGAGGGAATCCGTCAGGGTGAAATGGTCATCGGGCTCAAAGCCGGGCTCTCCCGGTTGCCCGAGCAGGCCGGCCACGCGGCTCAAGGCGGTGCGGGCTTCCTCGATTTGCTGGCGGTCCACGAGGGCCCGGCCTTCCATGAGGGAGGTTTCCGCGTATTCGCGGGCGATATCCTGACGGCCTGGATGGGTTTCGAGCCAGGTTTCGTAAGCATTGGAGGCATCGGTCAGGAGCGGGGCCGCCTCCATGGTTTTGCGTTGATCCAGCAGCAGGGCACCGCGCCGGGCCCCGACGCGGGCCGTCAGCAACAAGGCGACTTCATCAAGGGTTTTGCCTGACGCTGCATGGGTTGATTCCAAATCCCGCGCCACATGCTCAAGCAGAGGCAAAGCCTCTTCGGGACGGTCCAGGGCCGCGAGGAGGGCGGCGAGGTGCCAGCGCGGTTCCATCCCGCCGGCCATCAAGGCAGGATCCTTGTCTGCGGCCTGAAGACTGGCCTGGAGCCGCTCCGCCATGGGAGCGGCCATGGCCTTCCATGCTTCCAAAGAGGCGGCCTCCCGCGGTTTCGACTTCATCAGCGACGCCACCAGTCCGGTCCAATCCTCGCGGGCCGCCCCTAAAGCCTCCCGCCGGGATTCCAGCCGGGCTTGTTCCATTTCCTGGACCCGGGCGGTCAGTTCCCCGGCTTCACGGCGGGCTTGGCTCAGCTCCTGTTGCGCCGCCAGGCTGGCGGTCAGGCTCTGCTGATGCGACTCATGCTGTTGCCAGGCAAAATATAAACTGGCTCCCGACACCATCACGGCTGCGGCCATCGCCAATCGGCCCCCCACCCGGGTGCCCGGGCCCGTGCCTCCATGCTTGCCCTCAATCAATTCCGGCTGGCCCTGTTCCACCGTTGGCGACCCTTTGGGATCGGCTGCCGGAGCCTCCGTGCCGGGCGTGAACACTTCCGAAAAATCCGCGCCCCTGCCATCGAGCGGCTCAGACCGCAGTCTGGAATCGGCTGCTTTTTTCACCTTCTCTGGGTCGGGTCCGGCATGGGGGGCCGCCAAGGAACCGGAAAGCGGCCCCACGGACCGGTTCCGGGAAGCGCCGGGCTCTGGGGGACCGGCCAAAAGGTCCATGGCCTCCATGCCACCCTTCCCCGGGCCGGTAGCAAACGGAGCCGCCAGCGGAGAATCGAGTGAAGGGAGCATGGCCGCGTGGAGCGCGGCGGCGACTGCGGTCATGGAGGCGGGACGTTCCGCAGGATTCAAGCTGAGGCAGCGCATCAGAAGGCGTTGGATCTCCGGAGGCGCGGTTTCGCGGGCTTTGGCCGGCCAAACCGGAGGCGGCTCCTCGGCCAGCCATTCGGCAAAGCCTGCCGGGTCCACCGTCAAATGCTCCTGCCGTGACGCCAGCACCTGATCAAAAAGCTTGCTGGCCCGGGGCCAGCGTCCCAATAACAAACGCCACGCAAGGACCCCGAACGCATACACGTCCCATGTTTCCGCATGACCATCCTGCAGGACCCGTCCCGGATCCAGCCATCGCTCCGGCGGCACATAAGGTGCCTGGTCGTGCAGGCGTTCCATAGCCCCATCGCCCAGCCATGCCTGCCCCACATCTGACAATAACGCCTTGGGCCTTCCATCCTCCTCGGCGACCACGAACACATTTCCTCCAGTCAGTCCGGCGTGGACCAATCCCTGCCCATGCAGCCAAGCAAGGGAATCAGCCAGTTGCCGCAATAAAGTCCACGCCTCAGCGGGCGTCACCTGTCCGACCAGCTCATCAAAAGTCACCACCCCTTCCGGCAGCAGGGCCATGCTCACATGCGGCTGCGGTTCCTCCAGGTCAAAGGCATACACCTGCAACAGGCCATACTGCGGGGGCAACTCCAAGAGGCGCTCCAGCACCATGCCAAGGTATCCCCGGTGCAGAGCCCCGTCATCGAGGAGTTTGACGGCGCAGGGGAAATCCCCGTTCCAAACTGCCTGATACACCGGCCCAAAGGCACCCCGACCCAGAAGGGTCTCCAAGGTGTAGCCGGGAAGTTGTGGTGTGGGCGTCACTGGCATGAATGGAATCCCATCATAACCCCGCTTTTCGGATGGCGGCAATGTCTAATCCTACCCGCGTCGCCAAGCGATTCATCGATTTGCAATTGTTTTCCGAACCTCTATAATTAACATGTGCCATCAAAATCCCCCCCGCTGCGAGACCGCCCTGCCACTTTCCGTCCGGGGAAAGGACTGGGCAGACGGAAAGGCACCCAAGCTTCCCCCGGCGGACCGCCGGACGACCCCTCCGAGGTGCCCGATCCCCTTGAGGAGGAGTTTATAAAATTTTTGGAAGTTGAGCGCAATGCGGCAGCCTTGACCCTGAAAAACTACCGGCATGGCCTCCGCTCCCTGCGCTGCGGTTTTACCGCTTTCCGCTCATGGCCTGAACTGACTGCGGAGGATTTCAGGAATTGGCTTTTCATGCTGATGAAACGCGACCTCGGCCGGGCCACCATCCGGCTGCAATTCGCCGCGCTCCGTTCTTTTTTTAAATTCCTCATGCGCCGGGCGGGACTGCCGTTCAATCCCCTGCTGGAAGTCCAGCTCCCCAAAGCCCAGCGCTCCCTTCCTGTGGTGCTCACGCTGGCCCAGGTCGAGGAACTGCTGGCCCTGCCCCTCACGCTCAAAACCGAAGGCCCCCAGCGCGCCGCCGCCTGGGCTCCCCAACGCGATGCTGCCATCCTCGAACTCTTTTACAGCACGGGCCTCCGCCTGCACGAACTGGTCAAACTCAACGTCGCTGACATCGATGTCCTCAGCGGCACCCTTCGGGTCACCGGGAAAGGACGCAAGGACCGCCTCTGTCCCGTGGGAGCCCCCGCCCTGCGCGCCATCCAGCACTACCGTGCCGCCGCCGGCGTCCATGAAGGAGCCCTCTTCCTCAGCAAACTCCGCCGCCGGATCACCATGCGGGCCGTGAACGACCTGCTCCAGAAATATCTCCAGCATTCGAGTATCGCCCTCAAGATCAGTCCTCACAAACTGCGCCACAGCTTCGCCACCCACCTCCTCAACAATGGGGCCGACCTCCGCAGCGTCCAGGAACTCCTCGGCCACGCCAACCTCAGCACCACCCAGATTTACACCCACGTTTCCACCACCCGCATGAAACAGGTCTATGACGCCGCCCATCCTAGAGCGTAGCGTGCCCTTTCCGGAGCGTCTTCCCATCCGTTGAAAAATCTCCGGAGGCTCCTTCTATTGACCCATGCCCGCTCCCAACCCTATCCGCACCATCGGCACGGTCATCGCCCCCGCCGGGGACCGGACTTACCGCACTGCCCTGCCGAACGGCAAGGAGATCATTGCCCATGTGCGGCCGCGCCTTACCGCCAGCCTCGGTCCCCTGGTCCCACAATCCCGCGTGAATCTGGAAATGACCTCCTATGACTTCAGCATCGGCCGCATCTCCGGCCTCGCCGCTCCACCCGCCTGCATGGCCACCCCCTGACTTCAGCCATCTTCCATCCTCAATCCGCTCTCTTCCATTTTCATGCTTTCAAGCTTTACCCTCAACCCTCAATCCTTAATCCTCAACCCTGATACCTGATACCTGATACCTGATACCTGATACCTGATACCTGATATTTGATATCTGATATCTGATATCTGATCCATCAACCATCAACCTCCCCTCCCCCTAACGCTTCTGCTCCAGTTTCCATGATTCCGGTTTGGCGGGATCGCGGACCTCGATCCATTCGCCGGCGTGGGCCCCCTGGACGGTGGCGGCATAACGTTCCTCCATGATTTCGCGGAGCTCGCGGCGGCCTTTTTGGGCTTCGGCGGTCATCAGTTTCATGCGGTCGGTATTTTCGTCCTCGACGACTTTTTTGACATACTCGCCGTATGTGCCGGCCGGCTGCTGGCGCAGCAGCAGGACCCCCCGGTGGGTCTCGGCGACATACCGCTGGTTTTTCAATTCCTGGATTTCGGCGCTGCGGTTGTATTTGCGCTTTTCAATCTGCTCCACCGCTTCATCGGCGGCATCAGCCTTCGCCGCTTCCTCCGGGCTGCTGTGCTGGTAGACGTTGAGGTCGACGTTGATATCCACTTTGAGGGGCTCGCTGGTGGCCAGATTCACTTCCGGCAGCTTGCAGGAAGTCAGGGCGCAGAAAGCGGATAATAAATAAAGCCGGGACATCATGGGGGGATACTGCCGGAAAAGAAACCCCCGGCCGGTCCATGGTGGCACGTATCCGGGCTGCGGGCAAACCACGATTCCCGGTTCCGCCGGATCCGGCAAAGTTGAATTCCGCCACCAAAAAAAAAGGGAATTGGCCGCCGCTTCTTCTGCACCCGGGCTCAGGATTTCGCCAGTTGAGTTCCTGCCATCCCTCTGGCAGGTGCTCCCTGCCTCTCCACCGCCCGGGTCAAGCCGCCTTTCCCCGGCTCCGGCCTCCCCTTTGAATCCTGAACCCTTCTCCATGACCCCCGATTCCCCCTTTTCCCACAATGCGCCCGCACCCGGAGCTGCCGAAGCCGTGCAGGAAGCCTCCCGCTGGATCCAGCCCCTCCGCACGGAGATCGGGCGCTATCTGATTGGTCAGACCCCCATGGTGGACCGCCTTCTGATCTCCCTGTTGGTCCGGGGCCATGTGCTGCTGGAGGGCGTTCCCGGGTTGGCCAAGACTCTCGCCCTCAAAACCCTCGCCGCCCTCGTGGATGCCAAATTCAACCGCATCCAGTTCACTCCTGACATGTTGCCGGCCGACATCGTGGGCACCGAAATCTTCGACCCCCGCGCGGCTGAATTCCGGGTGAAACGCGGACCGGTTTTTGCCAATTTCATCCTCGCCGATGAAATCAACCGCGCCCCGGCCAAGGTCCAAAGCGCCCTGCTGGAGGCCATGCAGGAAAAACAGGTCACGATCGGCGACCAGACTTTTCCTCTCAACACTCCCTTCATGGTGCTCGCCACCCAGAATCCGCTGGAACAGGAAGGCACTTACCCTCTGCCCGAAGCCCAGCTCGACCGCTTCCTTCTCAAAGTCGTCGTCGATTACCCCAGCGAAGCCGAAGAACTCCTCGTGCTCGACCTTGCAGCTACCATCAAGGAACTGCCCGTCCCTACGCCCGTGGTCAATCTCGACACGATCCGTCAGGCCGGCGAAGTGGCCGGCAGCCTCTACCTCGACGACCGGGTCAAACAATACATCGTCCGGCTGGTGCACACCACCCGCCGTCCTGACGATTTTGGCGTCCGCATTGCCCCCTTCATCAAAGTCGGGGCCTCGCCCCGCGCCACCATCGGTCTGGCCCTCGCCGCCCGCGCCCATGCCTTCATCGAGGGCCGCACCTATGTTACTCCCAACGACGTCAAAACCATTGCCATGGACGTTCTGCGCCACCGTGTCGCCGTCAGCTACGAAGCTGAGGCCGAAGGTCTGAGCAGTGAAACGCTGGTGCAGCGGATACTTGATGAGCTGCCTGTGCCGTGAGGGGAGGGGGGTTGATGGTTCGTAGTTGATGGTTGATAGCAAAATAACCGTATCAGCAGCCTACCCTCAACCATCAACTCTCAACCCTCAACCCTCAACCCTCAACTCTCAACCATCAACTTCTTCCCCCGTGAAACCCCCGCCCAGCCAGTCCAGTCAGGACGCCGAAACCGAAGCCCGCGCCGTGGAAATCCTGCGCCGCGTGCGGCGCATGGAGGTGCGCACCAACCGGCTGGCGGATGATACCATGGCGGGACGTTATGCCAGCGTGTTCAAAGGACGCGGCATGGACTTCGACCGGGTCCGGAATTACGTGCCCGGCGATGATGTCCGGGCCATCGACTGGAATGTGACCGCCCGCACCGGGGACCCCTACGTCAAACTTTTCACCGAAGAGCGTGAACTCACGATTCTGCTGATGATTGATGTCAGCGGTTCGTCGGACTTTGGATCCACAGCCGACAGCAAACGCGAACTCTCCGCCGAAGCCGCCGGGGTGCTGGCCGCGTCCGCCATCCGCAACCGGGACAAGGTAGGGCTCGTTTTGTTCACCGATACCGTCGAACTCTACATTCCGCCGGCGAAAGGCCGCAGTCACATCATGCGGTTGATCCGCGAAGCCTTGTTCTTTCAGCCTTCCCAGCGCGGCACGGATCTGGTGGCAGCTCTCGATTTTGCCAATCAGGTCATCAGCCGACGGGCCATTGTTTTCCTGGTGAGCGACTTCCATCCCGGCGCTCCCTTTGACAGCAAACTGGCCGCGCTGCGCAAAAAACTAACAATCACCAACAAACATCACGACGTCATCGCCGTTTCCGTGACCGACCCCCGCGAGGAGGAACTGCCGGATGTCGGCCGCCTCTATGTCGAGGATGCCGAAACAGGCGAGGTGGTCGAATTGAACACCAGCAAGGCCAAAGTCCGTGAAGCTTACCGCGATCATTCCCTCGCCCGCCGCACCCGTACCGCAGCCATGATCCGGTCTACCGGTGTGGATCTGCTGGAGTTCACCAGCGGCACCAACTGGCTGCCTGCCCTCGTCAATTTTTTCCGCAAACGCCGCCACCGCTCCGGATGAAACGCCGCGCTTCCTCCCATTTTGCTGCCTGGACCGGCGCGGTCCTCGCAGTTGCCCTGACGCTGCCGCTGGCCCCGGCCCAAACCCCGCCGCCCCCAGCCGCCGAAGAAGACATCCGTCCACCACGGGAAGCCATTGTTATTCCGGACACGGAGTCCCCAGGCCCCCTGCGCTGGTTGGTTCTGGCAGCCATTCTAACCGGGGCAGGCGTCGGGCTTTGGTTATGGATGAAACGCTTCCGTCCCCCCGGCCCGAAGGTAACACCTCTGGATCAGGCCCGTGAAACTCTCCATGCTATCAACAGCCAGCGCGAAACCCTTACCTCAGGGGAACTCGCAGAAAAAACCGCCGATGTGGTGCGGCACTTTATCGCAGGTCAATTCGGCATCGCCGCCCCCCGGCGCACCACCGAGGAATTCCTGCGTTCCCTGACCACGGCCGGGCCCTCACCGCTCACGCCGCATCTGGAAGTGCTGGGAGGCTTCCTAACCACCTGCGACCACGCAAAATTTGCCGGCAGCGACTTTGATCCCGTGCAGCGTTATGCCCTGATCGAAACCGCCGGACGCTTTGTGCAGGCGGCTGCCTGCACGACCCCGGCAACGCCACCCGGTTCAGCCTCCCCCCCACCCGCTTCCTGACGCATGACATGACGGAGACTTTCCAATTCGCCCATCCCAAGTTGCTCTGGCTGCTCCTGCTGCCGTTGCTGCTGCTGCTATGGAAAGGCCGCCGGGGCCGTCCTGCGGCATTGCGGCTGCCTTCCACGGCGGATGCCCTCGGATCGGGTGCCAAGCCCCGCTCGTGGGTCGGGGGCGTGCGGCTCCTGCCCTTTCTTCTGGCCCTCGCTCTCCTCATCGTGGCCCTCGCCCGTCCCCGGCTCGGCCGCGGATCCACCGACATCGAAACCAGCGGCATCGACATCCTCCTCACCGTGGACGTGTCAGGATCCATGGAAGCCATGGACTTCAAGCTGGAAGGCCGCCCCTCCAACCGGCTGGAAGTGGTGAAGGATGTCATTGCCAAATTTGTGGCGGCCCGCGGCAATGACAAGATCGGCATCGTGGCCTTTGCCGGACGACCCTATCTTGTCAGTCCACTCACCCACGACCGGGCCTTCCTCGCCGGGCGCATTGCCAGTCTCAAAATGGGTCAGGTGGAGGACGGCACCGCCATCGGATCCGCTATTGTCTCCGCCGTCTCCCACCTGAAGGAATCCAAAGCCAAGTCCCGCATTGCCATTCTCCTCACGGACGGGGTCAACAACCAGGGCGCCGCCAATCCAGAAACCGCCGCCGAAGCCGCCAAAGCCCTCGGCATCAAAATCTACACCATCGGAGCCGGCACCAATGGCGAGGCCCCGATGCCGGTGCGCGATGCCTTCGGCCGCACCCAGATGCGGATGATGAAGGTGGACGTGGACGAAGCTACCCTGCAAAAGGTCGCGGAACTCACCGGCGGCAAAATGTTCCGCGCCACCGACACTACGTCGCTGGAGCAGATTTACGAATCCATCAACCAGCTCGAAACCACCACCCGCAAGCTCAAGAAATACGAGGAATACGAAGAACTCTATGCCTGGTTCCTGTTCCCCGGCCTTAGCCTCATCCTCACCGCCCGCCTCCTTCACCAAACCCTCTGGCGCCGCCTGCCGTGAAGCAACAGAATTTAGCGATCAGCGGACAGCGGACAGCAGTCAGCCCCAAGGCAATACTTCCCCGCTCCCAAAATGTCCCAAATTAGCGGAAACCTAACCGGTAAAATCTGTCGCTTATCCCCTGTCCCGCTGACCTCTGACCTCTGAACTCTGAACTCTGAACTCTGAACTCTGACCTCTGAGCTCTGACCTCTGAACTCTGACCGCTGACCGCTGTCCCCTGACCGCTGTCCCCTGACCGCTGACCGCTGACCGCTATCCCCTGTCCCCTCTCCATGGAAGACTCCCCCCTCCATTTCGCCCGCCCGCTCTGGCTCTATGCCGGTCCGCTGGTGTGTCTGCTGCTGGCCTGGTGCTTCGGCCGCTTTGACCGCCGGCGCGAGGCTGATCTTGCCAAGCTGGTGCACCCGCGTTTCCGGGCCCGTCTGCTTCCCGGGACCTCCCCACGCTTGGTCAGGACCAAACGCCTGCTTTGGCTGACCGGCTTGCTCTGCCTTTTCATCGCTGCTGCCGGGCCTCGCAAAGGCTACGAGCTGCGCGAAGTCAAACGACGCGGCATCGACTTGTTATTTGCGGTCGACACCTCGCGCAGCATGCTCGCCGAAGACCTCAGCCCGAACCGCCTCGAACGGGCCCGGCTCGGCATCCACGATTTTGTCAGCCGCCTTGAAGGCGACCGCGTTGGCCTGATTCCCTTCGCCGGCAGTTCCTATGCCCTTTGCCCTCTGACCAGTGATTACGAAGCCTTCCGCGAATCGCTGGATGCCCTCGACACCGATCTGATCCCCAAACAAGGCACCGACGTGGCCAGTGCCATCAACGAAGCAGCCCGGCTTTTTGATGAACAGGGCAACAATCACCGCATCCTCGTGCTGATCACCGACGGCGAGGATCTTCAGGGCGATGCACTTGAAGCCGCCACGGAACAGGCGAAAAAAGGCATGACCATTTATCCGGTCGGCGTGGGCAGCCCCAGCGGCGTGACCATCCCGGTCCGCCTTGCCAACGGGCGCAGCGATGTCATCCGGGATCAGTCAGGCAACCCCGTCACCACCAAACTGGATGAGGGCACCCTGCGCCGTATTGCGGAGATTTCCAACGGTCTGTATGTCCCCATGGGCCGGGGGGCGGAAGGTTTGGATATGATTTACCGCGAAAAACTGCGTTTGGTGCCCAAAAATGAGAGTGAAGGACGCATGGAAAAGATCCCGCTGGAGCGCTACGGCTGGCCGCTCGCCCTCGCCATTCTCTGTCTTGTTATGGAATTTCTCCTCCCCGACCGCCGCCGCCCACGCCAGGTCCCGTCCCTACCTTCGGCCGCCCGCCGCCTCCCCGGCCGGGCTGCGACTCTGCTGGTCGTTGGATTTTCAGCGGCCTTTTTTCCCGGCCCTGCACAGGCGCAGGCTCAATCCCCCGATGCGAAGGTGCTCTATAATGAAGGCACCACTGCCTACGCGGCGGGGGATTTCCGGTCCGCCACCGACAGCCTGCGCTCCGCTCTCAACACCACAGACCTCGCGCTGCAAAACCGGACCTATTACAACCTTGGCAATGCCCTCTACCGCCTTGGCCAGTCCACTCAGTCCGGGGATGTGGAGGCCACGCTGAAAACATGGGAAGAAGCCGTCAAGGCTTTCAGTGACGCGGCCACCCTCGATCCCAACGACCACGACGCCCGGTTCAATCACGACCTCGTGAAACGCAAACTCGACGAACTGAAGAAACAGAATCCTGACAAAAACAAAGATCAGGAAAAAAAGGACCAGCAGGACCAAAAGGACGGCGAAAAAAAGGACCAGAAAGATCAGCAGGGTGACCAGAAAGACAGCGAATCCAAAGAAGGGGATAAACAGGAGGGTGAACCCAAAGAGGGTGAGGAACAGGACGGCCAAAAGCCAGGGGAAGAAAAACAGGACGGAGAGAAAAAAGAAGGCCAGGAAGGTCAGGATGGCCAGGCGGAGCAGGAGAACGACAAGGATGGCAAAGAAGGGGGAGCCGACGGAGAAAAGGACGGGGAAGGCAAGGAAAAAGGGGAAAAGGACGGCGAATCCGGAGAGGCGAAGGACGGGGAGAAGCAGGCTGCAGGCGAAGAAAAGTCCAGCACCGAAGAGCGCCGCCAGGCTCAACAACTGCAAATGACCGCCGAGGAAGCCAAACAGCTTCTGAACATGATGAGAGGCGAACAACGCACCGTGATTCCCATGGAACGCCCCCAGGGCCGATACCGGGATCCCAACAATACCACCAAAGGAAAGACATGGTAGGCTGGTCCACAAATCATCCTTCCCGAAAAGGCATTCTCCCGTCCTGCGGCGGCGTGGTGGGGAAATTCCGGCATGGGGCCGCTTTCCTGTGCGTTCTGCTGCTGATGCTGGGCCAAGGTGTCATCGCCGCTGCCGAAGTCACCACCACCCTCAACCCCCAGACGGTGCCCGCCGGCGAGGGAGCCACCCTAACTATCCTGATCACCAACGGCGAGGTGACGGCGCTGCAGCCTCCGGAAGTCCCCGGCCTGATTTTCAACGGGCCCAACCAAGGCCGCCAGATCAGCATCGTGAACGGCGTCCGGACCTCCGCCATGACCCTGACGTATGCAGTGGGCTCCATGACGGCGGGCGACTACACGATTCCTCCCTTCACCCTGACCATTGATGGAGCCCCGGTCCAGACCCAGCCGCTGAAACTCAAGGTGACACCCTCCGCCAACCAGGCTCCGGCCGGTTTGTCTCCCGGCAGCGCGGCCACTCCATCATCATCCCCCCCAGACCCTGCTGCCGGTGAGGAAAACTTCGGCTTCCTCACGGTCGAGTTTGCCGGCAAGAACCGCAAACATGCCTGGGTTGGGGAGATCGCACCGGTGCGCATCAAAGCCTGGTTGCCGGCCGAGACCAGGGTCTCGCTCAACACGCCCCTGCAGCCTACCGGCTCCTCCTTTACCCTGCACAATGTCAGCAATCAGCCCCAGCAAGGCAGGGAAGTCCTCAATGGCCAGCGTTATCTCGTGGTCACCTGGTATGGGGCCCTTTCCGCCACCAAGGCGGGACGTTATCCGCCAGACCTGAGCATGAAAATTTCTGTCCAGGTGCCGGATCCCTCCGGCGGCCGGCGCTCGACCGGCGACCCCTTTTTCGATCAAATGCTGGGCCGTCGCATGATTTCCAAAGAGGTCGTCCTGCGCAGCAAAACCGACGAAAGCGCCTACCTCGATATCCGCGCCCTTCCTGCCGAAGGCCGGCCCGCCGATTTCGAAGGAGCGGTCGGCAAATTTGCCTTTGGCCGCACCCAGATCCCTGGCGAATGGACCACCGGTGAACCCCAGCAGGTCGCCTGTGAAGTGGAAGGGGAAGGCAATTTCAACCTGCTCGTCCAGCCACGTCTGGAATCGGACAAGGAATGGAAATCGTATGGAGGACAATCGCAGTTTGTGCCCAGGGACGCCGCTTCCTTCAGCGGCACCACGAGCTTTCGTTTCAGCCAGGTTCCCCGTCAGGCCGGTGCCCAGGAAGTTCGTCTGACCTTCAGTTATTTTGATCCGGACAAGGAGGCCTACCAAGTTGCAGAATCTCCCCCTCAAACCGTGCAAGTCGCAGGGACCGACCTTCTTCCGGAACCGGAAGCCACCGCCCCGGAAACCGTCTCTGCCACCCCTCCGCCCCAGTCTGCCATGGCCCCGCAGAGGGCGGGCGGGGGCTTCACCCGCAATCTTACTCCCATGGCATGGCGGCCCGGCTTCCGCCATTTCCTGACCATTTCCGCCATCGCTCTTTTGGCCGGGATCCTGACAAAATCCCTCCGGGCCCGCACCGGCAATCCCGACCGGGTCGCCCGTGCGGCGCGGGAAAAAGCCCTGCGCACCACCTTGCAGGAAGCCGGGTTCTACGCCGCGCGGGGCGACGTTCCCGGTTTTTTCGCCGCCGCCCGCCGTGCCCTCCAGCATGGCCTCGCCTCCCGATGGCAGCGCCCCGCACCCGCCATCACCATGGCCGATGTCACCCACCGGCTCCCGGCGGATTCCCCGGTCATTCCATTCTTCCATGAAGCGGACCGGCAGGAATTCAGCCCCGCCCCCAGCCTCGGAGCGGAGGATTTGCCGGCATGGCACCGCCGGCTTGAACAGGCTCTGGAAGGATTGGCTAAAGACTAAAGACCAAAGACCAAAGGCCAAAGACTAAAGAACAAAGGCCAAACCCTAACTAAACACAGCCCATTCATTCACCCCCAGCCCATCACCATCTCCCGCTGCAATTATCTCCCGCTGAAACCAACAGGTCTTTAGCCTTTAGCCTTTAGTCTTTGGCCTTTAGTCTTTTTCTCCCCCCTCTCCCATGCCTTTCCTCAGCCGATTATTCCTCCTGATGCTCCTGGTGCTGGCCGGGACCCTGACTTCGCTCCGGGCCGGCACGTGGGAGGATGCCAATGCGGCCTTCGCGGCCGGAGATTATGCCCGGGCATTGCCTCTCTATGAGGAAGTCATCGCCCGCGAAGGTCCATCTGCGGCCCGGCTCTACAACCTTGGCAATACCCATGCCAAACTCAATCAGGCGGGGCCGGCAATACTTTGTTACGAGCGGGCGGCATTGCTGGCTCCCCGGGACCCTGACATCCAGGCAAACCTGAAGCTGATCCGCCCTCCCGGCGCGGCCCCTCTGGTCGAACCTCCGCCCTGGTGGAAAGCCCCGATCTACTGGCTCAGTCTGCAGGAGTGGTCATGGATCACGGGATTGGGTATCACTGCCCTGTTGCTGCCTGGTCTGGCCTGGCTCTTCCTGACCAAACGGCCCGGCTGGCTCCGCGAAACGACCCCATGGGCCATGGGCGGCGGGGCAGCCCTGACCCTTTTAGGCACTCTCGCCCTGCACCAACGCGCGGACGAAACCCGGCTGGCCATCCTGACAGCCTCCGAACCCGTCCTGCGGCTTTCCCCTTTTCCGGACGCCTCGCCCGTCAATGCCACCCCTCCCCCGCCTGGCACCCGCGTCGTCCCCGGAGAACGGCACGGCGACTGGATCCACCTGAGCCTGCCCGGCAGCCCCACCTCTGGCTGGGTCCCCTCAAAAGACGTTGCCCGGATCATCCCCGAAACCGGAAGCTGACCGATTCCCGACTGCTATCCCGGGGAGATGCCGAAGGCTTTGGACTGCGTGCAGCCCTCTGCCGCTTTGAGCCACGGGCAGCCCGCTGCCGGCAGGAGATTGTCACTGAGATTTGCACAAAATCCAACCCGGAAGCCTGTGGTGCAAAGCGAATCCATTCCCGCTGGCAGGCCGGCGAACCCAAAGCGGCAGCAGGCGGTGCGCAGGCCAAGGGGGCGGCGCGGCTTTACTCATGCCGCAGGGCTTCGATGGGATTGAGCCCTGCGGCTTTGTGGGCGGGGAAAAAGCCGAAGATGACGCCGACTCCGAAACTGACGCCGAAGGCGAGGGCGACGGAGGTGCCGGATACCAGGGCGGGCCAGCCGGCATAGTGTGTCAGGAGTTGGGCGGTGCCGATGCCCAAAGCAATGCCGATGGCTCCGCCGACGGTGCTGAGCACGATGGCTTCCACGATGAATTGGAGGCGGATGTCGCGGCCTTTGGCCCCCACGGCACGGCGGATGCCGATCTCGCGGGTGCGCTCCGTGACGCTGACCAGCATGATGTTCATGATGCCGATGCCGCCCACCAACAGCGAAACTCCGGCAATGGAACCCAGCAGGATGGTCATGATGCGGGTGTTGGCGGTGGCCATTTTGATGAACTCGTCCTGGGTGCGGACCGAAAAATCGTCCAGCGAGGGATCGGGAATGTTATGACGTTCGCGGAGGAGGAGGTTGGTCTGCTCCTGGGCCGTAGCCATTGCCGGGGCGGAACCGACCTTGACGCTGATGCTGCGCAGCCGGGTGGTGCCCACGATTTGTTTCATGGAGGTGGTGAAAGGAATGATGACCACGTCATCCTGCTCCTCGCCCCAGGGAGCGGCGCCTTTTTTGGAGAGAACCCCGATGACCTGGAAAGGCACGGAGTCGATGCGCAGGGTGCGGCCGAGCGGATTGCCTTCCGGGAACATGCGGTCCACAATGGTTTGCCCGAGAATGGCGACGGTAGCCATGCTGCGGATTTCCTCCTCACCAAAAATCGCGCCGCTGGTTAGGGCCCAGTCGCGCACCTGGAAGTAGGCCGGTGAAACTCCGCGCACCGTTGATGAATAGTTTTTTCCTTCGGCAATGAGGCGTTCGTTGCTGCGGACTTCAGGACTGACCGCGACTACTCCGGGCACCTGCGAGGCGATGGCTTCCGCGTCCTCCACAGTGAGGGTGCCGGACCCGCCGAAGCCCCGGTAGACCCCGCCTTTGAAGACCTGCCCGGAAAAAACCAACAACATATTCGAGCCGAGGCTGCGGAACTGGGCTTCGATCATGGAGCTGGCTCCGCGCCCGATGGCCACCATGGCAATGACGGCCGCCACCCCGATGATGATGCCGAGGGCGGTGAGCACGGTGCGGAGTTTGTTCCGCAGCAGGGCGCGCCCGGAAGTTGAGAGAATATTCAGGGCCAGATACAGCCCGGCCAGAATGTTATGACCGCCGGTCTTTTCGACCACGGGAGGCGGCACCACAGCTTCCGGCAGACGTCTTTCGTCACTCCGGATCACCCCGTCTTTCATGACCACGGTGCGGCGGGCATGGGCTGCCACATCCGCTTCATGGGTGACCATGATGATAGTGATGCCGCCCTCGTTGAGCGACTTGAAGAGCTTCATGATCTCCTCGCTGGTGGCGCTGTCGAGATTCCCGGTCGGTTCATCCGCGAGCAGCACGGCGGGACGGTTCACCAGCGAACGGGCGATGGCGACGCGCTGCTGCTGGCCGCCTGACAACTCGTTGGGATGGTGGTCGAGGCGCTCTCCCAGACCCACCCGCTCCAGTTCGGCGATGGCGTCGTCGTCCCGTTCTTCCGGGCTGAGGCGGCGCGGGGAGTAGATGAGAGGAAGTTCCACATTCTCCAGCGCGGTGGTGCGGGAGAGCAGATTGAAGCCCTGGAAGACAAAGCCGAGTTTGCGGTTCCGCAGCTCGGCCAGCTCGTCGCTGTCGAGGTGGGAGGTATCCACTCCGTCGAGATGATAGGTTCCTTCACTGGCCTGGTCGAGGCAGCCGAGGATATTCATCATGGTGCTCTTGCCGGAGCCGCTGCTGCCCATGATGGCGACAAAATCGCCGGCATTGACGGTTAGGTCCACGCCTTTGACGGCCTGCACCTCGCCCGCATCGGTGGCGTAGGTTTTTTTCAGTCCGCGCAGCAGAATGACAGGATGCCGGTTCATGGAGTCCATGGTTAGCGGCGGCCCATGCCTCCGCCGAATGGATTGGTGGTGCCGTTGCTTTGCTCCTGCCGCTGCTTGAGGAGCAGGATCACTTCATCCCCTTCCTTCAGCCCGGACACCACTTCCGTCTGCACACCGTCGCTGAGACCGGTTTTCACTTTGACCGCCACCAGTTCATCAGCCGGGTTGGCGGGTTTCAGATAGACCTCCTTTTCATCGGAAGCGGTTTTGCCTCCGGCCATCAGGGCGGACGGCAGGTCCAACGGACTGGAAGGGGGCGCGCCAGGAGGACCCGCACCGGGAGGCGGAGTCTTGCCAGGGGGTTTGAAGCGGAAGGCGCCGTTGGGCACCCTGACCACAGCAGTCCGTTCGCCAGTGATGACCTGCACGGTGGCTGTCATGCCGGGCTTCAATTTCAGCTCGGGATTGTCCACCGCGATGATGACATCGTAATTGACCACATTTTCCTCCTCGATGGGCGAGTTGCGCACCTGGACGACTTCGCCAATGAAGGCATCCGGCCATGCATCCACCACAAACTTCACCTTCTGGCCGTTATTGATTTGGCCGATGTAGGCCTCGGAGACTTTGGCGTTGATCTGCATTTTGGTCAGGTCCGCCGCCATGATAAAAAGCTTGGGGGCGCTGAAGCTGGCGGCGATGGTCATGCCGATTTCTGCGGTGCGGTCCACTACGACCCCATCGATTGGGGCCGGGATCTTGCAGCGTTCCAGATCGACCTTGGATTTTTTCATGCGTGCTTCCACCAGTTCAAGCTGGGCTTCGGCACGGCGCAGATCAGACTCCACCTGATCGAAATCGGCCGTGGAAAGCAACTGGCGCTCCATGAGTTGTTTTTTGCGTTCGAGGTTCTTGCGCTGAAGGTCGCGCTCGGCGGCGGCGCTGGCGCACTCTGCCTTCGCCTGGGCGTAGTTGGCTTCGTAGGTGGCGGGATCCAGTTCACAGAGGATGTCGCCCTCTTTCACCACGGAATTGAAGTCGACATACAACTTCGCGATGGTCCCCGAAATCTGCGAGCCGACCTCCACCTTCACGAGAGGATTGACGTCCCCAATCGCGGAAACTGTTTTCACAACGTCCCCCTTGCCCACCACCGAGGTCTCGTATTCCGGCAGGGCATCGGCCGGGTTTTCCCGCTTCAAATACCACCCGGCCCCGGCCCCTCCAGCCATCAGCAACAACAGAATCAAGGGCCAGCGGCGTTTACGTCGTCTCATGGAGTCGGGTGTCGGGGAGGAATCGCAGAAAAAGGGCCGAATAGGGCTAAACCCCTAGAACGCTGGGCATGGGGGGAAACCTTACAGGGGTCTTGAGGTTTTGCCATAATATGACTCCGGGTTCCCTTGCGTTTGGGACCTGTTTCAAATTTCCCTGTCGCGCCGGCAACGGATTTCGTTCATGATGGTCGAAGGTGCCATCCGGCTCCGGTTTCCGTCTGCCTCCCCCCGAAATTTGTGACCCTGGCCTCCCAAGTCAATCTGCTGCGGCGCGTGCACACCCGGGCATTTTTTGCCAAGGCCAAGGGCACGCTGAAGGAATCCAAGCTGATGTGCCTGACGATTGGGTTGTTTCTGGCAGCTTACCTTGTGGTGGGGTATTTCATGTTTCAGCGGGGACTGGCCTACGTGGCCGGGGTCCCTGGGGTGGGGCTGCTGCTGTTGGAGCGGGTGGTTTACATGGTGTTTTTTTTCTTCTTCACCATGCTGGTGTTTTCCAATGCGGTGCTGCTCTACAGTTCGATCTTCCGGGGCAAGGAGACGGCTTGGCTGTTGACGCTGCCGCTGGACCCGCGGGCGGTTTTTTGCTGGAAGGTGGTGGAGTCTTTCGTGGTCAGCAGTTGGGGACTGGCGGTGCTCAGTGCCCCACTGCTATTGAGCATTGGGCGCACGTTCGGCGCGGAATCGGATTTTTACGTCCGATGCTTGCTGGTTTATGTGCCTTTTATGGTGCTGCCGGCCACTTTGGCGGGCGTGATGGTGATGCTGGGGGTCCGCTTTTGGGGCAACACGGGCAAGGCGCTGGCCTGGGGCCTTTTGGCGTGGGCCCTTTATAAAATGGGGGCGGGCATCGCGACGGCCCGGGAATCCGCCGCGCTGGCCCAGACCATGGATCTTTCGGCCGCGATGGATGAACTGCTTGGTCATTCGGCCGTGATGGTGAACCGGCTGCTGCCCAGCGCCTGGATGGGGGATATGGTCCTGCTCTGGGCGAGGGGCTACAGCGCCCATGGGTGGTTTTATGGATTGCTGCTGCTCAGCCAGTCTCTGATGCTCGGGCTGGTTTGTGTCGGGGGCGTGAGCCGCTACTGCTACAGCGGATGGAATCTGAGCCAGCGGCGCAAGGCCATGAAAACCGGGCGCAAACGGGCCACGACTGCGGCCGACGGCCCACTCACCTTCAGCGGCCCGCTGCGCTGGCTGAAACAGTCCCGGCTGCTTCGGCGGGACACCGCCGCTTTGGTGATCAAGGACATCCGGGAATTTATCCGGGACCCGGCCCAGTGGGTGCCCTGTGCGGTCGTCTTTACCCTGCTCTTTGTCTATGCCGCCAATTTGAACCGCGCGGCGGCCACCGACATCCGCCAGCCCAAGTTCCGGCTGGTTCTGACCTACCTGAATTTTGGGGTCTGCTGTCTCACTTTGTCCACCCTGACTACCCGATTCATTTTTCCCATGTTCAGTCTGGAAGGACGGCGCCTGTGGATCCTCGGACTGGCTCCAGTGGGCATGGTGCGCGTGCTGCGGCTGAAGTTGGGGCTTTTTGCCGGGGTCATCGGGGTGGTGACCAGTCTGCTCATGTTGCTTTCCGGGCTGCGTCTCGGCATGGGGCCGCTCGAATTGATGGTTTATTGTGTGGGCATCGTGCTCATGAGCGCCGGATTGACCAGTCTCTCCCTCGGCTTGGGGGTGCTCTTTCCCAATTTCACTGACCCCAGCCCGGCCCGGGTCGTCTCTGGCTTCGGCGGCACCTTGTGCCTGATTCTGAACTTTGTTTACATTCTCCTTTTTATGGGTGTTTTTGTTATTCCGGGTTTGTGGCGTCTTTGGTATCCGATAGGGGGAGCCAACCCCAAAGGGCAGTGGTATCCTTGGATTTTGGGGGGATCAGTCGTCGCCATGACGGTGCTAACGCTGGTTTGCGCCGGGGTTCCTTATTTTTTGAGTCTGAAACGCATGAAAAGACTGGAACTCTTAGGAAAACTGTAATATTAGTGGGGGTTAAGAGTCTTCTCCCTCCCGATGATGCACCCTACTACCACCCGCCACGCTGCCCCCCTGCCCGCTGCCACGACCCGCGAGGATCCATTTCACATGGATTACCTTGATGACGAGGCCGACGAACTGGTGCTTCCGGCTGAGCATCTGAATGGTGGACAGGATTTGGAGGAACGTGTCCAAAACACCCAGCATCGTCTGGCCCAACTGCGGCAGGAGGCGGAATCTTTGGAGCAGGAAAAGCGTCAATTTGAGGAATTGAGCCGGCAGCAGAAGGAATTCATGCAAGGTCGCGCCGAAATGGGGGACAAACTCACCCGCGCCCTCGCCCACCTCGACCGTGAAACGTATGAAGCCCAGCGCCGGGTGGAGCAACTCCTGGTGATCAAGGACACGTTCAATCATCATTTGGATGTGATCGATTCCCTCAACCCTGAGCAGTGGAACCCCCACGACCTGCGCCAGGATCTGGGTCAAGCCCTGGGCATGATCGAAGAAGCCCGGGACGAATATGTCAAAGGTTCGAGCCGGATCCACCTGCTGACCACTGGAACGCCCCCCGCCAATGGCGGATCATCTGCAGCCGCCCCGGCTGCCGCCTCGACGGTCCTGTCGGTGGCTCCAGCCGCCTCTGGGGTCTTGTCAGGAAGGGCTCCGGCGGGTCTCCCGCTGGCCCTGAACAAGGACACCTTCCGTTTCTGGCTGTTCTGCGGACTCGGGTTCACGGTGCCTCTCGCGCTAACCGCTCTGGTGATCTTTGCCGCCTGGCTGATCTTCCGTTAGTCTCCCTTTCCTGTCCGTCTTTCATCCATCCACCTGCATCTGTATGGCCCACAAACGAGGAATCAGCCGCGCCACCAAGGCGAAACATGCCGAACTGGAAGCCCGCATCCGCGAGATGCGCCGCGAGGAGGACCAGATCAAAGCCAAAATCCACAAGCTGGAGGCCAGCATCGTGTCGGCTCCGGTCTTCATGGCCGGCGACCGTCTGCGGAACCGCAATCTGCTCCAGGCGGAGGAGGCGGAGGAATACCATGGCCGTCCCTTCAACCGCACCCGCTGGCAGGCCCAGCGCCTGAACCGGGCCCGTTCCCGCCAGGCGGTCACCGCGCTGCTCCTCGTGGCCTTGTTCGTGGGATTCGTCTGGTGGTTCTACCTGCAACTGCGCAACAACGGAGTGCTGTAAGGGCGGCACCGGCGGCCAACCGGTCTGCCTGGAAATCATTAGCGGCCAAGCGCACTCACGGATCAATCTTCCATGAAGGCAAGCAGCGCTTTGGCATCCCTTGCGCCGTGGCCGATACTCCTGTATCCCTGCCGCCCGCAATTGACCGGTGGGCGGAACTGCGGAAGAGCGTGCTTTCGACAGCGATGTGACCAAAACGGCCGAAGCTTTGTGGCGAGCGGGGGCCACGAGCGGGAACGTTGACTTTTGACCGGTCGAGGCAGTTATTGTCGAAAACACATGTATTGATGAAAATTAATGAGATAATACAAGCTTTGCATAAAATGCGTGGTTATTTAGTGAAATTTTCGCGTTCCTTGGAAGTTCCCGACAAAAGTGTTGTCACACTCCAATTGCGACAACATCATGCAATTAACTTTGAGATACTTGATGATCCGAATGAAATAGAAAAGTGGGAGGAGCTTTTTTGTGGCAATGATATTATTCGTTTGTTGGAACTGCGAAACACAACAAACTGTGCATTATTTGCAATGCGAGGCGAAACGAGAAGGTATTACCAAATATATTACGCAATAAGACTAATTTACCACATTATAAATGCAATTAAAGAATATCGATCAGATGGGCTTGTTCTCTGTATCGACGACGTTGATATGGTTTTCTCCTACTTTGAACGAGGGATGGCTATTACGGAAGGATACGGCTCGGAATACAGGAATTGTATTGTGGCTTTGTGTGATATCTGTAAATTTATCAATCTAAATCCTATCACGCGCGATCCTGAAAATGATTCCATCCTCCGGCTTGGATTTGCTAAAGCACTGAGCGCCAATTAAATCAACAAATCATTCTGGGTCGAACTAAAACCGAATCCGTTCAATCTCTTCCAGCGTGATGTTATCGATCGTTCGTTCGTAGAGTTTAGTGGTCCTTGGAGATTCATGGGCTCCGGGCAGCCCCGCACATCGCGGGTAGCAAGGTATTCGTCCACCTCCTCAAGATCGCAATGAGCCCTCGCTGTCAGTTGATATTTCATCGGGCACGATCGACCCGCTCTCCGGCGCGCCGGAGCATTGCCGACATCTTCCCGGGACCTTCCATGAGAAGCCCGGCCTCCGCTTCCTCCCATCCGGCATCAATACTCCTGCGCAAGCTGCTCAATTCCTGCTCTTGCTCCTCACGTGCCGTGAGCAAACGCAGGGCTTCGGCAGCGAGATGCTCCGGATTGAGGTATTGTCCGCTGCTGACACGCTCCATAACCAACTTCTCCTGTTCCGGTGTCAGCGTAATAGTCATCGGACAGTCTGCCACTGATCCGAAGGGAAGGCAAGGGAGCGTCCAGACGTATTGCGCGAGCCCTCTCCGGTCCTTGGTGCTCGGTTTGGCGAAGTCAGGGTTGAACCCGCCGGCCAACCGGCTCATCCCGTTCAATCTTTGCCGGAACTCATTGTGCCTTGCGGTATTTTTCGGCCAGGGAATTGAAGGCTTTGGTCCGTTCGTTGAGTTGGGTGGCCACGGCGTCGCGCTCATCCAGGGCCTTTTTCAACTGGCCGGTGAGGGTATCCACCGTTGCCTGATTCCGGGCGGTGGCGGCCTGCAGGGTCTCCAGTTCCTGGCGGGCGGCAGCGGCGGCGGCTTCCAGTTCCGGCAGGCGGCGGGTGGCCTCGTGCTGTGCGGACAAGGCTTGGTTGAGCCGGCGGATTTCCTCTTCCCAAACCGCCAGCTGGGCGCGCTGCTGCTCCATGGTGCTGTGGGCTTTTGTCAGATCATTCCCGGCCTTGGCCACCTGCGCAGCAAGGCGGCTTTCACGCTGCCATTGCAAAACGCAGACCCCGCAGAGGATGGCGGTCAGGACCATGAGGGAGATCTGCAGCAAGCGGGACATGGGAAGGGAAAGTTCAAAAGACTAAAGTCCAAAGACCAAAGATAAAATAGGTGGGGCGCGGTGTTGATAGGCTTCCGGGGCCGGGGTCCGGTCTGCGTGACCGCCCCTTATTCCCTTGGACGGGTCTGGAAAGCGATTTTCTGGAACCCGGCACGCCGCACGGTATCCAGCAGGGCGATCATGTCGCCGTGGCGGGAATCCTGGTCACCGCTGATATAAACCGGGGTGTCGGCGGCGGCCTGATGACGGGCCGCAAGGGCGGCTTCCAGGTCCGGCAGGGTCATCCGGTTCTGGTCCAGGTAGAGCAGCCCGGCAGCATCCACCGCCAGATTGATTTTGTCAGGCTTGAAATCGGCGGCACTGGTGGTGGTGACGGGCAGATTGACCTTGATGGTTTGCTGCCGGCTCATGGTCAGGCTGACCAGCATGAAGGACGCCAGCAGAAAAAACATGATGTCGATCAGCGGGATAATCTCCAGCCGGTTCTTTTTGACCGGTAGCGGGGAACGCAGTTTCATGTCAGACCGGGATCGGGGATGGGGATGCCGGGACGGCCGTGAGCACTTCCACATTGGTGGCCGCCGCTTCCAGATCAAACTGGAGACGGGTTAGCCGGGTATGGAAATAGTTCAGCGGGATCAGGGTAAAGATGGCGATGGCGAGCCCGGCGGCGGTGGCAATGAGCGCCTCCCCGATACCACCGGTTACTTTTTCGACGGCCAGCTCGGTATCACCAATGCTGACAAATGCCCCCATGATGCCGGTGACCGTGCCCAACAGGCCCAGCAAAGGCGCGAGGGTGACAATCGTATCCATGGCAGTGAGGAAACGCCCGGCTTTTTGCAGTTCGAGCCCGGCACTGACCTGAAGCGCCCCTTGGAGCGAACTGTGGTGGTGGTGGAGGCCATGGTGGATCATGCAGATGACAGGATCGCCGGAATCCGAGGCCAGCGTCTTGGCCTCGTGGATCTGCCGCGACTCGAGGGCCGCAAAAATGGACTCGAGGCGCGCCGGATCGCGGCGGCGCTGGAGTTTGATCCACCACACGATCCGTTCGGCCACAATCACGACCGCGAACAGAGCGGTGAGGATCACCGGGATCATGATAGGACCACCGCGGTGGATAAAGTCCACCACGGCATTGGCTGTCATTGCAGGAAAGGGCATGAAATTGGATAGGGATTCAGAAGAACAGGAACATCACTGCAGCACAAAACGAAAGGGCTGGGTGAAGAGGCGGGTGGTGCCGGCGGGCCATTTCCAGCGGCGCTGGACATGGCTTATGGCATACCGGTCCAAGGCGGCAGAGCCACTGCTGCTGATGAGCCGGACCCCCGTCACCGCGCCATCATTGACGGAAATACTCACCACGACCGTTCCCTGAAGTTTGTCCCGCCGGGCAAAGGCTGGATAGGGGGGCTGTGGCGTGGTGCCCCGGCCCGCACTGTTGCCCGCACCAGCACCGGTGCCACTACTGCCAGGCTCGCCCCCCGGGACTCCTGCACCGCCACTTGCCCTGGCACTGGTGGCCGCCTCACTTCCAGAAGCAGACCGGCGGGGCGTCCGCGGTGCCGGTGGCGCAGCTTCCCTGGCAGGGCGCGGCGCTTCCCGGACCGCAGGCACCGGTTCGACCACCGCCACCGCATCAATCAGTTCCGGCAGTTCCCGGTAGGGCACAGGTTCCGCAGGGGGGGGCAAGTCCAACGGCTCTTCCGGTTCCGCGACGGCGCTTTCCAATTCCGCTGCTGCCGGTTCCGCCGCCGCTGGTCCTGGCTCCACCGCCATCTCCACCGCCATGGCTTCCTCCTGCGGAACCAAGGGGGTCAACGATGGCTGGGACCAGGAGGCGACTGCCGTCGGCAGCAAAGCGCCGGACGCCACCAGGAGAAAGGACAAGGCCACCGCGTTCATGCCAGCCAACCAGGCATCAAGGTCCTGACGCCCCTCCCCAAACATCGCCCGCCGCAGCGGCGACAAATGTCGCGACTCTCCGGGCGAATAAGACTCAATCTCAGCAGGCATGAGCATCCAAGCACGCACACCGCCCATCCAAATGCAAGGCAATCGCGATAATTTCCCAACCGCGGTGGAGGCAAACCCAATGGGCAGCCTTGTTTCCTTCCCGCCGGCCGCTGCCCCGCTGGTCCAATGAGACAAAGGAGAGAATACCGCCATGGTCATCTCAGACGGGTTTTTGTTTTGGATTACTCCATGGCCGTAGAAAAGCTGCCCTTTTGATTAAACGGTATTGATTATCTTCTCGAAATAGATACCAATCTCGACTCTGCGAAGAAGGTTTCGCAAAGTCGGTTTTGGCTTCTTTTTCCGATCAAATTTCTTGGTCCTACTATTATTTCCATCATGCAACCGACCTTGATCCCAGTGCCTTCCCGTCTCCGTGCTTTGATTGTGGAACCGGATCAGGCCGTGCGGCAGCATCTCAGCCATGTGCTGCGGGAGCATGGGCTGGAAGTGATGGACTGCGCAGATGTCCAGGAAGGTCGGGAGCTTTTTGCCGGGCATCGGCTGGTGGTGGCCCCGCTGAATGGGGACAATGCGGCGATGAAGGAATTTGTGGCATGGGTGCGGGCGGAAGCCGGCGTTAGTCAACCTTGGATTATTGCGCTGGGCACGCGGCACGAATTGGCACCCGGGGAAACCCCGGCGCATTACGGAGTTAATGATCTGCTGACTGGCCCGGTCGACACGGATAGTCTGGTCAAGCGGCTGGAAATCCTTTTTGGCCGCCCTCCCCGGCCGGCGTCTGCGGGCGCGTCGCGGCCAACCCCTTCCGCCCCCCCTTCCTATCATCGGGCCCGGCACCCCCAGGCGGCCCCCTCCCCCTCATGGGATGCGGCCTCGGCTCCAGTCCTCCTGGAGCAGTTTCCGGCCGCGGTGGCCATTCTGGACCGCACCATGCGTTATCTCGCGGTCAATTCACGATGGGTGCGCGAGTTTCAGATTCCGGCCCCTTCCCTGACAGGACGCAGTCACTACGAAATCTTTCCTGACCTGCACCCGGATTGGAAAGGACTCTATGAGGGCTGTTTGGCCGGGGACGCGAAGCAAAGCATCGACGACGCCATGGTCCGGCCGGACGGCACGGAAAGCGAGGTGCACTGGGAGATCCAACCATGGCATGAATCCTCCGGCGCGGTCGGCGGCCTCGTCCTGTCCTGCGCCGTTAGGGGTCCCGCCGCGGCCCCGGATGTCCTGACAGAACTCCCGGCCCCTCCGGCCGTCACTCCGGCTGCGGAAAGCAATTCCTTCCGCGAGATGGCCGAGGCGGCCCCCTTCGGGATGATTCTCCTCGATGATGAAGCCCACGTCCTTTATGCCAATCCCCAACACCGCAGTGTGCTGGGATTTTCTGCAGAAACCGATGCCCCGCTTCAAGCCTGGCTGGAACGGGCCTGCGCCGGTGACGCAGTTTTTCAAAAACGCGCGCTGGATGATTGGTGGGAAAACGTCTGGCGCCGCCGCACCGCCCTGACCTGTCCACTGCGCAATAACGAAGGTCTGGTGAAGGAGATCGAGTTCCGCCCGGCCGCCCTGTCGGGTGACCGGCTCCTCCTGACCATTTTTGATGTAACCGATGCCCGCCTCGACGAGCAGGCGGTGCGCACCAGCGAAGCCCGCTACCGGGGCCTGTTCCAACAGTCGTCCGCCGCGCTCTTCATGATCAATCCCTCGGGCAATGTCACCGAAGTCAATCCTGCTTTCGAGACCCTCACCGGACTCCCCCGCCATGAAGCACGCCGCGCCGGGCTGACCGATTTCCTCCCGCCTGAGGCGGTGAGCCTCCTGCGTCAGGCTCCGCTGGCGAGGGACCCGTCTGCGGGGGGATTTCACACCACGGTGCGCCACCGGGCCGGCCATGAAACACCGGTCCATCTCAGCGTGGCCGTGATCCGCAGCGGACCGGACCAGCCGGCCTTCACCGCCTGTCTGCTCGCTCCAGCCCCGCCCTCCCCTCCTGCGATGGCATGGGAACGCATCACCCCCGATTGGCTTTTCCTGCTGGATGCCGATGGAACGATCCTGGAACACACCACCCCGCGGGATTTTGCATCATGGCAGATACCCGGAGCTGCCCCGCTGGCGGGCGAGTTGCTGGAAACGGCCCTGCCGGCCCTGACCGCTCCGTTGCCGCTGGATGTGATGATGGAGCGGCTGCTCGACTGTCCCGGCCATGAGACGCGTTGCGAATATGCCATCACGCCGCCGGAGGAAACCAGCCCGCGCCGCATCGAAGCCCGGCTGCAACTGCTGCCCGGAGGACCGCCCCACCGCTTTGGCCTCACCCTGCGCGACGTGACCCGCGCCCGTTCCACCAGCAGCCCTGGCGGATTCAGCACTGCCCTTCTGGAACATCTGCGCACCCCGGCCGTCATCACCAACGAAAAAGGACGCATCCTTCATCTCAATCCCGCAGCGGAAATCCTGTCAGGCTACAGCACCGCCGAACTGCGTGACGGCGGGCTCTATCGTCTCTTCCGGCCGGATGCCCCGCAGGAATTCAGTGAGGAACTTTCCCGTCATCTGCAAACCCACCGCTGCTGGCATGCGCCGGCTTCCCTTACCAGCAAGGATGGGGTCAGCACCCATGGTCTGGTGGAACTGACTCCAGCCTTTGAGGAAGGGTCCGGTTCCCGCGGGTTTATCCTGCTCTTCCGGCCCACCGCAGAAAGTCCCTCCCCGTCGGGCGAACCGGAACGCCCCGCCATCAGCCTGCACCGCGCCCGCAATGATCTGCAGGTCCTCACCAGTCTGATGGCCCTGCAAGCCGACCATCCCGGCGAAACTGCCGCCCGGCCCTCACTTCTCGCCGGGCGCGACCGCCTTGCCGCCGTGGCCCTGATCTACCGGCTGGTCCAACACGAATCGGACCTGGTCGATTTCGCCCGCTTCACCCACGAGATCGGCCGCATCCTGCTGGAATCCCATCAGCGCCCGGCCGGCTCCCTGACGATTGATCCGCTTTTCAGCGGCGTGCTGCTGCCCCAGCGGCTGGCGATTCCCCTTGGCCTCATTCTGGTCGAATTGATTTCGGACTGTCTGGCGTGGTCCTTCCCCGGCCCGCAGGCCACCGGCCGGATCCGCCTCACCCTGACCACTGGCAATGATGAAGGAGTCCTGATCCTCCGCGACAACGGCCAACCGCATTCCGAAGCCATCCGCCGCCAGCGCGAAGCTTCCTTTTCCCACCGCCTCGCCGGACTCCTCGCCGGGCAGGCCGGCGGCAGCCTGACATGGCTTTCCGACCTCGAAAACCAGGTGCGCCTCCGCTTCCGGATGCCAAGTTAGGGCTAACTCCCGGAACCGCCCGCACGGTCAGATCCTGCAGGGGGAATTCTGCCACCGGCGGCCCAGGGGCAAATCCATCCTGACAACACCCCGGACGGCCTAATCAATGTTAGTAAAACCGTTTCCCGTGGAGGATCCTGCCACGATCTTCCCCCTTTCCCATGAGCCTTGCTTCCCCTAGTCTTCAGGCATGTGGGAACCATCAGAAACCGGGTCACGGTTGAAAGTCAGGGTCACGCCCGCCGCCGAGCAGGCGGTCCGCCATGGACATCCCTGGGTCTATGGCGACAAACTCCGGCAACAGAACCGCCCCGCTGGAACCGGCGAGATTGCCGTGCTTTATGACCGCGCGGACCGCTTCCTCGCGCTGGGGTTTTACGACCTCGATTCCGCGATCCGGCTCCGCATTATCCATCAGGGCAGGCCGGTAACCCTTGATGCCGGGTGGTGGCGCGGCAAGCTGGAGGAGACGCTCCGCAAACGCCGGGGCCTCTTTGATCCTGACACCACCGGCTACCGGCTCATCAATGGCGAGAACGACGGCTGGCCGGCCCTGATTCTGGATCAATACGGCAGCACGCTGGTGCTCAAAATTTACGCCGCCTTCTGGCTGCCCCGGCTGGCGGAGCTGGAGGCCCTCATCCGTGAAACCCTGACTCCTCAGGCCATGGTGCTGCGGCTCAGCCGTAATCTGATCACCCGGGCGGCAAGGGACTATCAACTCGAGGAAGGCTTTCTTGGTCCCCCGGGGGAAGACACCGTCACCTTCCTTGAAAACGGCCTGACCTTTGAAGCTGAGGTCCGGTTTGGCCAGAAGACCGGTTTCTTCCTCGACCAGCGGGAGAACCGCCAACGGGTGGAAACCCTCGCCGCAGGCCGGGATGTCCTGAACGCTTTCAGCTTCAGCGGCGGCTTCTCCCTGTATGCCGCAAGGGGCGGGGCCGCCTCCGTCACGGATCTCGATATCTCAGCTCATGCCCTCGAAAGTGCCCGGCGTAATTTTGCCCTGAATGCCAGCCATCCGGCGATCGCCGCCGCAAGGCACGAAAGCCATCAGACTGATGCCTTCTCATGGCTGAGTGATGCCGCCCGGCCCGGCGGTCCCAGCTTCGGCCTCGTGATCACGGATCCCCCATCTCTCGCCAAGCGCGAGGTGGAGCGCGAAGGCGGCATTGAAGCCTATCATCATCTGGCCCTCAACTCCCTGAAGTTGCTTCAGCCTGGTGGCATCCTGCTGGCGGCTTCCTGCAGTGCCCATGTTTCAGCCGCTGAGTTCCGTCAGGCGGTCGAGCGGGCCGCCTTCCAGGTTTTGGGGAATGACTGGCAAACCCTCTGGACCGCCGGCCATGCCGCTGACCATCCGGTCTCGTTTCCCGAAGGGGAATACCTCAAGGCCGTTGCGGTGCAGCGGCGCCGCACTAACGCCTGTCCGGGAGATTCCTGACCTGACTTCATCAGGACCGGCCTGGGGGCCCGGCTGGAATGCCCACCGGAGCCCGCCGCACCAGGCGCTGGATCGTCATGGCAAATTCATGGCTGGAGTCGGCGGGCCACTCCTTGGTTTCCACCGTCTCCCATCCCGCGGCCGGCAGATCCGGAAACCGGACCTCTCCTGACATTTCGACATCCACAGTGGTGAGAATCACTTCATCGGCAAACGGCAGGGCGGCCGCATAAACCTGCCCTCCCCCGCAGACCACCAGTTCATCTGCTCCATGCTCCTCCGCACAGGTCAGGGCTTCTTTCATGGATCCTGCTGACCAGCCTCCCGGCACTCCATAGTCCTCACGGGACGTCAGGACCAGCGGCACCTGGCCCGGCTGGAACCAGCCGGCCATCTGCTCAAAAGTGGTGCGTCCCAACAGCAGCCAGTGTCCTGCCGTGCGGGCCCGGAAGTGCGCCACATCCCGCGGCAGATGCCACGGAATTTTACCGGCGGAGGACAGCACACCGTTCCGGCTGGCCGCCGCGATCATCGTCACCCGGGGTTTCGGCATACTGGTTAATCAATGGAGTGGAATTCCGCGCAGCACCCAGTTGGAGTCCCGCCTTCAGGCGGTTGCTGTTTCCGGGAATCAACCCGTCCGCAGGACCGCCTGAAGGGGGGACTCCAACAAATATCCTTACACCCCGCCCACCGGCACCACCCGGGCATTGGAACCCGGGGCGGCTTCCACTTCCACCCGCAGCGGAGCTTGGCGCGCGGCCGGATCCAGCACCACCGTGACTTTGTGTTTGCCCACCGGCAGATTCAGCGGCACCTGCGGGGCGGGCTCGATTTCCTTGTCCCCGATCCATGCTTTCAGGCCCTTGGTTTCGGCAAATTTCAGCATTATGGCTCCTGGGGTGGTCACTTCGATTTCTCCCTGGGCAACCCGGCCGGAGGCCTGATACAGCTTCACTTCAGGAATTTCCGCCAAGGGCAGATCACCCCCCACCATGCTGTAGACCGGCACCCAGTTCAATCCGGCCTGGTCCACTGTCAGGGCCCGCAACCCGTCCCGGTTGATCACCTGCCAAAAATCCGGAGGCGGCTGGGGAAGCCGCCAGCGCCGGATGACCCCGTCGGCCTGCACCTTGTATTTTCCCTCCTTGCCCAATTCAGCCATGAAGCGGACCAGGTCGACAAACTCGTCGCGCCGCAGGCTGGCCGTGAGACCCGGCGGCATCAGGGATACCGGCATGCTCTGCTTGCTGGCCACGTCCGCGGCGGGAATGGACTGCGTAGTCCCTGCCGCATCGCGCAGCAACACTTCCCGCGCGTCTTCCCGCACGAGGAATCCACTGAAGACTCCGCCATTTTTGGTGTTCACCACCGTGGTGGCATAACCTTCTTTGATCTTCTTCGATGGCTCAAGGAAACTATCAATAATGTAGTCCACCGGGGCACTGGCACCAATGCTCAGGAGATCCGGGCCCACAATCCCTCCCACCCCGCCAATGGCATGGCAACTCTGGCACAGCAGGGCCTGGCGGCGGTAAATCACCTCACCGCGGGCCGCATCACCCTTGTTATTCACTTCGGCCATCATGCGCGCCATTTCCTCCGGGGTCATGCCCACCCCCACCGGCTGCAGGCCCCCGGCGATGGTCAACACTTCGGTCAGTCCCTTGGCGGCCTCGCCGCGGGCTCCGGCCTGCTGCACGCCGGCGGTGGCCACTTCCGGTTTAAGGGTCTTGCCTTTCAAGGCTGCCGCCAGAACCGCCGGGCCGTCCTTGCGCGCCAGCCATGCGTCAAAGACCACCTGGGCCGCTGCGGCATTGGCCTCCCCTGACAAAAATCCTGCGCTCACCGGTTCCGCCGTTTTGGCATCCACATTGACCAGCCCAGCCAAGGCCATGGCTTTGACTGCAGTTGGTGAATCACCGGAAATCAAATCCGTCAGGAAGACTTTGGCGGGTTCCCCTCCGATCAAGGCCAGCGCCTCCAATCCGGTGCTGTCCCCGGACCTCGACATGGATTCCAACTCTGCCCGCGCGGCTTCCAGCTTCCACGTTCCAGCCAGCCGGGCCGCTGCCCGGCGCACACCCGCATCGGCACTTTTGAGCATTGGCAGAATTCCTTCCGTCCCTTCTGCCGGTTTGACCTGCCGCTGCTGGGCGGCGGCGGTCATCGCCTGATAGGCCGATGATACCAGCACCGGGGACGCCTCCGGTGCACCCGCCAGTTTCAGCAATTGTCCCAGATCTGACGCCGTGCCCAGCGATCCCACCAAAGCCAGTGCTTCCGGCAGACTGGATCCTGACACTTTTCCCTCCTTCACCAGCTGCAGCAAGGCCCCCACCGCCTCCGGCCGGTCGGCCGCCTTCAAGGCAAACGCAATGTGGGAGACTTTGCCCCCAAAGGTGATCTCACCCTTCTGGAAAGCCGGCAGCCAAATGTCCGCCAATTCCCGGCAGGTCAGCCACAGGGCAAAATCTAAATTTTCGTCCATGGCTTTGTCCAGCACCTGACAGGCCGTTTCCACCCCTTTGGCTTGCTTCATCAGGCGCAGCGCATGCACTGACTCCAGCCGCACCCGGGCGGAATCATCCGCCACCGCCTTCACGATGACTGCGGGGTCGCCTTGGAGTCCTTCGCGGAACAACTGCCCCGAAGCCCGCACGGCGTAGGCGCGCAATTCTGCAGGACCTGCGGCTGCCAACACTTCCGGAGACGCCTGCAGCAGGCCGGTGGTTTCCAGCAGGCTGATGCCTTCTTTGATCATTTGCGGATCTGCCCCCGGAGCAAAACATTTTGCTTTCACCTGCGTCAGAAGATCAGACGGCTGGCGACGCTTCAGCTCCTGTTTGACTTCAATCCTGATCCAGTCCTCCGGTGCCATCAGCAGTTCCAACAATTCCTCCACTGTGGCTTTGGCATAATCCGGTTGTGGGGAGAGCGCCCGGCCTTTGGCAGAAATGCGCCAGATGCGGCCATGCTCCCGGTCGCGCCGGGGATCGTGGAAATCCACCTCGCCGTGCTGGATGATCGGATTGAACCAGTCGGCCAGATAGAGTGCCCCGTCCGCGCCCATCCTGACATCCACGGGACGGAACGATCCGTGGGTGGAACGGACCACATCCTCCTCCTGCCGGGAGGAAAAACCACTGCCTTCGGTCTTCAGGGAAAAACGGTTTACCCGGTGTCCTCGGAAGTCCGCAGTAATCATCTGACCCTGCCATTCGTCCGGAAAATGCCGGCCACTGATGACCTCAAGCCCGCACTGTTTGGGTTGGCCGGGATTCATTCCCAGCAGGATCCGGGGCAACTGGTTGGGCAAACACCGGAACGTGGCACCAGGGAACGTGTAATTGATGCCCTCGCCGTAAGCTCCATCTGTGGTGAAGGTTTGCCCCCATCGATCCCAGACCATGCCCCATGGATTCACCTGTCCCATGGAATACACTTCCAACCGACCGGTCTCCGGGCGGTATTGCCACCAGCCGCTGCCCCGCAGTTCCCTCACGCCATACGGCGTCTCAATCCGGCTGTGGATATAGACACTTTGCGCAAAATACAAACAGCCATCCGGCCCGCGTTTGATGCTGTGCAGAATATGGTGGGTATCCTCCGTGCCAAAGCCGCTCAGCAGCACCTTGGTTTCATCTGCCTTGCCATCGCCATTCGTGTCCTTCATGAAGAGCAACTCGGTGCTGTTCGCCACATAGGCCCCGCCATCTCCGGGCAGGATGCCGGTCGGGATGAGCAGTCCTTCAAAAAAGGTGGTCGCTTTGTCCGCCACGCCGTCCTTGTTGGTGTCTTCCAACACCACAATTTTGTCCGCCTGAGTCTGCCCGGGTTTGATGTGCGGATAGATGGCGCTGCTGGCCACCCAGAGCCGGCCCTTTTCATCCCAGGCCATTTGAATGGGTTTGGCGATCAGAGGCTCTGACGCAAAAAGGTTCATTTCCAGCCCCGGAGCCAGTTGGAAGGAAGCCATTTGGGCGGCCACATCCACCGGAGGCAGTTCCTTGAGATTCCGCTGGGCGGGAGCGGTGCCCGCAAGGGCGGCGGAAATCAGGACAAAGGAAGATTTCTTCATAACAACAAATCGAAAAAAGGGGTAGGCGCAGAATCAGGGTTTACCGGCCGGTCAGCAGGGCGTGGATGGCGGTCTCCTTTTCCGTGACAAGGGGTTCAAAGAGCTGCACCTCGGAGGCATTGTTCCCCTGCTCATGCTTGCGTGAGCCAAACAGATAAATCTCATTCTGTGGACGCCAGCGGTAAAAATAGAGCTGGTTCTTTTTCAGCACCATTTCCCTCAGCCCGCCCGGAATCCGGTCCGGGGCTGGCACTTCGAGTGACTTCAAAAACGCCGGCACCACCGCAGCATAGCCATTGGAGGTGAAGGTGACGCCATTCTCTGATTCCACCGCAGTGCCGCCCATAGCCGAAAACAAATCCGCAAAGCGCAGGCCCCGCTCCTTCGCCAGCCCGGCGATGGCCTGACTGGTCGACGCCAGATTCCGGTTATGGGCCGCCATGTCAGGAAAGGGAGCCGGCAGGGTCTGCGCAGCCGGCGGCGACATCAGCACTGCTCCGGCACCGCTGGTTTCCTTGATCATGTCAAGGAGACGCCGGTAGGCCGCCAGAAAATCTTCCCGGCCGGCCTCTCCTTTGAAGGCATCCGCGGCTCCATAACAGGAAATCACCACGGCAGGCTTCAAATTGGCCAACTGCTGCTTGAGACGCTCAAATCCTTCCGCTGGTGGACCGAAATAGGCCCGGCTTTCTGCCCGCGGCGTATCCCCCGACCATCCCAAATTGCGGAAACGCAGGTTCTTTCCCGGAAAGGCCGCCGTGAGGGCCGTTTCCAGATGCCCGTAGTTGCCATCGCGCTCGATGAAGGTGTCCCCCAGGAGGACAATCAGATCGCCGTTCTCCAGCGTCAGAGGCCCTGACACCGGCAGGGGTCGGGCGGCCGCAGCCGGCACCAGAACGGTGCCGCACACCGCAGCAAGGAGCAAAATCAGGAGTCGGGACATGCGGATGAATAGGGTGAGTGGGATTTTCAAATCAGGCTCCCGCATACGCAGGATCAGGCCTCATCCTTCCTGAAATCCGGCTCTTCTGTCCATTCCCAAATTCGGCTGACCTGCAGTGTGGCCGATCAGCCTGAGCCATTGCTCCAAATGGGCCGCCCATGTCAGGGGAAGCACCGTTTTCCGGGCGGCGGCTCCCAGTTGCCGCCGGGCGGGTTCCGATTGGCTGAGGGCCCTGCGCAGTTGATCAGCCAGCGCTTCGGCGTCGCCGGGATTCCCAAGCAGCAGCCCATTTTCCCCAACCCGGATGAATTCGGACGCGCCGTCGGCAGGGGAGATCAGCCCGGGCAGTCCGCAAGACATGCTTTGCAGCACGGTGTTGGCACAGGCGTCATAGAAGGTCGGATGGACAAACCAGTCGGCGGCCTGATACCATGGGAGCAGGTCGGCCCGGCCGATGCCGGTGACGCGGGACGTGAGGCCCAGCTTTTGAATAGCACCCTGCCAGGAATCGAGCGGTTGGCCCGCGACCCAGAGCCGGGCTTCCGGGATGTGGGCAAGGGCTGCCAGCAGCGGATCGAGTCCCTTCCGGCGGTGGTCGAGGGAGGCGAAAAGCAAAGCGGGCACGCTATCCGGAATGCCGAGGGTTTTCCGCAGGTCCCGGCGGATTTCCGGCGTGGCAGCGGGCTGCCATTTTCCAGTATCCACTGCGGTATGAATGACCGAGACCCGCTCTGGAGGAACTTGGTAGGCTTCGGCAAGCTCAGCCTTCACCTTGCTGGAATTCACCACGAAGTGACGGGTTCCTCCGCCGGTGTAGAGTTTTTTTTCCAGCGCCAGTTCGAGCTGGTTTTTCGGCTTGAGCCGTTTCCACCATGGGAGCATGCGGGAGTAATGCCAGTGACAGCCGCCCCCGGCGCGGTGGAGGTCCTGCCGCCAGGTGCGGCCGAAGCCGAGCACGGCATCCGCTTTCAGCTCCGGCAAGAGGGCCGCGCTGCGCTCCGCAAACCTTGCGAGAGTGCCCCGGCTGCTCAGGGCCGGAGGGATGAGACGGATTTCCGCCGCAAGGGCGCGCATGGGTTCATCGATCCGGCTGGTGACCATGACCAGTTCGTGACCGGCGCCATGAAGCTGCCCGGCAAACTCCCGCAGATAACCTTCCAGTCCGCCCCGGGCAATCAACTGGTGATACAACAGAGCCAGCCTCACGGATTGCCTCCTCCTTCCCCATGGGCAGGAGGCCCTCCCCGGTGCTGGTGCTCGTAAAGCCGGCTGTGCCGGACAAAGGTTTGGTAGGCGGTGCTCCAGGCGATCCACAAGCCGGGGAAGCCGTCGAGAAATCCGCGCCGCAGCACGTAAGCCCTGACAAACCGCCAGAGGGGCCTGAACAGGGTCTGCGCGAGGGACCAGCGCTGGCCGGCGGCGAGCTGGCGCTTCAGGTATTCGTCCGCGAAAATATTGATCTTCTGGACATACCGCGCCATGTCCGGAAACGAAAAGTGATGGAGATCCCCGGCACAGGCCATCACGGGGCCGGGCACTTCCAGCTTGTCGTGTTCGATGCTGCCGCCCCAGCGCGCCCGCTCCCGGCGGACGAGGCGCAATTTCCGGTCAGGATACCAGTCCCCATGGGTGATCCAACGCCCGAGGAACCAGACCTTGCGCGGAAAACTGGCACCGTCATGGGTGGCGGCATGCTTCCCAAAAAATGTCAGGATATCGCGCCGCATGGCGGGCGAGACCTCCTCATCGGCATCCAGCGCCAGCACCCAGGGCTGGGTGCATTGCCCGAGGGCGGCCTGCTTCTGGTCGCGGTAGCCTAGCCAGTCCTGATGCAGCCAGCGCACGCCGTAGCGGGCCGCGATCTCCGGTGTGGCATCGGTGGATCCACTGTCCATAACCACGGTTTCAGCAGCCAGGCCGGAGACACTGTCAAGGCAGCGGGCCAGGTTGGCAGCTTCATTCCGGGTGATGACGGAGATGGAAAGCGGAAGCGGAGTCATGGAGAAAGCCGGGCCTGGACCATGCGGGATTGGCCCGCAGTCTGCTTTTGCGACATGACGTGCGAATTGTTTCCCTGCCAACGGAAAATCATGCACGGCGGTTGACACCCTGCACCGCTCCGCCCAAGCTTACCCCGTCCCTCACCATCCTGCCCATGGCTATCCGGCTCGATAAAGCAATCATCCGTGGTGAAATCACCAACGAAACCCAAGGCCGGGTCACCGGCCGCATCTGGCTGTTGGGCAAGCCGGAGCCATTGGAATTGAACCTGCAGGGCAATTGCCTGAGGGATCTCGCCGGCTGCAGTCTGCGGTTTGAAAATCCCGTGCCGCGCCACGATCCGGCAGTAAGCATCGTGGCCCCGCAGCAGAATGGGGTGGTGGGCGACATGACCGCCTCCCGCAAGAGCCGGATTCCCACGGTGAGCGATGAGGCAATTCTGGATCTGGTGGAAGCCGGACTGCCCATTCCCACCCGGGTGGCGAACTGCCTCTATCTGGAATGGTTCAGTGAGATGAATGGGCGGATGGTGGTGGAAAGCACCGAGTTCAAACTGGAAATCAATACCCCCCGCTGGATGATGTCTGCCGAAGAGGACATCCAACAGACCCGGGAAAGCCAGGCGAACTTCCATGCCTATCTGGATGCCATCACCGGCGGTCCGGAAGCCGAAGAAGAAGAAGATGATGATGATGAGGAAGAGGAATACACGGAAGAAGAGGAAGAATGCGAGGAGGACTTCATCAGCGAATCCGATGCGGAAACCGCTGACACGGAGGAATCCGGAGCGGATGGACTGGTCACGGGTGAACTCAACGATGATGCCTCCCTGATCGAAGTGAACATCGGCGCCGAAGAAGAGGAACCCCTCAATGAATTTGAATGGGAGCAGGAACTGCGCGAGGCGGACCGCCGGGCCGAAGCCTACCAGGAAGCCTTCGACCGTTACCGCGACCACCCGCAGCGCGAACGCCTCATCGCCGAGGCCATGGGCTGGGAGCCGGAGGAAGTGGAGGAATTCCGGGATGACTGGCAGGATGTCACGGAAAGCCTGCAGGCCCAGGATCCTGACGAAATGCTGGAAAATGCCGGCATGTTTACCGAGGACGAGGAAGGGGCCCACCACCCCCTGAGCCGGCGCGCCATGGACTTCGCCCTGCGGCTGCAGCGCGATGCCAAGGCCCGTGGCCTGTTTGAAGGTGAGATCGCCCGGGACAATCCGGTGCTCAGCGTGATTGTCAGCATCATCGCCCTCGGCGGCAAGCTGGCCGCAGCCCTTGATGGCACCATGCATGGGTATGATCCGGAGCCTGGATTTGTCATCGCCATGCTGAAGCGGTCCCAGGTTCCCCTGAATGAAGCCCTGCATGCCCTGTCCTCGATCCAGATGAGTGGCCTGCCCCGCGATACCCGGGCCTGGCTGATTGCGGCGCGCACGGAATTGTTTGACTTGCGGAAAGACATTCTGGATTTGATGAGTGATCTCCGGAAGTAAAATGGGCATTGGCAAAGCCAACATGGCGCAGGCATATGGCCATGGTCATTTTCCAACCATCACCCTGCACCCCATGATTCGTTTCCTTCTCCTGCTCCCTGTTTTTCTACTGGCCAATTGCGCCGGCGTCCCCGGCGAAAGTCCCGAACACATGCGGCAACGCATGGAACGTCAGGAAAATTGGGCGGACCGCTACGACGAAAAACGCCGGATCCGCAGCCAAACGGCAGATGAACGATACAACCGGTCATGGGACCGCGCCATGGGCCGCGATTCTTCCAGTTGGTAGTCGGGCCCGAGGCAAAAATTGCCGGCTCCGCCTCCAGGGATGGTGAGGGCAAAGTGGTTCCCGGGTCAGACCCATTTCAGCCAATCCTCCGGGCGGTGATAGTCAGGACGGCTCCCTCCCAACCCGGCGAGGCTGTAATAACAGCAACCCTGCGTGGTCTGCACGATGGCGGTAAGGTTGAATGCAAAGTGGTCCGACGGAGGCAACGGTATTTCCATCCAACCGCTCCAGCCCTGATCGGACCATGTGGTTCCGAGCTCGACACCAAAAGCGTCCGGAGTTGGCTGCGGATCGCATCGCACCCTTGGGGCAATAAAATGAGCCGCCCACCACGCCCCTCCCGGGCTCAAATTATATTCGGTGTAATGCCCGCTCGGGATGTCGAGCAGAAAACACTCCGCCAGGTCCTGTTCCCAGAGGCCCTCGACAAAACCGGAGGCAGGGAAAGCCGGCCGGGCCGCCAGAGGCGCCGGACTTTCGATTTCCCACCGGAGCCGGTTGCCAGTTCTTCGCCAGCGGACGCGGGGGACGGTGCCGGAGGAAGCGGTAGGGGCTGAAGGCCATGGCAGATGCAAGGCATGCCATCCGGCGTCCGGCCGCCCGGATGGCTCCGGCCGCATTTCTTCAGTCATGGTCCGGGGAAGCCGTGGAATTGTCAGCATTGCGCGCTCCTCCCGGCGTGGGTTCCGGGTTAGGACTGGGGTCCGCCACCGGTGGCCGCTGGCGGCGCTGGGCCTGGACCTTGGCCACCACCATCACTGCGATCACCGGAATGGTGACAATCATGATTCCCAGCACTACCAGGAGCAGCATGCGGAGCTGTCCGGTTTCAGCCGGGGATGGCATTTCCAGGTTCATGTTCCGGATGGATCATCAGGTTCCTGAGCCGCGTCGGGCGAAACATCGGCTGACGCCGCCTCCGCATCATCGCCGGAAGAGGGAGCGGAATCCCCGGCATCGTCCTCGGCAATAACTCTGGCAATATCCTGGAGCTTTTCGTCGCCCCGCAGGGTGATTAGTTTGACTCCGGCGGCATTGCGTCCGGTTTCGCGGATCTGGCTGACCGGGATGCGCACGCTCTGGCCGGTCGTGGTCATGAGCATCACTTCATCGCTTTCATACACCACGAGGGCTCCGATCACCTCGCCAGTTTTGTCGCTGGTTTTCATGGTGATGATGCCTTTCCCGCCTCGGGCGGTAATGCGGTAGTCATTGAATCCCGTGCGTTTGCCAATGCCGTTTTCACTGGCCACGAGGAGCATGCCGCCTTCATCCACAATCGAGAGACTGACCACAAAGTCATTCTTGCGCAGCTTGATGCCCCGCACCCCCGTGGCCTGACGCCCCATGTCCCGCAGCCCGCCTTTTTCTTTGGCTCCTCCTTCGCCCCCGCCTTCGCCTTCGGCACCTTCCCCGGTATCAGGGTCGTCCGCAGCGGGCTCTTCGATGCTCACGTCTGCGGAGGAATCTTCCTCATCGGCGGCTCCGGAGCTTTCGCCTCTGGCCTCGGCGTATTCCTTGAAACGCACACTCATGCCGCCGTGGGTCACCAGCACGATTTCGTTGCGCCCTTCCGTCAGGGCGCAGCCGATCAGATCGTCGCCTTCACGGATATTGATGGCAATGATGCCGTCCTTCCGGATGTTGCGGAATTCACCGAGATTGCTGCGCTTCACCACGCCCAGACGGGTGGCGAAGATGACAAATTTTCCGGGGTCCCAGGTGGCGTCCTTGTCGGATTCGCCCTGGGTGGGAATGCGGAGCACCGAGGCGATCTTTTCTTCGGGTCGCAGGTTGAGAAGGTTTTTGATGCTGCGGCCCTTGGCAGTGCGGGAGCCTTCCGGAATTTGATAGACCCGTTCGGCATACACCCGCCCGCTGTTGGTGAAGAACATCAGCCAGTCGTGCGCGGAAGCGGTGAAAAGGTGCTCCACAAAGTCCCCCGCTTCCTCCTCCTCGACTCCGCTGGACTTGGCAGTTTCCATGCCGCGCAGGCCCTTGCCGCCGCGGCGCTGGCTGCGGTATTCGCTGCTCAGGGTCCGCTTGATGTAGCCCCGGTGGGAAATGGTGATGATCATGCCTTCGTTGGCAATCAGGTCCACAAGATTGATCTCGCCCTCTTCTGCGGCAAAATCCGTCAGACGCGGCGTGGCATACCTGGCTTTGATGGCCTGGAGTTCATCCTTGATAATGGTGAGGACCCGCGACTCCCGGGCAATGATGTCCATCAGGTCCGCAATTTCCGCCATCACATTGTCATACTCTGCCTTGATCTTGTCGCGTTCCAAACCGGTCAGCTTGTAAAGCTGGAGTTCCACGATGGCTTTGACCTGGCGGTCGGAGAACTGATAGCGGTCTCCCACAATGTGCGGCTGGCCCCGGATGATCACTCCCACTGCCTGCGCGGCTTCCACCGTGAAGGGATACGCCTTGATGGCAGTTTCCGCCGCGTCACGGTTGGCGCTCTGACGGATGATTTTGATGAAATCGTCGATCTTCGAAGTCGCCAGCAGCAGGGCTTCCAGAATTTCGGCCCGGGCTTCCGCCTTGCGCAGGAGAAAACGGGTGCGGCGCAAAACCACCTCCCGGCGGTGCTCGATATAACAGGCAATCGCATCTTTGATGTTGAGCAGGCGCGGCTTGCGGTTGTCGATCGCCAGCATGTTCACGCTGAAGGACGACTCCAGCGCGGTGTGCTTGTAAAGATTGTTGATAACCACCTGAGGCCGGGCGTCGCGCTTCAGCTCCAGCACCACCCGGGTTTTTTCATCACACTCATCGCGCAGGCCGCTGATCTCGGGGATGATCTTCTCCGTAACCAGTTCCGCGATGCGTTTGATCAGCACCGCCCGGTTCACGATGTAGGGAATTTCGGTGATGACGATCTGCTCCTTGCCTTTTTCGTCCAGCTCAATTTCCACCCGTCCACGGACCTTGATCGACCCGCGGCCGGTGTGCAGATAGGCATGGATGCCGGCTTGGCCGTAGATGGTGCATCCCGTTGGAAAGTCGGGGCCCTTGATGTGCTGCATCAATTCCCGGATCGTGATGTCAGGCTGGTCAATCTGGGCGCAGATGCCATCCACCACTTCCCCCAGATTGTGGGGTGGCATGTTGGTGGCCATGCCAACCGCAATCCCGGTGCCGCCATTGACAATCAGATTGGGAAACGCCGAGGGAAACACCGTCGGCTCGGTCAGGCGCTCGTCGTAATTGGGGACAAAATCCACCGTGTCCTTGTCCATGTCCTCCATCAGGAGACCGCCCAGATGGGTGAGGCGCGCTTCCGTATAACGCATTGCCGCAGGCGGGTCGCCGTCCACTGAGCCAAAGTTCCCCTGGCCTTCCACGAGGGTCTCGCGGATGCCCCAGGACTGGGCCATGTTGACAAGGGTGGGATAAATGACCGATTCGCCGTGCGGGTGATAGTTTCCCGAGGTGTCACCGCAGATCTTGGCGCACTTGATGTGTTTTTTCCCGGCATAGAGGCCGAGATTGTCCATGGCGTAGAGAATGCGGCGCTGGGAAGGTTTCAGGCCATCGCGGACGTCCGGCAGCGCGCGGCTGATGATGACCGACATGGAGTATTCCAGAAAGGACTTCGCCATTTCATCGGCGACATTGACCGGCTCGACGCCGCGGTGCTCAGGTTCGCTCACAGGGATTGGGAAAAAAATTATAGGTTTGCCGCCCCGCAGGCAGCCCGGCGGGGATTCTCATCCTAGTGCGCCCCTCCCCCGGTGCAAGTCAGATTCCCCCGGTGGATGGATAAAGATGGGCCGGTGAGCCTTATGCGTTTTCAGGAGGGAGATGGGGGATTAACGCCAAATCGGCAATCATGCAGACCTTTAATCCCTATGAGCCGCCAGCCGCCACTGCGCCGCCGCTTCCGGGTCATACAGCTCGATTCCCCCGACAATGGCAATCTCATCGTCTCCGCTTATCCCATTCCGGTTTGGGCACCGCCCCGTCACGAAGTTCCATCTGCAAACCAGCTTTCAAGCGTTCCGGAAATTCCCTGACCGAGGAAGGATTATCTCCGGTGGACAGAAAAAGAGGTTAATCGGCATCCTCAGTGATGCGGGAGCCGGGAGAGAGACATTTGCGGCTGTGGATCAGGGCTTCATCCCAGACACCGTTCCAAGCGGTTAGGTCGGACCGCAGGCTGGCCGCAGGCTAACCGCAGGCTGACCGCAGGCTGGCCGCAGGCTGACCGCAGGCTGGCCGCAGGCTGGCCGCAGGCTGGCCGCAGGCTGGCCGCAGGCTGACCGCAGAGCGGTCAAGGACGTTAGCCGTGGACTTCAGTCCACGGAAAATCCGGATCCGTGCGGTGCGTCGCAGAGCGACGGCGGAATCGGCGGAATCGGCGGAATCGGCGGAATCGGCGGTCGGCGGTCGGCGGTCGGCGGAATTGGGGGACGACGGTTGTTCTAGCCTAAGCAGATTCTTTGCCGCTCTGCGGCAAAATGACCATGGCGGTTGATTCCGTGGGCTGAAGCCCACGGCTACCGTCCTGGACCGCTCTGCGGTCGGATTGGGGCCTGCTTTGCGGGGGGGATTGACCACTTTGTGATCGGATAGGCCGCTTTGAAATCGGCTTGGGCTTCCGATGACGTTGACCTGTGAGCGGTGGGCCACCCTCCCGGGAAACAGACTGAAGACATTCTCCCCACAAAGAAGACAATCTCCCCACACCTTTACCTGATGGGCGCTGCCCACCACCCGTGAAGCGCCGGCAGAAGACATTCTCCTCACAACACTTCCCTCACAACACCCGGCGCAGCAGGGAGTCATGCCGCTCGCGCTCGTCAGGATCCGGGTGGTCGAGGGTGTAGTGCAAGCCTCGGCTTTCATGGCGCTGGCTGGCGCTGTCCACGATGAGGGCGGCGACCTGGGCGAGGTTGCGCAGTTCGAGCAGTTCGCTGGTGATTTTGAAGTTCCAGTAGAAGTCCTGGACTTCGCGCTGGAGGTTGCGCAGGCGGGTGGCGGCGCGCTGCAGGCGTTTGGTGGTGCGGACAATGCTGACATAATCCCACATCAGGCGGCGGATTTCGTCCCAATTGTGGTAGATGACCACCAGTTCGTCGACGTCCGAGACATCGCCGGTCTTCCAGTCGGGGATTTTGTGGTCCTGGATGGGGCTCCGGCCCAGCGGGCTGCGGCGGAGGAGGTCCACCGACGCCCGGCGGGCCACCACGGCGGCTTCCAGCAGGCTGTTGCTGGCAAGCCGGTTCGCGCCGTGCAGGCCGGTGCAGCCGACTTCGCCGATGGCATACAGCCCGCGCAGGCTCGTAGCTCCATTGACATCGGTGCGGATGCCGCCGCATTGATAGTGAGCTGCGGGCACCACGGGGATGCGGTCCACCGCCATGTCGATCCCGGCTTTGAGCAGAGTTTCGTAAATGTTGGGAAACCGCTCACTGAGAAACTCGCGGGACTTGCCGGTGATATCCAGATAGACGCAGGGGTGCCCCGTTTTTTTGATCTCGCGGTCGATCGCCCGGGCGACGATGTCGCGGGGAGCCAACGATTTCCTGACATCATATTTTTGCATGAATTCCTGCCCGTCGGGGCCTACCAGGACGCCGCCCTCGCCGCGGATGGCTTCGGTAATGAGGAAACTTTTGATAGTGGGATGAAAGAGGCAGGTGGGATGGAACTGGATGAATTCCATGTTGGAAATGGTGGCCCCCGCCCGCCACGCCATGGCCACTCCGTCACCCGTCGCGATTTTTGGATTGGTGGTATAGAGATAGACGCGGCCGCAGCCGCCGGTGGCGAGAATGACGCGGTCGCTGCGGAAGGTCACCACTTCTGCGGTGGCTTCGTCCAGCACATACAGGCCAAGGCAACGGTCGCCTGTAGCGAGGCCCAGCCGGGCCGTGGTGATGAGATCGATGGCAAAGTGGTTTTCGAAAAAGGTGATGCCTGGAGTTTGGCGGCAGGCCTCCAGCAGGCGGGTAGCGATCTCCTTCCCGGTGGTGTCCCCGTGGTGGAGTATGCGGCGGCGGGTATGGCCGCCTTCACGGGCCAGATCAATTTCCGTGACCCCATTTTCCAGATGGCTGTCAAATTGCACCCCGCGGGCGATCAGTTCTTCAATACACTCCGGGCCTTCGCTGACAATGGTGCGGACGATCTCCTCGTTGCAGAGCCCGGCCCCGGCATCAAGGGTGTCGGCCACGTGGAGGTCCATGGAATCATCCGGGGCCATCACACTGGCAATCCCTCCCTGGGCCCACGCGGTGTTGGAAGCTTCGGCCCCGCGTTTGGTCAGGATGGCCACCGAACCATGGGCAGCGGCGCGCAGGGCAAAGCTCAGGCCGGCAATGCCGCTGCCGACAACGAGGAAATCGTAGGTTTTCATCAAATGGGTGACGCCCGACATACGCGCCCGGTCCCGGATTGGAAAGAAGGATTGCGCAGCGCAGGATTCCGGCGGTATGGCACGGGCTGATGCTTCACGCGACTGCTTTTTGTCCGGCGAATATCTCGCTGGTTTTCGAAACCTACCCGGCCGACCCCCCTCACGGGCGCGGTTCCCTTGGAGTGGGCATTACCCTTGATACCGGAGTGATAGCCCGGGTGTCGCGGCTGCCGGCTGCCCAGTCCTCACAGATTCTGGTTGGCGGGGAATCGTGGGCCTTCCCGACTGTGCGCAGTGTTCTCGCGGCCCTGACCGGGGAGGCGGTGCGGGTGGAAATCGACGCGGCCTTCCCGTTTGGCTGCGGCTTTGGCATGAGCGGAGCCAGTGCCCTTGCTGCCGCCCTTGCCGTGGATGAGCTGCTTTCCCTGGGGCACGACCGCGCTGCCCTTGGGATGATAGCACACCATGCGGAAGTGGACAATGCCACCGGACTCGGAGATGTGGGCGGCCAATACAATGGCGGCATCATGATCAAAACCCGCCGGCATCAGCCGCTCCATGTGGATCATTTGGCGATCCCTCCTCAAACCCTGCACTACCGTGTGCATGGTCCAATCCTGACCAGTGAGGTCATCAACAGCCCTGACAAACTCCGACATGTCAATGCGGCTGGACATGAGGCGCTGGCCTCGATTGCTGCGGCCGGTCCAACCTTGACCATGGCCGCCCTGTTTGACCTCTCGCACACTTTTGCCCGTCATTCCGGCCTGCTGCAGAGTCCGGAGGTGGCTGCTGATATTGCTGCGGCCCGCGCCGCCGGGCATGCCGCTACCATGATCATGCTGGGCGAAGCGGTGATCAGCACCGGACCCTTTCCGGGCAGCCGTCCGGCGGACATTGTGTTTGGCGGCGCCCGCCTGCTCCAGGCAGACCCGCCCTGACACCGGACTGGAAATCCCCGCCCCTGGCCCATCCCTCTTGCCAAGATCCGGTGGATTGCGCTAAATGTCAGGCCAGACCGCCCCTTGGTCCGATCGTCCCCCTTCCCAGCATGTCCCTCCCTTCCGGCTCCTCTGCCCCTGTGCCACCCGAGTCCTTCCTCCCTCCCAGTGCGGAGGAACTCTCCGCCATGCTGCCGCAGTATGAGATCACCCATCTCATCGCCGCCGGCGGCATGGGGGCTGTCTATGCGGGCATGCAACGTGCGCTCGACCGTCCCGTGGCCATCAAGATCCTCCCGCCCGGGGCGGCCCGGGACCGCGAATCCATCGAGCGTTTCCGCACCGAGGCCAAGGCGATGGCCCGGCTGACGCATGCCAATATCCCTGCAGTCTATGACTTTGATGTCAGCGCAGGCTATTGTTATCTGGCCATGGAATTCATTGACGGCTGGAACGTGCACCAGTTGATCACTAAAAAAGAACTCCCTCCTGAACTCACCTACAGCCTGCTTGTCCAAACCTGTGAGGCTCTCCAGTTTGCCCACCAGCGCGGCATCGTGCACGGCGATCTCAAACCTTCCAATCTCCTCGTCACCCAGGAAGGGGTGCTCAAGCTGGCGGATTTCGGTCTGGCCCAGCTGACCGGTTCACGCGAAACCGAATCCTATGAACCGATGGGGACGCCGGAATATGCCGCACCGGAATTGTGGCAACCCGGCGTGGTGATGGACCAGCGGGCGGACCTGTATTCCCTCGGTTGTGTGTTTTATGAAATGCTCACTGGGGCACCGCCCCAGGGTCAGTTCCAGCTTCCCGCAGTGCCATTGAAACTGGACCCTCGCGTGGATGTCATCATCACCCGCTGCATGCAGCAGAATCCCGATCTCCGCTATCAATCCGCAGCGGAAGTCAAAAAGGCCCTCGAAGCCATCCGCGAACCGGCCCAGGGCAGTGCCGCGCCCCGGCCCGCCGTGCGCGTGGTGCGGCCGCCGGCCCGCCGCTCCCAAACCCCGCGGCGGCGTCAGGGCTCCAAGCGGGCGGCCTCGGCTTCGGGATCGCCCTTGTTGTGGATTTTGCTGGCCGCCGCTGCCATCGCCGTAGTGGTCTATCTAATGCAGCACTCTGGAGCGCCCTCCGGCCCTGCCCCGCCGGCAAACCCCGGGCCCCGTCCTGCAGTGACAGAGCCTGACCAAACTGACCCCGCTCCGCCTCCTCCCCCGCCCCCGCCAGTCACCCCGGCTCCGGCGAAACCGGCCCCAGCCATCGCGCCGCCCCCTGCCGTGCCCGAATCCGTCCCTGCCCCCCCGGCGGTCAGTCAGGCCACCTTGGACCAGCTCAAGGCTCTCCGCACCAAATACCAGGCAGAATGGCAAACTGCTGTGACGAATAAGTTAGGAGAGGAACGCGGCCATATTGCCAATTTCTACACCGCCGCCCTGGAAAAGCTCCGGGAGGAGTTTTCCAACGCCGGGGACGCCCCGGCTCTGCTGGCGCTCCGGGATGAAACTGACCGCTTTGCCCGATCCCGCAGCGGGGTCCCGGACGGCCAGTTTTCCCCTAACGAAAAATTGGCCGCCGTTCAGAAAACCCTGGCTTCGGCGATGGATGGGGCAGCGGCGCGGGTCAAACCGGCAGCCGACGCCATCCGGGAACGATGCCTGCTGGAGCTGAAGCAGTTGGAGGCCACCGTGCCTGCGGCCGACCAGGCCGCCATCAGCACGCTGTATGACAAAATCATTGCCACCCCTGACCTGGCCGGAGTGCTGGTTCCCTGACACCATCTGAAATCATTGGACACCCCGCTCTTCTGCAGCAGGTTGCCCCGGGCGCTGTCATCCTGCGGCGCTCACCCGGAGAGATGAAGCCGCCCCCTGTCCCTTTGACCTGCCCCCGCTGCGGAGACCGCCCGTCCCTGTTTTGTTATGGCAAACGGCACGCGCTTTACCCGGCGGCGTATGTCGCTATCCTGCCGCTGCCACTGGCGATGCTGCATCAGGTGATGGCTCCAGTGGACTACCAATGCCATAACTGCGGACACGCTTTCACCAGGCGGAGCCGGCTCGCCAGATTCTCGGTTTGGTTATTCTGGTTACTCATCCTGATTGTCCTGGTTTCGATCATTTTATTCTTCTTGGCTCCGGCCATTTGATCGCGCCGTGAGCGGTGGCGCTTGTCCCCCTCCCACGCTCTTGCGGGCCTGACGCAAAGCCCCTATTGAAAACCAGTCCCGGTTCCTGCGGGATGAACCGCCTCCTCCCATGAAAAAATCCTCTCCCGGTTTCGGCATTGTGGGCCCCGGCATGATTGCCGGGGTCGTTGCCGAAGCCATCGGCAAATCCAGCCACGCGGTCCTGGCCGCCGTCTCCAGCCGCCGCCTTGACAATGCGGCACGGTTCGCCGCCAACTATCCCGGGGCCGCTGCAGTCGAAGGCACCTCCGCCTTATTGGGCCGGCCGGACGTGGACGCGGTGTATATCGCCACTCCGACCGTGGCCAAGGAAGCCATTGCCCTTGCAGCCATCGCCGCCGGCAAACATGTCCTGGTGGACAAACCCTTTGTCGATCTGGCTTCCGCCCGGCGCATGGCTGAAGCCGCCGCCGCCGCCGGAGTGATGTTCATGGATGCCACCCACTTTGTCCACCACCCGCGCACCGCCCTCATCCGGGCCGCTGTTCCTGACAAAATCGGCAAGCCGCAGTCCCTGCACACCACCTTCTATTTCCCGTTCTCCGACCGCGCCAACATCCGCTTCGACGCCAGTCAGGAACCCATGACCGCTCTCGGCGACATGGCATGGTATGCCATGCGCGCCGTGGTCGAATACCTCCAGCCTGCCGGAGCTGTGATCAGGGCCGTGACCGTGCCCGAACGTGACCCGCAATCCGGCGCCATCATCCGGGCGTCCGGCCTGATCGCTTTTGCCAGCGGAGAAGTCTCCACCTTCGATGTCGGCTACACCGCCGGCACCGTGCTGATGGACCTGGATCTCCTCGGCACCACCGGCGTCATCCGGATGGACGACTTTGTGCTCGACTGGGCTAACAGCTGGTCCTTCCGAAATCCGGAAAACCCCGCAGGTTATTATCACCGCACCGGCATGGCCACACGCAAGGATATCACTTTTATCCCCACCCCCGCGGAAACCCCGCAGGAAGTCAGCATGATTGACACTTTTGCCCGGCTTGCCGTGTCCGGAGATTCCACCGCCCGCGCCGCCTGGTCCAAGGCCACTCTCCAAACCCAGGAATACCTTGATGCGCTGTGGAAAGCCATACCTCAATGACTCCGATGCGTTCGTTCAACCCAGGTCGGATGAGGAAGTGGCGGGTAATTCTTCCAGCAATCGTGCTGCTGGTTAGCCTCGTAATCGTGATGACCAGGTTGCCGGTATTTGCTGACCAGCCTGATCTCCCCCCCGGCCCGTATACCTCGGCGGAAATCTCAATCGTTGATGTGGAGTCCCGTCAATCCGTTTTGGAAATGACGTGTTCCGACAAAGAAGTTGTTCAGGCACTGGTCAAAACCCTTAATACCGCCCGGGCATCGCCTGACCACAAATGCATGGCCATCGGATCCCTGAAACTCACCTCCGAAGCGGGAACCTCATCCGTGATTACATTTTTACCGGGCCACGACCCCGAATGCTATGAGATCCGGTTTGGGACAAAGAAGTTTGATCTGCCAAGGGCAAAGTTCCTGTCATCCGTCGAAACGCTGGGTGTGCCCCTGCACATGATTCCCCTCAGTGAGCACTGAAGAGTCCGGTTAATGCCAAAGCGCGGGACATTTCCCTTGGTGGACACGTGAACTGACGAAGATACTGCAAATGAGAGTTGCAGGAGCGGTTCATAGGACTTTAATTTCCAATGATTTGTTCTCCCTATTTCCGCTCACCCGCTGGTCCTTGGTTATCTCCGCGAAAGACCGCGGGGCCGCGGGCGCGGTTGAAGCCTTGGAGGAGCTGGCCAGAGCCTATTGGAAGCCGGTCTACGCATTCCTCCGCGGGAAGGGACATACCCACGAGGAAGCGCAGGATGAAACCCAGGGGTTTTTTGCCCAGCTTCTGCGGCGGGATTTCCTCCGCGATCTTCAGCCGGAGGGCGGGCGCTTCCGGAATTTCCTCCTCGTTTCCCTCCGGCATCGGCTGATTGATGAGCACCGCCGGGCCTCCAATGTCAAACGCCGGGCCGAGATCAGCTTGGAACCATGGCATGAGATGGAGGCCATCAATGGCATTTCCGCTGCGGGGGCGGCGACACCGGAAGAGGCCTTTGACCGGTCCTGGGCGGAAGGATTGGTGGCACGGGCCATGGCCGCGCTGCAGGTCCGGTGGGGAAAGCGGGCGGCTCTGTTTGCGGAACTCCGCTACACCGTGGAAAGTCCGGGAAATGTCGCCAAATACTCCGACATCGCAGCGCGCCTCGGCATGACGGAGGGGGCGGTCGCCAAGGCCGCTCACGAATTCCGGCAGCAGTTTGGGCAGCAAATCCGTCAGGAAGTCCGGGATACTGTGGCTGAAGAGGACGACGTGGAGGAGGAACTGCGTTATCTGGTGACCCTGTTGCGGTCCTGACGTGGTGTCCTGGAAAGTCATGAATTCACCGTAATGCCCGGAGGAAATCCCCGTGTTCAACCTGTCGGCCGGCCCCGAAAACCCCCTCCACCCTTCTGAATCCTCCATCCTCACGTCTCTGCCAATCCTGCGGGGCTCCGGTACCGGCTGACTTGCCGTGTACCGCGTGTTCACTGGCGGGAGTTCTAGAGGGCCTGACCCTACCGGTGGTGGAGACCCCCGGCCTGCCCCGCCCCCCTGGCTTTTCACCGTTTGAGCTACCATCCACTTTCGGCCACTACCGGATAGAGCGGGAGATCGCGGCCGGCGGCATGGGGATGGTCTACGAAGCCGAGGATACCCGGCTCAAACGGCGGGTGGCGTTGAAGATGCTGCAACGGGTGCTCTTTTCCACGGAGGATGCGAGACGCCGCTTCCGGAACGAGGCGGAACTGGCTTCTCAGCTCGATCACCCTCACATTGTCCCCATCCTTGAGGTGGGGAAATGTGAGGGTCAGCCTTATTTTACCATGAAGTTCATCCGCGGGGTCAACCTCGCGGACCTGCTGACGGCCGGAAAACTCCCCGCGAGGGAGGCAGCCGGGTTGCTGGTGAAAGTCGCCCGCGCCGTCCATTATGCCCACCAGCACGGCGTGCTGCACCTCGATCTCAAGCCGGCCAATATCCTGCTTGATGAACAGGGAGAACCTTTGCTGACTGATTTCGGCCTGGCCAGACTGCATCTCAGCACGGACGCCGGTAACACCCTGACGCAGACCATCGCCGGCACGCCGGATTACATGTCCCCCGAACAGGCCGCGGGCCGCCGCAAGCACATCTCCACCGCCAGCGATGTCTGGGGGCTCGGCGTGATCTTCTATCAAACGCTCACCGGCCGCGTGCCGTTCCGCGGCGGGAGCCCGCCTGAGGTGCTGCGGATGATCGCCGACAGCGAGCCGCCAAAGCCGGGCACCGTCGTCAGCCAGATTGATCCGGACCTGGAGACGCTCTGCCTGCGCTGTCTGGACAAGGAGCCCGCCCGGCGGCTGGCCGGGGCCGGCGCACTGGCGGACGAACTGCAGCGCTGGCTGGACGGGGAGCCCATCCACGCCCGGCGGATTTCCGGCATGGAACGGGCCGGCAAATGGATCCGCCGCCACCCCTACCGCACCGGCATGCTCAGCGGCTTTGCGGCGTTGCTGCTGGGGTCCACCGTTGCCGTCACCTGGCAATGGCGCCGGGCCGCCCACAATGAGCAGCGCGCCATGGCCAGTGCGGAGACGGAACGCCACACCGCTTATTCTGCGACGCTGGCCCATGCCCTCGCTGTCCGCCAAAACCACGACTTTGGTCTGGCCCGGCAGCTCCTTAACAGCATTGCCCCGGATCTGCGCGGGTTCGAATGGCGGCTGCTTGACGGTCTATGCCGCGGCGATGAGGAGCTGGCCTTCCGGCTGGGTGACGGGCCCGGAGCGGAACCACAGTGCCTCACCCTGATGCCCGGAGGGAACCACCTGGCCATGGTGTCCGCCGATGGCCAACTCCACGTCCGCGACCGGCAAGGCGTCGCGGCGCGGCTGCCCAGGGCCTTGCCCCCGGCCACCCACTCTGGTGAGGAATATCACCGTTATTACGGTCTGACCTACTCTCCGGATGGCAGGAAACTGGCCTATGGCTGCGGGGATGTGCTCCGGGTCCTCGACGCCGGGACGCTCACGGTCCTGTATGAAGAATCCAGCCGCCGCCCTCAATTCGGGTGGCTCGACAACGACCGTCTTCTCTATGGCTTCAATGGCAGTGTGACCGCGCCGCCCTATCCGGAGCCCGGTGCCTGGATCCTTGACTTCCAGGGGGTGGACAAGGCTTCCCGCGATATTCCACGGACGGCCTTTCCGGGGATGTGTGCCCCTTTGGCGGTGGCCCCGGACCGGCGCACCTTTGTGCTCCACCGTGTCCAGACCAATCCTGACTCGTGGGCACGGACGCTGCACGTCTACCAAGCCGGCGGGGACTTCACCAAACTTCCGCCACCCGTCTACACCCTGCCCGGGCGCGAATATCCTGGCCATCTGACCCTGTCGGCTTCCGGCAAATTCCTCGCGTTCTCCGCTGGGGTGGAAATCAACGGCAGCGTCCGCGTGATCGAGGTCTCTACCGGACAAGTGCGCTTCCAGGCTGACTTCCGCTTTCCGGTCAACCGCCTCGCCATTGACGCCGCCGAACGCCGTCTTGGGGTGGTCGGCGACGGCAGTGCCGTGCGGGTTTACGACTTCACCCGGGGCGAGCCGGAAGGCGCGAATTCCAACACCTACGACGACGATGTGGCGCTGGCCCGTAACCAGCAGGTGGACGGCGGCGGGGCCCACTCCCCTCCGCGGGATCTGGTGACCCGCACCGCCCAGGATGGCCGGGCCACCTTTTTTCTGGGCAACGAAAAGGGCAGCCATGATATCGCTTTTGATGCCGCCGGGGCCGCCCTGACCTGCAGCGGCGATGGCACGATCCGGCAATGGCCGGCAGGAGCCCCGCAGCCCTCCGTCCGGCTGGGCTATCTCGAAAACTCCTACGGGACGCTGCATCCGGTGGCCTCTCCCGATGGACTCCAGGTGCTCTACTCCACGCCTTATCAATTCGTGCGCCTGTGCGATGTCGCCCGGTCCAGAACCAGCGGACATGTCACGACGCTGCCAGTGTCGCATACCCATACTCCCCTCGCGGTGCTCCAGGACGGGCGTGTGATCACCCAGGACAAGCTGACCACGGATGTGGTCAGCTGGACGAGGGAGGACGGACAATTCCGTGAGGAAAAACGTCTGGCCTCCTCGTGCACCAATTCAAGGCACGACGGCCGCACCCGGCGGGGTGCCCTTTCGCAGGACGGGAAACATCTCGCCGGTGCCATGGACGGCTGGCTCTTCAGCGCGGATCTCGAGCGGGGAACCATGGCTTGGAGCGGTGCGCTCGGCCCACCGGCGAGCGCGTTTGCCGGCCATGACATCTCACCTGATGGCCAGTGGATCGCGTCCTCCGACTTCGGCCCGCGGGTCACGATCCATCGCTTCGCGGATCCCGGTAAAATCGTGGCCGTTCTTGGCGGGGAATTGCGCGCCTCGGATACCGCCGTCGCCTTCGGGCGGGATGGCCGCCGGCTTTTCACCGGCAACGAGGACGGCCGCATCCGCGTCTGGGACACGGCCACTTGGCAGGAAATCCCTGCGCTCGGCTGGCTGGCCCACCGCAGCGCGGTCACCGCCATCGCCCTATCCAATGACCGCACGCTCATCGCCACCAGCGGCGGCAATACCCTCAAGCTCTTCCCCATAACCCCCGAACCCGGGGAGTTGCGGCGGCGTGAACGACTCTCTTTCCCCCTCGCCCAGGCAGCAAACTGGATCCAGTTCGCCCGGGATGAAAACGGCGGGGACCGTGCGCTGCTTCACAATGTTCCCGGCGGCACCCTGGAGATCTGGGAGGCCGACCAGGATCGACGACCCGCCCCGCCCGCGCCGGTGGTTCCCACCTCCCTGCCATTTCCGCTCACCCATCACGCAGCAATCCTGCTGCCCAACGGCAAAGTCCTCGTGGCGGGCGGATGGAGCATCGAGGCGATCGCCCTGTCCGCCTGCCACCTGTATGATCCTGCCACCGGCGCCTGGAGTCCTACCGGGCCGCTCCGGCACCCGCGCCACCTTGGGGTGCTCACCTTGCTGCCCGGCGGCAAGGTCCTCGTGGCCGGTGGGGCGGGGCCAGACGAGGCTCCCCTGGCCAGTTGCGAACTCTACGAGCCCGGCACGGAAACATGGACGCCCACGGGTCCCATGGTCACGCCGCGGCTCGATGGCGTCTGCTTCCTGTTGCCGGACGGTGAGGTCCTCGCCGCCGGCGGGCACCACGCCGCCGGGGCTGTCAAAAGCTGCGAACTTTATAACCCCAAAACCGGGTCCTGGGCTGCCACCGGGGCCCTCGCCACACCACACACCCTCAGCCCATGGGCGCTGCTCGCCGATGGCAGCGTGCTCGCCGCCGACGGCGTGGACTCGAATGGCGAATCCCCGGTCTGCGAGCGTTATGACCCCGCATCCGGCACCTGGGTCGCCACCGGTCCGACCTTGGCGAGACAGCACTGGTCTCCCGCAACCCGATTACCCAATGGCGAAGTCCTCATCGCCGGCGGGCTGCTGGACCCTGCGGGCCAACTTTATGATCCTGCGGCCGGGGCATGGAAACCGGCGGCTCCGTTGCCCCATCCGCGCGCCTTCCACACAGCAACCCTCCTCCCCGATGGCAGGGTGCTCGTCGCCGGCGGGAAAGTCCCTGCAGCCGGGGCACCAGGCAGTTACCTTGCTGACGACACCTGTCTGCTCTATGATCCTGCAGCCGGAACCTGGAGCCCAGCTCCCGACTTGCGGGAGCCCCGTAGCCAGCACACCGCCACGCTGCTCAATAACGGCAGCGTGCTCTTCGTGGGTGGCCTCGACCGCAAGGACGGCCCCACTGCGGGCACGGAAGTCTATACACCCTATCCGTAAGGAAGGTCTACCCAGCCGCCTTCCGGGATGATTCAGTCTGTCGAATGCAGGCCCCAGTCATTTATATTTCCGTAAATTAAAGGAATTATAACAACAAGGCTGATCAGGGCGAAACGCCACAAAATTCAGATTCCGGGTAATGAACGCCGCAGGACTCCGTGCTGAATCGTGACGGGAGATCCCTCCTTCCTTCATTCCACTGATCATTTGGGAACAGGAATTCATTCCAATCACAGCCAAAAGCCCCCCTACCAGTCCTCCCAGACGAACAGAAGAAACACATAACCCGCCGATGCTTCCGCTTCACCCCGCACCCGGCAGATCAAACACAACAAGCGGAATTCCCTCGCGGATACGTCACAGAAATCACGAAAAAATAAAAGTATGAAAAGTAAAATGAAAACATCAAACGCCCTTTGCGGGCTTCTATTGGGGCTGCTCTTGCTGGCAGCCGGAACCTCGGCGGCAAATGCACAGGTCTTTGACTTTGAATCCGGCACCCAGGGCTGGACCATCGGCGCGGATTCCACGACGGCGATCGGTATTGGAACTGGAGGACTGAACAGTTGGGTTCGCGGCACCGCCATGGATGGCAAGGCAATGGGCAGCAACTGGTGGACGAACACCGCCGGACAAGCCGGCGCAGAGCGAAGCCATGTGACCTCACCTAGCCTTCTGGCTTCGGGTACCAGCGTGAGCATTAACTTCAACTCTTGGAGCAGGAATGAGGGCGGTTACCCTTTAACCTACGATGTCGAACACGTGCAGATCTCCATCAACGGCGGTGCTTTCACCGATGTTCATGGATTCACCAATCTGCTTCACAACGATGCAGACAGCATTGTCCGCAACATCACGTTTACGACCACGGGCATCACCGTTGGCACTCCCATCCGCTACCGCTTCCTGTATGACACCGGTGACGGTTGCTGCGGTCCATCCGGCCCAGGGAGAGGCTGGGCGTTCGATAACGTGCTCGTGACCGGTGCGTCTGCGAACCAGGCGCCCACCGCTTCCTTGCCCGGTCCGGCCACCATCGCCTGCACCTCCGTCGCCGGTGCTCCTGCGAGCGTGACGGTCACCGTCGGCGACGGGGACAATGACCCGCTGACCGTCACTTGGAGCGTGAACAACGTGGTCGTGGCGACGCACTCCCTCGCGGCCGGAGCCACCAGCGACACGCTGGTGAACCAACCCTTCGGCTTTGGCGTGAATACCGTCTCCGTCTCGGTTTCGGACGGCACGGCACCGCCGGTGACCGGCAGCACGACAGTGACAGTGACCGCGCATGATGCACCGGTGCCGCAAGTGGCATCCCTGCCCACCCTCACCGACGAATGCGCGGTGACCATCACCGCAGCACCCTTGGCCAACGATCCCTGTGCCGCAGGTGGCGTCGTCGCGGGCACCACTTCATTGGGCACGCTTCCCCTGAATTTCACGGCGCAGGGCACTTATACCGTGACGTGGACCTACACCTCGCCGCACGACGGCTTGCTGTCCACCACCCAGGATCAAACGGTGATTGTGAAAGACGTCACGCCACCCGACATCACCTGCCCACCCGACGTATCCGTTGCTTACGGTTCCGTGCCAGCAGCGGCGACGGACGGGGCTGGGTTCATCGCGCAAGGCGGCACCATCATCGACAATTGCGACCCTAACGGGACGGTCAGCAGCTCCGATGTGTCGGTCGGAACCTGCCCGGTGGTGATCACGCGCTCGTACATCGTTAAGGACGCGGTGGGGAACGAATCCTTCTGCGCGCAGACCATCACAGTGAACAACCTGTTCGCCGAGGACGGCGTTCTTTGGCACCAGCCCCTGGCCCGCAACGGCGCGAGTGAGGACACTGATCCTGCTGACCGCAACACGCTCAAGTATCGCTTCAAGCTCGGCAGCACCATCCCGGTCAAGATCCATGCCAAAGGCTGCATCGGGCACGTGACCGGCAACGCCAACGTGACCGGCAAGGTCGTGGTGTTCGGCGACACGGACATGGACGGCGTCATCGACGCTAACGAGCCGGTGATGGACATCGCCTACAACGGTGTGGGTGAAGGCGGCGGCGTCATGGACAAGATCGACGGTCATCTGAAATACAACCTCGACACCAAGAAGCTGGTGCAGACCTTCAAGTGCTACATCCTCCAGGTGACCGTCACCGATTCGAGCACTGGAGAGTCGAAGGTGGAAACAGTGGCGCTGCAAGCCCGATAGAGCGCAATCACCGCCGCCGCCCCGGATGCGGGGTGGCACTACGGAAACCTCAACCGGCCCCCCGTGCGACATGCACGAGGGGCCGCTCCGTATAGATCAAACAGCCCAGAAGTAGAAAGGCACAAAATGAAGAATACCAAAACCATCCTGTCCGTAGTCGCCCTCGCCGCGCTTGTGCTAGCGGCGATTTTGGTCGGAAACCGTCTGGCAACCACGCCGGATACGCTGATGAAGAATCGCGAATCAGTGAATGCCTCACCACTATCAGTGCCGGCATCACCTCATGTGACCATGCCCGCCATCACCCGCCCGCCGTCGAGGACCGTGGATCTGGCCGAGACTCCCGATGAATCTGCCAAGCCGATACGCCTGAGTGTGACGCAGGAACTGGGAAGCGTGAATGGCACATTGATCCAGCTCAAACACCTCGTGCCCATCTTCCCCGGCGAGAAAGAGATGAGCATGACCACTGCGGAGTATCAGTCGCGACTGGAGCGCGCCATCGAGGCCGAGCTGATGTTTCAGGAGGCACGTCGTCAGGGTGTGGAACTGACCCCGCAGCAAAAGGAGCGGCTGGACAGGCTCGGGCAGGAGGAGGACACCGCATTGCTGGAACTCCATCGGAAGCAAGGTGTCACCTGGAGTTCCGTCGGCGCGGAGGAGGTGGAGTTTGAGAAACAACTGCTGTCCGCGCAGATGCTGCAGCAAAACCTCGTCATCAAGGAGGCGGGCGTGGCGCCGAGTCCCGAACCCGAAGTTCAATTCCGCTTTGAGCAGGCGCGGCGCGAGCTGCTCGGTCAACTCCATGCAGACGCCAAGATCATCAGGGCGAAACTGCCGCGTTGATGCCGTGTAACGTTTGCCATATTCTCATTGCTCATGAAAACCTGTCTCCTCGCCCTGCTGCCCGTGTTCTGTCACGGCCTCGCATAAGGAGAACTCAAATGGGACAGCCAGCGTGTAAGCGTCACGGCCAAGCCTGGCGACTCCGCCGTGGAGGCGACGTATGGATTTGTGAACGAGGACACGGAACCGGTGACCTTTCGACACTTTTGTGGACGCCAAGTTTGGTTTGTTGAAGGCAAGCCCTGATCCCGTGACCATCGAGAAAGTCGAATCCTCCTGCGGTTGCACCACCGCCACGCTTCCAAAGATGACCTTCGTACCCGGTGAACGCGGCGAACTATGCGCCCGCTTTAGCACCCCGGGCCGTCGCGGATTGCAGACCAAGACGGTATCCGTGCGCATCCACGGCCAGGCCGATCCCGCGGTATTGACCCTCGTCGTCACGATCCCTGAACTGGTAAGGATGAGCCATCAGTTGCTGGTCTGGGAGAAAGGCGCGGAGCGGGAATCCAAGACCATCCTCTGCGACGCCACGTCGGACATGCCGGTGCGCATCGTGAAGGTGGCTTCCAGCGTCACCAGCATCAAAGCGAGCCTCAAGACCGTGAGCGAAGGCCGGCAATACGCCATCACCGTGACGCCGGAGAACACCGATGCAGCCAGCTTTGCGGTGCTGACCATTGACGCGGAGTTCAAGGATCAGAAAAAATCGCTTCGTATTTACGCACAGGTAAAAAGATCGCCATGAGCCGCGCCATACGTCAGGTGTGCGCCCTCATGCTGCTGGCTCCCGTGCCAGCAACGCTCTCGAAGAGCGTTGCCATCGACGGCGGCGAACTCTACAACTCGACCCAGTAAAACTGTCAACGCGCGGCGCGCGGCGGGGGTGAATCTCCCGCTGCGCACGCCGTCAGCTCATGGGCGGGACTCGCAAGAGTCCCGCCTTTTTTGTTCCGGCATCAATCGCGGCCCTAAGCCAGGCCTTGACGGTGCTGGCAAGACAGGAACTCCTCCCGTCCTTATTACGCGGAGAATTGCAGCACTCACACATTTTACGCCAATTGGAGTTCATCATTTCAACCGGGCTTACCCTAAACAACCCCATCCCTCGCCTTGATCGACCGGTTCGGGAGGGGCCTTGCGTGCGGTCGCCCCCCCCTCACCTGCGGCCCCCCGCCGCGCTGGCGGCTCATGTTATGGCTTCTGCCCCATCCCCAAAGCCTGCGACAGGAAGGCGTAGGCGTCGGCGGTTTCTTCGAGGGCTTTAAGGGTGGGCTTGCCCGCCCCGTGGCCGGCGCGGCGGTCGACCCGGAGCAGGATGGGGGCGGGACCGGCCTGGAGGCGCTGCATTTCGGCGGTGTATTTGAAACTGTGGGCGGGGAAGACGCGGTCGTCGTGGTCGCCAGTCATGACCATGGTGGCGGGCCAGGATGTGCCGGGTTTCAGGTTATGGAGCGGGCTGTAGGCTTTGAGGACGGGGAAATCGCCAGGGTTGTCAGGGCTGCCGTATTCCTCCTGCCATGCCCACCCGATGGTGAATTTGTGGAAGCGCAGCATGTCCATGACGCCGACCTGGGGGATGGCTGCGGCAAAAAGCTCCGGGCGCTGATTGATCACCGCGCCGACGAGAAGCCCGCCATTGCTGCCGCCCATGAGGGCAAGGCGGGAGGACTGGGTCCACTTTTCGCGGATCAGATATTCGGCGGCTCCGATGCAGTCGTCGAAGACATTTTGTTTGCGTTCCTTCATGCCGGCCTCGTGCCATGCCTGGCCGTATTCGCCACCGCCCCGGAGGTTGACCTGAGCGTAGATGCCCCCCATCTCGAGCCATGCGAGACGGCTGGGGGAGAAGGAAGGCGTCAGGGAGATGTTGAATCCGCCGTAGCCATAGAGCAGCAGCGGATTGTTGCCGTCCTGCACGAGGCCTTTTTTGTGCACCAGATAAATGGGGACACGGGTGCCGTCCTTGCTGTTAAAAAAGACCTGTCTCACCTCCACGCCGGACGCATCAAAATCGATCTCCGTCTCTTGGTGCACTGTGCTGGTGCCGCTGCGGGTATCGTAGCGGTAGATGGTGCCAGGGGTATCAAATCCGGTGACGACATAAAAAGTCTCTTCATCCGTCTGACGTCCCCCGAAACCGCCGGCCGATCCGAAGTTAGGGAGGGGAATGCGGGACTTTTCCCTGCCACTGCGGTCATAAACGGTGACCTCGTCATGGGCATCGGTCATGCGCTCGATAATCCATTGGCCGGCCAGCAGGTGGGTGCCGGTGATCGGATTTTTGGATTCCGGAATCAGGGTCTGCCAGTGTTCCGGCCCGGGCTTGGCCAGATCGAGGGCAATGACCCGCCGGTTTGGCGCGGAGTGGGTGGTTTGGAAAAAGAAAGTGCTGCCCTCGTTGCCGGCAAAGGTGTAGTCGGCATCAAACTTGGGCAGCAATTCCACCACCGGGGACCCGGGACCGGCGGCCAGATCGCGGTAAAACAGGGCATTTTCATCCTTGGTGCCAAGGCTGATGTGGATGATGAGATATTTTCCGTCCTCGGTCTCCCCGCCGTGGAGGCCCCACTTGGGGTGGTCCGGGCGTTCGTAGATCAGGACGTCCTTGCTTTGAGGCTCACTGAGCCGGTGGAAATACAGTTTCTGATTCAGGTTCTGTTCCTTGAGTTCCTGGCCTTTTTCGGGTTCCGCATAACGGGAATAATAAAAGCCATCCCCCTTCTTCGACCACGAGGCCCGGCTGAACTTCACCCAGCGGATATCATCGTCGAGATCCTTGCCGGTATCGACCTCACGCACCTTCCAGCGTTGCCAGTCACTGCCTGCTTCCGACAGGCCATATGCCATCAATTTGCCGTCCTCGGTCATGTCATAACCACTCAGCGCCACGGTGCCATCTTTGGAGAGGGAATTCGGATCCAGCAGCACCTGCTCTTTGGCTCCGGGCTGGTCCTCCCGCCAGTAGACCACCGCCTGTGCCTGCAGGCCGGTCTTGCGGGAATAAAACAACCGGCCGGCGATTTTCGAAGGCAGGCCGTGCTTGTCATAGTCCTGGAGCTTTTTCAGCCGATCCAGCAGCGCGGTGCGGCGCGGCAGTTTGCCCAGGAAGTCCTCTGTGAATTTCGCCTGGGCATCCACCCAGCCCACGGTCTCCGGACTGTCGATATCTTCCATCCAGCGGTAGGGATCGGCCACGGTGACGCCATGGAGCACCTCGGAAGTGTCCGCCCGGCGGGCAGCAGGATAAGTCAGGGGAGCGGCATCGGCAGCAGACATGAGGGCGAGGCATCCGCCGAGGGCGGAAAGATATGGGGTTTTCATGACAAGGCCAGATACCCGGTTCCTCCAGAGCCCGCAACCCGCTTGGATCCTGAAAGTAAACGACTGTCTTCGTCCGGATCCCAGGCGTTTTTCCTGTGAGAATGCTTGGACCGCTTTTCGAAATCATCAATTAGTCCCCGGTTGAAAAGAACGGCGCAGCCTCCGATGAAGTATTAATGTCCGACCATGATATCCAACTTCTGGAGAACCAGTTTCCGGCCATGTCAGGCCAGGCCTTTGCGGCGGCCCGGCAGCAGGTGCTGGCGTCCGGCCAGAGTGTGCTCCAGACGGAGGGGGCTTATGTTCACCGGGTCTTCCCCGACGGGCACCAGGAGGTAGTAAAAAAGATTGAGCCTCCCACGGTGGTGAAACCTGGCACCATCTTAAGGATCCAGTGAGCGGGGGGCCGCCCAGATTGCGCATGTTTGCCGGGCCAAATGGATCCGGGAAAAGTGTTCTGAAATCCTATCTGCCTGAACCCTGGAACTGAAAACGGACCGGATTCCCGCGTGGTTCATGCGCGCGGTATTGAACAAAATTGTCTGACTTTCGAACATCCCAAGTTCGAACAACCCTGCTCCGGTTTATGCGATCAGGTGGGGCGGGCACCACAACCAAGCCAAAATGTCAGGCAATCGGGTCCGGGCAGACGTCGCGGCGTTGGCAGGAGGGGCAGTGTTCGCCGCGCCAGAGGGTGTCGAGTTCCTCCATGAGGGGCTCCACGATTTTCGGATCATCGGTCAGGATGCCCGCTTCCCAGTTGCGGCGGTGGTCGCTTTTGGCGCCGATGCCGGCTCCGGTCAGGTTGGCACTCCCAAGGTAGGCGAGGCGGCCGTCGATTATCACGGCCTTGGTGTGGAGACGCGGGCAGAGAATGCGTTCGAACAATTCGGCGTGGAGCAGGTCCGGATAACGGTCGAAGTCCTCGCGGAAGCGCGGGCCGGGTTCCTTGGCGTGCATCAGCCTCACATAAACCCCCTGCCCTACCAGATCCGCCAGCACCGCCAGAAAGGGGACAAACCGTTTGCCCCGGGACACGTGCAGATCCTTCAGGTCCGCCGTCGCGATCCAGAGAAACTCCCTGGCCTGAGGCACCTCTTCCGCGATGAGCCGGGTGTAGTGGTCGCGGTTGAGGAGGAGTTCGGTCACGGAAGAGGGGCCGTAGGCAAAGGCTAAAGGCTAAAGGCTAAAGGCTAAAGGTCAGCGGTCAGTAGTCAGTAGTCAGTAGTCAGTAGTCAGTAGTCAGAGATCAGAGTCCAGTGGGCGGGGGGCGGTGGGACACCTGAATCTGGCGCTGGTTGTGGTTTAAATCAGCGGGGGTCAGCGGCGGCGAGGGTTTTGGGGCGGGTGGCGTCGAACTGGAACTGGCGTTGGGCTTCTTCGAGGAGGAAATCCGGGAGCATAAAGGGCTCATAGCCGCTATGTTGCCAGCGGATGCGGCCGGTGGCGTCCACCAGCACGGTGGTGTGGAGCGGTTGGTTTTCGAAGTCGTCCCATGCATCAAGGGCTTTATAGGCGGAGTGATCGGCTCCGCTCCAGGTAGGATAGACAGGATGGGCCACGAGGTCGTTGGCGGGATCGGTGGTGACCACCACCACGGGCAGTCCGGCCTTGGCGAACGCTTCGGACTGATCACCAAAAACCTTGAGCTGATCATTGCAGTGGGAGCAGGAACCGCCCAGCACCAACAGGGCAACATACGGTTTGCCTGACAAATCGGCATGCCCCCTGGAACTGCCGTCAGTTGCCGTGGCGGTCCAGGAGGGGACCATCCAGCCTTCCCAGCGGAGCGGGCCAAGGGAGTCGAGCGGAGGGCGTTCGGCGATGTCCTGGGCGGCGGCGGCCGGCTGGCGCCAGTCGCCAGTCAGGCCGGCCGCAGCAGCCACCGGGGCCAATCTGGCGAGCATCGGGGTTTCGAGGTCCGCCCGTGCAGCGCAGGAGCGCAGCTTGGCAAAGGCTTTGAGGGCTTCCTCGTGCTGTCCGGCCCTCCAGAGCACTTCCGTCAGGATCGCCTGGGGCTGGACCTGGTCGTCACTGCGGCTGGCATAACCGGTGGCGAGGCCGATCGCCTTGTCAAAATCCGTCAGGGCCATGCGGATGGCAATGAGGCGCTGGTCGTGCACGCCCTTGAGCCGGTCCATTTTGGCGCGGGCTGCGGCGGTGCGGCCATGGGCGAGGTCGGCGAGCACCTGCAACTCGGCGAGAGCCGGTTCGAGGGCATCCAGTTTGGGAGTAAATGGTTTAAGGGCTTCCGCCATGGCCAGCTGCACGGCGGCGCCATCCTTCTTTTCATCGCGGGCTTTGCGGTCGGCGGCATCGACGGCGGCGGCGCGTTCTGCGCGGACGGAGGCGATGAGCTTGTCAAATTCAGCGATCCCTGCTTCGCCCCGTGCCGTGTCCCCGGAGCGGAAGGCGGCAAGGGCCAGCAACTGGCTGCGTTTCCAGCGGTCGACAAAGTCCCCGGCATCCGGCAGCCATGGGGTGTCCGCCCATGCCAGTGCAAGGTCCCAGCGTTCCCACATGAGCAGAGTGTCGCGCAGGCGGTTGAGGCCATGTTCCCATGCGCTGCGGTCCTCCTTGAGTTTCTGGTCAGGCTGATCCGTGACTTTGGGAGAGCGTGGAATGCGGGGCATCCCGATCAGATTGGCCGCCACGGTGATGGCATCGTGAACGCGGCCCAAATTATTGAAGTTCCGCACCAGCCACTCACTGTTATGGGAGAAATTGTGGATTTGATCCGGCATGGTATGGCTGCGGATCATCTGGGCATGATCCACCCGGGCGGCGGCTTCCATGTGCCATGCCGCATCCTCCCAGCGGTGCAGGCCTGAGTAAATGTGGCCGGGCATGTGCCACATATGGGCAATGCCCGGGGCCGAGGGACCGCACATGGCCGCCGCTTTGAGGGCCCGTTCGTTTTTGTCACCATCCCAGAGGTGGATCAGATAGTGATGGGCGGGATGCAGCGGATTTTTGGCGAGGATGGCCTGGCCGATCGCATCCATGGCAAAATGACTGGTGCTGTCCAGACCGAGCACGGACCTTTTGCTCCACTGGAGGCCAAGGACAAAGGCTTTGGCTTCCAAATCGTCAGGGTGGTCCATGGCCAGATTTTCGAGGTCCCTGAGAAACTGGCGGGTGGCCTTTTTCGTCTCCTCGCCGCCTTTGCGCGGTTCAAGGAATTTCCGGGTGGCTTCAATCCATGCCTTTTCGCGGGGCGTCAACGGTTCGAGGGCTTTGCCCGAGGCTTTGGCGAGAAAAGCGCGGGCGCGTTCCGCGTTGTCGAGACAGGACATGGCAAGGCCCCAGTGGGCCATGGTGCAGGCGGGATCCATTTGGAGCACGGTGCGGAACGACCGTTCTGCCTCCCAATACCAAAACCCATGCAATTGGCCGATCCCCTGATTGAACCATTGCTGGGCTTCTGCCCGGGCAGTGGTCACGGGGAAGGACACCCCGCCCATCCCCGGCAGCAGAGGTCCAAAGCGGCGGGGGCCTTCGCTGAAACTGCTGCCGTGAAGGGAGTGCCCCGGAGCGGGACGCGCCTCCGTGTCCTGGGCCGCCAAGGGCCATGCCGGGGCCAGCAGCAAAATGACCGGCAAAAAGGATAGAACCAAAGGCGCTTTCATAGGGGATGGGGATTTTAAGAGTGGAATTACGCTGGTTCCAGGCTTTTCCTTCCCTGCCGGTTATGAGGCGCAGGCTGAAAAGACGGCCCGCGCACTCCGGTATGACTCTTATGATCCGTTTCCTAATCTTGTTCCTGGTCTGGTCTGCTCTTGCCCTGCCGGGCCGGGCATCCGATCCCGTGTCCTTTTATCAGGGCAAGGGATTGACCGTGCAATTGGTTGCGGATGTCAGGGTGGTCCGCCCCGGGGAAACTTTTCAACTGGGGCTCTGGATCAAGCATGAACCCGGATATCACACTTACTGGCAAAATCCGGGCCTGGCCGGCGTGCCTACCAAACTAAACCCCAAATTGCCTGCAGAATTTAAGACGGGAGCCATGGTTTATCCACCGCCTGACAAAGTGAAAATGGCTTCGATCCGGGTGCATGGCTATGAACGCGATGTCCTCGTGGCCCTGCCCGTCACGGTTCCGGCCGGTCAGGCGGCCGGTCCCCTTGCCATTCCAGTGGCCGCCACCTGGATGTGTTGCCGCCGCACCTGCAATCCGGGTCTGGCCCAGCTGACGATCACGGTCACCATCGGTGAAACCCGCCGCGCCAACGAGGAATGGCTGCCAAAGTTTAAAGCCCTTGAGGCCGCACAACCACCGGTTCTTGAAGGCTGGACCCTGACAGCGGCCCGGTTTGAAAAGGAAGTGGAACTGATTGCCCACCCCCCGGCGGGGCTAACGCCTCCGGCAGCGCCCCAATTTTTCTCTTCTGATAATCTCATCTGCTCCCATCCGCTCCAAAACTGGCAAAGAGACGGTGCCGGATACCGGGTCCGCCTTGCCTTGTCGGATTTTCTTCCGGAGGATCAGACCCAACTGCGTGGGCTGCTATACGGTCAGGGATCCTGGCTCGCCGGAAGAGAGATGCCCTATGCCGCTATCGCAGTGCCCTTGGGTGCGGGAGGATCCTGACCTCCCTCCGGGCACTTCTGCGACTGCTCCGGCCGCCGCGAACATCCGGGGCCAAAAGAAGGCTGCTTGGTTGAATCATCCGGTTCCATCCAGCTCCTCCCAGCGTGACCGGCCTATGCGGTAAAAACGATAATTGGTCAATATAAGAAATAGCGCATAAACTAATTTTATTAGTTATTTCTCGTAATCAGGATCAAAGGAGGCCCGCCCAATTGGGTGCGGCCACGGTCCGGGATGGTTAGTTATCAACGCGTTCATCGCGCTGGTAGATCGGGAGCTGCCGGGCGGGCACGGTGAAGGCCAGGATCATCATCGTGGTGCCATAGACGCGGCCAAAGCGTTCCCCTTTCCACGAGCCATCCTCGTTTTGCTCCTCCAGATAGTGGGGATACATCCAATCGGCGTAGGTTTTCCAATATTTGCCCCCGAGTTGGAACATGCCCTGGGCATTGTAGTAGTTGCCGTAGAACTCAAACTCGGCCCGCGGGAGAGACGTGTGGTTGGCGAGGATCCAATCGCCTGCGAGCAGGTTCTCCGGCGCGGCGTGGCGGCCGCACAGTTCGAGACTCATCAGGCCGGCTCCGGTCAGGGAATCCTTGTGCTGGTATTGATCCATGTAACCAAAGTGTCCGATCTTGCGCTCGAACCGGCCGAGCGTGTAATCCACCGCCGCAATGATGGATTCGGGCGGCACCGGGGCCCCGTTGAGGCGGGCGGAACGCAGCGCCATCAGGGCCCAGCCACTGCAGGACAAGTCGCTGTCGTTGCTGTTGGGCTGGTAACGCCAGCCGCCCTGGTGGTCTTTGGATTTGGGCACCGCCTGGGCCCGGAGAATGACTTGGATGGCTTTGGACAGGGCGGTATCGATTTTCCGCTGCCGCTCCGGATCCACCATTCCTGACACTTCGCTGAGGAAGAGGGTGCTGATGTTATGGGCATACATCGGTCCGTTGCCGTGATCCCCGCAGTCGATCAGTCCTTCATTGCTGGTATGGGTGAGGGCGTAGTCGATGCGGCGGTTGATGGCATCCCCGTAGCGTCCCTGCCCTGGCAGGTGGCCCATGGAGAGGAAACTCATGCCGACCAGCGAGGAGATTCCGGTGCTGCGGCCATGGCTTTCCGGATAACTGCCGTCAGGCTGTTCCACATTGAGGAGATACTCAAAACCGCGTTCCACCGCCTTGCTGACCTGGGCTTCGTATTTTTGGAAAACATCCCGGGTATCCTGGGCCCGCGTGTCAACGCCGGAGCCTAGAAGGGTCAGGAAGACAAGAATGGATGCGGCAGGTGATTTGAGAGGACTCATTTGAAGGGAGGAAGGTTGCCCCCGGTAGCGAGGGCTCCGAAGTAGGCTTTGACGAGGTCGCGGTATTCCGCAGGAATCTGTTCACTGCTGACGCCGTCCACGCCGTTCAGGGAACTCCGGAGTTTCATCCAGTCGTCCTGGGTCAGGCCCAGTTTGGCGAGTTCGGCGGGCAGGGCGCTGCTGGCGGTGTCTATCTGCAGGCCGTCCTTGCCTTCCTGTCCGGGTTGGTTGGAGGGTTTGGGCTGTCCGTCCTGGGTTTTCCCCTTGCCCTTGGAGTTGGCGGAAGCCTGGGAGGTTTTGGCATTGGCCGGAATGCTCATGGCCTGCATGGCAGTGTTGGCCGCCATGGCCAGCTGGTCGGCGGCCTGTTGGGCGGACTGGGCTCCCTGCTGCATGGACGGACCCTTGCCTTGCTGGCTTTGGGATTGGGCGGCCTGGTCGGCAGCGGTCCCGGCCTGCTGGGCTCCTTCTCCCAGTGATTTGTTATGTTCGGCCACCATGCCGGCAAGGGAATTCATTTCCTCGCCCAGCGACTTCAGGGAAGCGGCAGCATCGGCCAGGGATTGGGCGCTGGCCTGGGCGGCCTGCTGGCCCGCCGCAGGCGGGGGATCCGCCGGACCAGGGGGTGCAGATGCGGGGGCCGCTTCCGGCGATCCGGCCTCAGAGGGAGCAGTGCCGTCAGGGTTCGCTTGGCTGGAAGGGGCGGGATCTCCGGAATCGGGTTCAGCGGAAGGGTTGGCCGTGCCAGGAGCAGGCGAATTGGCGGCTGCGGCTTCAGAAGATTCCGGCGTCCCGGAAGGAGACTCAGGGCCAGGCGCTCCGCCGGCGGGAGCTTCCGGGCTAGCGGATGTTTTTTCGGATGACCCGGAAGCCGGGTCGGCTTCTGCGCCCGCCTCGGCCTCAGGAGTCGGAGCCGGCGCTTTGGCCAGTTCCTCGCCGGATTGGCGGGCTTGGCTGGTGGCCTCCGCAAGGCTGCGGCGGGCCTCATGAGCCGCCTCCTGGGTTTCGGTGCTTTGATCGATGGCCTTGGCGGAAGCTTGCTGGAAACCTTTGGCCTTTTCCTGAAGAGCGGCGATCTGACCTGCCAGCTCCTGTTGGCTGGCGGCCTGTTGCGGCCGGCTTTCCGGCGTGGCGGCAGCCGCAATTTCCGCCGCAAGGCTGGCTTCCTGTTTGGCCAAGGCCTCCGCTTCGGCGGCCAACTGGGCGGCCTGAGCCGCCGCTTGCCGGAGTTGTTCCTGCAGGGCCTGCGGATTGGCATTTTGATTTTCCTGCATCAATTGTTTGGCCCGCTCTGCGATGCGGCGTTGTTCTTCCAGCCATTGGCGCTGTTGTTCTTCGGTGGGCGGCGTGGGCGCGGCCGCAGCGGCGTCTGGCGGGGACGCCTGGCCTGACGGGTCTGACGGGTCTGACGGGTCTGACGGGTCAGACGGGTCAGACGGATCTGACGGATCAGGCGGATCGGACTGATCAGCAGGGGGCACTGGAGTGGGTGAGGCCGCCGCAGGGTTGTCGGCTGAGGGGGGGGCTGCGTTTTCCGGGGCGGTGGCGGCGGCGGCTTCCTGGGCCAGCCGTTGCTGCTGCTCCGCAATATCGGAGAGTTTGGCGATTTGTTGCACGGCCTGGCGGTCCTGATCCATCTGGCGCTGTTCCTGTTCGAGGGTGCGGATGGCGTTTTCCAACAAATCCTTGGATTGCTGGGCGAGGGCGGCCCGTGCTTCCTTTTCGTCCGTGAGCGGAATGTCCTTAGCCTGTTCCTGGGCGGGCTGCACCATTTCCCTGGCAATATTCTCCAGTTCCGGCGCCTGGCGGGCATAAGCGGTTTCCTTCATGCGCTCCGTAAGTTCCCCGAGCAGCGTCTGAGCCTCCTGCATGTGGGCAGTGCTGTTTTCCAGGTCCTTGAGCGTATTGTCGCTAAGCTGGTCCTCGCGGCGCAGACGGTCCGGTTTGTCATTGATCCGGCCTTTGGCGTTCTGCAGTTCACGTTTCACCTCCTCCATTTTTTTGCGCAGTTCGTCGTGCTGGGCCTCAAAGTTTTTTTCCACCTGGGGCTTGGTCCACTTGTTGAGGCGGATCACGATTTCCCGGCTGTAGGCGCGCTGCGGGCCCTGCAGTTCCGCAGGCAGGCGGTCTGCCGCCATCAGGCAAACGCGGATCTCCCTGCCATCGGGCACCAGCACTTTGGCCAGATCCAGCACCGCCGTGCCGCGATACGTGCCGGGATTGTCAGGGACCTGTTCCGGGAGGGACTCCGGGGCCATGAAATATTCCGGCTGGTCCTGAGGCCGGATCCGGATCTGCACCGCCGACAAGCCGATGTCTTCCTGCACCGCATAATTCAGGGCCACCTTTTCCACCGGCCTCAATTCGAGACGGTCTTCCACCGGCGTTTCCAGCGTGATAACCGGCGGAAGGTCGGTGAGGGCCTTGATAGGAAGGTCCACCGGCCGGTTGGCGATGGCATCGGCATCCTCCAGATGGAGCGACCACAACGCGTCAAGGTTAGGGGTCAACACGGTGGTCCATTCGACAGAGGGGGCGGCAGGATCCGGGCCCAGCTTCACCCCGGGCACATCCAGTTCCCCGATTTTGACCGAGGCTTTGGCGACGGCCCGGTTGAGAGGGGCCTGCACGGTAATGCGCGTCCCCGCCACGGCCATGATTTCGCCGGACGCGCCGGTTTTCACTTCATCGGCCATGCCGGTGTATTCCGGATAGTCATAACTGACCGTCATTTCTCCCGTGTCAGGACGGGGCACGGCGTTGATGGTAAAAGCCGCACTGGCTGCCTTGCCGGCGACTACCCGGGCCGTGAAACTTTCGGCGACGGAGGGCAGGCGCAGGGCATACCCGGTTTCACCTTCCTGCAACGCCACGCCGGCATCAGGAGAGAGCATCTCCACCGTGGTGCGGCCGTCCGGAGCGGTGAGGTGCAGTTCCACGCGGTCCCGGCTGCCCCGCACCGCCACTTCAACCGCAAGGGGATCGCCGATGGCCACCGTCTGGTCACCGGTCAGGACCCGGAGCCGTCCGGCCCAAGCATTGCCGACATCGGCCATGGGGGCCAGGGCCCGGGCGAGCAGGCGCGGAATCTGGTTAGGCCAGAGAGCGGCAAGGAGTGCCAGCACCGCCACGGCCGAGCCTGCCAGCCACTTCGCCGGCAGGGTCCGGCGGGCACTCAATTCGGCCTGGGGATCCACCTTGCTGACATCCGCCACCGCATCCTGCACCACCGCTTCCAACAATTCCCGTGAGCCCTGGTCATCGCGGCCGTGGCGCGGATCCAACAATTCCACTGCGGTCGAAATGCGCTCCTGCAGCTCAGGATGCCGGTTTTCCACCCAGCGGGCCACGGCAGTCAGGCTGATGCGGCGGCTGAGCGGACGCAGCCACTGGGTCCACGCGACCCAACCAGTGAAAGCCAGGCCGCCAAGGGACAGCGCCAGCCGGAGCGGGAGGGACTCAAGGGAAAAGGCGGCATCAACGGCCATCACGGCGAGGATGGCCGCCACGGCAGCGGCAAGGGTGTAGAGGCTTCCCTTGATCCATTGCAGACGCCGGACCCGGCTGATCACCTCCCGCAGGCGGTCGATGATGGGCTGGGGCAATTGAAGAATCCGTTCGTCACTTTTCATGGGCATACCGATGGCACACCGGCCACCCATCCGCATACGGGGAAATTGCGTGCGGTTTTCCCCTATAAGGATGGGGATGTGGCTATCCCGTGCATCAACGCGATCGTGCGCGTTGACGGTGTGATAGACCGGCCCTCCCGGGTTGACACTGCGGCCGGCCCAACGTAGGACGCGTTGTCCGCGCTGCATGGAACCCGGTGAGATCCCGGGACAGTTGGCGCTGCTGTATCCGGTTACAAAGTCCCATAAAGCCAATTCAGAAACCATCGGTTCCCATTTGAACCGGAGGCCGACGGGTGAAGGCGGGGCGGAGGTCTGAAGCCGGGAGTCAGAATACTTGAGGGGCGGACGCAAACTTCGAAGCCGGCTCGTTTCCAAAGCCGGTCAGAACCTCATGACCAAACATCCTATCTTGCGCCTGACCGCAGCGGGCGCGCTTTATTGCTCTGCGACTCTTTTTATCCCTTCCACCACCCACGCCGCGACGTTTTTGATGTCGGACGTGACGAACTGGACCGGACCGGCCGCCGGACCGGAAATCAGTCAGGCGGCCCTGGTGATTCAATGGCCCGGGCAAACGGCCTGGGCGTGGGGATTCCGCTGGAACAGCAGTGAAACCCGCAATGGCCGGGACCTCCTGCTGGCTTTGGCCGGCGTGGAGGCCCGCTTCAGCTTCACCGGCAGCGGGTTTGTCAGCGATCTGCGCTGGGATGCCGATCTGGACGGCACTCCGGAATTGACCTTCCCGGGATTCAATGGGACCACCGGCGAATATCTCAACTATTTTGTGAACAACGGACAGCAAGCCGGCAATTTCAACAATGGAGCCGCGCCCGCGGGGGCTCATGTGCTGCCGCCGCTGGGCAGCCCCTATGATGAAGCCGGGCCCGGCACCTGGATTTCCTCCAACACCGGCGTGCTGGGCCGGCCCGTGGTGGACGGTTCGTGGGATGGCTGGGTCTACAGCGATGGCTCGGTCTTGCCAGGTCTGGCGGTCAATGCGCCCGTCCCGGTGCCGGAAACTTCTTCCGCCTTGTTGCTGGTCATGGCGGGCGGCATCCTGCTGCACCGCAAACGTTAGTTTTTGTTCAAGCTGCAGCCCCTTGATGACAGGACAGGGGCTGCGGCCCACCCTCTGTTTCATGAATGTATTCCCCTCAGCGGCGTGCTGCTTTGGCTTGACCCTCGTTCCGGTTATGGCCGGTCCGTTCGCTCCGGCGGCCGGTCAGCCCGGCTCCACCGCCATCCACCGGACGGACCCCCGTTTCCTCGCGTGGGCCAGCCGGGTGGTTTCCTATCAGGTAGGCACTGGTTGCCTTCCCCAGTGGCAAGACACCACCAAAGCGCTTGGTCCCGCCGGCGATGACCCTGCCGGTATTACCTGCCTGGGCGCGGGCGGCAGCATCACCATGGCTTTTCCCGGATTCATCAGGGATGGTCCGGGCCCCGACTTTGCCATTTTTGAAAACAGCTTTCTTGATAGCTACATCGAACATGCCTGGGTGGAGGTTTCGCGCGATGGCGTCAATTTCGTCCGGTTTCCGAATAACTCCCTGACCGCCGCTCCAGTGGATTCCTTTGCCCTGATGGATCCCACGGACGTTCATGGACTGGGCTGCAAATACCGCCAGCCCTACGGCGAACCGTATGATCTGGCGGACGTGGGCCTCGATTCCGCGGCTTATGTCAGGCTGGTGGATGTGATTGGCGATGGCAGCGCCCGCGACAGCGAAAACCGCGTCATTTATGATCCTTTCCCCAATGAACAGTCTGCCGGGTTCGATCTGGATGCCATCGGGGTGATGCATCTTCAGACCTGGCAGACGTTGGCCGTGGGGACTTTCGATGCGGACGCCGTCAATGCCACCACTTTTGCGCACCTGCCGGACGGCCGGTTTGTGCTGGGAGCGCAGGGACAACTGAGCCTGCAGACGGTCTGGTCTTTGCCCGGCCGCACTCCCATCGGCTCCAGTGGAGTGGAATTTGATCCGGCCTTTATCGCGGTGCGCAACGGCACGTCCGCGCTCCTTGGGTCCGGCGGGGGATTTGGCGGCACCACAGGCGTGCACGGATTCGATCCTGACCATCCGGCACCAGCCCTGACATCTTCACCGCTGGCATCCCTGCAGAACTTTGCCGGCATCTGGTGGCAGTCCCCCGCCAGTTTGCAGGGAGGATGGCTGATTGCCGGCACCAATGGTCCTGCGGGAAAAAACAATGTGACCTTCGTCTCTGCGGACGGCACTCGCTCGGGACCGGTCACGGCGGAACTCAGCACCTTCAGTTCCGGCATCGCCACCGATGCCTCCGGTCATTTGTATGCGGCCCTCTACGAATTGTCAGGCCCGGATGCGGAAGTGGTGCTCCGCTTTCCGGCCAGCAGTGTGGAAACGGCGGTCACGGCCATTCTGAACCAGACACCCGCCCCGATGCCCAAAGCGGCCGGGATCCGGATGCATCAATTTGCCAGTGCCAGCTCAATTGCGGTGGATGGTGAAGGGCGGATCTGGGCGTCTGGCTTCAAGACCAGCCAGCTTGAGGTCTACGATCCGTCCACCGGAGCTTCCCGGCGCATGGTCCCGGATCATGCGCCTCTGCCTGCGGGATCGGTGCCCCTCTATCAAGTGCAGGCCTTTTCCCGCAGTGGCGTATCCTGGATGGCCTATTTGGCGCAGGACGCGGCGGGCACTCCCGGCTCTCCAATCCTCCACGGGCTGGCACCCCTGACGCATTTGCCGGTGCCGGAAACGATCGTTTCATGGCGGAACTTCCAGTTCGGGGCCGCCACCCTGACACCTGACCGTGAGGCCACGCTCTGGGGCACCGGCGCGGATCCCGACGGCGACGGCATCCCGAATTTGTTGGAATACGCCTTGTCCACCCACCCGCTGGTTGCGGATCCGCCTCCCCTCGAGGCCGGGCAATCCGGAGGCCGGATGACTCTGACCTTTACCCGGAATCCCCAGCGCCCGGATCTGCGCTACACCGTGGAGGTTTCTCCGGATCTGGCTCCAGCCAACTGGTCCCCGCTGGCAGTGAGTGAAGCCGGGGCCGGAACCGTTGCCGTCGCGCCGGCGTTGCCGCGAATCACCGAAACCGTGTCGGGCAAACTGGTCCCGGTCGAAGTCCGCGACGCCCATGCCATGACCTCCCAGACCCGACGTTTCCTCAGGCTGCGCGTCACCTTGTTGCCATGAAATCACGCCGTCCCCTCAAACCGGCTGCCTGGTTGCTGCTGCTGCTGGGTCTTTCGTTAGGCGGCTGGGGGCTGCTCCCGGTGGTCTTTCCTTCATTTGCTCCGCCATGGCTGGCGGGCCTGCTGGCACCGGGTGGCACTAACAGAAAAACCGGTGGAAATGCAGAGGGGGAGGGACAGGCCGGCCGCCATAGCAATGCGGCGGAGACGCCCCGGAACCCCCATGGCGGATCCCGCGAAGCAAGGGACGGCCGGTTCGTGCTTGACCCCAAAGCCCTGCCCAAAGGGCTGACCTCCATCGACGGGGAAGGCGGCACCGGCCTCAACCGGGCGGTCAAAAAAAACGGGGTCTGGTATCCGGTGTATTCGCCGGGCCCGAATCCGGGATCGGGCCCGCCTCCCCTCACGGTGATTCCGCTATCCATTGCCTCGGGCCCGCTGCCGCCCGGACGCACCGGCCAAAGTTTCAGCTATCAAGCCGAAGCCATCGGAGGCACCCCGCCCTATCATTGGGCTGCGGTGATGAATCCGGCACCTGCTTCCTTTTTCTTCAATCCGGAGAATGGTCTCCTGACCGGATTGAGCAGCGAGCCGGTCACCGCCATTCTGCAACTGACCCTGACCGATGCAGCAGGCGACAGCGACCGTGCCAGTCTCAAACTGGTGATCCGTCCGGAAAAGGATCTCACTATCGACACCGTGACCCTGCCCGTGCTCCCGTTGGGTGAGCCGGTTGACTTCGCCTTTACGGCCTCGGGTGGGGTGCCTCCATACGTCTGGGACACGGGCGGAATCACCGTCAATGGCCTGACTATTTCCCCGGATGGCCCGGATGCCGGACGCATTCAAGGCGGCCCCCCGGTGGAAGCCCGCGAAGACCAATGGCGGGTGCAGGTCACGGATGCTCAAGGCACCCGGGTGGAGAAGACCTTCACCGTCAGGGTTGCAGAAGACCTTGAAGTCACCACGCCCGCTGCCCTGCCTGCCGCCAGCCCCGGACAACCCTATCATGGCCGTTTTGCGGCCGCCGGCGGCACTCCGCCTTACCTCTGGACCCTTGAATCCGGACACTTTCCTGACGTGTCATGGACGCTGGCCGGAGATGGCACCCTGACAGGAACGGCAAACCCGCAAAGCACCGTCTCACGTTTTACCTTGAAGGTGACGGACGCCACCGGGGAGACCTTTGAAAAGACCTTCACCCTTGTTATTAGTGACCTGCTGATCCTCGTGCCGAGCCGGGAAAAAGTGGGGGTGGCATGGCATCCGGGGGCGGTTTCGGAAGTGCTGGCGGCCGCCGGCACCGGTGCTGCCGCTTTCCGGGTCGTGCGGGATGGACTGGTGGTCTATGAAGGGAACGGCAGCAATTTTGTGGACCGTGGATTGCCCACCGGCACCACGCCCCGCTATCAACTGACGGCCCTGACCACAGACGGCCAGGAAATCCGCCTGGGAGAAAAGGAAACGGCGGTGTTGCCCCAGGTCCTGACGCGGGCCCAGCCCGGAAGCTCGGGAGACCCTTATGCCGACCGCGTGGTCTCGTTCCAGCCGCTGTCCGCCGGCGGGTATGGCGCTGGCAGCCTGCCCGCCAACGTCACAGGTCCGCCGGATGGGCGGAGCGTTTACAGCCCGGCCTACAAGCCCGGTGAAGTGCTGTCCCTGCATGCCAGGCACGGGGCGGGAGGATCCATCGAACTGGAATTCACGGATAACATCGTGGAAATCGGGCCCGGGGAGGACCTGACTGTTTTTGAGAATGTCCTGTTTGTCGGAGGGAACGCCAATCAGCGGTTTATGGAACCGGCAGTGATCAGTGTGGCTTTGTTTCCCGGTGAATGGCACGCCCTGCCCTGCGCGGTGATGCCGCCCGCCGGAGACCAGCCGCTGGACCTGCGCAATCCTTTTTATTACGCCCGGGGCTTTGCCGGACGCAACGGCACCACGGGGGATGACCCCACCAACCCCGGCCGCAGCGGGGGCGACAGCCTTGACCTTGATGAACCCGCCGCCCGCGCGGGTCTGAGCTGGATCCGGTTTATTAAAATTCAGTCGACCGGAGACCGCGCCCGCCGCGACGATGCCGGGGGCCATCTGATCCGCCATCCTGACGATCCCGCCTTCAGTCCCCTGAGTGGTGCCGGCAGTTCGGGATTCGATTTGGATGCGGTGAGTGCGGTGAATTACTGAAAGGCTGGCGCGGACCGCAAAACCGGCTATGCTGCAGCAGCCATGAATTTTGACCGACGCCGTTTTCTGTTGCTCGCCGCCGCTGCCTGCGCCCCTGCCACTCCGGTCTTTGCCGGAGTAAACCATTTGCCGCTCAACATCACCTTCAAAAATGTTGAGCGGTATCACCGCATCATGACCAAGGCAAGGACGGCCGGCTGGGGGCAGATCCCCATCGGTCCCCGCACCGCCCTGCTGGGCCGGGAATGCCTTGGCATTCCCTACGTGGGATACACGCTGGAGATCGATGACCGCATCGAATGCCCCTCGGCCAACTTCAACGGGCTCGACTGCTGGACGTTTTTTGAAATTGCGCTGGGCATGGCCCGTCTTCTGGAACGGCCGAAGGCGGTCTACACGCCGGAGGATCTGCTGAAGGAAATCCAGTGGACACGTTACCGCGCCGGAGTCTGCACCGGCAACTATCTGGAACGCATCCACTATCTGAATGAGTGGTTTATCGACAATGAAGCCCGGGGCAACGTGAAGGACATCACCCGTTCCCTCGGGGGTGCCGTGCGTCTGCATGGCCGCAAGAGCCAGGAGATGACCGTGCTGTGGAAAGGTTATCGTTACCTCCGGAAAAACCCGGACCTGCGTCCCCGCATGGCCCGCATCGAAGCCAAGGTGAATACCCTGCCGGTGTGGTATATCCCCAAAGGCAGTGTGGCCAAAATTGAATCCAAGCTGGCCGACGGGGACATTGCCGGCATCGTGACCCACTACCAGGGCGGCGTCTGCTCCCATGTCGGGCTGATTACCCGGGTGAACGGTCAGGCAAGGTTCATGCACGCGTCCAAGAACCACAAGCAGGTGGTGCTGGACCAGACCATATCCCAATACCTGCATGCCTTCAAGAGCCACTCCGGATTGATCGTGGCACGCCCTCTGGCCACCGGACGGGAAGTGACCAGCCGGGAAACCTACGAAGCGAATCTGCGGGCATTGGGGGCCTGACTGCGGCGGTGGGGACCAGTCTCCCGCCAAATTCACTTTGCCTCCCTAACTACGGCGTCCTTCGTCGTAGTCGTAATAATCGAAAAAGGTGAGGATGTCCGTGCGGCCGGAAAAGCCGGAGTCGGCTTTATTTTTTTCGAGCCGCCCGGTGGCTCCGGTGTCCTCATCCCGCCAGCCGGTTTTGCTGGCATATTTGTTCCAGACGAGGATTTCCTCTTCGGTGGGCCGCCGGCCCCTGGCAAAACACCACTCGAGAATTTCCTCCTCCGTGCCGCCCCCGGCCGCCCGGTCCCGGACCGCCGCATAATCCACATGAAGGAAGCGGCAAATCCGTCCATCGAAGCCTTCGCCGATGAAAGGGAGGTAATTGGGAGGCAACTCTCCGTCCCGGACGAGGCGCATCTTGTCGAGCATGCGGGCGAAGTAGATCAGGCCAAGGGTGGCGTCGTGCGCGGAGCGGGGGAAAGTCATGAGAGGGTGGCGGCCGGGGAGTTTTGTGAGGATGGGACAGAAGCGGAGGACCCCGCAGCCAGCAAGCGCCGGAGGATGGCCGCAGCCTGATTGCCGAGAATGGAATAGTGGCCGTCGTCGGTTTGCACATATTCGGCCTGCGGCAGCCGGGAGGAAAGTTCGGCGGCTCCGGCGCAGGCAAAATTCCGGTCCTGGGTGCCATGCCAAACCGTGACCGGCGCGCGGATCTCCGCCGGGTCAAAGGGCCATGGGCTGGAATATGGTTGGCCGTCTTCCCAGAGGCCGGACATGCCGGACCGCATGGCATTGGTAAAGGCGGGGTAAAATAGAGGAAACCGGTCCCTGGGCCACAAAGCGGCGCGGTCGCTGGGACCCACGGCCCACAGTCCCAGCCACAACAACGGCCGGGGCGGAGGAATCCGGGCGAGCCGCACCGTGGGGATCAGGGCGGCCTGCAGCAACCATGGGGTATGATCGTGGACGAGGAGCATGGCCCGGTAGACCGGAGAAAGATGACGCCGTCCCGGCCCGGGAGCCGCCGGCAGCGCTCCGCACACCGTGGCTACAGCAATCACCCGCGCTCCCAGAGCCCACGCCGTGGCCAAGGCGTAGGGGCCTCCCCCGGAGAGCCCGATCACGCGGAAGCGGCCTACTTTCAGATGATCGGCGAGGGCCGCCACCAGCGGGGGCCAGTCGAGCAGGCTGCGGTCCGGCTGCGGGGAGGATCCTCCAATCCCGGGCCGGTTGGGGGCGATGATCCGCACGCCTTGTGCACAAGCCGCCTCATGAATCAGGGAACCCTGATGCCCTTCCCCGGGCCAGCCATGGAAAAAGAACACTGGTTCGCCCTCCGGCTGCCCGTATTCCCAGTAGGTGAGGCGTTGCCCTGAAGGCAGAAAAAATTCCCGAAGCATCCTTCACCCAATGCTGCCCCCCGCCCGAATGCAACCGGACCCCTTCCCAGCGGCCCGCAGCGGCCCGGGGAAAACTCCTGAATTCCAGTTGCATCGGCCCTCAAGTCCCCTAAACTGCGTTTCCGTTTTCCGGGGTTTTTCCGCCGCAGCAACCTGCAGCAATCCGGCAACACTTCGTCCACAGTCATCTTCTGCCTGCCATGAAACCTGATCTCCACCCCAAACTGAATCCCGTCGTTTTTGTCGACACCGCCTGCGGTGCCCGCTTCATCACCCGTTCCACCACCACGTCCAAACAGACGGAAGTGATCGACGGCGTGGAGCATTATGTGGTGGCTCTCGGCATCACTTCCGCCTCCCATCCCTTCTTCACCGGAGAGCAGAAGTTTATCGACACTGCCGGACGCGTCGAGAAATTCGCCAAGCGCTTCGGAGCCACCGCCACCCGGCGCACCGCCCCCAAGCTCGCCGGCGCAGCTTCCTAGCGAATCCTCCTTTTCCCAGCCAGACGGTGCCGCATTCCCCGCGAATGCAGCACCGTTTTGCTTTGGGGGCGTGGGGAAGTTATTGGTTAATGGTTATTAGTTATTAGGTTTCCCCCGGTCAACTATCACCCCCCCATTTGCGTCCCGGCCCCAATAACTAATAACCAATAACTTCCCCTCCCCCTCCCTCTTCCTCGCATGGACTACGCCCCGCTCATCGAAAAACGACGCCAGCGCCTCGACGAACTGGACCAGGCCATTTCGTCGCCTGAATTCTATAACGATCCCAAAAAGGCCGGGACCCTGACGCGGGAGCATGCCCAGATCAAGAAGCTGATTGGCTTGTGGGATGAATATCAAAGTGTGCTCCGGCAGATCGGGGAGAACGAGGAAATGGCCAGGGGAGAAGACCCGGACTTCGCGGCCATGGCCGCCGAGGAACTGCCCGGCCTGCGCACCCGGGAGGAATCCATGGCCACCGAGGTCCAGTATGCCCTGCTGCCCCGCGATGCCACCGAGGACCGCGATGCCATTGTCGAAATCCGCGCCGGCACCGGGGGGGATGAGGCGGGTCTCTTCGCCTCCGATCTGCTCCGCATGTATACCCGTTATGCCGACACCATGGGCTGGAAGATCGAGCCCATGGACGCCAGCACCTCCGACGCCGGTGGCTACCGCGAAGTCGTTTTCAAGGTCACGGGCGAGGAAGTCTTCCGCTATCTGAAATACGAAAGTGGGGTGCACCGGGTGCAGCGGGTGCCCGCCACCGAGGCCCAGGGCCGCATCCACACCAGCACCGCCACCGTGGCCGTGCTGCCGGAAGCCGATGAAGTGGATGTGGAAATCAAAGCGGACGAACTCCGCATCGAAGTCTGCCGCGCCAGCGGGGCCGGCGGCCAGGGCGTGAACACCACCGACTCCGCCGTGCAGGTGCTGCACCTGCCCACCGGGCTCATCGTGAGATGTCAGGACGGCCGCAGCCAGATCAAGAACAAGGAGAAGGCCATCACCATCCTGCGCAGCCGTCTGCTGGAGCGCAAACAGCAGGAGGAAGCCGCCAAGTATTCTGCCAACCGCAAGGCCCTGATCGGCAGCGGCGGCCGCGAGGAAAAAATCCGCACCTACAACTATCCCCAGAACCGCATCACCGACCACCGGGTGAACCTGACTCTCTATAACCTGACCAACTACATGGAGGGAGATATCGCCGGCATGATCACCACCCTCCAGACCAGCGAAATGGCCGCCCGGCTCGAGGAAGCCGGGCTGGGGAACTGAGGCGATCCTGGGCCAGTCTATTGGATTAACGCATTCAAACGGTAGAAGACCTTGCTGCCCGGTTGGATGGGGGGGCCGAGACGGAGTGTGAGGCGTTCGTAGGTTCCGCTGATGGAGGTTGGGCCTGACAGAACGGTGAAATCGGCGGTGAGCCATGATGTCAGGCCCGTGGAAGCCTGGGGGATGAACTCCCCGGCGTTTTTGCGCCGGATGTAATCCATGGTGACATAACGCTGGCCCTCGATTTCCTCCTCCCGGATCCACGGGAGTCCGCCGGTGGCACCTGGGAGGGCCAGGGGAGTGCCTGGCGACTGTGGATTGAGATTGAAGGCGAATTCGAGCAGGTTGGGAATGCCATCGAAGTCGGGATCGTCCTTGGCTCCGGCTCCGGGTTCGGCGGGTCCGCCGAAGAAGACGGTCTGCCATGCCAGAAAGGCGGCCGGGCCGGAGCCGGTGCCGCTGGAGCCTAACTGGCCGGCAAAACCTGACAGAAGCGTGTAGACCCCGCCCGAAGCAGAAGCTCCGAGAGATGGCAGGACCTGTTGCATGGCGTAGGGCCCCGCCGCAGAGGCTCCTCCCCCGGAATCGAGGGATTCGCTCTGGATTTGATAGACGCCGCCTTGCCGGACCTGCGCGGAAGCGGTTGTCATGGCTGCGATGCCAAGGATCAAAAAACGGATCATGGACGCTGGTAGAGGTAAAAGATTTGTCCGGCCCGGAACCGGCCGCCGGCATTCAGGCCTGCTCCGTTGGAGCCGCCCCAGACGATCAGCTCCGCGCCGGTCCACACCATGTTAGGATTCACACGCGCGGCCGGGGAATTGGTGGTGGACATGGAAGACCAGGTGCTGTTGACCGGATTGTAACGTCCTCCGGCAATGGCGTAAACAAAGGCGCTGGCGCTGGTGGATCCGCCCCAGACCATCATTTCTGTTCCCGTCCAGACAGCCCCATGCTGAAAGCGTCCTTCGGGGGCACCGGAACTGGTAATGTCTGACCAGGTGTTGGAGGAAGGAAGATAGGATGCTCCGGTGTTATAGGTGGTGGAAACCGCAAGCACCGTGCCTCCCCAGACCAGCATGCGCGAGCCCGTCCAGACGGCCGTATGGGAAAAGCGGGCACTGCCCGCAGATTGACCGGCGGTCCATGTTCCGGCTCCGGCCGGATTGAGGCGGATGGTATCCGGAAATGTGCTGATGCCATTATGGCCTCCATGCACAATCATCTCCGTTCCCGTCCAGACGGCGGTATGCAATTGCCGGGCGGCCGGGGCATTGGCCGCAGTGATGGCCGACCAGGTGCCGCCGGTTCCGATGGCGGGATTGTAGCGCGCGGTGTCGCCAATGACGGCAGCGCCGTTGTTGCCTCCAAAAATGATCATCTCTCCACCGGTCCACACGGCCGTGCTGTTAAAGCGGCCCGCGGGCACTCCCGCCTGGCTCATGTTGGTCCACGTGTCGGTGGTGGGATTGTAACGTCCGCCGGAAACCGGATAGGTGCCGCTGATCCGGCCGCCCCACACGATCATTTCCGTGCCAGTCCAGACCGCGAGGGGATTCTCCCGGTTGGTGGGTTGGCCGGTGGTGCTCATGGCAGTCCAGACGTTGGTGACCGGGTTGTAGCGCCAGCCTTCGGTGCCGTCGCCCCAGATGAGCATTTCGGTGCCGGTCCAGACGGAGGCCGCGCGGTCGCGGGCGGTGCCGCCGGCAATGGCGGTCCAGGCATCCCCTGATGTCAGGGAACCGGCTTTGAGATATCCTGCCGCCAGCAGGGCGGCGGCGTTAGGGTCGGTCGAAACCAGAGCGGCTCCGGAGGGCACGGTTCCCTGCCCGGCGGCGTTGAGGTTCTCTGTCACCGCGTTGGGGGCAAGGGCCTCACTGGTCACGGCACCGGGAGCGAGTTTACCCGGAGTCACGGCCCCGGGAGCGAGTTTTGCGGAGGTCACGGCTCCGTCCTTCACATCATCGGCCATCAGGGCATAACCTACTGCGGCGACCCGCTGGTCCGGGGTGAGTTGCTGCCAGCCATTGGTGCCGTCGCTGAACCATACCCGGAGGTGGAGGTCCGCATTTTGGAACACTCCTTGAGTGAGGGCGGTCATGTTGGGGCGGGTGGCATCTCCCAGGAGCACTTGATAGAGTCCGCCCTGGACGGGCAAGGCCACCGCGTTGGCCGGCTGGCTGCCGGCGGTGCTGCTCCCATCATTGCTCCAGTAGGTGGTGCTGCCGGAGCTGCTGACGAGGGCAAACTTGAACTGTCCGGTTCCGGAAAAATCTGCGCCGCTGACCCGCACCCGGCCCTGGTAATTGATCAACTGTGGCACCTGGGCAGCCGCAGGCGACACCACGGAGGCAACCAGCAGGACTGCCAACAAAAAGAAAGCGAAACGCCGGAACATAAGAGGAACGAAAGGAAACAGTTTTCGGAGGGTTGAGAAGGTAGGTAAACAATGAGCCATGAGAAACCAGTGAAAAGAAAACGAGCCGGCAGCAAAACCTGTTGATTCTCCGGAGGCCGGAATCCGGGCCGCCCCAGGCAGCCGGCCCCGGCTTGTCAGCAATATTTGGAACGCGGCTGCCAGCGCCCGAACAATCCCTTGGTCCATGCGCTGGCTACGAGACGGGCCTTGCGCAGATTGGAAAGACGGTAGCGCTGGTCGAAAACGTGATAGCCGTCTTCCTCGAGCAGATCGAGGGTTTCGCTGTAAATGCGGCGCATGGCCTCGGCGGCAAGGAGCGGGCGGCGGTCGCCAGCCACGAGGCAGGTCCGGGCGAGATGATAGTGATCCCGCGCCCGCGCGACCTGCTGGCGCATCAGCAGGATAAAGGCGTCGTTGTGCCGCATCGCGGCCAGATCGGCCACAGTATAGCCGGCAGCCTCCATCTCGTCCTGGGGAAGGTAGATGCGTTGACCATTTTCCCAGTCGGCCCGGATGTCCCGCAGAATATTGGTGATTTGCAGGGCATAACCGAGATGAATGGCATACTCGCGGCTTTTGGCATCGCGGCAGCCAAAAATGCGCACACTGACCAGTCCCACGCAGCCCGCGACCCGGTAACAATACAATTTCAGCTCCTCCCAACTGCGGTAGCGCCGGGGCTCGTTATCCATCGCTACGCCGTCAATGATTGACAGCATCTCTTCGGCTGGAATTTCATACCGCTGGCGCAGATCGAGCAGATCATCTTCAAAGGGCTCGCGGTCGGTGGCATCCCCGCGCACCACGGCGCGCCACCGGTCGAGGGCTTCGAGGCGTTGCGGGGTGGTCCACCCGGGGTCATCGGCGATATCATCCACGACCCGGCAGAAGGCATAAAAAACATACATATCCCGGCGGCGGCGTTTGGGCAGGCAGGCCAGGGCAAAGGCAAGGTTCGACCGGCTGCGCTTCACGATGTCGCGCGCGGATTGGCCGGATGGGGTGGTGGTCATGGCGGGCTGGCCTTGCGGGGACGCCGGGAGGAACGGGCCGGAGGGGGATGGCCGGAAAGGCGGAAGGCCACCCACGCGCCAAGAGCCATGACCGTCAAGGCTATTTGCCCCAGGGTCCAGACCGCCGCCAGCGCGATTTTCCATGGCCCCGGCACCGCCCCGGCAAGCACCCTGCCCGTCAGATCCCATGAAAAAACCAGCATGCCTGCCAGGCCCAGCCAAACCACCGCCTGCCAGCCGTGCCGGAGCCAAAACGCCAGAGATTGCCGCATCCCGGCCCAGGCTTCGGAAGCCTGTTTGACATGCAGGAAGTGCAGCGGGGCAAAGACCCATGCCATGGCTGGCACCGCAAGGCCTAACGTGGCTCCGGCAACAGCCGGTTCCGGCACCCATCGGATCAGCCATGCTCCAATCCCATGGGCCAGCCCCCATGGCCACAGCCGCGACGCATGGGCGGCCGCAGACTCCAGCCATCGGACACTGCCGGTTTTTTCCGGGGCCCGGGTCAGCGTTTCGGCGAGGAGCAGCAATCCGCCCCAAACGGCGGCCGAGACCCAACCCTGCAGGGGAACGGCCAGACCGGAAACCACGACATGCCAGCCGACGGGCAGCCCGCGGTCCCGCAGGAGGAGATCGGCCGGTATGGCCACGGCTCCCGTCAGCAGCAGGAAGAGGGGCCAACGGCCCGTCCGACCAGTCACGGACCCGGCTCCCTTAAGCAACCCCCGGCGCATCCCTGCGGCATTAAAGATCACGAGGAAAACGACGGCCATCGCCGCTCCCGGGCCAAAGGTCCAGCCATGCGTTCCTTCCCGGAGGGCCCGCGCCATGGCGGGAAGCGGATCAGACTCCCATGGCAAAACCGGTGGTCCATCCCCCATTCCCCACCATGCCATGGCATCCAGCCCCGTGAGCATCGCCGGGATGAGCCATGCCGCCGGATAGTGCCGGATCAGGAACCAGCCTTTTTCGAATTCGGCCCGCCACGGCTGGACCAGCCAGCAGAGGACGGCACAGGCGGCGGCACCCGCTGCCCAGCACCATGGCCACCATCCGGGATCCATATCGGTGCCGGAGCTGCCCTAGCGGATCAAACCAAAATGCGGCAGGAAAGGCCAGTAGACCATCAGGGCCGGGCCTACCAGGTTTTGTTCCGGCACCGGTCCCCAGACGCGGCTGTCCGAACTGTCAGGGCTGTTGTCCCCCATGGCGAGATATTGCCCCGCCTCCAACTGCACGGGCTGGGCCCCCTTGATGTAATTGCTCCAGCCCCCATCCATGGGAGTATATCCTTTGTAGCCGTTCTGGAGTCCCATCACCTTCTGCATGCCTTCTTCGGCGGCGGGAGCCCCATTGATTTCGAGAGTGGCCAAAGGACGGAAAGCCCCTTCGGCATTGGTCGTCTGTCCGTCTGTGGGCACCAGTTGCACCTTGTCCCCCGGCAGGGCCGTCAGCCGTTTGATATAATGCTGGGAATCGATTCCGGGCGGTGGCTGAATTCCGGAAATGCCGGCCGTGCTGAAGACAAACACCTCTCCGCGGTCCGGCCGGCGGAAATGATAGGCCATTTTGTTGACCAGCACCTGGTCCCCGGTGTCGATCAGGCCACGGGCAATCAGGGTGCCACCCTGAACCGGTCCGCCCTGGACGCGGACTTCGAACTTTTCAGCCCCGCCCCGCACAGTGCGGTCGTCCATCTGGGAAATGGCAGGCCTCGGTGCCACCCAAAGACTCTCCCACAATTGGCGGGCCGGGACATAGCCGGTCAGGACACGTTCCCGGCGCGCGGCATCCACAAAGATCAGATCCGTCATCGTGAAAAAATGCAGGGTGGAGCGCTGGCGGATTCCCACCAGCTGCACCGTGCCCCAATCGTCGGGAATCCGCAGATCGACATAGTTCCGGCCCCGGGCAAGGTATTCGATACCACGCACCACCGGATTGGGAAAAGCCTGCCCGTCCGGCACAATCTGCGCCGTGATCCCATTAAGGGTGGGCTGCATGGACGCGGTGGGAATCTTGAAGGGCTGCAGAAAATAAGCCCGGATGCCCAGGGCCACTACGATGGCCACCACGATTACTTCGATATTTTCCTTCACTGCCGAAGATTTGTAATTTGGGACGGCTCCTTCACAGGAGGAGATGAGTTCCTTTTCGAGGACTTTGATCTCATCCTCGTTGCGGTGGTGCAGGGCGGTGGTGTGGCGGGTATGCAGGGCTTTCACCTTCTCCAGCTTCTCCGCGGTCATCAGGTCCGAGTTGTATTGGACAAATTTCTGGACGCCCTTCGACAGGTTCAGCGCCTTCTTCATCCAGCCGGGTTTAAAATAAGGCAGGCGCGGCAGGCGGGCAGCAGGAGCAGCAGCAAGGGGCGGAGCAGTTTCCGTGGACATGAAAAAGAAGGAACAGGGGTGTATCGCCCCTCCCCATGCGACGGTTCCGGGCCGCCCGCAAGGCAAACTCCGGCCCCGGCCGGAACGGGGTGGATCCGTCCCCACCGGGCAATTTGACAAGCAGGCGGACTGGCCGGAATTTAAGGAGATGCTTACCCATCCGCCATTATCCTGCCGGGCTGGAACCGCCGTTGCGGTCATGGCAGGATTGATCGGGGCCGGAACCGTCCCGGGCCGGACGGAGACGGCGGAATGGGTCTATCATAAAACCGCCGATGGCCTGCATCCGGACGGTGCGGAACAGGCCATGGTCTGGCTGATGAACCGGGCCCGGGCCAACCCGCCTGCCGAAGGGGTATTTCTGACCACCACCAGTGACCCGGATGTCGATTCCGCGACCAGCTATTTCGGAGTCAACACCACTCTCCTCAAGGCGGAGTTTGCTGAGCTGGCCGTCAAGCCCCCCGCCGTCTTCGACAGAAGGCTTTACGAGGGCTCGCGGCAGCACTCGCTCTACATGATCCAACAGAACCGGCAGACCCATGATGGGCAGTTTGACCGGCTGCGGGCGACCGGATTCAGCTATTCCAATGCCGCCGTCAGCGTCTATGCCTTCAGTAAAGATGCCGTGTATGCCCATGCGGGATTGAACATCGACTGGGGGCAGGGCCCCGGTGGCATGCAGGCGGGGCGGGGTCACCGTGCGGCCATCATGTCCAGCGGCGCGGCCTGGTATAGCAACGTGGGGTTTGCCCTCATCCCGGAAAACGATCCCGCCACTTCGATAGGCCCTCTTGTTTTCAGCGGGGCGTATTGTCAGGCTGCCGAGGGAGCCCCCGACCATTACAACCGGTTCCTCACCGGGACGGTCTGGATAGATGCCAACCACAACCAGCAGTATGATCCGGGCGAAGGTTTGGACCAGGTCCGGGTGCAACCCGACCGGGGGGCATGGCATGCCGTGACCGGCATCGCCGGAGGCTGGGCCATCCCGGTGACCTCCCCGGATACTTTCCTGCTAACCTTCACCGGATCAACCTCCGGTGCGCCGTTTAACCGCATCGCTGCGGTCGGAGAGGTCAGCGTGCAGGTGGATACGCCGATCATTCCGGGCCAACTCCCCTTTGTGATGACTGCCCGGCCTGGCCATGGGAATCAACTGATTCTGGAATGGACCGGCGGCCGCGGACCCTATCAGGTCCAGGAAACCTCCCATCTGGCCGGCGGACCATGGATCAACGTCGGCGGGGCCACTACCGCCACCACCCGGACGGTGCCCCTGTCCGGATCCAGCAAATATTACCGCGTTATTGGAAATTAGGTTAACTGCCCGGCTCCCCACGGCACCTCCCGCCGATGGAAAAAGTCCGTGGCCACGGCGGAAGTGGCCACCGCGAGGGCTTCCGGAGTAATGCCACGGCTGGCAGCCACGGCCGCTGCCGTTTCGCGGACAAAGGCTGGTTCGTTGCGTTTCCCCCGGTGGGGGACTGGGGCAAGGTAGGGACTGTCGGTCTCGAGCATGAAGCTGCCGTCCGGGGCCGCCGCCGCACACTGGGCCACCACCTGGGCATTCCGGTAGGTGGTTATGCCCGTGAAGGAAATCAGGTGACCGGCCGCCACCATCGGCGCAGCTTCCTCCCACGGGTGCAACCAGCAATGGAACACAGCCCGCAGGCGGTGGTGCCATGGTTCCATCATGGACTTGACCGCTTCCCAGCAGGCGGTGCCGCTGCGGTCCCGCTGGTGCACCACCACATTCAAGCCAAGGGAGGCCGCCAACGAAAGCTGCGCCGCAAAACATTCCTGCTGACGCTCCAAATACTGCGGTTCGGTCCAGCCTTCCGGAGTCGGGTGGTAGAAATCGAGCCCGGTCTCGCCGATGGCAGCACACCGGGGGTGTCTTGCCAATTCCTCCAACTGCTGCAGCCAGCCGCCATGGGGTGTCTCTGTGACGTAGTTCGGATGCAGTCCCACCGTGGCAAGGATCTGGGGATATTGTTCGGCCAGAGCGAGACTGCGTTGGCTGCTTTCGACATCGCAGCCAATGGCCACGATGCGGTGCACTCCCGCTGCGGTGGCTCTCGCCAGAACACCCTCCAGATCGGCCTCAAGGGATTCAGATGCGAGGTGGGCGTGGGTATCGGTCAGCATCATAACAGGTCAAGCCAATTCCCGCCGGATACAAGCCCGGCCCCGGGGCAAAAGAAGCAAGTCACGCGGCGTTGGGCCGCGCCACCCAAACCCGTTATCCTGCGCTGTTAGTTGGTGCGGACCGGCAGCAGGCCGCTGGTGGTGCCTTCGCTGTCCCGGTCACCGACCTTGAGGTAGCGGTAATAAACTTCCAGCATCAGGGTGCACAAAGCGGTGCGGTAGATATTGGCGTCGGCACCGGCTGCCGAGGTGCTGGCCGCCGCCACGGACCCTGCACTTTCTGCCTTGTAGCTGCCGTCCGGCAACTGGTTGGCCAGAATTTCCTTCTGGAATTGGGAATTCCACAGGTCCCAGGCTTCCCCGCCCTTTTGGAACATCGCCTGGGTGTTGTAATACCAAGTGTAGAGATAAGCGTCGTTCCCCCACGCCAGCGGTTCCTTTTTGGCCTCGTCCATCATCCAGCGGATCCCCTTGTTGACCGCTCCGCTATTGCCGGAGCCGAGGGTTTGCAAACCCAGCACGGCGGCCCCGGTCAGGTTCCATTGGTTATAGTGTTCGTCGCGGTTAGGGTAGCCGAAGCCTCCGT
>JBBQWG010000003.1:0-178967 GCA_038210825.1 Verrucomicrobiales bacterium
AACTGGTTCCCGGGTCCTGGGGTGGGGGTTGGGGGGTCGGGGGTCGGGGGTGGGGGGTCCGCGGCCCTGGGCCCTGGGCCCTGGGGTCTGGGGTCCGCGGCCAAAATCCAAAAAACGACCGCAGAGCGGTCAAGGATGGTAGCCGTGGACTTCAGTCCAATGGCGCTCAGTTTAGCCTCCATGATTTGTGGGGGGTGCGGGGTCTGGTTTCCGGTTTGCGTTTTCCTTTGCCGCGTTTGAGGGGCGGGTTGGCGCGCATTTCATCACGGGGTTTGGTGAGGCGACCGAAGGGTTTGGGGCGGCGTTTGACGACTCTTGGCTCGAACCGCCCGGGGCGCTCCGGCACGCGGTCCGTGCCTAGCAGCCGGAGCATGGCGCGGTAGCGCTGCCCCCGCTCCTTGCCGCGGGCGGCGGCGATGCCGGGCTGCCATTGCCGCAGGGTGTCGAGGGTGCCTTTGAAACTGCTGCGGTCCAGGGCGGTGCCGGTCTGGCGGGTGGCTTCCCGCATGAGGCGGCGCACGAGGTTGTGGGCGATGGCATGAAGGAGGAGTTCGCGCCGCACCATGCCGGGGGATAGACATCGCATTTTTTCCGCCTCCATGGTGGTCTTGATGTCATCGAAGGACAGCTCGACGCGCCAGCGCCGTTCATACAGCGAGATCAGGAGGGCGGCAGGCCAGAGGACAGGATCGAGCAGGGTGGTAGTAAGGACCAGGGTGCTGGTGCGGAACCCGGCCCGCAGCCTTTCCACCCGCACCTGGCGCACGGTGATGGTTTTGGGCAGGGTTTCCCACAGCCGACGGCTCATGACGTTGCTGGCACGGCCGGGTCTGGTCAGGACAAGGAGGCGGTCGCCGGGGCCCAGGATGTGGCCTTTGCTCCAGTCAAGCCGTTGGATATCAGGGGTGCGCGCCACCAGGTCCACCATGCGCCGGGCCAGCAGGGCGAAGTTGGCAAAGGAGTAAAAGCCACTGTCGGCTACCAGCAGGTCCCGCTTTTTCAAGCACCCGCGCAGCAGGGCAAAGAGCCGGGCTTCGTGGTTTTTGATGGACCCGTGGGCGGCCCGCAGGAGGGTGCCGCCAGCCAGACAAAAGAGGGCCACGACGCGGATTTGCGGGAACCCGCAGCCGGGTTTTTGGGTGACGGGCTGGGGCCATGCGGCCTGGTTGGCGGAGGTGTCAGGGGTCAGGATGGTGGTGCCATCCACCACGAGGACGCGGCGTCCGTGGCAGCCCTCAAGACGGGGCACGGCGGCGCATAACAGATCCGCCTGCCGGAGGTGAAGCCGGTGCAGCCATGTCAGGGGCAGGCGGGCACGGGCGGCGCAAAACGCATTGGTGGCACTGTTACGCCAGATTTTGCCCTGACGCATCCACCACGACTGGACGGCGCGCTGGGCCTCGCGGCAGGGCATGCCGGGGTTGAGCACCATGTTGAGGAACGACCAGAAGATGAGGACCGAGGGCAGCCAGCGCTCGCGGGTCCCTGGCAGGGCCGCCAGCTCGCGCATCAGGGCGGCGGGGAAAAACGCTCCCGCGACGGCTTCCAAATCGTGGAGTCCCGAGGTGTCGGCGAGGCGTTTGCGGGCGGCCTTCATCGGGGCTAGCCGGTGACGGAAGGCGGGGAACTCAGGATGGGAGTGAGGTGGTTTTATGATGCAACGGCATAAGCGCCAACGAGTTGTAATGCAACATGTTAAATCGTTAAATATCAAAGTTTTACGCCTAAACTGAGCGCCATTGGACTTCAGTCCACGGTACTGCGGGGCAAAGTCTTGTGTCGCAGAGCGACACCGGATTATAATGCGGAAACGCCCCACACCCAGCCCCGTGCCATGGCCAATAACTACCTTTCGCTGCACCTTCACCTTGTGTTTTCGACAAAACACCGGGAGCGTTGGATCAGTCCGGAAATCGAATCGGATGTGTGGAGTTACCTTGGCGGCATCTGCTGCACTCATGGCGTCAAGCCTTTGATGATTGGAGGCGTGGAGGATCATGTTCATTTGTTGGTGGGCATGCCGGCTACGCTCTTGTTAAGTGACTTGCTGAAACGCCTCAAAGGCGAATCGTCGAAATGGATTTCCTCCACCTGTCCTGCCATGAAGGGGTTTTCGTGGCAGGACGGCTATGGCGCTTTTTCCATCGGCCACTCGCAGATCGGCGACACCGTGCATTACATCAGCCACCAGCGGGAGCATCACCGGAATTTTAGTTTTGACCAGGAATACCGGCGGTTTGTGGAAGTGCACGGGCTGCCGGTGGACGAAAGGTATTTGTTGGGGTGAGATGGTATGGAGGGGCACGTTCGGCTCAGGGAATCCGGTGTCGCTCTGCGACACGGGGCAATGTAATACGCTGTCCGTGGACTGAAGTCCACGGCTACCGTCCTTGACCGCTCTGCGGTCAGGATGCCGATGAAGCGCTATGGTCATAATCGCTCCTCCTCCACGCGTTGTTCCTCCGCCCGCTGTTTTACCAAATCCTCCCTGCCGGTGCGGTCCTTGTATTCGAGGTGACCGTCTTTGCCAAAGACGAGAGGGCGCTCGTCATCAGTTAAGAGCCGGACCATCCGGCCGTCGTGTTCCTGGATGGTGCTGTGTTCGAACTGGAATTGGCGCAGGACCCCGCCGAAGGCGGCGGTGAGATTCTGTTCGGTGAAGACCTCATCCGTCAGGCCGCTGGCGAGGACGGTGCGGTTGAGCAGCACCACCTGGTCACAGAATTCCGGCACGCTGCCCAGGTTGTGGGTGGAGACCAGCATGATGCAGCCGGCGCTGCGGAGTTCCCTTAACAAATCGATGATGGCTTCCTCGGTATTGACGTCCACGCCGGTGAAGGGTTCATCCAGCAGGATGATGCGGCCCCCCTGGGCAAGGGCGCGGGCCAGAAAGACCCGTTTTTTCTGGCCGCCGCTGAGTTCACCGATCTGGCGGTCGCGGTAGTCCCACATGCCCACCCGGCGGAGGCTCTCTTCCACGGCGGCCTTGTCGGAGGCGCGGGCGATGCGGAGGAAGTTCATCGCTCCGTAGCGGCCCATCATCACGACGTCCCGGACGCTGACGGGGAATTGCCAGTCCACTTCTTCGGCCTGCGGCACATACGCGACGAGGTTCTGTTTCAGGGCTGCGGCCACGGGCAGGCCATTGATCCGGACTTCCCCGGCCGCAGGGCGGATGAAGCCCATGATGCTTTTGAAGAGGGTGGACTTGCCGCTGCCATTCACGCCGACCAGGGCACAAATCGTTCCTCCGGCGAGGGAGAATGTCGCATCCCGCAGGGCGTGGTGCCCGTTCGAGTAAGCGACGGTTACCTGCTGCACGTCGAGGTGCAGGGCCATGGCAGGACGGTGGGTGGCAAGGGTCATGGAGGGTCAGTGAAACCTTTCAGAATGGTATCAGCGTTGGTTTCCAGCAGTTTCAAATACGTGGGAGCCGGGCCCGTGGAGTCTGTCAGGGAATCCACATACAGCACGCCGCCATAGCGGGCTCCGGTTTCCTTGGCGACTTGTTTGATGGGTTCCGGGCTGATGGTGCTTTCGGAAAAGACCACGGGAATCTGGTTGGCCCGGACGGAATCAATCACCGCTTTCACCTGCTGGGGGGTGCCCTGGGCGTCGGCATTGATCGGCCAGAGATAAAGTGCTTTCAGGCCGTAATTCTGGCAAAGATAGGAAAAGGCGCCCTCACTGGTGACCAGCCAGCGTTGGGTCTCGGGGATGGCGGCCAGCTTCTGCCGGACCGGTTCGTCGAGGGCTTTGATTTTAGCAACGTAGGCAGTAGCATTCGCGGTGTAGGTGGCCTCGTTGGCGGGATCCATATTCACCAGCGCCTTGCGGATGTTTTCCACATAGACCGCGGCATTGGCGGGCGACATCCAGGCGTGGGGATTCGGTTTGCCGGTGTAAGGGCCGCTGGCGATGCCCATGGGTTCGATGCCTTCACTGACGACTACACCGGGGACGTCCTTGACGTTCTGAAAGAATTTCTCGAACCACACTTCCAGATTCATGCCGTTCCACAGGACAAGGTCGGCCTGCTGGGCTTTGACGATATCCTTGGGGGTGGGCTCGTAACCATGGATTTCGGCACCCGGCTTGGTAATGGAGTCCACCTCGGCCGCATCTCCGGCGACTTCCCGGGCCATGTCGGCGATGATGGTGAAACTGGTCACCACCTTCTTTTTCCCGGACGGGGAACCGGCATCTTTCCCGCCGCATCCGGCGAGAAAGAGGGCGGCACACGCAAGGAGCAGGGATCCGGCGGAGCGCCGGGAAGTCAGGAGTTTTCGGGAAAGGATCGTCATGACGCGGGAACCGGTAATGGGGATTGTATTCATATCAATTGATAATCTTAGGAATGACTAAGTTGGTGGTCAAAATTTCGCGCTTAGCCCCAGAAACGGCGTCAGATCGACCGAAGCGGAGGTGAGGCCGGTGCGCAGACCGCCGTCAATCTGCCACCGGGGGCTGGCCGCCCAGGTGAGCCCGGCATTGAAGTAGGCCTCATCGGCGGTGCCGGCTTCGGTGCTGAGGACGCTGACCAGTTCCACAAAAAAACCCGTGGTTTCCGTCAGGCCCCGGCTGACGGTGGCGCTGTGGACAAACACGGCGTGATAACCGCTGCCGGTGCTGTCGGCGGCGAGGTCGATTTGCGCCATCAGGCCGGCATTCCAATCCTCTGACAGGGTGAAGGCGAACGGAAGGATCAGGCCGCCTTCCACCTCGCCGTTGCCCAGTTGGCCATGGGCGGTGGGAAATTTCACATAGGGCATCACTGCCATCGCCGTGGGACCTTCATCGTTCCCCCACAGGTTGTGTTTGAGGCGCAGAGCGATATCGCCAAAACCTTCCGGCCCGCCGTTTTGGCTGCGGGAATAAAGCGGGAGCACCAGCTGCAAGTCCGTGGACCCGGTGAGCCCGGCTTTCAGATTCAGGTTGCCCAGATTCAGAGTCCGGTCTGCTCCGGATTTTTCCCAGGCGGCCAGTTCGAGTTCAAACTGAAAGTGACCGGCATCCACGGTGTGGGGGCTTTCTGTGGTGTCCGGACGGTCGGTGCTCAGTTCGCGGAGCGCCGCAGGGGAGGAATGAACCGCCCCCATAAGCAGGAATGCAAAACACCCGGCAACAGACGGGCGGAGGGTGAAAAGCAACAATTTTGTCATGACCCACAAACTTAGGCGGGACTAAATTCATTCGTCAAGGCAGAGTTTTTTCAGATTGAGTCACCGGAGGTTCCGGTTATGCTGCGGCCAGTGCCCCTTCCTCCCCAGACCACCACCGCTGTTCAGGACTACCTCGAGCAGATCCACCAGCTGATCGAAGCCAAGGGTTATGCCCGGGCAGTGGACATTGCGGCAAATCTGGGGGTCTCCCAGGCCAGTGTGTCCGCGATGATCCAGCGGATGGATGCCGAAGGGTTTGTGGTATATGAAAAATACCGGGGCATTATCCTCACAGACAAGGGCCGGGACATCGCCCGCCACATCATTGAGCGGCACGAGGTGCTGACCCGCCTGCTGCGCCGCTTCGGGATCGATGAAGACACCATCTACAAGGATGTGGAAGGAATGGAACACCATATCTCCAGCCAGACCCTCGGCGTGCTGACGATGATCACCGAAGAGCTGGAGAGCAATCCGGCGCTGGTGCGGAAATTGAAGACCCGGCTGGCGCGGGGGTGAGTGGGGTTATCGTGATTGCTCCTCTTTTATCAGCGAGAGGAGAGGTTCCACCTCCTATGAAAATCTTGCCGGATCAATTAACGGGAAATCAATTCCATGTGCGGAGAACTCCGGGTGGTTTGGAGAACAATAGGGGTGGGCAAGGGAACCCGGTCACTGGGGAACGGCGGTCTGTTTTTCGCCACGGTCGGGGATTTCCTTGATCATGGCCAACCCTGAAGGTTGGAAAACCCAAAATTGGGTGGCGACATAACCGGTTCCCCGCAGTTGCACCATAAAGACCCCGTTTCCGATGCTTTGAATGCGGCCCTTTATTTCACCCAGCCGTGGGTCTTTTCCGGATAATTGGCTGTCCTTGGAGTCGAGCGTGATGTTGACGGGTTTGCCGTCGAGTTGCTTCAACTCCAAAGTGACCGCGTAGCGGCCCTCCGGAATAGCTTCGAGGGTGAGGACATCGAGTTGTTTGGTCGTAGCCGCCTTCTGGGCGCAGACGGGGGCGAGGCAGGCGGCAAGCATCAGGAGACTTAAAATCGAAGTTTTCATAGGTATGCAGTATTGCAAGGTATCTGTTGAAAGGCAATAACTTTCTCCCATACAATTACCTTGCGCATGGGCAGCGCTGGATTGCGATGGGGGAGGGTCGACGCGGTTTCAGGAGAATCGTTTTCCATGTCTCTTTAGGCCCTGACCTGCGGCCTGTGGACACAAAAAAACCACGGACCTTGCGGGCCGTGGTTTTTGTTGGAAGGGATGAACACACGGGTCGGAGCCCCGTGCTTCCTTAGGGTTAGCTGCTCAGAGCGTCTTCGCGTTTTTGGACGCGGCGGCGTTCGCCGGAGTCGAGGATGCGTTTGCGGAGGCGGATGTTTTTCGGGGTCGCTTCCACGAGTTCGTCGGCCTGGATGTATTCGATGGCGCGTTCGAGGCTGAAGCGGATCGGTGGGGTGAGGCCGGTGGTTTTGTCGGCACCGGTGGTGCGGAAGTTGGTGAGTTGTTTGGCCTTGCAGGGATTGACCGGGAGGTCGTCCGCGCGGGGATTTTCGCCCACCAGCATCCCGGCGTAAACGATGTCGCCGGGGCCCACGAAGAGTTTGCCCCGGGTCTGCACGACATCAAGGCTGTAGGGAGTGGCTTCCCCGGTTTCCATGCTGACGAGGGTGCCGCTGGTGCGGGTGACGATGTTGCCGGCCCATGGGGCGTAGTGCTTGAAGAGGTGGCTCATCACGCCGTGGCCGCTGGTCAGGTTCATCAGGTCGTATTCGAAGCCGATCAGGCCGCGGGTGCTGATTTCGGCTTCGATGAAGCTGCTGGTCTTGTGGGCGGTCATGTTCACGAGCACCCCGCGGCGGTCGTTGATGCGCTTGAGCACGCCATTGACGTATTCCTCGGGGACTTCGATGTAGAGGGTCTCGAACGGCTCACAGGTGGTGCCATTCTCGTCCTTTTTGGTGATGACGTTAGGGCGGGAAACCAGGAGTTCGAAACCCTCGCGGCGCATCTGTTCGACGAGCACTGCGATCTGCATCGCGCCGCGGGCGCTGACGTTGAAAACGCCTGACAACTCGCCGTCGGTAACAAAGATGGAAATGTTGGATTTCATCTCCTTCATGAGACGGTCGCGGATCTGGCGGCTGGTGACGTATTTGCCTTCCTTGCCGGCTCCGGGGCTGTCGTTGACGCTGAACTCCATGCTCACCGTCGGCGGATCGATGTCCACGAAGTCGATCGCGACGTCTTCTTCATTGGAGGACAGGGTTTCGCCAATATCCACATCCTCGAATCCGGCGATGCCGACGATATTGCCGGCGACCGCTTCGTCGGCGAAGGAAGTCTGGAGCGCGGCATATTCAAAAATGCGGCTGACCTTGGCGCGGACCTTGGAGCCATCCTTGCGGTAGAGGAAACAGGTATCGCCTTTGGAAATCTTGCCGCTGAGCACCTTGCCCATGGCGACACGGCCCACGTAGTCATCCCATGCAATGTTGGAAGCCAGCATGCGGAAGGGCCCATCCGGATCGACATCCGGCGCGGGAATGTGGTCCCAGATCCCCTGAAGCAGCGGGATCATGTCAACGTTTTCGTCAGACAGGTTGGCTTTGAAAAAACCATCACGCGCAGAGCCGTAAAAGGTTGGGGCATTGAACTGTTCGTCGTTGGCGTCGAGTTCAATCAGAAGTTCCAGCACCTTGTCGTGCATCGCGGCCGGCTCGGAATGCGGACGGTCAATCTTGTTAATGACAATGATGACCTTGAGGTTTTCCTGGAGGGCCTTGCGCAGCACAAAACGGGTCTGGGCTTGGGGGCCATCGTAGGCATCCACCACGAGGAGCACCCCATCGACCATCTTCATGACACGTTCCACTTCGGCACCAAAGTCGGCGTGGCCCGGGGTGTCCACGATGTTGATGATGCGGTCGCCCCAGTGGACGGAAGTGTTTTTCGACCGGATGGTGATGCCTTTTTCCTTTTCGAGGTCCATGGAGTCCATGGAGCGTTCGGCCACGACCTGATTGTCACGGAAGGCCCCGCCGGCGCGCAGCAGTTTGTCCACGAGGGTGGTTTTTCCGTGGTCAACGTGGGCGATGATGGCGATATTGCGGATGCGGGTGTTCATTTCTGGGGCGTGGAGGGAGGGGAAATCGCGGCCGGTGCCGGGGAAAAAGGACAAAACGCCAAAAAAGCCGCGGAGCGAAGGGCGGGACCGGTAACACGGATTTCCCATTTGGCAAACGCCCATCAGGAATGTGGCGAAATTGGAAAGGGGGCGTGGACGTGGGGGGACGAAGCTCCGGCTGAGTTTTTCATAGTCCATCCCAGCTATTATCCTGAAAAACTTGCCCTCCTCACAAATCGCATTATTCTCAAAATAATCCCGCCTTCCCCCATTCTCAAACTCCCTCCCCCACCCTGCACATGGACCACCCCAACGCCCAAAAACCCGCACGGGGCGTCTGGATTTCCCTCTCAAAACCTACGATCGTCTTTGTCACCGTCACGACTCAAAACCGGGAGCGCTGGGCCGCGCGGGAAGCCGTCCAACAAACCCTGCTCAAGGCATGGGGCGAAGCCGAAGCATGGATGGTCGGCAAATATCTGTTGATGCCGGATCACCTCCACTTCTTCTGCGCTCCGAAACAGCCGGACGGACCCACGCTGAACCGGTGGATGAACTTCTGGAAAGGCCGATTCACCAGAACCGCCGTCTATCCCGATTGGAAATGGCAGTCACTTCACTGGGACCACAGGCTTCGCTCGGAAGGGAGTTATGAAGCGAAGTGGCAATACGTGGTCAACAATCCCGTGAGAGCCGGATTGGTGGAAAAGCCGGTGGATTGGCCGTGGCAGGGGGAGGTAAACTCCTTGGTTTGGTAGGTGCCCGGGATCCGGAAATGGCGATACTATGAAAAACTCAGCGGGAGCTTCGTCCACCCCTTTGCGCGATGATTTTCCGCGCAGGATGTTATTGTCAGGCCGGGCGGAGCCGGATATCACTGCGGGGTGAATTCCCGCCTGCTCCTGCTGCCCGCGCTATCCTTTGCCGCCGGGGTCGTCGTTTTGATGGGTTATCGGCTCGGAGGCAGGCCGGTGGGGGACAAAACACCGGCTGAGTTCCAGCTTGCTGGCCGCAACAGCCATACCCCAGAAAAACCCGGTGGGAGCGACGTCCACCCCTCCTCCAACCCGCATTCCCCTTCGGCGGAAATTCTCGCCTTCGCCGGACTGCGGGACCGGCCCACTCTGGACGATATTTTCAATGCGACGGGGATGGACCGCCCGCTGCGGATCGCTCTTTTTCTCCAAACGGCGACATCGGAAGAAATCTCCGAATTAATCGGGCGGGCTGGAAAAGAGTGGTCCCACGATACCTCCCTGACCGATCAAATCTGGCTGCGCTGGGTGGAAATTGACCGCGAAGCCGCGTTCAAGTCCGACTCGGGCGGAGGGGCCGTTTGGTGGGCTTGGGCCAAACTCGACCCGCCGGCGGCCGTCGCCGCTGCCGCTGCCAACGCGAATCCAAGAATTCTCGAGGACGTCATCCGTTCCATCGGTCAGGGGGATCAGGATGCCGCGATCCGGCTCCTATCCGAATATCCCGCAGCGGACACACCGTATGCTTGGGAAGGGATTTTAAATGGCCTCGGCAAAACCGATCGGGGTGCGGCGGCGGCACTGGCGCTCGAGAAGAATGTGAAACTGGACGAACACGTGGGCGACTGGGTAGCGCGGGAGCCGGATGCGGCCATGGAGTGGGCGCGGGGCTTGGAAGATCCCGTGCAGCGCCGCAGGGTGATGGATCTGGCGGTCAAGGAACTGATCACCGCGGATCCGCGCGCGGCGATGGAAGAACTGGAACGGCTACCCGCCGGCCGTGTCCGCACCGAGCGCACCGCAGAAGCCATCGCCGCTCTCGCACGCACGGATCCCGCCGCCGCCCGCTCGGCCGCCGATGCGCTGCCCAATCCCGCGGACCGTCAGCGGGCACTCGCGGTTTTGACGGAAACCCTCGCGGCCCGCGATCCGGCGGCGGCTCTGACCATTCTGGAGGAGTTGTCCTGGGCGAGCCCATTGGGTTGGACCTACCAATCAGCAAACGGCACGAGTTCGGGCGGGGTTTCGGGCGGACCGGCGCAGGACCATCAATCCATCCGCCAGCTCATGCAGCATGCCCCGGAAGCGACCGCTAACCTCCTCGTCTCCCTGCCGCCGGAGCGGGAGGCCCCCATTTTTGAGGCGGTCCGACAGTGGGCCGCCCACCAACCCGAAGCTGCCTCCCAATGGATCCAAGCGATGCCCGCCGGGGAAACCAAAGACACCGCCATCAATGGCCTCACCCAATGGTTGACTTGGGAAAGTCCGGAACCCGATTACGAGGCCGCGCTGGCTTGGGGAGCCGCCGCTTCCACTCCGCATAAACAGTTTCATTCCCTGCATAGCACCCTTTCCACTTGGAGAAGACATGATTGGAATGCCGCCCGCGCCGCCGTGGACCATCTCTCTCTCACCCCGGAGCAGCGGGAACAAGTCCTGCAGAACTTTGGCGATCCCCCGCCGAATCCCTAGCTTATGACGATTCCCATTTTTTTGAAAACCGGGATCACTGCCGTGGGCTTCGCTTTGGCAGGATTCGCCACCGCCGCGTGGTTCCTGCCTCGGGCCGCCCCGGCTCCGGATTCCCCGGCCACCGTCGCGCGCCGGGCGCACTCCCCGCTGGGAAAACCAGTCGGCGCTCCGGATCCGGCTACGGTGCAGGGCCATATCGATGCCTTGAGGCGGGCCGGCACGCCCGGCCAGCAGGCGGCGGCCGCGCTCCGCTTGGCCTCCCTCACCGATCCTGACGAAATCCGCGCCCTGCTTGATCAGGCGCACCGCTTCCCGGCCCACTCCGCCAGCACCCTGGCCACGCAAACGCTCCTCAAACGCTGGCTCGAACTCGACCCCGATGCCGCCCTCGAATACAGCCGCCTCCACTTTGATAAGAGCCTGCCCAAACTCATCGGCACCTGGAGCCTGACCGATCCTGCCCAAGCCGAGGCTTGGATCCTTGCCCTCCCTGGCGGGAAAACCAAGGCCGACGCTTGGCAGGAGCTTTGTGCCACCACCGCCACCCGCGATCCCGGCAAAGCGTGGGACTTGCTCGCGCGTTTCCCGGCACACGGCGGCTCGGATGGCAGCTACGAAGTCAGAGGCTTGGTTGACAAACTCACCGCCATGGACCTCGAAGGCACTCTCGCCCGCCTCCCGGCCATGCCCGCCATGCTGCTGAAAAACGCCCGGATCGCCATCACCAAACAGCTCATGGAATCCGACCCCGCGCGCGGTTGGGACTGGGCCCGCCAGCAGCCAAATCCCAGCAGCCTTATCAGCCAAGCCATCGGAGTGACGTTGGGAAAAAATCCCGTCCAAGCCTTTGCCTGGTTGGAGACCATCCCCCGTGCGCAACGAAATCGGATGATGGATGAACATGGCTACAACTGGGGTGGCCGGGACCATGCCGCGCTGGCCGCCGCGCTCTCCGGCAATGCCGCGTTCACCGCGCAGGACAAGCACGACCTGGCCTCGCGATTGCTCAACTCGGCCTCATGGCAGGATCCCGTGGGGGCGGAGGCCTTCCTCCATTTGCTCAACGAAGCGGAGCTGCCGGGCCGTATCGGTGACTATCTGAAAAATCGCGCCCAAAAAACCACCAAAGTTGCCACCGAAGCATGGATCGCGGAGCTGCCGCCCGGACCTCTGCGCACTGCAGCGGAAACCGCATGGCAGCAGCAGCAGCAAACCGTCACCGTCCCAGTGGACCGCAGCACCCCCGCGAGTCTGGTCAGCCAAATCAAAAGCGGCTTCTACATTGATGAAACCGATGCCCGGATTTCCAAAATCAACGCCGCGCAACTTGGCGACATGATGGCCGACCAAAAATCGGGCGGCAAATCCCGTTTTACCACCAACATCCTGACAAGCTTGGCCAAAACCAATCCTGCTCCCGTCGCCGCTTGGCTGGCCAGCGTCCCCATGGATTCCACCACCGGCCGGCAAGCCGCGCAGTTCAGCGCCAACTGGGCGCAGGAAGACCCCGTGGCCGCCGCCACGTGGGTGGGGTCCCTGCCGGCCGGAGACCTCGCCACCACCGCCGCCGCCAACGTCGCGCGGCAATACCACCGCTACGCTCCCCTTGAGGCAAAGACCTGGTTGGAAACCCTGCCCATTGGCCCGGTGCAGGAGGCTGCGGCCAAGGCGATGGAGTCCAATCCATGAAGTTAGGACGACGGAATTGCCAGCCTATTCCGCGTCAGCGGAAAAGGGGTGGACGAAGCTCCTGCTGAGTATCTTCTGTATGGCATCTGCAGCTATGACTCTGAAAACTCAGCAGGAGCTTCGTCCACCCCGGGGGTTGGGGACAGGACGATCCGGAGACCGCGCCTCCCTGGTTATTTTTGGAAGGCTTTGTCGTCCGGGTTGCCGCCGCTCAGGAGAAAGGCAAAGAGGTCGAGGACCTCGTCCTGATTGAGGCTGTAGAGCAGGGCCGGGGGCATGGCGCTGACGGGGTATATGGAGCGGGATTTGATATTGGATTGGTTTATCGTCGTGATCTGCGCCGGGTTGAGCGGGTTTTCCGCAACTTCCACGATGTCCCCTTCCTCCTTGATGATGCGGCCAACCACAGAGGAGCCGTCGGTTTTTTCGATCAGGGTAGATTCGTATTGGTCGGAGATGACCTTGCTGGGCTCCATGATATTGTCCAACAAATCGCGCATGGTGTAGCGGTTGGCGATGCCGCTGAGTTCCGGGCCGACGCCGCCGTATTCATTGCCGAAGCGGTGGCAGGAGGAACAGAGGGAGGCTTCGTAGGCGCGTTTGCCGGCGGCGAAGTTACGGCCGCGGATGCCGTTGGCGGTGAGGGCGATCAGGTCTTCGGTAGTCCATGCTCTGCCGGGGCCGATGGGCTTGGGCAATTCCACCGGGGTGGTATTCAACTCGCCGGAGATGGAATCGAGTTCTGCCTTCAGCGCGCTGGGCACTCTGGTGAGGGCGTCCTTGCGCATGTTTTCGATGAAGCCGCGCAGGCTGTTGCCACCATCAAATTTGCGGGCAGTATTGAACCAGCGGAAGTATTGTTTGTAGAGTTCAGGTGACCATCCGGAGGTGGCTTCGCGCAGGGCGTAGGCGTAGGCGATCTGCTGGCGGTTTGGTTTGGAGGACTGGGCACTGAGCACGCCCTTGGCATATCCTTCGCTGCGGAGCAGAAGTTCCTTGTTGGCGAGATCGGCCTGATCGTCCTGGCCGATGCTGCCCATCAGCGCCATGGCTTTGGGCACGACCTGGCGGCTGCCGAGGTGGACAAGCAGTTCGCAGAGTTCCTTGTTCAGGGGGAAGGATTTGGCAGGGAAGAGAGGATCGAGGCGTTCCACCGCGCGGGCTCTGGCCTCCTCCTCCAGCGGGCCAAGGCGGATCAGGGCCACGGCGGCGGCGCGCAACGCGGCCAGCTGCTGGTCTTCGGTGAGGGTTGACCAGTTGTTCCGGGCGAGGGAACGGATCAGGGGAATGAGGAGATCCTTGTTGTTCCCGGCGGACCGGGCGAGCGCCAGCAGGCTGGTGGAGCTGGCCCATGGGCGGGTTTCGGCGAGGGCTTTATTTTGCCATGATGCCAGTGGCTGGTGCTCCAGCACGGTGCGGGCGGCGAAGCGCACAAAGCGGTCAGGATGATCGAGATGAGGCCAGACTTTGTCCAGCACCAGCGGGGAGGCCGGGGAGAGTTGCAGGGCTTCGAGTTCGCGGCGGAGTTTGGCTTCGGGCGTCATGGCCGGTTTGTCAGGAGCCGCGGCACTTTCGGCGTCATTTCCGGTCCAGGTGACGCGGTAGAGCGCGCTTTGATTGCCGCGTCCCCCGATCAGGAAATACATCGCGCCATCGGCGGGACGGATCACGGCATCTGTCAGGGGTAGCGGTTTGCCGGAAAGAAATTCCTCCTTTTCGCCGCTGTAGGTGGCACCGTCAGAACTCAGGTGAATAGCATACATGGTGCCGTAGGTCCAATCGAGGCAGAAGAGGGCATTCTGGTATTTGGCAGGAAATTTCGCACCGTAGCCGAAGGTCATGCCCACGGGGCTGCCAGGGCCGATGTTGACCACGGCGGGCAGGGTGTCGGCGAAATAGGCAGGGAATTTGCCGGATCCATTGCGGAAGCCGTATTCGCCACCGGGAACGGCGTGGTTCACCCGGGTGGGGCGATACCAAGGCAGGCCGATGTCCCATTCCATGTCGCTGTCATAGGTGAAAAGCTCGCCATCCCGGTTGAAGGCGATGTCATAGGCGTTCCGGTAGCCCATGCTTTGGAGTTCCCATGATTTTCCATCCAGATCGGTTTTGGCGATCCACCCGGCCGGGGCCATGACGTGAGGATCATGTCCTCCCGCATCGGGCATCCGGGTGATGAGCTGGTCTTCCGCCCAGAGCTTGGCCGGGCGGCTGGTTTCGGGATTGGGGATTTTGGTGAAGTTGCCCGCGACCACGTAAAGGCTCTTTCCGTCAGGGGAAGGAATCACGGCGTGCGGGCCGTGCTCGCCATCGCCGTCCATTTTGCGGAGGAGGACTTCTTCATCGAACTGGTCGTCGCCGTTGGTGTCGCGCAACCGGTAGAGCCCGCTCTGCCCGCCATTGCGGACCACATAAAGGGCATTGTTATGAAACAGCAGGCCCTGGGCATGGCCGGTTTTAGTGGCCAGGGGCTGCACGCTGGCTGTCCCTTTGGCATCAAGGGTCACGCGGAAAAGTCCGCCGTTCTGGTCTCCGGCGACAAGGCGTTGTTTGTCATCCAGTGCCAGGCTGACCCATGAACCCTGCGTGGACTTCGGCACTGTGTAAACCAGATCGGCTTTGAAACCGGGCAGCAGATTGAGATCGGCGGGGTCAATCACCTGGCCGCCTGCGGGACGGGAAAAAACATTGCCCCACGGCTGTGCCCCGAGGGTGGCGACGGCGGTGGAGGCCGTCCATGAGGCATCGTCAAACCCGGGTTTTTCCCACCCGGCAGGTCCGGAAAGGGAGGACTTCCATGCGGCGGTGGTTTCAGTGAGGGTGGGAGTGCCATTGGCCCCGGCATCCACCCGGGCCACCAATCCGGCCACGCCCCCTTCGTTTCGCGCCTTCACCGCGATCACATTCCGGCCCGGCTTTAAATGCGGGGCGATTTTAACGGCAAGCGGTTCCTGCCATTCCGTAATCTTTCCGACCGCTGTGCCGTTGATGAAAACCTCGGCCAGGTTGTCGCAGGTCAGTTGCAGCCGTCCTTCGGGCGGCACGGCGTTCAGATCAAAACTATGGCGGAAGAAAACCGGTTTATCCTCCACTTTCCCTGGTGCCCAGATCCATAACGGGGCGGCGGGGGCATGAGCTACCGTGAAAATGATACTGGTAAAAACGAGGCGAAGCGGAGGAATCGGGCGGATCATGGGGTAGAGGGGTGCAACGGAAATAGAGAACCGGCAGGGAATGGATAAACGGGTGCCTGTCGAAACATGTATCATGCAGGGTTTTGCTTCTACTACCCGTGTTTTTTGCTATCGATCTATCCGGCGGCATGGAATGCTTAACGCCAATCCATCCAACCAAATGCCAATCCCGGACGAACTGCCGCAATCTGATGAAACGGGGAATCCATCATGGCTCCGCTGGACTTGGCGTCGTGTTCTGAGCGCGTTTGTTCTGATTCTCGTCCTTGCCGTCGGGGCGTTGCTCTTCGATCCGCCGCTACAGCCATTGGACGATCCGCAGGCTGGCTCCGACCCGGAAATCAGGGAAAAGGATAACGGTTGGCTCTTCCTCGCTGAAAAATGGAATTACCGGAATCTGCCGGAAGTTCCGAGATCTGAGGAGGATCATCTGGCGGCATTCCTTACAGCCAAAACCGCCTGGGACGAAAATGATCCCGTGCTGGCGCGGGCAGCCCAGCGGGGGCGGGACCGATTGAGGGAGTTGCGCGAAGCTCTCGCCTATCCGTCATTCCAAGGTCCCCGGCATCGCAGTTATAAAGATATGGAATTCCGATCCAGTCTCAGAGACAGGGGTGACATCCGTTTTGCTTTGTTGGAATTGCTGCATCAGCGGCAAACCGGGCAGGCCATGGATATTTTGGTTTTTCTGGATCAATCTGCCCGTCGAATTTTTTCCGAAGGCATGAACCTGGAGCAATTTTGGACGGCCTGTTCGCTCGCAGGTTTGGTTAATCAGATGGTGCCGGAATTTCTGCAAGCTCCCTCCTCGGATTTTGAGTGGGTGGTAAAGTTGGAGGGCGTTTGCGGGATGCCTTGGTTTGCGTCGGAAACATTTCCCAGATGTCTCCAATCCGAAGTGGTGTTTTGGCGCAACTATCTGGTCCACACGCCGCACCGGGAGTTTGCTGACAACGACTGGCTGAGTCCCTACCCATGGTGGATGTGGAAGTTCGCCTTCAAGCCTCGTCAATCCGCGAATGACATGGCCGCAGGGCTGTATCAATGCAAGGCCGGTTGGCGGGGAACTCACATCAGTTCCGGGGGGCGTTTCCAAAAATTCGCGAAGGGACGTGGTGGTGGATTCCAACTGAAAATTTTCCTGAACATACCGGGCTGCTTTCTCAGCATGAATCTGCTGAACTCATGGGCCTACGCTGAAGTCGGTTCGGAGTTCGATACCGGAGCTTCATTCGGCCTCTTCCGATATAAAGAGCGTCCGGAACTAAAGCTTTCGCCTTAGCCCGGATACGGAAAAGTGCTGCTCCACTGCGGAAATCGCTTGGAAGCGCCGCCCGGCCCCGTTAAATCAGCGTCCCTGCCCGATTTCTCTCACCTTCAAGCCATCCCACCATGCCTACTGTCACCACCAACGGAATCCAAATGTATTACGAGGAGCGCGGCTCCGGCGAGCCGCTCATCTGCATCATGGGCGTCACCGCTCCCGGAGGAGTCTGGGAAGCCCATGCCGCAGAATGGTCGAAACACTTCCGCTGCATCCTCGGCGACAACCGCGGGGTTGGCCTGACCGACAAACCCATCGGTCCCTATACCACGGAAATGATGGCGGACGATTACGCCGGTCTGATGGACGCGCTCGGCATCAGGTCCGCCCGGGTGGTGGGCTGTTCCCTTGGCAGTGCCGTCGCCCAGCAACTGGCCCTGCGTCACCCTGACAAAGTCAAATCCCTCATCCTGATGTGCACCTGGGCGCGGCAGGACCGATACGGGCTGACCACCTGGGAACATATGATGAAATGCAAGGCGGCCTTCCGTCCGGAGGATTTCATGCACTACGTCCACATGCTGATCTTCACCAAGCCGTGGTTCGACAATGACGACTGCTGGAAGGCCATTGTCGAAGGCAATGCCGGAGCCGGGATCAATCCGGCTCCGCAGCCCGTCCATGCCATGGAAGCCCAGGCTGCTGCCGCCATGTCCCATCACACGCTCGATCAGCTCAAGGACATCAAATGCCCCACCCTCGTGATTGGCGGCAAAAACGACATCTTTACTCCGCGCTGGATGAGTGAGGAAGTGGCCGCCAGCATCCCCGGCTCCGACCTCCATCTCTACGACAACGCCGGCCACGCCTTCCACTGGGAGTGCCTCGCCGACTTCAACCCCCGCACCACCGATTGGCTTTTGAAACACTAACTTTGGTTGCTTACGGGCCACGAATGGCACGGATTTGACGGATCACACAGTTCTAGAAAAGGAAAATGGAACATTCCAATCTTATCATCCATCCGTGCCATCTGTCTTATCCGTGCCATTTGCCTGCGGCTGTCTCCGCTGCGCTACGGCTGTGGCCGCCTTTCCTCACTGAAAACTGAAAAACTGAAATACTGAAAACTGAATAAACTTTCCCCTATGTCTAAAATCCAATTCGGCTCCCAAGTTTATACCTGGTTCATGCAAGGCACCGGCAAGGGCTATGACAACAAGCTGGACCACATGATCAAAATCGCCGGTCAGGCCGGCTTTACCGGCATCGAGCCTATGGTGCTCGAAATCTCGGAAAGCGCCCTCGGCTGCGGCAGATACTGGCTCGGTGATTTCTGCGACGCCGGCCGCCTCAAGGCTGCTCTTGACGAACACAACGTCAAACTCGCCGGCCTCGCCCTCGTCTGCGCTTTTGATGGCGACAAACTGACGCCCGGCGAAGAGGAAGCAGTGTCTTTCACCATTGACCTCCTCAAGCAATTCCCCGGGGCCATGCTCGGCACTGTCACCCTGCCCAGCGGCCGGAAAGATGATCTCCAGCGCCGCCGCCTCAACGTGGCCCGCAACATCAACGAAGTGTCCCAGCGCGGCACCGACGCCGGGCTGAAGTGCTCCTATCATCCTAACAGCCCTCCCGCATCCCTCGTCCGCACCCAGGAGGACTACGATGTGGTGCTCAGCAGCCTCGATCCCAAAGTCACGGGCTGGACCCCGGACGTGGGCCACATCATCCGGGGCGGCATGGATGTCATCCCCACCCTCAACAAGTGGCAGCATCTGGTGAACCACATCCACTTCAAGGATTTTTCCGGGAACGGCCCCGAACCATGGGCCCAGATGGGCACCGGCAAGCTGGACTTCCACCAGATCACCGAGTGGCTGGTCTCCCGGAACTATGAAGGCTGGATTATCTGTGAGGACGAAGCCCACATCGCGGTGGAGGATCCGGACGGTGTGACGCTGCAAAATGGCCAGTGGTGCAAGGAGAACCTGCATCCGATCGTGGCTTGACCGTGGATGGCCTCGTAGCCCGACATTCCAATGTCGGGTTCCGGCGGCCCCGGCGATGGCTCTGCCCATGCTCTGAAAAACTCGACATTGGAATGTCGAGCTACGTTTTAACGACCTAGCCAGCCAGCCATGACGACCTACAAGACCGTCGTAAGTTGGCTGGCTTTTCTTTTTCTTCTCTATCGTGGCATTTTACTGACTTTAGTGTGGGTTTTCGACCGATGGGGTATAAAGCCTATTCCGCAGGTTGAGCACTGGTCGTTCACAAAGGGCGGCGTCACGATCAGCGAGGTCATCTTGTGGTCTCCCGTGTGGGCTTTGGTGGCTTTGCTCATTATTGCGCCATGGTTTGCGCCAATCGTCCGGCGAGCTTGGGGATGGAACCAGAAAACGATAAGGAATGTTCCCGAGCCGGATTTTTATAATTTATTCGGGAGGTGGACTTTCGCTGTTTTGGTCGCGGGTTCTTTGTTGGGAGTCATTCCAGGCCACTTGGCGGAATTTTGCCGGTTCAATCCTTACGCTGCAGGGGAAAGGCTCGGAGGTTACTTCACAAATATTTTTGCGGTGGCCTTGTTGTGGATCTTTTCGGCGATGTTGATTGCTCCCGAATTAACCCAACTCGCCTCCTCCGGCTTCACGCGTTTCATCGACGCGGTCTTCTTCCCCGGCGGGCGCGAGGCCAAGCCGCCCTACACCCTGAAGCTCGCCCGCTTCTACGTGGAAAAGGAGCGCTGGGACCAAGCCGAAGCGGAATACGCGCGGATGCTGGAGTTTTACCCTGGCATGCTGGAGGCCTAGCAGGAACGGCTGGAGCTTGCTTTCCGGCGGGGGGCTGCCGCAAGACCCGCTCCGGAGGATGTGCTCGGATCCGGCCTCAAAAGCCTGCGGGCGGCTGCGGACCGGGAAGCGCTCCATCAAACTTTTACCCAAGGCGGAGGATCCCCCGGTCCACCTGCTTCCGTGGTGGGGTGATCCGGGCCGGGGATGCCTTAAAACCCTTGTGTATCAACTGCTTTTCCCTGAAGATGCCTGTCCCTAACCCCTGCTTAATTGTCCCCCCTATGAATTTTAGCTATTTGCCGCTGCCGCTGCTGCTGTGCCTGGGCCTCTGCTGTGGAGAAGCAGCCTCTGCGGCACCTTCCCCTAACTATCTTGTGTCGGGCTATTTCACCTCCTCCGGGGCAGGTGATGTATATTCGGTGCAGGACTTCAATGATCAGGGGATGGTTTGCGGCACTTGGAAGCGCACCGACAAGGACACCGGCAGGGAAGAGGCAGGTGGCGTTTTTGTCTGGCAGGACGGGGTGATGAGGAAGATAACACCGCCGCAGGCGGGAATTGCCTACATCGAGTTGCCAACGGCAGCACAGGGATCGCGGGTGGGAGGCAGCGCCAGAATGACAAACGTCCGGCCGGATGGGACCTTTTTGCTGGCCGCGCCCGCCCTGCAGACCAAAAGCACTCCCAACGGAGTGCAGCCTGTCTACCGGATTATTGTCTACACGCTCACGGGAGATCTTGCGGGGAATGCATCTCCTGTAATCAGCGGCCGCGTATTGGGCGGGTTCATCCGTCCTGATTTCTACGGGAAAGATCTGAATTTTGAGGATAGCTCCGATGTGAGGGATGTTACGGAAGATGGAACGGTGCTGGGCTATCCATCCAGTTGGAACTTTTCTTTTACCCCAACTCAAATCTGGTATCCATCCGGAGGACATGCCCCCCGCTATTTTGATCTGGATCTCCGCCGCACGTTAGGTTCCGTGAGCGCTTTTGATCATGCTGGACGGATCATCGGCACGGCGGCAGACGCCAACGCTCCGATAGTGAGTTTCAAATGGGACGCCCCACTCGCCGGGTTGACACCCACGGCCGCAGCTGACAAGACGGTGTGGCCATCCCAGTCCGGATTTTATGGGGAGCAGGGGGATGGCTCCCTGATTTCCGGCCTTCCCTACGCGCACGGGGAGTTCCGCGCCATTCCCAACATGGCAGCCACCGCCGTCTGGGCCAACCGCTATCAGGATATTAAAATCATCCAACAATTTACCATTCATCACATGGCGTCGATGCCAGGCCGCGCCATGCTGACAAAAAGCGGGCACGCGCTTGGGCTTGACCTGGTACCGGGCAATCCGGAGGACAGTTTTGGTGAGGGATATGCCCTGGCCCGGCGGAATGCTCTGGACGGCAGTTATTCCGTAAGAAAAATCCGCGATGAGATGGCCCCGGGTTATAAACTGTATCCGCCCTTTGAGATTGTGAATTTTGATCCCCGGCAGTATTACGATCAGGCTGTCTATCCGCTCGCCATCAACGCCAATTTGGATATCCTGGGCAGTTATACTTTGGAGGGTGTTACCCATTTCTATGTCTTGAAAAGCCGACCCAGCGTGGGCAGGGTTCGTTTTGAGCCATCGCTCTCCAGCGCGGACGAGGCCTCTGGACAGGCCCGGCTCATACTCCGCCGGACCCTGGGCGCTACCGGCCCGGCCACAGTCAGGGTTACCCTGGGGGCAGGAGGAACTGCGGTTCCGGGGCAGGATTTCGCGGCCGGAAGGACCACGGTAGTCTCCTGGAGTGATGGGGAGGCTGGCGCAAAGACGGTACTACTGCCTATTTACAACGATTACATAGAGGAGCCGGAAGAAACGGTGAATGTCATCCTATCAGAACTCACGGGGTCCGTGCTTGAGGGAAGCTCTTCTGCATTTCTGCCGATCGAAGATGATCTCGACATGCCGGGCGCGATCATCCCGTTCGTCTCGGGACCGCTTCCGGAGTTGGCGACCGTAGGGAGAACTTTTTCTTACAACCCCGGATCAACGGCCGGCACGTGGGCTCCGGTTTGGAGCGCGGAAGGCCTGCCCGACGGATTATCCATGGACCCTCTGTCGGGACTCATCATGGGCGAGCCAAAAACCAGTGGTACGTTCAATGTAGTCCTTACCGCCAAAACCCACGCGGGGTCCAGTCCACCCTTCACCGTAAATTTGCAAATTGCTCCTGCCCCGGCGGATGCCCCTTTGTTTCAGACCGGTCCGTCCACGGCGTCGGCGACCGCGGGCGTTCCCTTTACCTACCAGGCGGGCGGCACCGGTTCCAACATCGAGTGGAGCTTCTTCTGGTCGAATCCTCCTCCCAATCAGCCCCCTGGACTTCCTCCTGGATTTACCTTCAATGCGGCAACCGGGCAGCTTGCCGGAACCTTTGCGGAGAATCTGGCTGGCACAGTGAAAATACAGGTGCTGGCCCGGCGGGGTAACGAAGTTGTGGCAAGGGGCTTGGAGGTTGCAGTGGCCCCATCCAGCGGAGGTTTCACCACCCTGCAAAGGTGGCTGGCAGACAATAACAAAGCTTTTGCGGGTGCTGCAGGTCATCCCGGATTGGATGCCGACGGGAACGGTTATGGCAATATGTTGGAGTTTGCTCTGGGAATTACTCCGGGTATGAATCCATTGGAACCTGTCGTCACCAATGGTTTCTTCACCGGAGCACCGGTGCCTGGAATCCCCTCGTCCTTCCAGGATACTTCGACAAGTCCCCGCCAGACCGCAGTGGTTTTCCGTTCAAAAGCAGCGCGTGACAGGGGTGTCGCGTATACGGTTGAATTCTCTTCCGACCTGGCAAAATGGGACCGGGCCGTCACCTACCAGATCAAGGATCAGGGGCCTGCGGGAGATATCATCCATGTGCCTGATCCAAACCCTGGTCCGGTTGTGGGAGATCCGCGTTATTGGAGGCTCGACGTTTCTGCGCCCTGAAGGGAAAGCTGCCGGGTCAGGAGGTCTTCGCCATCCTGGCGAACCACTAAGCCGTGCGCGGTTTCAGGTTTTTGGCAATGGTTGTCAGGATGGCGATGAGTTGATGGGTTTCGTCCTGCAGGGAAGAAAGTTTGGCGGCGGGGACGAGGTGGCCATCGATGAGGAGTTCCAGCCAGTAGGCGGTTTCCTCCAACTCCTTGAGGCAGTCGTTGATTTTCGCGGGGAATTCCGGCTTGGCGCGGAGGCGGTGGGCTTCGCGGTAGTGGGCCCCGACGGCGGTGCCGGACCGGAGCGCCTGTTCGCCAAGGATGCGGGCTACCTCAGAATCCGGCAGTTCCGTGAACATGCGCACGATCCTGAGGGCGAAATCCCTGGTGCGCTCTCTCAGGTCAAAGGGGGGTTCTTTTTCAAATTCGCGGCTCATGGTCCGTCGTCCATACCCCGTCTGGCGGGTTGCGCTACCCCGGGGATTGACTCATTCGGGGCCGCCTTCACGCCGGGCTTGCCGGACCTTGGAGCCACTGCCAGACTACGCGCCATGGCCAAGATCAAGCGCATCAGTCATTTGTCCGTGGGGGACTTTTTCCGGCGGCATGGGAAACACCTTGAACTGGAACTGGTGGGGGATGATGACGGGCTGCAGCGCAAGATCTTTGAGCCTTCAGTGAATCGGCCTGGGCTTGCCTTGGCGGGTTTTTACCTGTATTTTGCCTACAAGCGGGTGCAGGTGCTGGGGAATTCCGAGTTTGCTTATCTGGGGGCGCTGTCAGAGCGGGAGCAAACGGTGCGGTTTGAAGAGATGTGCGGCTGCGACATTCCCTGCATTGTAGTGTGCCGGAACCGGAGGGTTCCCAAGGGACTGCTGAAAATCGCCAACAATGCCGGTGTGGCGGTATTCCGGACGACCATGGATACGATGAGGTTCATCAATACCTGCACCCTGTGGATGGACTGGGAATTTGCTCCAACCACCACCGAGCACGGCTGCATGGTCGACGTGAAAGGCATCGGGGTATTGATCAAGGGAGAGAGCGGGGCCGGCAAAAGTGAAGCCGTGCTGGGGCTGCTCGAACGTGGAGCAGCCCTTGTGGCGGACGACATGGTGCGTCTGCGGGCACCGGAAGGGCGTGAATTGGAAGGGACTTCGACGGAATTGGGCCGATTCCACATGGAAGTGCGCGGGATCGGAGTGGTCAACATCCCCCTGTTGTTTGGGGCGGCCTCCATGCGGGTGAAGAAGCGCCTGGACCTCGTGGTGAACCTGAAATATCTCAAGGACTTCCCCGAGGTGGACCGGCTCGGCATCGAGGAGCAGACCTATCAGGTGCTGGACCGGGAAATCCCTATGGTTGAACTCCCGGTGGGGCCGGGGCGGGATACGGCACGATTGGTGGAGGTCGCCGCCCTTGAACAGAAGTTGCGCAGCTTCGGCCATCACAGTGCAGTGGAGTTCAACAAAACCCTGCTCCAAGCGATGGAAGAACAGCAAATCAGCTGAATTTGGAATTTTGGGAAAATCCACCTTCCGCCCTTGCTGCCCCGCATCGGGCAGTCATTTTTCAAGCTTATGCTGACGCGAGAATTCACCATCACCAACAAGCTCGGACTCCACGCCCGTCCCGCCGCCATGTTTGTGAAGGTGAGCAGTGCGCACCAAAGTGAGATCTGGGTGGAAAAGGATGACGAACAAGTGAATGGCAAAAGCATTATGGGACTGATGATGCTGGCCGCCGGGTTCGGTTCCAAGTTGACCGTGACCACCCAAGGGACCGACGAGGAAGCGGCCATGGCGGCGATTGAGGCCCTCATTGCCAGCGGGTTTTCCGAGAACCGGTGATATCGGTTTTCAGGGTAACTCCATGGGGGCCGGAAAACAGCAACGGCATCGTTCTGGCGACGGGCAGGCACAAAAAAGACCGCAGGCCGGAACCTGCGGTCTGGGAAGCTCAAGGCACAAAGCCTCGGCTTGGGATTACATGGCTTTTTTGGCGGCGGCCGGCTTGGCGGCGCATTTTTCACATTTCATGCCTTTGGCGGCAGCCTCTTTGCAGCATGCCATGGCAGAGTCCCCGCTGGAGCAGCAGGTGGCGCAGGAAGAGCCGCCTTTCATGCAGGCACAACTGGAGAGGAAGAGGGCACCGGCTGCGGTAAGAATGAGGGTAATGAATTTCATGTGGGTTGATTGAATGGGGTGTGAGTGCAAAGCAGGACGTTTGACGTCTCCTGAATATTCCGGGAATTTGGGGATCGCTACGGTTTTTTCAGCTTTTCATAGGCAGCCTTGACGGTCCAGCCGCTGGCTTCGAGTGCGGCCCGGGCCTCGGGGCGGGAGGCTCCGGTGAGTTCCACCACGATGCGTTCCGCGCGGTCTCGCAACTTGTGGTTGGAGGGATTGAGGTCGATCATCAGGTTGCTCATCACCTTGCCGGTGCGGCTCATGGCGAGAGTGGTGCAGAGGTTCAGAATTTGTTTGGTGGCGGTGCCGGCTTTGAGGCGGGTGGAACCGGTGAGGACTTCGGGCCCGAGGTCCGGGGCGATGACATGGTCGGGCTGAAAGGCTTCAGGATGCTGCTTCAGGACCGTTTTGATATGCGGATTAAAACAAAGCATTGCCGTTACGGCTCCGCGGGCCTTGGCTTCGGCGAGGGCTCCCCAGACGTAGGGGGTCCGGCCACTGGCCGCGATGCCGATGAGCACATCGGGGGATTTGACATTCCGGTAACGGATCGCTTCCGCACCGGCGGTGGCATCGTCTTCGGCTCCTTCCACGGCGGACCACAGGGCGCGCTGCCCCCCGGCGATGATGCCCTGCACCTGTTCGCGCGGGGCGCGGAAGGTCGGAGGGCACTCGCTGGCATCCAGCACGCCCAGCCGGCCGCTGGTCCCGGCTCCGATGTAAAACAGGTGGCCTCCGTGTTGGAAGGCATGGATGATGGCTTCCACCACCCTGACAAGGGAAGCACGTTCCGTCAGGATGGCTGCCGGCACCCGGCTTTCCTCGTCCAGCATCAGCTCCACGGCTTTCCCCAGCGGCATGGTGTCGAGTTTAGTGGACCGGGGATTTCGCTTTTCGGTGGGGGAATCCAGCAGGGCGGTGAGCGGGTCGAGCGGGGAGGGTTGGGCGGAGTGGACAGGAACATCCTGCTGCATCAGGCGGGGAGGCAGTCCCCGGGCCAGACTGACGGCGCCCCAGACACTGGGCCGGGCAAGCGATTCGATGCGGGCGGCGGGGCATTTGGCCTTGAGGCGCTTTTTCACGTCGTTGGCAAACGCCGGATTCTTCAGCAGGACTCCGCCATTCAAAATAAAATGCACCGGCTGGCCGGGGGGCACAAGGTGGGCGGCACAGGCGGCGGCATCGGTGGCAAGGGCGTCGGCGGCTTCCGAGAGGATGGATTTTGCCAGGGAGTCGCGCAGGGCCGCCGCGCGGAAGACCAGGATGGAAAGGCTGGCCATGTCACTTTTGTCAGCCTGAATCGACCAGTCAATCAGGTCATCCGGAACGTTGAGGGCAAGGGCATCCAGGATCAGGGTGCCCAGTTTGGGCCATTGGCCGGAACGGTCGGCCTGGGCAACGAGGGCGCGGAGTGCTTTGAGGCCGATTTCAGTGGCGCTGCCGCGGTCGCCGATGACATGGCCGCGCCCGCCTACTTTGGAGGTCAGACCATCCGGGGTGGACCCATAACAACAGGAACCGGTGCCGCTCAACACCAGCACCCGGGCGGCCATGCCTGGTTTGTCAGGAGCGGCGGCGAGCGCAGTTTCGAGGTCATTGGTGGCGAGGCAGGGCACCCTTGGGAAGACCCGGGAGGCGGCCCGGCGGATGCGGTCGCGGTCGGCTTCCGTGCGTGTGCCGGCGAGGCCAATGGCGATGGCTCCCAGGGCAGAGGGCGGGCAGGGCAGCCGGCCGGCGACTTCCTTGAGCCGCCACTGGAGTTCACGGTCGGAGAGCAGTTTCAGGTTGCCGGGAGCAAAGGTGCCTTCAAACCGGACGCCACCATCGGCATCGGTGAGGAGGGCGGAGGTGCGGGTTCCCCCGCCTTCAATGCCGAGGTAAAGCGGGGCAGCAGCAGGCGGAGCGGATTTCATGGGAGCGGTAGTTAGAGCGGTAGTTAAAAAAAGAAGGTTACTGACGGGCAGGGTGGTTTTCCGGCCAGGACGAATGCTGATATTTTCCCCACCCGGAGGTACCATGCTGACCTCATGGCCATGAGCAGGACCGCAGGAGACAAACGAAGGGGGTGTTAGGTTTCAGAGGTGACAGAATCTGGATCCCAGCGTTCCCGGATCCGGCTGATCCCGAGGGCGCGGCCCGTGGCAGGATCGACCGTCACCAGCGCCCCGCAGACCAGAACGGGCCCGCCGGCGACGGTAAACCGGGTCGGAAGGGATGTCAGGAAGCGTCGCAGCACCGGTTGGATTTCACTGCCAATGACACTTTCCACCGGTCCGCACATGCCGGCATCGGTCAGATAGGCGGTGCCGCCCGGGAAGATGGATTCATCCGCCGTCTGCACATGGGTATGCGTGCCAACCACTGCGGAAACCCGCCCATCCAGAAACCGGCCCATAGCAATTTTTTCGCTGGTGGCCTCGGCATGGAAATCGAGAAAAATCACCGGCGTTTCTTCCCGCAGGGCCGCGACTTCGCGGTCGAGCGCGAGGAAGGGATTTTCGATAGGGGGATTGGTAAAGGTGCGGCCCATGGCGTTGACGACCGCGACTTTTCCTTTGTCTGTCTCCAGCACAATGCTGCCCTGGCCAGGACAGCCGGGGGGAAAATTGAGGGGGCGGAGGAGGCGGGGTTCGGTCTCCATGTAGGCCATGATTTCCTGCTGGTCCCAGCAATGGTCGCCGAGCGTGACCACGGTGGCCCCGGCGCGGAGCAGCCCGATGCAGAGTTTTGGAGTCAGGCCCCGGCCGGCGGCGGCATTTTCCCCATTGATGATGATAAAGTCAGCGGCCAGGCGTTCTTTAAGCTCAGGCATCAGTTGCGCGACCGCCCGGCGTCCGGGCTCGCCAAAAACATCCCCTAAAAAAAGGATCCGCAGCGCTGCAGGATCTTGAATGCACGATGAAGCTTCCACCCCGAGCCCATAACGCCTCCGGTGTGCCGTTGTCCAACGGCAATCCCGCCGGACGCCGCCGATTTTTAAAAACCGGCACCGCCGCCGCCGCCGGATGGCTGGCAGGATGCGAAAAGGCAGCCCCGCCCGCAGCCGTCCCGCCTGCCCCGCCGGCGGTTCCCGCAGCTCCAGTCAAGTTGTGGAATCTCTCCGAGCTGGCTCCCCCCCCGGATTGGGACCGCCTCGAACCATGGCAGGAAACCATCACGGCGGGCGGGTTCCGGCATTTGCTGGAAAATATCCTGACAGATGGCACCGCCTTCTGGAGCACGGTGGAGCAACGGGAGGACCGGGCCCTGATCCGGACTTCCACGGCCCGGGAAGGTTCGCCCCGCTTCGAGCTGCGGTTTGCGCGGGAGCCCTCCGCTCCGTCCCTCGTCCTTGCCCAGGGGGCCACACCCACCCGGCCTTCCCCGCGGTATTGGCGGAAGGCCTCAGAGATGGGCTCCCCGTCTTCGCCCAACCGTCCCCTGGAAGGCGTAAGGATCGCGCTCGACCCTGGTCACCTCGGCGGGAGATGGGCAAAAATGGAAGCCCGATGGTATCAGATGGGGGCAGGGCATCCGGTGATGGAAGGGGAACTCACCCTCAAAACGGCCTTGCTGCTGAAGCCTTTGTTGGAGGAACTGGGGGCGTTGGTCACTTTGGTCAGGACGTCGCATGAACCGCTCACTTCCCAACAGCCGGACCAACTTTTGGAACCAGCGAGGCAAAGCCTGATCGCCGCCAAAGGACCTTCGGCCGTGTTTACGGATACCCAGATCCGCCGGGAAGCAGAGCGGCTGTTTTACCGGACCTCTGAAATCCGCACCCGCGGACACCGGGTGAACCTCGTGCTGAAACCCGATTTGTTGGTCTGCCTTCACTTCAATGCGGAAGCCTGGGGCGGCGATGCCTCCAAGCCGCTTTTCTCCACCCGGAACCACCTTCATGTCCTCGTCCATGGCTGTCTCAACCAGGCGGAAATCTCCATCGACGATGAACGCCTTGATGCCTTGTTGCGCGGGTTGCAGGGCATTCCGGAAGAAGAAATCCGGCTCTGTGACGCGGTGGCCCGCCACCTTGCCAAAGCCACCGGCCTGCCTCCTTACACCTACCTCGGCAAAAATGCCCGCCGGGTCAATGACAACCCCTACGTCTGGGCCCGCAACCTTCTCGCCAACCGCGTCTATCACTGTCCCGTAGTCTTCACGGAGCCATATGTCATGAACCACCAGGAGGTTTTCGACCGCATCCAGGCGGGAGACTTTGAAGGCGAAAAAGAAGTCGCCGGCCAACTCCGTCGCAGCATTTTCCGCGAATATGCCCAAGCCGTGGCTGACGGCCTCGCGGAAGGCGTGGGGCAGGCGAGGGGTTAGCGCTGTTTAACTCGCCGTGACCAGCTTGACGAGGGCGGAGGATTTTTCGTAAATCGTTTTCACTTGGGCAGGTTCGAAGGGTTTGCCTTCGGGCATGTCGATCAGCACGCGGATCTCTTCCAAGCCGTCCCGGAGTGGTTTCATCCATGGTCGCTTCTGCAGGCTGGGATTCAATTCGGCCAGCATGGCGGTGAAATACTCTATCAAATCGGTGCGGGCCAGCAGGCCGGCGCGTTCGGGGGAAAAGGGATCCGAGGCGGTGCCGCTGGCGATTTGCAGGCCGCGGAGCCAGCCGCCGAGGCTAATGAGGTGGGCCATTTCCATGTCGCGGAGCAGGACCATGTCCCCCTCCACATCCTTTTGGGTGCCGGCGAGGTCGTCCCGCAGGGTCTTCCAGTCGCCGAGGGCGGAGTTTTCGAGCAGACTTTTGGCGTGTTCGGTGACCCGGGCCCCGGCCCCGAGCACCTTGGCGTGTTTAAGGACGGCCCGGCCGGTATCCTCAAGGTCGGACACCTTTTCGGTTTGAACCGAAAGGAAACCATCACCAATCAGCACGCCGAGGGAGAGGGCGACGACGGAGCGGTCGGTCGCGGTGGATTTCGGGATGGGGCGTTTGAGTTTTTCATAGGGCAGGGAGCCAAGAGCTTCCAACTGGGCAAATATTTTGCGGATGGAGGGGGTGGTGAATTGGTTGACGCCGTATTCCTCCCGGAGGTGGTCATCCTCCAACAAGTCATCCGGCACCTCGGGTTTTGGGGTGGCATCAGCTTTGGGGGCAGCCGCAGGTTTTTCTCCGGCGGCGGGTGCAGGGGGTTGGGCCGCAGTGGGAGCCATAGGCAGAATGGCCATGGCTGCGGCAACCAGAGCGGACAGGGAGGCGGACGGCGGGTGGGTCATGGGGCGGGGCCAGAGAGGCAGGGCTTCCGGCAGTTGCCATGAATATGGTCGGGGCAAGACGCGTTTTCGAGTTTTTTCCGCGAATATTTGCCCTGTTGACGGGTGGGCCTTCGCACGGCTTTTTCACCCCTCCCCGGCCCGGTGCCTTCGCCGGGCCAGTTTCGTTTTTGATATGCATTGGCTGACCACACTCTGGCTTTGCTGCTACACCTTTGTAGTGGCAGGGCTTTCCGCTTTTGGGATTCACCGCTGGTTTATGGTGGGCCTCTTTTGGAAAAACCTGAAAAATCCCCCGCAACCCAAAGGCCGGTTTTCCACCCTGCCTTTGATCACGGTGCAACTGCCCATCTTCAACGAAAAGATGGTCGTTTCCCGGTTGGTCAAAGGCGTCGCCGCTCTCGATTATCCCCGGGAACTCCTCGAAATTCAAATCCTCGACGACTCCACCGACGAGACCAGGGAAATCTGCGAGGCCGAGGCGGAACGGCTCCGCGCTGATGGATTCGATGTGACCCTGCTGCACCGGGTCGACCGGACCGGATTCAAGGCCGGGGCGCTCGAAAACGGCATGGCCAGGGCCAAAGGCGATTACATCTTCATTCTGGATGCGGACTTTGTGCCGTCACCCGGCGTGCTTCATGAGGTGATTCATTATTTCACGGACGAAAAGATCGGAATGATCCAGACCCGCTGGGGGCATATTAACCGGGACTACAACCTGCTGACCAAGGCGCAGGCGCTCTTTCTGGATGGCCATTTGGTGGTGGAGCAGGTGGCCCGCAGCCGCAGCGGACGATTCTTCAACTTCAATGGAACTGCGGGCATTTGGCGGAAACACACCATTCTGGATGCCGGAGGGTGGCAGCATGACACCCTCACCGAAGATCTCGACCTGAGTTACCGGGCGCAGATGCTGGGGTGGAAGTTCATCTTCCTCAAAGATGTCATCAGCCCCGCCGAATTGCCGGTCGATATTACCGGTTTTAAAAGCCAGCAATTCCGCTGGACCAAAGGATCCATCCAGACCTGCCTCAAACTTCTCGGTCCGGTGTGGCGGAGCGATATCCCCCTGCTGCTCAAGATCGAAGCCACCATTCACCTTGGAGCCAATTTCGCTTATTTCCTGCTGTTCATGATGTTTTTTCTCGTGGTCCCGGGATCCGGGGCGGAGGTTACCATGGGGGGCTATCGGGGGTGGCTGTTCGATTTGCCGGTCTTTATCTTCACCACCGGCTCCATCGGGGCTTTTTATCTGTCGAGTCAAATTGCCGCTTACCCGAAGAAGGGCTGGAAAAACATTCTGTATCTGCCAGTCCTGCTCGGATTGGGCATCGGCATGAGTCTGAGCAATGGAAAAGGCGTAATCGAAGCCATGCTTGGCCAGGAAAGTGCGTTCATCCGCACGCCAAAATATGGCATCGAGAAAAAAGGCCAAAAATGGCAAAGGGCCGCCGGCAGACCCACCAAAAAGCTCCTTTTGGTCTTGGAAATCATCTTTTCTTTGTATTTCACAAGTCTCGTTATTTTTGCAATTTTAAATAATTACTGGAGTTCTTTGCCATTGCTGCTAATGTTTAGCATGGGATTCTGGTATGTGGCAGCCGCTTCACTCGCCCCGCTCTTTCAGAATCGACCATCAATTGATCCGGACGGTCCAGCCGTCGTCTGAAAATTCTAAAAAAATGAGTCTCCTAGAACTCCGACTCCCCGCGGCATCCAGCCGGATGAAGCGGATCCCAGTGGCCCTGTTGCTGGTTTTTGCCGTGCTGGGTCTGGCCAGTTGTTCCAGTTCCAAGCCCACCCGCGAACTCCGGGTCAGCGTGGCGGATCAGAAAATGGCCCTGTATGAAAATGGGGAGGCGGTGCGCGTGTATGGCGTATCGACTTCGAAATTTGGCTTGGGAGACAACCCGGACAGCAATTGCACTCCCATTGGAAAAATGAAGGTGGCCAAAAAAATCGGTCACGGGCTGCCTCCGGGGATGGTATTTAAAGGCCGGCGGCCCACCGGAGAAATCCTCCGGCCCAATGCCCCGGGCCGCGACCCCATTGTGACACGCATCCTGTGGCTGCAGGGCACCGAGAGCAAAACCCGGAATGCCTATCGCCGGACGATTTACATTCACGGCACGCCGGAAGAATCCAACATTGGCCGCCCTGCCAGCTACGGCTGCATCCGGATGCGGAGCATGGATGTGATCGACCTCTTTAATCAGATTCCGGAAGGTCTCCCGGTGCGCATTGAGAAAGGCCGCCTGCCAGGTGAAGCGCGCCGCCTGCCGGAGTATGCGTATGTGCCCCCGGCCCCCCCGGTTTCCCCACTCAAGCAATACAGCCCGGCGCAGCCCGGCGGGCCTCCCGCCACCACCTTCGCGGGCACCCAAAAGGCCCGTTGATTTAAGCACCAGCCGCCGCTTGACACCCGGCATTCCGCGTTTAGTCTCCGCTCCCTTTTTAAGTTTCCGACTTTCCACAGCAATGGCCAACAATAAATCTGCCAAAAAGCGCAACCGCCAGACGATCGCGCGCACCGCCCGCAACCGCTCCATCAAGAGCCGCGTCAAAAATGCCCGCAAGGCCGCTCTCGCCGCCATCCAATCCGGTGACAAAGCCGCCATCGCCACCAAGGTCGCCCTCTACGCTTCCACCGCCGACAAGGCCGCCAACAAAAACGTGATCCACAAGAACACCGCGAGCCGCTTCAAAGCCCGCATCGCGGCCGCTCTGGCCAAAGCCTCGGCCTGATTTACGGCGGCTCCAAGCCTCATTTCCTTCTAAACGCCCCTTTCGCCACGCGGAAGGGGCGTTTTTTGTTATACCTGCCCAAATCAGGGCGCGGATCCTTCCCCGGGATGGGGGATTTCCCGATTTCCGCCCGAAATCCGGCCAATCCGCAGAAAAAACTCGACCCTTTAGTATTTTTAAATTAAATTCAATTTTCCATAATTGCCTTGTTTTCCGGCTTCACGCCGTCCCCGTGTCCGCCGCCGAAAGGATAACAAAGCGAACTTCCCCCTTGTTGATCCGTGTCCCCGAATCCCCGTTTCTGGTATTCTGTCGTTTGCTTTTGTTTTGGCTCAGCGCTGCCGCTTCCGGCAGCTCCGATCATCTCAGAGTTCATGGCTTCCAATCAATCGTCGATTACCGATGAGGATGGAGCCCATTCTGACTGGATCGAAATTCACAATCCCGACTCTGCTCCGGTCGATCTGACGGGCTGGCGGCTCACGGATAATGCCGCCAGTCCGGAGAAGTGGATGTTCCCGGCGGTGACCCTTCAGCCCGGCGAATTCCGCATTATTTTTGCCTCCTCCAAAAACCGGATCAATCCGGCGGGTCAACTGCACACCAATTTTGCGCTCAACGCCGGAGGGGAATACCTCGCCTTGAGTTCTCCCCTGGGCATCAAATCCAGTGAATTTTCTCCGGCTTTTCCGCCCCAGGAAAAAGATGTTAGTTTCGGGGTTCCCTTTTCTTCCACCACGCTGGTGGCTTCCGGACAAAGCGCCCGCTACCTTGTCCCGGCCGGCGCGACACCGGCCACTGCCACCTGGACCGCCCCGGCGTTTAACGACAGTGGCTGGGCCAACGGGCCGACCGGCCTGGGTTTCGGCCTGCTGGTCCCGGGGATGCTGGTGAAGGAGGTGCAGACCAATTATGACATGGGCAGTCTGGCGGCGGTCGATGCCGCCCTTGCCGGCACTCCCAACCCGCCTGCGCTGGTTGCCAATACCCAAATCCGTCAGGTCATCAACTTCCTCGGGGATGGAGCGGACGGACGTTTCGGCAGCAATCTGTCTTTTGCCTTGCCGGGCGAAACCCACGGACTGCGCGCCACCGGATTCCTCAGCATCCCCACCGCAGGAGCATGGACCCTCGGGGTGAACTCCGATGATGGTTCCCGCCTGCGGGTGGATTTGAATAACGACGGCGACTTCCTTGATGCCGGTGAGACGGTGATCCTTGATGACAGTGGCCACGGCCCCCAGGACCGCTTTGGCACCGTGACCTTCGCCTCGCCGGGGGCCTACCGCATGGAGTTTGTCTATTTTGAAAACTACGGCGGGGATGAAGTCGAACTTTTCGCCCAGGCTGGCACCCACACCACCTGGAACGCCGGATTCCGGCTGATGGGGGACACCGCCAACGGGGGACTCGCTGTGGCCACCACGCCGGATGGCGGCAGTTCCGGGGGTTCATCCATCGCTACCAATTTGCAGGCGGCGATGTTGACCTCTCCGAATTTCCGCAGCTCCTGTTATGTGCGTTCGACCTTCAATCTGCCCAATGCCGCCGATGTCAATGCCCTCTCCATCCTGAATCTTGGCATGGCCTACAACGATGGCTTTACGGCGTGGCTCAACGGCACCCTGATCGCCAGCCGCAATGCCCCGGGCGTTCCGGCATGGAATTCCCTTGCCACCGCCGCCCGCGACAACTCCATCTCCCTCACCCCGGAAAACATCAATATCACCGCCTTCCGGTCGGCCTTGATCACCGGCAATAACAAACTGGCCATCCAAGGATACAATGTCGCCGCCACCGACAACTCTTTTCTGATCCTGCCCACCCTAACAGGCGGTTCGCTCCAGGCGGGCGGGCCCTTCTACTTCAAGCAGCCCACACCCGGCACCCTGAACAACACGCCCACTTCCCTCGGTTTTGTGGCTGACACCACCTTCAGCCACAAACGCGGCCTCTTCACCGCCCCCTTCACGCTGACCGTGACCACCGCCACGCCCGGTGCTTCTTTGCATTACACGTTGGACGGTTCCCTCCCTTCCCCTGCCAATGGCACCACCGTGCCGCCCGCCAATGCCGCCACCCCGCCGGTCCTGACCCTGCCCGTCAGCCAGACCCGCGTGGTCCGGGTCATGGCTTCCAAACTGAACTTCGACCCTACCAACGTTGATACCAATACCTATCTCTTTCTTGACGATGTGATCGTCCAACCGAATACCCCGCCCGCTCCCGGCTGGCCGGATCAACCCCATGCCACCACCCCGGCTCCCGGCAAATATTTCCGCAATGGACAGGAATACGATTACGGGATGGACCCTGACATTGTCAACTCCGCCAATCCGGCGATCGGGGGCGCCGCGCAGGTCAAGGCTGCCCTGCAGGCGATTCCCAGTGTCTGTGTCACCGTTCCGGTGGACAGCCTCACCTCAGCCGCCACCGGCATCTACACCAATGCCTACAACGATGGCTTTGCATGGGAACGCGAGGCCAGCATTGAAATGCTGAACGACCCCTATACGGAGGAGGGGGGCTTCCAGGAGAACTGCGGCCTGCGCATCCGGGGTGGGTTTTCCCGCAGTGGCGACAATCCCAAACATGCCTTCCGCATCCTGTTCCGGCGTGACTATGGCAATGGAAAACTGAACTATCCCATTTTCCCGGGAGACGATTCCGCCGTCACCGTATTCGACAAATTCGATATCCAAACGTCCCAGAATTACTCGTGGGCCTTTCAAAACGACGGTTCCAACACCTTTCTGCGCGAACTCTGGTGCCGCGACACCCAGCTGGAAATGAAGCAGCCCGGCACCCGGGGCCGGTTTGTGCATCTCTACCTCAATGGCCTCTACTGGGGCCTTTTCCAAATCCAGGAACGCGCGGAAGCCGATTTTGCCTCCAGCTATTTCGGAGGCACCTCCGACGATTATGACGTCGCCAAGGTGGAGGCCGGACCTTACATCGTCAATCCCACGGACGGCGACCTCAACGCCTGGACCGAGCAATGGGACAAATCCCGCGCCAGTTATTTCATCAATACGGACCGCTCCCCGGTGGCCCCCTATGGCACCGCCTCCTATTCGCAGACCCAGAAAAATGCCGCTTATTTCCGGCTGATGGGACTGGCCGCCGACGGGGTGACCCCCATTGCCGAACCCGTGCTCCTCGATGTGGACAACCTCATCGACTACATGATGATCATTTTTTACTCCGGCAACACCGATGCCCCCCTCTCCAACTTTCTCGGCAACAATTCGCCTAACAACTTCTATGCGATCCGCGACCGCCGGGGCGGCCACGGTTTCCTGCACATCCAGCATGATGGGGAGCACAGCCTGAATGCCGGGGCGGCGGCCTTCAACCGGGTCGGTCCCTTCAATGATCCGGTCAATGGAACATGGAACCAACTCAACAAATCCAATGCGCAATTCACCCATCAGGATCTCGTTCCCAATGCGGAATACCGCATCCGCTTCGCCGACCGCGCCCACCGGCATCTCATCTCTCCGAACGGGGTCATGAATCCGGTCAGGAACCAGTCCCGCATGTCGGCCCGGGCGGCGGTGGTGGAAAGCGCGATCATCGCCGAGTCGGCCCGCTGGGGGGATTCCAAGCGCGGCACCGGCACCCCCTACACTGCGGACACCTGGCGCAATGCCACCAACAATACCCTGAACTGGTTCACCAACCGCACCGGCCAGTTGATGCCCCAACTTCAGTCAGCGGGTCTGTATCCAAGCGTGGCGGCTCCAATCATGAGCCAATCCGGAGGTACCACCACCAGCACCACCCCGCTGGGCATGACCTCCGGCTCCACCACCATTTATTACACCATCAACGGCTCCGACCCAAGGCAGACCGGCGGAGCCCTCTCGCCCGCAGCCCTCACCTTCGTGGGCGGCCTTAACTCCACGGTGACCTTTGTGGCGGATGGGCCAGCCGGCACCTCCTGGCGTTACCGTGACAACGGCTCCGACCAGGGCACCGCATGGCGCCAACCGGGCTTCAACGACAGTTCATGGAGTGGTCCGCAGACCGGTCAGTTCGGCTACGGCGAAGGCGACGAAAATACAGTGGTCAGCTTCGGTCCCAGCTCATCCAACAAATACATCACGACCTACTTCCGCACCACCTTCAACGGAGGCAGCCTCGCCGGGCTGTCGGATCTGACGCTCAACGTGAAACGGGACGATGGCATCGTGGTCTATCTTAATGGCACGGAAATCGTCCGCGATGGATTCGCCCCCGGCACTACCGTGACCTATCAAACGCTTGCCTCCCTCGCCGGAGACGACGGCCAGAACTTCATTCCCTTCACCAATCTCCCGCTGCATCTCCTCAACACCGGCACCAATACCCTTGCCGTGGAAGTGCACCAGAATGACCCCAACTCCAGCGATCTCAGCTTCGATTGCCGTCTCACCGCCACGCGCACCACCGGGGGCACCCAGATTTTCCTGCCAGCCGGAGTGGCCACCGTGCGGGCCCGGGTGCGTGATGGTTCCGGCACCTGGAGCGCGCTGAATGAGCAGGAATTTCTGGTCAACGCCCAGTCCGCCCGTGCCGCCAACCTGACGGTTAGTGAACTGATGTATCACCCGGTGGATCCATCCCCGGTGGAAACCGCGGCCGGATTTGCCTCGGCAAATGATTTCGAGTGGCTGGAACTGCAGAACACCGGATCCATGTCCATCGACCTGCGCGGGGCCTATTTCTTCGATGGCATTTCCTTCACTTTCCCCATGCTGTCCAATGCCACCACATTGCTGCCAGCGGGGGGCCGGGTGATCCTGTGTGGAAACATCGCTGGTTTCCGTCAACGGTATGGTACGGGATGGGATGCCTTCATTGCCGGACAGTTCAGCGGCAATTTGGACAATGCGGGGGAACGCCTCGTGCTCAAACAGCCGGACGGCACCGTAATCGTGGATTTCACTTACGGAGATGCTGCCCCATGGCCGGCGGAAGCGGATGGGGCCGGCCGCAGTTTGGTCCTCTTTTCACCCGGCAGCAGTGCCAACCTTTCCCAACCGTCCTCATGGCGGCCCTCTGCCGTCGTCGGAGGGTCCCCGGCGGGCTCAGACACCACCACCTATGCCGCATGGAAGACGCTTAATGGCATCAGCAGCGATGCCGCAGATCCTGACAAGGACGGACTGAATGCATTCTCCGAGTATGTTCACGGCACCGACCCCGCCCTGCCGGACGGAGCAGACGGTTTGCTGGGCCAGATTGATTCTTATTCCGTAGGAGAGCCGCCGGTGCCGGGCCGGTATTTCACCTTGAGCTGGCAGCGGAATCTCGCGGCCGGGGATGTCGATTACATGCTGGAACATGCCACCAGCCTGAGCCCTGGCACATGGACTCCGGTTCCCGCCACGCAAGTGAGCGAAACCGTGCTCCCCGCCACCGGCGGCCGGGCCGTGAGCCGGGTGACATGGCGCACCACGACGCCCCTGGAGGCGCTGGGTGCCCGGGACTTCTTCCGCCTGCGGGTGGTCCAGCGCTGAGGTTCCGGGCCGGACAAGGCAGGCCAAGCCTGGGCTTCCTGAGGAAAAACCGCGCCGCAATCCATGGGATCTGCGGCGCGGTCCGGGGAGATTTTCCTTCCGTGGGAATCGGTCAGGAAGCAGCCAGGGCGTCGCCAAGGAGCTTTTCCAGTTTCACGATATCGATGGAGAAATTCCGGATACCCTGGGCCGTTTTTTCGGTGGCCATGGCATCGTCATTCAGTTCAAGACGAAAGGTTTTTTCATCATACTCGCGCTTCGGAATGTCCATGGTGGCGGAAATGGCAGGATCCAATTTGCGCACGAGGGGTTCGTCGCTGGCGGCCAGTTCGGCCAGCAGGGAAGGAGCGATGGTGAGCAGGTCACAGCCGGCCAGTTCGGTGATTTCCCCTTTGTTGCGGAAGCTGGCCCCCATCACTTCGGTGGCATGGCCGTGCTTCTTGTAGTAATGATAGATCTCGGTCACCGACAACACCCCCGGGTCTTCCGCAGGAGCGTAGTCCTGTTTGGTGGAGGCCTTGAACCAGTCGAGGATGCGGCCCACAAAAGGCGAGATGAGTTTGACTCCCGCATCAGCGCAGGCCACCGCCTGGGGCAGGGAAAAAAGGAGGGTCAGGTTGCAGTTGATGCCTTCCTTTTGGAGAATTTCGGCCGCTTTTATGCCCTCCCAGGTAGAAGCGATCTTGATCAGGATGCGCTCCTTGGCGATGCCTTCCTTCCCGTAGTCGGCAATCAGCTTGCGGGCCTTTTTCACCGTGCCGTCCGTATCAAAAGAAAGGCGGGCATCGACTTCCGTGGAAACACGGCCCGGCACGATTTTCAGAATTTCCTTCCCAAAGAGAATCAGCACGCGGTCGATCACGCTGTCCAGCAGGGCGGGGCCGGCAAGGGCACTGCCTTTGTGTTCCGCGATGGCCTGGTCGACCAGCGGGCGGTATTGAGGTTTCCCGGCAGCTTGAAGAATCAGGGAAGGATTGGTGGTGGCATCCTGCGGCGCAAAGGCGCGCATGGACTCGAAGTCGCCCGTGTCGGCAACCACTACGGTGTATTTCTTCAGTTCGTCGAGCTGGCTCATGTTGGTGTGGGGAAAGCCGGCGGCTGATCTTTTTCCGCCGGGAAAGGGAACCTTTTCCGTAGGCGGGGCCGGGGAGCGGTGCAATCGGTTTTCGGTCCGGGTTGCACCTCCCCGGCATCCGTGCTCGTGGTGCACCCCTGCCATGTCCGACGAAGTTTCCCCGACCCCTGCCACTCTAGCCCCGGCCAAGCTTTCGGGCGGTTGTATTATGGTTTTGATAGTCGGCGGCTGGTTTCTCGCCCTGGGGATCTGGATGATCTGGCATCTCCGGGGGCAGGTCCAGGAAATGCGCGGTTTCACTGACCCGGTGGCCCAGGCCATCGCTCCCACCGCTCCCGGGGCTGCAGAGAAGTCCGCTCTGCTCGACCGCCTCCATGCCTTCGCCGCAGCTATCGATGCGAAACAGCCCGCCACCCTCGAATTGGGCGTCACCGACCTCAATCACCTCCTCGCCGCCCAGGAGCCGCTGAACCGCCTTCAGGACATTGCCAAAGTAGAGGAAATCACGGACAGCATCCGCGTCAGAGTCGCCCTCGCCCTCAACGGCCTGCCGTTCACCGGCGAACGGCTCTATCTCAATGGATTCATCAACGTCCGTCCCGAACTCAAAAAGGATACCGGATTGATCCTCCTCACCCGTGCCATTGAAGTGCCCGGCCGCACCCTCACGCCGGGCTTCACCAAAACCTATCTCGACGCCAACCACCTCGACGGACTCGCCCTCCACGAAATCCGCAAGGACGCCCGCCTCAAGACCCTCCTGACCAAATTGACCGCCGTGCGCTGCGAAGCCGGCAAGGTGATCGCGGAGTATCTGCCCTGAACCGGCCTACGGAGGGCACGTCCCGGATCCATACCCTCCGCCGGAACCGCGTTGCGGTTCGCGGTGGAAGTTCTGACCCCAACCCAGGGTAGCCCTGGGGGCAACCCTGGGCTGGCATCCCATGTCCCTTTGGGACAAAACCTGTCCCTGGCTCCCCTGCGGTCGTTAGAGAAACTCTTTCAGCCAGGCTCCCGGCGTGGGAAGCGCCTCCGGCCGATTGGGACAAATGCTGGCAGGATGCTCCATCACCCGCGCACCGGGAGGTGTTGCTGGCGGCGTGGATGGAGCGGAATCCGGAAGCGGTCCTGACATTTTTGCGCCGCCGGCCTCCGCTGGGCCTGCTGAACCAGAAATCCCATGAACGCAAGGCCCTGCTGGCGTGGGGGAAACGGGATCCGCTGCCTGCCTATCAATTTGCCTGCCGGCATCACGGTGAATATTTGGCGGCCGATGAGATGCTTGAAGCATGCCTGCAGCAGGACGTGGACCTTGGGCTTCGTTTGATCGAAGAGGGACCCTACCGGAATAGTTTCAGCCAAGGCGATTTTTCCTGGATCAAGGCAGATCCGGCCCGCATCTGCGAACGGCTGGCGGCCATGAAGGCAGGGTATTTGCAGGATGATTTTTTGAAGGAAGCGTCCCGGATCTGGGCGGAGACTGACCTTGAGGCTGCCCGGTCTTTTGCCCTCGGTTTGCCCGGGCCACGGGCGGACGTCGCCCTGAGCGGGATACTGGCAGCAGTGCCTTCCGGCAAAGCGGCAGAACTTTTGATGCAAGCGGGCAGCTTGGGCCGGCGGGGCATGGCGGTGCGGGCCCTGATGAACCGATGGGGGAGGGAGAACGCGGCCGATGCAGTAGCATGGGCTGTGGAGTCGCTTCCGCCCGCCGTGTTGCCAGGAGCGATGTCGGCCCTTGCCGACAATGTCCTGCCTTACCCCCAGTATGCCAGCGACGAAGCCCTGCCGGCGTTGTTGGGCCAACTGTCGCCCGCCGCCTGGCAGGCCCTGTCCAAAGGACCGTCCAGCCTCGAGCCATTGTTGTCGCGCGTGCTGCCCCACGCGCCGGACTGGACCGTGGAGGATCTCGCCAACGACTGGCTCAAGCAGGAAGCCAAACCGTTATCGGATCCGGCTAACCACCCCGCCTGGTTTGCTAATCTGACTCCCGAACGGATTGCGGAACTGGGCAGACTCCAAGTCCTGGCCTCGGAGGACTAATAAATCCGCCACTGTTTTTGGAGTGCGCGCGGCTTGCCGCCGCTTTGGGGCAGGCAGCTTGCTGCCGTTATCGGGTCGGGTGGAGCGCATCGTGAGAAAGCACTTCAACCGAGGTCCGGCGCGGGGCAAGCCCCGCTTATGAAAGCGGCGGCAAGCCGCGACTCCAAAACGCCTCACAGGCAAACCACTTATTTGACGCTGCCGGCCGGGACGGCGGACTTGTTGGCGGTTTGGGCCTCGCGATACCAGTCACTGAAAGTTTTTTCCTCAGGCAGTTCGCCTTTTTCGAGGGCTTCGACCCAGTTTTGGAAGGGGGCGGCGGGAACCTTCATTCTGATGCCTTCTTCAGACTGGGCGAATTCGAGGGCGCGGCGGGCAGAGGCGAGGGCAGCTTCTTTTTCGCCGAGGCTCCACTGCAGGCGGGAGAGCATCTGGAGGGAGATGGAATGGGCGCGGTCCTTGAGCTGGGCGGCCAATTTGGCGGTGACGGTGCGGCGCAGGTCTTCGGGCATGTCAGGGTTTTTCACCGCCGTCTGGGCGAGCTGATTCAGGACCATGGCCGTGGAGGAATCGCTGCCGGTATCAGCCAGGGCGGTAGTGATGCCTGCCCAGTCGGACCGGGCGATGAGGAGTTCCAGATTGAGGGCGGGCACGTAGAGGGCGGCTTCCTCATAGGCTTTGAGGTCTTCGATAGCCTTGGCCATGGCGTCCGCGTCCTTCTGCTGGGCGGCCGTGCGGAAGTTTTTCATGAGGCCACTCACTTTGGCCCGCTTTTCTTCGGCGGCATTGAGGCCCGCGATGACTTTGGCTTCGGCCTCGCCCCCGGCGAGGAGATCTTCGATGATGGATTCCTTGAGTTGTGCGGGATGGGTAGTGAAAACCACCTTGCCGTCCTTTACCACAAAGGCATGGGGAATGCCGCGGACTTCGGCGGGCTTGAGCCATTCGGTTTCAAAGGCCCCGCCCATGCCGGTATAGGCAATCGGATAGGACATGCCATCGCCTTTTTGTTTCACAAACTCCGCCACCATGTCCCGACCGTTCTCCCAGACGTTGACGCCGATGACGCGCAGGCCTTTGGATTCAAACTTGTCATGCAGGGCATCCATGTGAGGGATCACCGCGAGGCAAGGGCCGCACCAGGTGGCCCAGCATTCAAAGATATACAATTTGCCCGGCTCCCATGCATCCGGGGCGGTGCCGCGGATCCAGTCGAGTTTGGCCAGAGCCGCCGGGGTGACGGAATCCCCGGTTTTCTGGGCGAAAAGGACCGGGGTCAGGAGCACGGAGGCGAGCGCGGCAAAAAGCGGAATTTTCATGAGCGGAAACAATAGCACACCGGAACGGGAATTTGTAGGGAGTTTTTCGGAGTGCGCCGGGCCATATCTGCGGCGGGCGGGGGTGACGAATCTGTCAAGAATTTCGTTTGGCAAGGCACGGAGACTGCGGCAAAGGTGAAGGCTATCAACCCGTCGGTGTTTATCCGCGAGGACGATGAGGAACGCGGAGCACGCGACTGGTGGAGACCAGCCACGCGAAATCATGTCCTCTTCCCTCGAACGCCCCTCTGTCCTTGTGCTGAACCGCAACTGGCAGGCGATAGATGTCAAGACACCTGCCGAAGCCTTTGGACTGATGGCCACCGGGGCCGCCATGGGGTTGGATATCAGCAGTGGAGACATGCGCCCGGTGCCATGGATGGACTGGCTTCAATTGCCGGTGCGGGACGAAGACAGTCCGGTGCGCACCGTGCGCGGCCCGGTCCGCGCTCCCACCGTGCTGGTGCTGACCCGCTTTGGCCGGGTCCCGATGCGGCGGCTGCGCTTTTCCCTGCGCGGGCTCTGGATGCGGGACCGCGGCGTGTGTCAATACACGGGCCGCAAGCTGGCTGCGGGCGAGGGCAATATCGACCACGTCATGCCCCGATCCCGGGGGGGCCGCACCACATGGGAAAACTGCGTGCTGTCCCACAAGTCGGTGAATCATAAAAAAGGCAACCGGACCCCGGAGGAAGCCGGGTTGCGCCTGATGCGCCGTCCGGAAGCACCGCGTGCGGTGCCGGCCACCGCCTTCATCAAGAACACCCTGAATGTGAAAGACTGGGATGTCTTCCTGCACGGCCACAGCGCAGAAGGGTAAACCGGACCCGGTCCGGTCAAAAGCAGGGCTGGTTTCGGCAACTCGAAGTCTTTTAGGTTTCGTCCCGGTCAATCCAGGCTAGAGTAGCTGAATGGCTGAATCTCCCCCCCCTCCGGTGGCCCGGCGTCCCCGGCGTTGGGCACGGCGTCTGGGCTGGGCCACATTGACCACTGTTTTGCTTCTGATCGGGGGAGGGGTCGCGGCGTGGATGTCCCGGGTTACCTTGGCCCATCGTTTCCTCAACTCCGGCGACAGCCTCTGGCAGGTCGAGATGGATTCAATTCATCTGCGGGGGTGGCACTTGGAAATCACGGGCCTACAGGTCAAGCATCCTGATCAGGCCGAGCCGGTCTTCCGGGCCAATTTGGTCAGGACCCCAGCCTCGTGGTCGGCCCTGAAACAGGGCCAACTCGGGGCGGTGGAGGTAACCGGTCCCGTGGTCTATTGGCGGGCCGGCCTGCGCAGCAACCCACCCGACCCTGACAAGCCGGAACGCACCGGACCCATGGTCAGGTGGGATTCGATCACCCTGACCGGCGGCAAAGTCGATGTGGCGAAGGCCGGAGCATGGCAATTCAGGGGTTTGGTGGAAGGCAGCAGTGGACCCGGGGCATGGCACTCCGAAGGACGCCTTGCCCTTGCGCCAACCACCCTGACTATAGGCAACGCGGTTTACGCCCAGGAATTTCCGGGGTCCCGCCTTGCCCGGGTGGCCGCCGGGGCGCAAACCGTGCAACTCACCGGGGCGCTGGAGGCGGCGACCGGCCTGCTTTCCATTCAGCAAAGCCGTCTGACGGGCACGAAAGTCAAACTGACGATGGCCCCGCCAAGCCCCCTTCCTGCCGAGCCCGGGTCAAGCCCTGCAGAACCGGAAGAGGACGCCGGACCGGCGCTGATTTCCGGAGTGCATCTGGAGGACCTCGCGGCACCAAGGCTGGCTCTGGAGGCGGATCTGCCATGGCGTCTGACCTCGACCGGCGATTTGACGGTTAACCAACTTCAGGCCGGACAGAGCCGCCCTTTCCTGATGTCAGGAGCAGGTTTTGCGGCGGCTTCGGCGCAGTTGCCTGACAAGGCCATGGTCGGGCAATTTGACCTTGCGGCCGCCTACCTTGTAGAGGGACCGAAGCTGGATCAGTTCCGCTTCAGCGGGATGGAAGTGCCGGACGTGAAAGCGCTGCTTCATACCATGGGACTTGCCCTGCCGGAGGACATCGCTGCATCCTTCAAAGCCCATGGCGAAGTCCGCGAACTCACCCTGCGGGGGGGGCGGCCGGCTTCGTCTGAGCTGCAGTCCCTCACGCTGGAAGATCTGCAGTTCAAATGGCCCGGACAAGGGGAGGGCACCCTGAAACGGGCGGCCATCGAGGCGGTGCCTGACGAGTTGACCGAAGCACGCCGTTTCCGCCGTCTGGAACTCGATAGCCCCGTGGCAGAATGGAAGATCGCCCCGGCATTGGCCCCTTTGCCGGAGGCTGCTCCACCGGCTCCTGCTGAAACCACCATGCCTGCAGCCCGCCCCCTTTGGGAAGGATGGACCGCAGATCATCTGGAAGTTAGGGGAGGCGAACTCGCGGCAACTCTGCCTCAGGTGGGCGGAGCCCGCGTGTCCAGCGGACTGGCCATTGAAACCACCACCACCGGCAATGGCGCAGTCCCGGCGGACTATCAAATCACCCTCGGCCAGCCGAGTCTGGCCCATCCGGAATTTCCCGGCCAGCCCATCGCCCTTGCGGCTGCGATCCAGCTCACGGCTTCGGCTGCCGGTCTCTGGCAAAAACGGGAAATTGATTCCCTGACCCTGGCCGGCACCCGGCTGCAGATTGGAGAGGCCCTGTTCCGGCTGGTCAATGCCCTGCCGCCCAAACCAGTCCCGGATCCACTGCCGCCGGTGACCTCGTCGGTGGAACCCCCGATCCAGAAATCCCCCCCATGGCGGCTCAAGCATCTGGTGCTGGGCGATACCCTGATCCAGTTGGAACACCTTGGCGATGGCCGCCGGCTGGAAGTTCCTATCAAGCATCAGGAATTTCATGACCTGCCTCTGGATGCCACGGCTCTGGCGGCGGTGGACCGGGTTTATAAAATTGAAGTTCCTAACATCACTCTGTATAGCCCTTTCTCCGGGGGGCAGAAGGTGGCAGTGCTGGATACCAATTACATCCAGTTCACTCCTTCCGGACTGCTCGCGCGGCGGCTGGAAAGGGTCGACCTCATGGCCCCCTCGTTGTATGCCGGGCAGCCGTTGTTTGATTTTGTGCAGGCGGCCCGCAGGCGCTTCACGGAACTGGCGGCGGCTCCGGCCATCCCCTCCGCGGACCAACAACCCCTGCTGGTGGACATCACGCCGCGCAGCCCGACCATGCTCAGCGCTCTGGCCAGGGTCACCCCGGAGGCCGCCGCCGCCGCGGCGGCTTGGGACATTCCCTTCTACACGGAAAGCGGGAAGGTATATGTCGCGCCCAAAGGGTATCCCTGGCCCAATCTCCCGGTTATTCCCTTCCGCAATGCCCGCGATGCCATGGGCAAACCGGTGCCGTTCCTCCTGCAGGGGGAGACGTTTCATGGGGAGTTGGCCATTGAGCCTGGGTGGTATGACTTTCCCGAATACAAGGTCCGCCTGCGCCTGAGCGACCGGGGCCGCATTATCTTCAATACCCCGCAAAAGGACCGCGATAACAACCTGACTGAGGTCTTTGAGAACAACACCCTCATTTTCCGGCAGCTCCGGGTGGATCAGGCGTGGCTTTCCGTCACCTACGATGCCCGGGGCATTTATGCGCGTTTTGGCGGTCACACCTGCGGCGGCACCCTGACGGGCGGCATCAATCTGTATCTCGACGAACTCTACACCTGGGATGCCTGGGCCTCGCTCATCGGCATTGGCATGAAACCGCTGACTGACAAACTGACTCCTGACACCTTCCGCATGACCGGGGTGGTCGACGAACTCACCGTCAAAGCCTATGGGGACACCACCACGCTCTACCAGGCTTCCCTCGACCTCAAAGTCTCCCAGCCCGGACGGCTGAATGTCCTCGCGCTCGACTCCATGAAAGACAAGATCGATGCCCTTGGCGGCTTGAAGGCCGACCTCGGCCAAATCAGCCTCGCTACCCTGCGGGATTTTGACTACACCACCTGCTCCGGCCGGCTCCGGCTGTTTGGCTCGGAAGGGCAGGGGCACCTTGCTTTGGCCGGTCCGGCCGGATCCCGGATCTTCAATCTCAAGCTGCATGATTACCGTGCCAAAATGCCCCGCACCTCCGCTCCTTTCTAACGCACCTTGCCCGCTTCCGGGGCGGGACTTGTCAAGTCCACACCAGGAGGTGCGGTGATGTCGCATGACTCTTCTCCGGATTCGGCAGCGGTAGCGGCGTCCCTCTGTCTGGATTGCGGACTCTGCTGCAATGGCGTCCTATTTGATCAGGTGCGGCTCCAGCCCGGGGATCGGGTGAAGCCCCTTGAGGCCATGGGATTGAAGGTGAAAAAACGGCAATATTTTCCTCAACCCTGTCAGGCCCTTTGCGGGACCCGCTGCACCATTTACGGAAACCGGCCGGTCCGCTGCCGGGAGTTTGTTTGCCGGCAATTCCAACTGGTGGCGGCGGGGCAGTTGGCGGCAACACAAGCCCGCCAGAGGATTGCCGGGGCCAAAGACCTCGCGGCCCGGGTGGAACAACACCTCAAGGGCACGGCGGGGGAGAATCGCCGCAAGCCCCTCGCGCAGCGGGTGGCGACCGCCCTTCTCGTTCTTCCGGAAGGACCGGAGGCCCTTATCCTGCGGCAGGCCATGCAGTCCCTGACCGAACTGCTGGAGGTTCATTTCCGGGTGCCACCGAAGCCCGACTGATTTCCTGCCAGGCTGGAGCGGCTGGCGGGCGGTCAGCGTTTCAAGTCTTCGGGAGTCACAATGGCATCCTGCAGCGGGGGTAAATTTGCCGGATCAAATCCGGGGTCGGCCGGAGCCGCCGTGGTGCCCTCAGGCATCGCGGGGATGCCATTCAGCGCCGGGAATGGGGAGCCTCCCTGAATGGCCGGCGGAGGCAGGAGGGCTGGAGCGGGCGGAGCGGCGGGCCGCAGGGGAGTCCGTTTTGGTCTGTCGGTGGAAGCGAATACCGCCTCGCCGCTTTGCGGAGAGCCTTCCAGCAAGTCGGCCGCAATAAACCCGTTTTTGCGTTCCGCCGTGGCCTGCAACAGAGCGGTGCGTTTGCCGTCCTGCCGCGTTTCCAACCCGGACTGGACCGGAATGGTGACGCCGGTCAGGGTGCGGATCAGGACAAATTGTTCCGCATCGTCGATGTAGGCAATGTCGCCGAGGGCTTTGGCTCCGAGGCGTGAGGTGGCCTCTTCCGACGAAGCGGCAGTGAGTTGATCCATAGCCTTCTGCTGCCGTTTGGCGCGGGACTTGGCGGCCAGATTCTGCAGGTTGCCGCAGGAGACAAGCAGCATCAGGACAGGAAGCAGAAGAAGCAGGGGGCGCATCCCCCCACTCTTAGCGCCAAATCCGGCGGCTGGAAACTCCCAATTAATCAGCGTTTGCCGCCGGGCGCGGGGGTGCTACTCTCGAGGTTCACTTCCACCCTCCCCCACGCAGCACTTTTACTATGGGCAAGACGCTATTCGAGAAAGTTTGGGACGCACACACCGTGCGCACCATGGACAATGGTCAGACACAACTCCTGATCGGCACCCACCTCATTCATGAGGTCACCAGCCCCCAGGCATTTGGCATGCTGCGCGACCTTGGCCTCAAAGTGAAATTTCCCCACCGCACCTTCGCCACCGTGGACCACATCGTCCCCACCGACGTGCAGACCGAACCCTTCGCCGACAGCCTCGCCGCCGAAATGATCCGCATGCTGCGGGTCAATGCGGAGGAATTCGGCATCACCTACTTCGATCTCAGCAGCGGCAAACAGGGCATCGTGCATGTGGTCGGTCCGGAGCAGGGCATCACCCAACCGGGCACCACGATTGCCTGCGGGGACAGCCACACCGCCACCCATGGCGCGTTTGGAGCCATCGCCTTTGGCATCGGCACCACCCAGGTGCGCGATGTCCTCGCCACCCAGACCATGACCATGAGCAAGCCGAAGGTGCGGCTCATCAAGGTCACGGGCAGCCTGCGGCCCGGGGTCTATGCAAAAGATGTTATTCTGCACATCATCGCCCAGCTCGGGGCCAAGGGCGGGATTGGTTATGCCTACGAATACGCGGGTGAGGTCTTCGACCGCATGTCGATGGAGGAGCGCATGACGGTCTGCAACATGTCCATCGAAGGCGGAGCCCGCTGCGGGTATGTAAATCCTGACGAAACGACTTTCGAGTATCTCAAGGGCCGTCCCTACAGCCCGGCCGGACCGGCATGGGACGCCGCCGTGGCCAACTGGCGGTCCTTTGCCTCGGACCCTGATGCGGTTTTTGATGACGTCGTCAACATTGATGCTGCCGACATCGCGCCAAGTGTCACGTGGGGGATCAGCCCCGACCAGGGTTTCAGCATCGACGGCCACATGCCTGACCCGTCCGAAGCTCCCACCGAAGCCGAGCGCATTTCCATCGTGGAAGCCCTCGAATACATGAAACTTCCTGCCGGGGCTCCGATCAAAGGCACCAAAATTGATGTGGCCTTCATCGGATCCTGCACCAACGGCCGCCTCAGCGATTTCCGCGAGGTCGCCAAATACCTCCAGGGACACAAGGTTGCTGCCGGGGTTACCGCCATCGCCGTTCCCGGCAGCCAGATTGTGGATGCCCTCTGCCGCAAGGAGGGCCTCGACAAAGTGTTCACCGAAGCCGGTTTCGAATGGCGCGGCGCGGGTTGTTCCATGTGCCTCGCGATGAATCCTGACAAACTCATCGGCGACCAGCTCTGCGCCTCCTCCTCCAACCGGAACTTCAAAGGCCGCCAGGGCAGCCCCACTGGCCGCACCATCCTGATGAGTCCCCTCATGGTTGCCGCCGCCGCCGTCACCGGGGCCGTGGCCGATGCCCGGGAGGTGTTTGACGTCGCCGAACTGGCTGCGGCCTAGCATTCACCGCAAATAGGCCCTATGGTCCCATGGGCCATATAGGTCCTGTTTTGGGCACACCGTAAATATGAAATTCCCCGTCGTGCTTCACAAAGACCCGGATTCCGAATATGGCGTCACGGTGCCGGATTTGCCGGGCTGCTTCTCCGCCGGTGGGACCGTGGAGGAGGCGCTGGATGCCGCCGTGGAAGCCATCGAATGCCATGTAGAAGGGTTGCTCAGGGACAGCATGCGGGTGCCGGCCGCCCGGCCCGTGGAAGCCCACCGCAAAAACCGGGATTACGTGGACGGCCTGTGGGCGCTCGTGGATGTGAACCTCTCCATAGTCTCCGGAAAAGCCAAACGGGTAAACATCACCCTGCCGGAATACCTGCTCACCCAGATCGATTCCTTCGCCGCCAAAACCGGCGACACCCGCTCCGGATTTCTCGTGCATGCCGCGATGAAATACGTCACGGCGCATCAGGCAAACTTTCCAGATACTGAAACGCCGGCGATCGAAAGGGAGAAACAGGGATCAAAAAAGCCCTTGCCACGGCATGCTAAATAATGCAAAAGTCTTGCATTATGAAAACAAAATTTGCCTCTGTTGTGCTGACTGCAAACCCAAAAGGTTTTGTTTCAGAGATCATAGTTCATCCCCAAAACGCCCCACTACCACGGGCCATCACTCTGAATTTTACCGATAGGAAAGTTACTTTAGATCAAGCTGAGAGGATAACGGCTTTCCACATCATGGAACTTCTGTTGGATTATTCTCCGCCGGAGAATTAATCCCTGTCCTTCGTGCCCTTCTGTTCCAATTCCCTGCTGCCCCATGCATCTTCCCCACGGTCTCCATCTCGCCTACTGCACGAATATTCACCGCGGGGAGACGTGGCCGGAGACGCTGGCGGCTTTGGAAAAATATACCCTGGCAGTGAAGGCGGAAGTTTGTCCGGCGGGGCCGTATGCCATCGGGCTGCGGCTGGGGGCGGAGGCGGCGAAGGCGTTGCTGGATCACCGGAGGCGGCTGGATTTCCAGCGCTGGATGGAAAAGAGAGGGTGTTATGTTTTTACCATCAATGGCTTCCCCTACGGCCAGTTCCACGGGACCCGGGTGAAGGAGCAGGTCTTCCAGCCTGACTGGTCCACGGTGGACCGGGTGGATTACACTCAGGCTTTATTTTCGATTCTGTCAGATCTGGTGCCGCCGGGCGTGTCCGGAAGTGTGAGCACCGTGCCCGGTTCGCACAAGGAACTGATCCGCGATGCCAAACACGAACTGGACATCGCAGCCAATCTGAAATCAATGGCCGGCTGGATTGCCCGGCTAAGTGACCGCACGGGGATTGACCTGCATCTGGGCATGGAGCCGGAGCCGCTGGGCTATATCGAAAACACCGAGGAGACGGTGCGTTTTTTCGAAACGCTGGGAGCGGGCGAGGACATCCGCCGTTGCCTTGGGGTGAACTACGACACCTGCCATCTGGCGGTGGAATTCGAGGATGGCGCGCCCGGCTTGAACACTTTGGAGGAACGGGGTATCCGGCTCAGCAAGCTGCATCTCAGCAGCGCCCTGCGGGTGACGGAAGTGCGGCGTGTTATGCAGCGCCTCGCGGGATTCCAGGAGGATACCTATTTCCACCAAACCATTGCGCGCCGTCCTGACGGATCGCTCCACCGCTTCCGCGACCTCCCGGACGCCCTGGCGCACGCCGAAGCGCACGGCGTGCCGGAAGACGAGGAATGGCGCGTCCATTTCCATGTGCCGCTGCACGCGGATGTGGAAGAACCCTTCGGGGATACGCGGGACCACCTCCTTGCTGCTTTGGACTGGCTGGCGGCACGGCCGTCGCGTTGCGCCCACCTCGAGATGGAAACCTACACGTGGGAAGTCCTCCCGCCGGACCTGCGCTCCGGCAGTGTAGTGGATCAATTGGTCCGGGAATACGGCTGGACGCTGGCGGCATTGCAGGCCCGGGGGCTGGCCTGAACACCCATCAGAGTTTTTACTGCGGGCAGGGCGTGGGGGGCCGGCTCGCGTGAAATCAGCTAGCGGCGGACCGGGCGAAACTTATGAACTGCGGCAGGCTGCGCGCAGGGAGGCACTTTGGAGTTGGTTTGAAACACCGGGCATGGCTGCGGCGTTGGGTTGAGGATGGTTGTCCCTGGTCATGATTGGTGTAAAATCGGCATGCTGCTTTTGCAGGCGTGGGCGGTGGCGGGCGGCGTGGCACCGGCGCGGGCGGAGGCGGTGCAGGCCGGGGCGCTGGAGAAAGGAGAAGCGATTTTCCGGAAGCTTTGCCTTGAGTGCCATGGGGAGCAGGGCGTGGGGGTGGATGACAAATACAAGGAGCCGCTGTATGGGGACCGGTCGCTGGCGTCGCTGACACGGCGGATCGAGCGCACCATGCCGGAGGAGGAGCCGGAACTTTGTGTGGGGGACGATGCGGCGGCGGTGGCCACTTACATTTACCGATCGTTTTATTCGCCGCAGTCGCGGGCAGGGCAGGGGACGGTGCGGGCGGAGATGATGCGCCTGACGGTGGGGCAATTCCGGAATTCACTGGTGGACTGGCTGGGGCAGATGGATGGGCGACCGGCGTGGGGGCCGGAGGGAGAGCGTGGATTGAAGGGCCAATATTACGGATCGCATCGTTTCGGCGGCTCGAAGGAAAAGGACAACAAGGATGTCTTCGAGCGGCGGGATGCGGCGGTGGTCTTTTCCTTCGGGGCGGAGAGTCCGGATCCGGCGGTCATGGGAGCGGAACAATTTTCCATCCGGTGGACCGGATCGGTTATCGCGGAAGAGAGCGGAGTTTATGAATTTATCCTGAAAACGCCTAACGGAGCCAAGTTGTCAGTGAACCGGGAAGAGCCGCCGCTGATTGATGCCTGGGTGAGTTCCGGGCCGGAAGTGCGTGAGGAAAAAGGGACGATGTTTCTCCTCGGCGGGCGGGCCTATCCGCTGAAGCTGGAGTATTTCAAGTTCAAGGAAAAAGCGGCCCAAATTGAATTGTGGTGGAAAACGCCGCAGGGGGTGCCGGAGCCGGTTCCGGCATCGCGCCTCATACCGGAGCAGGTGCGGGAGACGCCAGTGATAGGAACGCCGTTTCCGGCGGACGACCGGAGCATGGGGTATGAACGCGGCACCGCCGTGAACCGGGCGTGGTATGATGCCGTTTCGGCCAGTGCGATCAAAGCGGCGGAATATGCAGCGGACCGGTTTCCGGAATGGTCAGGAATCAAATCCGACGATCCGGAGCGGCTGGTTAAAACCCACGGATTTGCCCGGGACCTCGCGTCCATGGCCTTCCGCCGTGGGCTGAGCCCGGAGGAAGCAGATGACGTGGTGGGCCCGTATTTCGGGGAAGGAGCGGTGCCCGAGGTGGCGCTGAAGCGCGCGGTGATGGCCATCGTGATGTCGCCCCGCTTTTTGTATCCTGACAGTGCCCAGCCTGAAGTGCCGGATGGTTATACCATGGCTGGCCGCCTCGCTCTTGCCCTGTGGGATTCCGTGCCGGACAAGGAACTCATGAAAGCGGCGGCCGAGGGCCGGCTGAACACGCGGGAAAACGTCCTGACGGAGGGCCGGCGGATGCTGGGGGATCCGCGGACGAAGGAAAAACTGCGCGGATTTTTCCACCACTGGCTGGAACTGAAGGAGGCCGATACCATCTCCAAGGATCCGGAAGCCTTTCCGGGATTTGATGCCGGGGCGCTGTCGGACCTGCGGCGGTCGCTGGATCTGTTTGTCGACCGGATTGTCTGGGAAGGCAGTTCGGATTACCGTGAATTGTTGCAGGCGGATTGGCTGATGCTGAATCCCCGGCTGGCGGCGTTGTATGGCAAGGAGGTCAAAGGCCCGGGATTTGAGCCCGTGACCTTCGGGCCGGGCGAACGCACCGGGGTGATCACGCATCCGTATTTGCTAACCTCGTTTGCCTATTTCAAAAACACCTCGCCGATCCATCGCGGGGTTTTTCTGACCAGAAACATCGTGGGCCGCCAGCTCAAGCCGCCGCCCGAAGCGGTGGAGTTCAAGGACGGGAATTTCGATCCCTCCCTGACTATGCGCGAAAAGGTCACCGAAATCACCAAAGCGGCGGCCTGCATGGGCTGCCACACCACGATCAATCCGCTCGGTTTCAGCCTGGAGAATTATGATGCTATCGGCCGCTGGCGCGCGGAGGACAATGGCAAGCCAGTGGATGCGGCAAGTGATTTTACCGGCGATGACGGCGAAACGGTGCGGCTGGAAAACGCGGCCGACGTGGCTGCCTTTGCCATTGGCAGCGAGGGCGCGCACCGGACCTTTATCCGGCATCTGTTCCATCACACGGTGAAACAACCCGCCGCCGCCTATGGTCCCGACACCATGGACCGCCTGCTGGAGTCATTCCGGAAATCGGATTTCAACGTGCGGGAATTGCTTCTGGAGACGGCGCTGACCGCAGCAACGCGTGGTTTGCCGCCCGGACCTGTCGAAAATACATCCGGGCCCTGACCAGAGCCAAGTGCGGTCTGTTGCTGAAAACTCCTGCCGGCAGGCCGCAGGAACCGCCACCGGCATGGCGTCAAACCAGAGATTGCGGATGGGGAAACTACTTGGCGCGTTTCAGTTCCAGTTCGATGAGCATTTCCCCGGGGTCAGAAGATTCGTTCTGTTTGTAGACCTTCACGCGCATGGTGTCGGCATCGACGTTGATGTGCTCGGAGGCGAACTTCATTTCACCTTCGCTGCCCGTGGTGGTGGTCTTCAGCAAAGGATTGCCCTGATGCTCTTTCCAAGTTCCCTTGGAGACATTTCCGGCGCTGTCGACCGCGACGTAGTGGGACTCCGTGCTGCCTGGCTTCAGGGCGATCATCCCTTCGGCTTCCCGTCCATCGGCTTGGAATTTTACTCCGATGATGTTTTTGTCGAGGCGGTATTCGTAAGCTAACTTCACCTTGCCATCTGCCGTGGCCCATGAGCCGAGCAACCAGCCGAGGTTGTGGGTTTCCACCAGATCCGATAACGGAGAGGCATGGGAAGGCAGAGCGGCGAGAGAGGCAAGGAACAGGGCGGATGCAATGAGTTTGGTCTTCATGGATTGATGGAGTTGGAGAGAGTAGGGCGGTCAGGAATCCCTGCGGTCACCCGCAAAGCGCCGTGGCGGCAAGGAGAATACGGTTGAGACGCGGAAATACCATCGGGAAAATCAAAACCGTCCCGTGATCCGGGCCTGTCTGGCCGCGCTGTGAACTTAATTAAAAAAGATCGGCATGGGTGCCGGTCCGGCCCGGCAGGGGCTCATCGGGCAACACCTTGTAGATCATCAGCCAATCCGGCTCCACGTGGCAGTCGCGCCAGCCGATCCAGTCGCCGGTTAGCGCGTGATCCCGGTTTTTGAAATTTACTGAGCTTCCAGCCGTTCTGTTTAAAGACCCATCCCTGCCATGAATCCGATCCGCCGCCGACAATTTCTCCGAGATCTGGGCCTTTCTGCTGCGGCCCTGCCGTTTTTGGGCGGGCTGCCGGGTTTGTTTGGACAGGAACCCGCGACGGGGCGGCCGCAGCGGCTGATCATCGTGTTTTCGCCTAACGGGACGGTGCAGGACAAATTCTGGCCGGATGAGGCGGGGCCGTTGACGTCGTTCAAGTCCATTCTCGCCCAGCTGGAACCGTTCCGGGAACGGACGATGCTGCTGAAGGGCATCGCCAACAAGGTGCGGGGCGATGGCGACAGCCACATGCGGGGAATGAGTTGTTTGCTTACCGGCATCGAGCTGGCCCCGGGCAATATCCAGGGTGGATCGGACACGCCGGCCGGCTGGGCCAGCGGCATTTCCATCGACCAGGAAATCAAAAACTTCCTGCAGAAGCGGCCGGAGACCGCCACTCGGTTTGGCTCGCTTGAATTTGGGGTGGCGGTGCCGGGCCGCGCAGATCCGTGGACCCGCATGGTGTATGCCGGGGCGAACCAGCCGGTCGCGCCCATTGACGATCCCCAGCAGATGTTGTCCCGGCTGTATGGACAGATGAAGGACAAAGAGAGTCTGGTCAGCGTCCTGGACGGGGTGGAGTCGGATTTCAGGAAAATCACTTCGAAGCTCAGTCCCGAAGACAAGGTCCTGCTGGAGCAGCACCTGACGCTTGTCCGCGAGGTGGAGACCGAACTTCAAAAACAACGTGCCGAACCCGGACTGAACCACCCGGTGCCGGATCTCGATCCGGAGATTGAACTGGTAAATGACAACACGCCGGCGGTCAGCCGGATGCAGATTGATCTGCTGGTCAACAGTCTCGCCAATAACATGGCCCGGGTGGCCACGCTGCAATACATGCGCTCCGTAGGACAGGCGCGGATGAAGTGGCTGGGCATCGAGGAAGGGCACCACGGGCTGTCCCATGAGCCGGACGCGGATCTATCCGCCCAGGAAAAGCTGGAAAAAATCAACACTTGGTTCTGCGGGGAAGTGGCGTATCTGGCAAAACGGCTCGCGGACACCCCGGAGCCCGGGGGCGTGGGTGGCAGCATGCTGGACAACACCCTGCTGGTCTGGACCAATGAACTGGGCAAAGGCAATTCCCATACCTTGAACGACATTCCGGTTGTCCTGGTTGGGGGCGGCTGCGGTTTTAAAATGGGCCGCAGCCTGCAGTTGGGAGGCGTGACCCATAACCGGCTCTGGATGGCTATTGCCCAAGCAATGGGACATGACCTGCCAACTTTCGGAACCAAAGCGCTCTGTGAAGGGGGCGCGTTGGATCTGGTCGCCTGATCCCGGTCGCACTCATTGTAAGTTTTCGCCTGCTGGATCGAGGGGCTCAAACCGAGTGCCAAGCAGCGTGCCCGGACCGTAACTGTCCAGCGACAATAATCATTTCCCTTGGCGACAATTAAAACTGACCCCTGGCGACAATGCGGCTGGAGGTGGTCTGGGGTGGGTTGCTGGCAGGGGGGCCAACGGGCCAAGCCCGGAATATGGCCACGCCTGGGAGTTTGATGGCGTGCTCACGGGGGACGGGTTCGGAGAGAAAGTGGGCAAATATTTAAGCAAAATGAAATTTTCAGGAATCCTGATAATCACTTTCTTCGTTGACCATGGTAGGAAAGGATCTATAATATCCGTAATTTCCGCCTTATTCAGAACTTACCGGTGTTTTCCATGGCCGCCTCTTCCCAATCTCTGACATCAGCCCGGCACACCCGCCTTCGGGTGGCGGCGCTGTTGTATTTTGGCTCGCGGATTTTGTTGGCGGCATTTTTGATGGCGGTTCCCGTTGCCTACTTGGTGCTGGGCTGGACTGACTGGCGGGTGGCTGCGGCTGCAGGGGTTGCGGTAGGTTTGACCTTTTTGGTTACCTATCTGGTGGCGCGGCCTTTGCGTTGTGGGGCCTGTGGGCAGCCGTCCCTGAGGCACAGCGGCAAGGTCAAACATGCCTACGCCAGCAAATGGATGGGGCTTTCCTGCCGGGCCCGGGTGGCGTGGGACGTGATGACGGCGCAGGATCATTTTTGCATGTATTGCCATTCCCGGATCCGTCACCGCTCCATGCGTCCAACGGACGAGGGTCTGAAGCTGCCTCCATTGGCTGCCAAACCGGGGGATTCTCCGTTAGGGGCGCTGTCGGCGGGTCCTACCGCGGGATTGGGCCATGCCACGATTTTTGATGCTGCCCTGTTGGCCGGGGAGACGGATTCCAAAGTTGCCTCCTCCGCGCCGATTCCAGCGGCCCGGTCCTCCCCTGCATTTGCTGTGGAATCGTCTCCCGCGCTGGCTCCAGCCGGACCCCTCCCCCATCTCTCCATACTTGTGCCAGTCCAACCCCTTCCTGCCATGACTTCGCCGGTCCCATTCCCGCCAATCGCCCCCACTGCGGCTCCGGTTCTGCCCCCTGCCATTCCAACGGCGGCGACGACTATCCCTGCTTCACCATTCGGCCCTCCCCCTCTGCTGGCAACGACCGCTCCGGTCCTGCCGCCTTTCACGTCTGCGCCCCCGGTCGTGGCTGAAGTGCTGAAGACCACGCCGCCCCTGACTCCAAGCTTAATCCAGACCGGCGAAAACCCATTTGTGAAGAAGCCGGCGGTCGTTTCTGAACCTCCAGCGGTCCAGCTTCCTGCAAAGGTGGCTCCAGCAGGTTTCGGATTGCCCGGAGCCGTCGTGCCGGAGAGCATTTGCCGGCCGGGGGAAACCATGCCGTCACCCTTGCACATGGGCCCGGTCATTTCCCCCGTGGGCCCTCCCGTCCCTAAAGCACCGGACGTCCTCCCCCAGTCTATGGAAGCAGTCCTTGCCGCCCTTCAGCAGGGACAGGAAACGCTGGGTGCGGCGTTCCAGACCGTCATCAACCAACTGCGTGCCGTGATGGATCAAATCGCGGTGGCACCGCAGCCGCCGGTTCATTCTTTGCCAGTCCCCCCCCCCACGGTGGTTCCTATCGCCACTCCGGCCACTCCGGCCGCGACGGCACCTCTTCCGGCTCCACCCTCATTGACGGCCCCGGAAGCCGCGCTGCCCTTGGCTCCCCCGCCCCAAGCTCCTGAATTGGTGGCATGGTCTCCCCCGCCCCCCCCGGCCCCGCCGGAAGTCGTGGTCCGGCCCGCGCCCCTGACTACCGTTTCGGTGCCCGCAGCAGCGCCCACCCTGCCCGTCCGGCCATTGCCTGCCCCTCCTCCTGTCAGTCCGTTATCCCCCCCCCCGATAGCTCCGCCTGGCCTCCGGGTTTACCCCCCGCTGCATCCGGTAATTCCAACCGTGCCGCTTCCTCCCCCCCACGCGCTGACGGCGCCGGTGAATCTGCCCGTTGCCGTGAAACCTATGGCGGCACCCGAAATTCCATCACACGAGGTCAAATTGGCCTCTGCCCCCGTTGATACTCCCGCGCCCGGTGCCGGAGTGACGCAGGAACCGCCCCCGCCAATCCGCCGCCGCCCCTTGCCCAACCTGCCCAAAACCGTTTTTGAAGAACTGGGACCAACCCTCGCTCAAGCGTTTGCCCCATCAGGTGCGGTGGACCCAATGGAGAATCCCGGGCTCCACCCGCCATTCCTGCTGCCGGTCCAGCCTTTGACTCCCCCCACGCCGTTCCCCACCCTGCCGGTTCCGCCTCCTGCTCCGGCGGTGGCTCAAGGCACAACGGGGGGCATTCCGCCTCAGAACTCCAGCCCGTCCTTCCCAACCCCCGGCATGCCGCCAGTGGGATTGGCTTTGCCTTCCCTTGAGGTGCCTCCGGGCAACAGTTTTATGCCCGTCCCCCCTGCCGGTGGAACTCATCCACTACCGCCCGCGGTCCCGGAAGCAGATCCGGACCATCCTCCGGTTCCGGCACCATTCAGTTTCCTGAAACCTGCCCCGCCGCCGGAATGGCCGGCGGATGACCTCCCAGCTCTCCCACTTTCAGAAGAGCCTCCGATGTGGACCCGCACACGTGGCAAAACCTCGCTTTCCTGAAGCCCTCCCTGCTCCGCATCATGAAGCTCCTGGTTTGTTGGAAAAGTTTGGTTCTGTTGGCTGCGGCTTTTGTGGGCTCATTGCCAGCCAATGACCTGCCGACGGGTCTGCAATTGCCGCCACGGCCCCAGGCGCTGCTGGCTCAAGTTTCTCCCAAAAGCATCCCCGCAGGACTGCCCGGCGGACCCGCACCGGTGTTTGTCCCGGGTTCCCAGCTTACCCTGCCGGAAAAACCTGTCTTCATCCTGACCACCGCAGAAACCGGTTCCGCGACCGCAGAATCGACCCAGCCTCGGGAGTTGCCTCAGGAGGCTCCACTCCCCTTGTTGGGGCCAGCCGGTCCGGAGTCGCTCCAGGGTCTCCTGCCTTCGCCCGGCAGCACCGGCGGTGAACTGCCCCTGCCCGACGGATCGCTGCCGTTTTTCCCTGGGTCCGGCTCGCCTGATCCCGCCGACCCCACTGACCCCGGGACCGGTCCAGACGCCGTGCCAGCCTCGGATCTGAATAAGGGGCCGCAATCTTCCGGGGAGTCCCGGACGGCCAAAACCCGGGGGCCGATTTTCCGGATCCGGGGCGCGGAGGCCTTTGCGCTGGCCCGGCAGCGTGGCTTCCGCTTTACGCCAGCCCAGGGGATGGGCCTCCGCGATGGCAACCACACCGTGGCTTCTCAGGTCCCTAACGTCCTGACGTCCGAGGTGCATGGCACCCGCATGATGCAAATGCGCCCCAGTCCGTTGTGGACCAGCCCATTCATTGAAAACACCTTTTACATGTTCTGCGATGCCTCCTACAACGCCGTCAAACTTCAGCCCGGCTGGAAGGTTCGCGGCATTCAATTGCAGGGTCCTGACTGGGCATGGGTGGCTTGCCCGCGCTCCGGGGCCAATACTGTGAGCTTTTCCATCCGGATCCGCTCGTGGAAGCGTCCCGATGCCCCGGCCCAGGGCACCGTGGTGACCCTGCAGGGCCTGACCCTGGAAGGTCCGGAGGGTGCCACCGACTGGAAAGCCGCCTTTCCTGACTTGAAACGGCCCGCCGGCATGGCGGCAAAAAGATAAACAGGGCAATTTGGCTTGTCATCAGAAGGAGGATTCCCGTAGATGGCCATCCCCCTTTTGCTGTGCCTCAGGGGATACGCTCCTCCGGCCACCATGAAACGATTTGCCGCCCCCGTCATCCTATCCTTCTGCCTTCCGGCCGCGTCCCACGCGACCGGTTTTTTCAGTGATACCTTCAATGCTCCTGACAATGCCAGCTTTGATGCCTCGGAACTGACCGGACGCCGGGGCGGCCTGCTGGCCGACAGCGTCCAATTGCGGTCGGGCCGCATTCAGCATTCGCTGTCAGTCAACCGGGTGCGCATTGCCCGGAACGACGGCTCCGGCAACCTCCGTTTTCAGGATAGTTTCAGTCTGCCTACCCTTGTCCTGACGGATTTTGCCGGGATCGCCACCGGTCCGGCGATCCTGAACGAAGGAGGGCTGCGCATTGCCTTCGACTGGACCCCGGTGAACAACTCGGACGGCAACTGGCTCTCGTTCAGTGTTGGTTATACTGTGGCCGATGTGACGCAGCGGGTCAATGAGGCCCAGACCGATTTCGGCATCCTCTTCCGGAACAATGGCGGCACCCAGTATTTTAATAATGGAGTTGGGACCACTGGAGGCACTTTTGCGGTGCCTGCCGTCGCGCCTCACCGGGCGGTGATCGAACTGTCCATCACTTCCTTCAACGATGCAGCTCCGGGCACGTCGGATATCACGGCCAATGCATGGGTGGATGGCACCCAGGTCCTGACCAACCACGCTTTCAATCTCGAAAACAATTTCGGGTTGTTTCACATGGAACTGGGATCAAACATCGCCGGCCCATTTCTGGACAACCTCATCGTGTCCGGACTCAATGGCGTCGCCCAGTCCCTTGCCAACTACGACTTTTTCAGCAATGCCGCCCCCGGCACTCTGGTGGGAACCCTGAAGCCGGAACTTTCCAGCATCAATGAAGAGCCCCTGACATTTGCCCTGGTGAGCGGAGACGGGGACATGGACAATGACAAATTCCGCATCACCGGCGACCGCCTTGAGGCCGGAGGTTTCAATTTCCTTCCTGAGCCGGATGGCACGCGGTTTTCCGTCCGGGTCAAAGCCACGGGCAACTCGTCTGCCAAGGTCTCCGAGGAAATTTACCTCCTCAGAGTGGTCGCGGACGGTGACAATGACGGCCTCGTGGACAGTTGGGAGATCAGCAAAGCCGGGAACCTGACAGACCTGAAAGGCAATGCCAACGGACCGGGACCGGGACCAGGAACAGGGAATTTTGATGGTGATTCCCTGACCGATCTCGAGGAATACAATCTGCGGACCAGTTTCGATCTTAACCCGAAATCCGCCGATACCGATGGGGATACCCTCGAAGATGGATCGGAAATCACCGGTGCGGCCGGCCGGCCACCCACCAACCCCACCAGAGCCGATACCGACGCCGATGGACTCAGTGATCTGGTGGAAACCCACTCCGGCCTTTTTGAGAATGCCGCAAACCCCGGCACCAATCCAGCCGATTACGACAGCGATGACGATCTCTTCCCGGATGGCTATGAAGTATTGCGCGGCAGCGTGCCCCTTGACAGCCAGTCCCTGCCGGCCCTGCCTCCTGGGCTAACCATCAGCCTGCTGACCACCGATGAAGCCAGTGGGCTCTCGGCTGACAAGTTTTACACCCACAGGATCAGCGGGGCCTCCCCGGCTACCGTGAACGGCGTGACCTTTGATGTGCTCAGGGTGGCCGCTCCGGTGGCGGACTTCACCTGGACCGCCAACATCAATGAAACCACGCTCGCCGCCCGCAATGAAATCGTGGATGGCATCACCCCTGCAGGCAACACGTGGCAGCCCGGAGTCAGCGACGTGACCGGTGCGGGCCTGACGGAACTGCTCCGCGGTTTCACTTATGCTTCAACCGCCGACCAGCCAGGCCGTTCCCAGCGGTGGGTGCTGTCCAACCTCACCCCGGGGCAGGCCTACGATGCCCGCCTTTATGTCCGGCCATGGGCTCCTTTGGCAGGATCGGGACGTCCTTTGAGTTTGAGCTTCACCAACGGCACCCAGACCGTAAACGCCTACGTCCTTGAAGACCGCCCCGGCTTGATGCTTAACAACGGCAACCCGCACTCCGCCTACTCCCTGAGTTTCCCCTATACTGCCCAAGAAACGGAACTGATCATCGACACTCAGGTGCCTCCCACCACCCTTCCGATCAGCGGGAGCTGGCATTTCTATGGCCTGACCAATGAAGCAACCGGGTTGGTCCCTGCGTCCTTCGAAATCACGGGCCTAACCCTGCAGACCACGCCAGTGCCGGCCGCGAACCTCACCTTCAGTTCCGTCATTGGCGCACGATACGCCGTGGATTACGCCACGGCCATGAATCCTGCAGGAGAAACCGGCGGATGGATCGAACTGGTCACTAACCTTCCCTCGGAAGGCACCTCCACCTTCTACCAGGACACCGTGGCCGTGGGCACCGGACCCCGAATCTTTTACCGCATCCGCCGGCTTCCCTAAACTGGATTCGGAACCGGGATCGGGCCCGGGCTCGGCCACCGGACGGGCACGCCTGAACCAGCTCCGGCGGATCGGCTGGCTGGTGGCCGGACAGGGGCCGAAAATCACGGCTGGCCAGATGGAGCCATTCCTGCTTAATTTCCCGGATGGACCGACGCCAATTCCTCTCTGCCACAGCCAGTGCGGCCACCGCTGCTTTGGCCGCCCCTGCTGCCACCGCTCAAACCACCCCCGCGGCACCCGCCGCCGCCCCCGCCCCCCGGATCCGCCGCCGTATCGGGGTCAGCACTTATTCCTTCTGGGGATTCAACCGCAACGAATGGCGCCCCATCGACAAATGCCTCGAGGCTGCAGCGGAGCTGGGATTCGACGGCGTGGAAATCCTCCAGCGCCAATGGGAGGACCGGTCCCCCGCCACCCTCCGGAATGCCAAGCGGCGCGCCTTTCTCCTCGGATTGGATTTGATGGGTTACTCGACCCACCAGGGATTTGTCTCCCCTGATGAGGCCAAACGCCAGAAAAATATCGATGAAACCATCGGCTACCTCGAGGAAGCCTATCAACTGGGGGTTCCGACGATCCGGGTGAATTCCGGGACATGGGGCACCCGCAGGAATTTTGATGATCTCATGGCCCACCGCGGAGCCGAAGATCCCTTGCCGGGCTACACCGTGGAGGATGCGTTCCGTTGGGTGACCGATGCCTACGCCAAACTCATCCCGGAAGCAGAAAAGCGCGGAGTCATCATGGGCCTGGAAAACCATTGGGGCCTCGGACGCACACCGGAGGGGGTCCTGAAAGTCGTCAATGCCCTGAATTCCCCATGGCTCCAGGTCACCCTTGATACGGGGAATTTCCTTGAAGATCCCTACGACCGCCTCGCTCAACTCGCTGCCCAGACGGTCCTCCTCCAAGCCAAAACATATCAGGGTGGCGGGGTCTGGTATACCCTCGACCTCGATTACGCAAGGATCGCCCGTATCATGGACGAAGCCGGTTACCGGGGCTACCTTTCCCTGGAATTCGAGGGAAAGGCCCCGGCGCTTGAATCAATCAAGGACAGCTTGGCTCTGCTGCAGCGCCACTTTCAGGCGTAGCTCCCACTCCCTCTCCTTGGCGTGACCCAGCGTTCCCGGACAAGTCCGCAAAGGATCCGGCATCCCTCGCAAGTGACCCTTGCGTTTCTTTTTTATGATGGTAATTATGGTAAATACAGTTAAATTTCATGACCGTTCATCTATTGTTCCGCCTGTTGACCGTAGCCGTGCTGTTTTCGGGCATGGGCGGGACCAGTTGGGCCGGGCCTGAAACCTGGACCCCGGTGAATGGAGTTTTGCCGGCGGGCGGATTTGAGGTAGACACCACCAGCCGGATTGAGGCCCTGGCTTTTTACAATACGGTTTATTTGGCATCAGAAGGGGCGGAGAGCCGGATTGGCTGGTCGGGGGCTTACGCGGGCAACTGCACGCCGGGCACCACCAATGCCGCCTTCCGCGAAGATGTGCGCCGTCGGGTGAATTATTTCCGGGCGATCTGCGGACTGGACTCGGTCACGTTTGATGCCAGTCCGGCGGCCAACGCCACGCAGGCCGGCACCCCGCAAATTCCGGCCGGCACCGCGAAACGGACCTGCGCCCAGGCGTCGGCCTATCTGAACGCGTTTTCCAACGTCTTTTATGACAATTTCGGACTGACCCACAATCCCACGGCCGCCAATTCCATCTGTTATTCCTCCACGGCCTGGAACGGGTCCTGGCATTCCAACCTGACCATCGGCTATTTTGGTCCGCGGGCCATTGATGTCTATATGGCCGATGACAACCTCGGGGATGACCAATCCAACAATATCAATGTGGGCCACCGCCGCTGGATCCTTTACAGCCGGGCCGGAGATATGAGCAGCGGGGATGTGCCTCCTGGCGTCTACTTTGATGGAGCCGGCACTTATCCGGTGCTGCCTGCCAATGCCTTGTATGTGACCGGCTCCCTCCTGCCAGCGGCCACGGCTCCGAAACAATTTGTCACCTGGCCCGCCCAAGGGTATTTCCCGGCACCGCTCAAGCCCTTGCGTTGGTCTATTTCCTTCCCTGGAGCTACCTTTCCCACCACGGCTGGTTCGATCAGCGTGACCGGTCCGGAAGGCATTGCCGTGCCCATCACGGTGCTTTCCTCCAACCAGGGCAACATGGCCGACAACACCCTTGTCTTCCAGCCTGCCTCCCCCCCCCTGCCTGCCAGCGCGGATGCCACCTACACGGTCACCGTCAACGGCATTTCCGGCAGCGGGGTGCCCACCAGCCATTCATGGCAGACCACGTTTTTTGACCCCTTTACGCTGGGCTTGAACCAGAACCTGACGGGGCCGGTCCAGCCGCCTGCCGCAGGGGCTGACTATCAATTTGAGGCCGCTCCCCTCGCCGGAGCCTATCAGGTCGTTTCCTCGACGCCGGATCCTCCTGCCACCTGGCTGGAAAATGGCGACAGTGCCGCCCCCGCCGTGACCGCTGACAAAACCGGAACCTACCCCCTGCTGCAAGGGGCGGGCAGCCTCAATGGGCTGGGCTTTGGCCCGTTTTCCGGAACCAAATCCTTCCACCTCTGCTTTCCGCTGGATTCATCCGAAGTGGACTTTCTGCCTCATGCCCAGTCCTTCAGTCTGGATGGGGAATTTATACCCGACAGCACCAGCACCCTGCAGTTCCGTGAGTATTTCCGCTGGCTCTTCACCCACAACCGCCTCAGCGCCGAGTTGTCCACCGATGGCGGCAACAAATGGACGGAAGTCTATGGCCGCAACGGATCATATGTTTACAGTTCGGGCGCCAGCTACACCAGCAGCGGCTGGGACGGGACATGGCATCTGCGCACCATTTCCCTCGCCCCATGGGCCGGCCAGCCCGTCCGGGTCCGCTTCATCCTGCGGCCCGGGGCCATCTCTTTTGACGGCCCGGACCTGAACCATGGTTGTTATCTGGATGACATTTCCCTGACCAATGTCAGCCGCCTCACCTCCGCTCTTCCCGTCAATCTGGGACAAACCAGTTTCCGCCTCGACAGCCAGCTCACCGGTTCCAGCCTCGTTCCCGGCACCCCCTATCTGCTGCGGGTGCGCCCCCGGATTGGTTCCCGCTTCATGGGATATTCCGGATTCCTCACCGTGGTGCCCCGCTCCGCCACCGGATTCGAAACGGCATGGCCCTCCGTCGCCAGCCAACCCCAGGACGATGCGGACGGGGACGGCATTCCCAATCTGATGGAATATGCCTTCGGACTGAATCCTTCCGTGCCTACGGCCTCAGGCAGCCTCCCGTCCCCAGTGCTGGGCTCCCAGGGGCTGTCGCTTGATTTCATGATCCCTGCCGGCATCACCGATTTGAGTTACACCGCCGAATGCACCACCGATTTTGTGAACTGGATTCCGGTGGCCAACCAGGGGACCGGTTCGCAGCGCCTCTTCACGGTGCCGGTGGTGTCAGGACAAAACTGTTTCCTGCGCCTGCGCGTCACCCAACAACTGCCCTGAGAGGGGGTGCACACTCACTGATCCCCGGGAGGCAATTGATACTCAAGGAGGGTTATTTTGATAAAATTTGACCTTGGGATGTAACGCCAGGCTTGGCGGCTGGTAAAAAAAGGGTGATCCGCCAGGATTTTGCAGCTTGGCCAGAGGCTTGCAGCAAAAAGCTGGCGGTGGATTTCAACTTCCTACCAACTCCAGATGCGCTTATCCCGTCCCCCATGGAGCATGCTCCTGCCGGCAGCCCTGGTGGGGCTGGCAGTCACCCGTCCTGCCGCAGCCAAACCTGAAACTTGGACACCAGAGGGAGGAATTGTCCCCGTCGGCGGATTTGTGGTCGACTTGCAGAACCGCATGGAGTCGCTGGCCTTTTACAATGCCGCTTATCTCGCTTCCGAGGGTGCCGCCGCCCGCATCGGCTGGACCGGGGTGCTTGCTTCCTGCAATATTGGCACCACCGCTCCGGCCTTCCGGGAGGATGTCCGCCGCCGGGTGAACTACTACCGGGCTCTGTGCGGCCTGCCTTCAGTCAGCTTTGACGCGGAACCCGCCCTGAATGTGCAGGATCCTGTCAAACCACAGGTCGCTGCGGTTTCCACCAAACGGACCTGCGCCCAGGCCGCCGCCCATCTCAATGCCTACTCGAATGTGTTTTTCAGCCCTTACAACCCCACCCACGATCCCACCGCCGCAAATACGGCGTGCTGGTCTGCTTTTGCCTGGAATGGTTCGCAGCAAAGCAATCTCACTATCGGTTTCTTTGGACCAAAAGCCGTGAATGTCTACATGGCGGATGACGATCTGACGGATGACCGCTCCAATAATGTCAACGTGGGTCACCGCCGCTGGATTCTCCATAGCAGGGCCCGGGACATGAGCACGGGCGACGTCCCGCCGGGAGTTTATACCGATCTTTCAGGCTCCTATCCGGTGCTGCCGGCCAATGCCCTTTATGTGATCGGCCAACTTGAGCCGGCGGCCACCGCCCCGCGCCAGTTTGTCAGCTGGCCGCCGGCCGGTTACGTTCCCGCTCCCCTGATGCCACTCCGCTGGTCCCTGTCTTTTCCCGACGCCACTTTTCCGTCCGCCCCTGCGGCTATTTCCCTGACCGGTCCCACGGGGAATCCCATTCCGGTCACGGTGCTTTCCCACAACGTCACCGACCAAGGGGACAACAGTGTCGTTTTCCAGCCCCCTCCGCTCCCGGCCCCCGGCACCGCCGACACCACCTACCGGGTCACGGTAACCGGCATGGGCGGTCCCGGAGTCCCGTCCAGTTATTCCTGGGAGACCACTTTTTTCGACCCGGATGTGCTCGGGGTTCCCCTGACACTGCAAGGCCCGGGCCAGCCCCCGGCCAGCGGCGCAGACTATCAGGCCAGCGCCGTTCCTTTGGCGGAGGGGTGGGAAGTGCAGGCCGGCACCCTGGGGGCGGCCGCTGCCTATTTGGAAAATGCGGACGGGGCGTCCCCTCTGATCACCTCTGACCGCACAGGGTCCTACCCAATTCTTCAGGGGCCTGGCTCGCTCGATGGCATCGCCTTTGCTCCCCGGAGCGGCACCCGGTCCTTCCATCTCTGTTTCCCCCCCGATTCTTCGGAAATCGACTACCTCCCGCATTCCCAGTCGTTCGCCCTTGATGCCTCCTTTGTGCCCGCCGCCGACAGCATTCTGACCTTCCATGAACTCTTCCGCTGGCTCTTTACCGTCAACCGCCTGAGCGTGGAACTGTCCGCGGACGGCGGTCGCCGATGGACCGAAATCTACGGTCGAGATGGATCCTACGTTTACACCCCGGGGCCAAACTACACCAGCGGGCTTTGGGATACCGCATGGCGGGCCCGCAGTATCCCCCTTGCAGCATGGGCAGGACAAGTCATCCAGCTGCGTTTTATCCTCCGCCCGGGTTCCGTGTCATTTGACGGTCCGGACCTTAATCACGGTTGTTATCTTGACGATATCACCCTGACCAATGTCCAGCGCTTCCTGCCCTCTCCCGCCCGGCAGTTCCCGGACCGCACTTTCCGTTTTGACAGCACCCTGACCGGTGGCCCCCTTGTGGCCGGCACCCCATGGCTGCTCCGTGCCCGTCCCCGGATCGGCACGCGGTTTATGGGCTATTCCGGCCCTCGTATCATCGTGCCGCTTCCGCCAACCGGATTCGAAAGCGCATGGCCTGCCCTCGCAGCCCGGCCGGCTGGGGATGACGACGCGGACGGAATTCCCAATCTGGTGGAATATGCTTTTGACCTCAATCCCACTGGCCACACTCCGGGCGGCCGCCTCCCCCAACCCGTCCGGGAAGGCAACCAACTGATCCTCGATTTTATCCCCCCCGGCAACCGCCCGGACCTGACCTATGCAGCCGAGTGCAGTGCAGATCTGATCCGGTGGGAACCGGTCCCTAACACCGGGGCGGGGAATCAGCGCCGCTTCGCCATCCCCCTGACTCCCGGGGAGAACTGCCTGATCCGGCTGCGTGTCACCCAACAGCCGGGCATGGCGGTGGCCCCCTAACGGTTATTCCTCCGGAGCGGCCGGTTCCCCGTTGCCTTGACGCCCCGCCCGGCTGCGTCCATAGCTTGCCTCCCGTCATGCCCGCCAAAAAGAAATCCTCCTCCGCCGCCCCGCCCTCGCCCAGCCGCCAATTCTCCGGCATCCTTGTGGATGGACCGGAACGCGCCGCCAGCCGCGCCATGCTCCACGCCGTCGGGTTCAAGACCGGCGACTTCAAAAAGAACCAGATCGGCATCGCCTCCACATGGAGCCAGGTCACCCCGTGCAACATGCACATCGACCGCCTCGCCCTTGAGTCTGCCAAAGGAGTGGACGCCGCCGGCGGCAAAAGCATCATTTTCAATACCATCACCATCTCGGACGGCATCAGCATGGGCACCGAGGGCATGAAATACAGCCTCGTCTCCCGTGAGGTCATAGCCGATTCCATCGAAACCGTGGTCGGGTGTGAAGGCCTCGACGGTTTTGTGGCCATTGGCGGCTGCGACAAAAACATGCCCGCCTGTGTCATGGCCATGGCCCGGCTGGACCGGCCATCCGTTTTCGTCTATGGCGGCACCATTTTGCCCGGCTGCCACAAGGGCAAGGACGTGGATGTGGTTAGCGTTTTCGAAGCGGTGGGCCAGCACGCCAGTGGCCAAATCAACGACAAGGAACTCGCCGCCCTCGAGCAGTGTGCCATCCCCGGTCCCGGCTCCTGCGGTGGCATGTATACCGCCAACACCATGGCCTGCGCCATTGAAGCTCTGGGCCTCTCGCTCCCTAACAGCAGCTCCCAGTCGGCCATCGGGGACGAGAAACTCCAGGACTGCTTCGATGCCGGGGCTGCCGTGCTCCACCTCATCAAACGGGGCATCCGCCCGTCCGATATCCTCACCCGCGAGTCCTTCCTCAATGCCATCACCCTCATCACTGCCCTTGGCGGAAGCACCAATGCCGTGCTCCACCTCCCCGCCATGGCCCACGCCGCCGGGATCAAACTCAGCATCGACGACTTCACCAAAATCGGGGCCCGCACCCCGGTGCTGGCAGATCTGAAGCCCAGCGGGAAATACGTCATGTGGGAACTCGTCAAAATCGGCGGCACCCTGCCCCTGATGAAGCTCCTCCTCAATGCCGGGCTGCTTCATGGCGATTGCCTCACCGTCACCGGCAAAACCCTGGCGCAGAACCTCGCCAAGGTGAAACCGGAGTATCCTGAGGGCCAGCAGGTCATCCGTCCGTTCAGCAACCCTATCAAAAAAACCGGCCACCTCGCGATCATGTATGGCAACCTCGCCCCCGGCGGTGCCGTCGGCAAAATCAGCGGCAAGGAGGGCACCCAGTTCAGTGGCAAAGCCCGCGTTTTTGACAGCGAGGAACTCGCTATGGCCGCCATCACCGGACGCAAAATCAAAGCGGGTGATGTGATCGTGATCCGGATGGAAGGTCCCAAAGGCGGCCCCGGCATGCGCGAAATGCTGGGCCCCACCAGCGCGGTGATGGGCCTCGGTCTCGGCAAGGACGTCGCTCTCATCACCGACGGCCGCTTCAGCGGCGGCAGCCACGGTTTTGTGGTCGGTCACATCACCCCCGAAGCCTTCGTGGGGGGCCCCCTCGCCATCGTCAGGAACGGCGACCCCATCAGTATCGACTCGGTTGCCCGCAAACTCACCCTCGGCATCCCCGCCAGCGAAATCAAAGCCCGCCTCGCCAAATGGAAACAGCCCAAGCCCCGCTACACCAAAGGCGTCCTCGCCAAATACGCCAAACTCGTCAACACCGCCTCCGAAGGTGCGGTGACGGACGCGGGGTTGTAGTTTGGGATGCCAACCGGGCGCTCAAACCATGAATCCCCCATTTGCCGGTAATTTCGTTTTGTGCCGGATTCGTGGAAAAGTGGGGAAGTTCAGTGGTGAAGCTGGAGGATCCCAAAGATGCCTGGTTGACCCACATCAATGAAAAGCACCTGCGCTGATCGGATGGACACTGTTGGGCGGCAATGTTCCGCGGTGATTGCCCCGTCCTTGATTTAATAGGGCCACCGTGTAGACCTGCAAGTCAACAGGTCCCTTGCAGCAAGGCTCTATTTCTGCCATGACTTCCCAATGAGTTCATACACTACTCAACCTGTTCCCAAGGACCTGCGTGAGCAAATGGTGCAGCGGATGCAATCGGCTCCCGAGGATGATTTGCTTTTTGCCTACGAGGTCATGCTGATGGCGGAGAAAGCCCGTGTCTGGAGACAAATTCAGGCTGAGGGCTCCGCAGAAGCTGCCGCCGGGCTCCACGACAACCTGCCGGACCTGATCCGCCAATACCGGATGCGGAACCGACCCTCGGCATGATCGTCTGTATTGATACCAATACCCTTCTGCAGGGAAGAGTGCCTTCCCACCGCTTCTTTCCGATTCTGGATGCAGTCGTTGCCGGGCGGCTGGCGTGGGCGGTGTCAAACAGGGTAATGACGGAGTATGCCGAAATCCTGACCCGGATGTCCGGTCCCGGAGCTTGGGTCAATTTATCCCGGCTGATTGATCTGATTGACGCGTCCGGCAACCTGATCTCCATCAGTCCCCATTTTCAGTTTCGCATTATCGGGGAGGATTCTGACGACAATGCCTTCACCGACTGCGCGATCGCGGCTCATGTTGACTATGTGATCACGGAGGACCGGCACTTTGCGCCGCTGGCAAATGCCGGCTACAAGCCGCAGCCGATTACGCCGCAGGAATTTATGGAGCGATACAGGGGTATTCACGTATTGTGATCCGCCGCTTTCCCCTGCCGGCCCTTAATCCGCCCGGGCACTCTGCATTCCTGCGGCGGCGGCGTGCATTTCCTCGATCATGCTGTTGACGGGTATGCCGTGGATTTGATAGCCCAGGTCTTCTGTCAGGATGTCGTAGGATTTGGTTTCGCCGGTGCGGGATTCGATGGTGGCCACCGTGCGGCCAGCAAGAGATTGGCCGGGACGGATGGTTTCGGCCCGGATTCCAGCGAGGCGGTGTTTCCCGCAAAGGTCCACGGAGGCTCCATCGGTGAAGATGATCCGGAGAAACACGGTCTGCGGGTTTTCGAGGTAGGCGTGTTTCTGAAGGATGCGGACAGGGCGGCCGGAGTAACCGGTGACGTGGTCGCCGGCCTCGAGATGTTCGATGCGCCGGGGTCCGGCCGGCGTATCCACGAGGGTATGTTCGGGGATGCAGGCAAAGGCAACTTTGATGCCGGCGAAGGGCAGAGCGGTTTTGACCAGCGCCCCCACCAGACTGCAACTGCTGAGTCCGGCCGCAACCATGGACAAGGTAAAAAAGAGTGACGCCCGTTTCATGAACTGTGTTCGGCGAACACAGTGTTGCTGTAGAACGTGGATCCCCGGAGACCCCGACTGGAGCGCTATCGGGGCCGGGAGGCAAACGCAAAGAGGACCTTCCGGCATGGGCTTCAGGGACGGCTGACCGGGGGCGCGGGCGGGAATCACCATCCGGACCGGGAGGCCCCCGAGCCTGACGAAAAACTGGAGCGCGAGGAGGAACTACGGGAAGAGGAGCCACCAAACGAGGAGCCCCGGGAGGAGCTGGATCCACTGCTGAAGGAGGATGCGGAGCGTCGTTCCGCAGCAGCCCGGCGTTGTCGTTCCGCTTCGCGTTCCTTTTCGCGCTGGCGGCGACGCTGTTCGGCTTCCGCGGCATCAATGGCGGTCTGTGCTTCCCGTAGGGCAGTTTCAGCGGCTCGCTGGGCAGTTTCATAATCACCGGAATCCATGGCCTGACGGGCGCGTTCGAGGTGATCCCGTCCAGGCACGCCGGTGATCCGGACCCCGAGGGCACCGGACCAGCCACCGGCGGTGCGCACGCGGTCGGCAGCCCGGTTCAGGGCTTCCACGCTGGCGGCAGCGCGGGCCAGTTCGCCTTGGAGTCGGGCCCGCCAGGTGGTGGTTTCCGCGGCAATCTGGTCAGCCGCCTGGTCCAGCGCATTCCAGTCGCCATGTGGTTGCCGCAAGTGACGGGTGGCTTGATTCAGCGCTGTTTGCAGCCGGGCTAACGCCTCCTGGGCATCGGTGGTCAGGGTGCTGTCCGGAATCTGGTCCTGGGCGGCCTGACGCAGGAGAGGCTCCGACGCCACCAACTGCCGGGCGGCATGGGCAAGGCTTCGGGAGGCTTCGGCAAAAGCCTGACGGTCCGCCTGCAGGGCCTGCTCCAATTCTGTCAGGTTCCGGGCGGCCAGGGCCAGCGCTGTCCTCGCGGCAAAAGGATCGGCGGCCCGGCCGGTGGCGGCGGCACTGGCGATGGCGGCCTCCAGATTTCCCGAATAAGTCAGGAATGCCCCGCGCGTCGGCTGCATGGTCACCGGCTCGTCCGCCATGGCCTGCAAGGCGGCCCGGTTGCGGTTCAGGCGTTCCGTTTCCATGGCATTGGCCTGGCGAGAGGCTTGGATGGCATCGCGTTGCTGCACGATGGCCTGCAACTCCGCAGCAGCCGCCGCTTGCCCGGCGGCGGCCCGTTCATGGGATTCGACGGAAGCCAGGAGGGCTCCATGCCGGCAGGCGTCCACCCCTGCCTGGGTGTCCTGCCGGGCGGAAGCGAGGAGGTCTTCGGCGCGGCGGAGATTGTCCGCGACCGATTCTTCCGGATCCGGAAACTCCGGATCTGCGGCCGCGGGATGCAGGGCGGCAGGTGCCCAGTCCCGGCACAAAGTTTCCAGCAGGGCGGCATGTTCCGGCAACAAAGCCGTGAGGCGTGCGGTTTCGTTATTCAACCTTGCAAGACGGGCGTCATGTCCGGCCCATGCCTGCGCCGATTCTGCAATCAGCCCGTGGGCCTCCGCAGTGAGGGCGGCGGCTTCATCGAGGGATTTGCCGGCGGCGGTGGGATCTCCGCGGTCGAGTTCTGTCAGGGCGGCGGCGTGGCATTCGCGCGCGGCGGCGAGGCGGCCGGATGGATTCTGTCCCGGCTCAGACAAGAGTTTGTCAGGGGACAGGCCAAGGGATTGCCCGAGCCGGATGCGTTCGCTGCCAATCAAAGCCTCCAGGGTGTCCAAATCAGGCCGGATGGTGCCACTGGCCCGCTCCACGGTGGCCACAGCCTGAAGGGCGCGGTCCCGCAGCGTCCGTCCTGCAGCTTCCCATGCCGTCAGGTCATCCTTGATACTTCGCCCTGCCGCGGTCTGGGCCATGGCATCGGCTTGTGAGGAAAGGTGGTCGAGAGCGGTGCCGATCCAGGCGGTTTGCCGTCCGGCGCTGGTCAGGGTGGTGCCGCTGGTTTCAAGATCCGGGAGCAGACCGGAGCGCAGCGTCAGCACCGCCTGGCAAAGGGACAGGGCATCGCCGGTCCGGCGCGAGCCCTCCTCCCATGGACCTTCGAGGGCCTGGACGGGATCGGACACCCCGAGTTGGGCTGCGGCCTGATGGTCCCTGCGGGCTGCAGGGAGCAGATGGGAGAATACCGGGCCCACTGCAAAACGGCGGTCGATGGCGGAGGTATTGACCTCTTTCTCCAGCCGGATGGCGTCGTCCATGCGTTGTTCCAGTTCAGTCAGGGCATGGCTGATCCGGGTCCATGCCGTGCCCACCCGGTCGAGCGCCTTGACGGCCCGGTCCGCACGTTCATTGAAGGCTTCATTCAGTCCGGAAAACGTCAGAGTGAAGGGTTCGCAGTCCTCGCGCCGGCCCAGCAGGCCGCGCCAAGGACGGTCCGGGGCAGTGCTGAGGATGGCCGGGATGTGCGACTCGGGGCCAAATTGGATCTGGTCGGCTTCAAGAAGATCCAGCGCCTTTTGATAACGTCCTCCTGACACGAGGTTCCGGCCCCGGGCCAAAGGATTGTCAGGCTCGATCAGGGCGCGCGCCTGCTCCAATACCTGGTCGAGGGCAGAGGACATGACAAAGAGCTGGTCCACATCGCGGATGGCTTCCGCGGCCAATTGCCGGGTGGTGCCCGACCAGCCGCTGCGCTCAAGGAGGGCGGCATCACCGACGGTGCGGCCCGCCTTGTCGAGCAGGGCAAACAGTTCGGAAGTTTTGTTCCGGAGCGCTTCCTCCCATTGTTGGAAAGTGCCGGTAGCCCGTTCCTTGATGCGGCGGCGGCGGCGGTGTCCTGCCCAACCGGCCAGGAGCAGCCCGGCTCCGCCGGCTGCCCCGCCGGTCAGGCCGGCGCGGCGGAGATCCCGCGCCCGGCGCATTTCCGCTTCCCAGGTGAGGCGGGCATTAGTCAGGCCGCGCTCCGCGTTCCGCAGCAGTTCCTCCCCGCCGGCTCCGGATTCACGTGCCAGGGGAAAGGCTTCCAGATCCTTCCGGGATTGACCGGCGAGGCGGGTGGCATTGGCGGAGTTTGGATAGGAAGCCCGGGCCGCTTTGGCCGCCAGTTGCTCCTGCCATGTGGCAAGGCGGCGGGTTTCCGCGTCCGATGTTCGGGCGGTCTCCAGACTGTGACGGGACCCGGCGAGAAGTTCAGCGAAGGAGGGATCTCCCTTGGCATGGGCGGCTACGGCTTCCCTCCATTGGGTCCTTGCCGTGAGCAGGGCGGCCCGGGCGGCTCCACTCCATGGGTGCAGGACCAGACCATCCATCTCCTCCTGTTTTGTCAGGAACAACGGAGGAGCATTTTTGTGGGCCTGCCATGAAGTTTCCCAACTTTCAACTTCTCCACGCACCGCATCCACCATGCTGGCACTGCGGGACACGGTGCCGTTCTTCAGCAGATTTTCGGCTTCGGTCAGGCGGTCCTGCCAGCCGGACACCGGCGGTTGGGCGAGCAGCCCGCTGGCAGCCGGCCAATCGGCCCGGAGGGCGGCGGCCAGACCCGGGGACCGCTCCACCAACTGACGGGTTTCGGCGAGCACCGTGCTGGTGCGGGCGAGGAGCCGCTGCTGACGGTCTGCTTCCTGGCGGCGCGTTTCGGCCTCATGGGCGAGACGGCGCTTCAATTCGCCATCAATGGAGGTGATGGTATCCTGCACCGCATCGGCAATGCGGCCGCCGCCGCGCATGGCCTGTTTGGCGGCACTGTCGAGATTGCCCTGCCAATGGTCCTCGCCCAGCCGCCGGCGGTCATAGGCATCGGCGGCCCAATAGCTGAATTTGCGTTCCTCCAGAAAAATGACCAGCCATGCCCCGTCACGTTCCCCGGTTAGGGGGTGGGTAAAGTTGCCAAAGGCCGTTTCCGAGGGCAACCGGCGGCCGAGGGATTCTTCCACCGCATCCATGCCGCGATGGAGCGTGCCATCCGGTCCACGCCAGAATTCATCCGCAGCCCGGGCTATCAGGACAACCGTCCAGTGCGGGGCATGGACATCCAGCCATGACTCCAGTTCTCCCAGCCGCTCAGGAGACAAACCCACGGTCCCTTTCACATAAAGGTGCTGGTCCGGTTGCCAGACTAGTGGGATCTCCACAGCCTTGTCCACGGACCGGGCCGTTTCCGCCAGTGCGGAAAAAGCAGTCAGGAACCATCCTCCGGCGAGGATGACAGAAAAGAGCAAATTTTGCATGGTGGCTACACGTAATGAAGTGTTGCCGGGGTGGAAGGCTAAAATGCGGATCGTTTTGTAAGTTGTCCGTTGGTTGAACCGGAAAACGATGCCGACTGGGGCCCGTTGGCAGCCGGAGCTTCCGGCCTGGCAACCATGGGCCGGAAACGTCCGGCCGGAGACGGGCCTTGAAATGAGGCACTGCCGGAAGCAGTGCCTCATGGCGGGAGATCCCACCGGCGTTTCGTGGGCTTCCTGACACCCCGGGCGCGGCAGAATGACGCTTGAAGGGTGCACTGCATGAGGCCTGCGTTTCCATCCGTTGTGGATGATTGCAACCCTGCCTCCCATGAAAGTATTTTCCTTGCTGCTCCTCCTTTTTGCGGCTCCGCCTTCTGCCGCAGAACCCTTGTTGGAACGGCTTCAGGCCAGGGCCGAAGCATGGCAGGCCACCGGCTTGGACCTGCGGAACAGCGATGCCGTCTTTGCCTGGGTGTTCCGGCACCTTCCACCGGAGGTCATGGTGCATCCCACGGAAAACTATTATTACTGGCGGCTCACGGCGGGAGGGCGCGAAATCCGGGGGAATTTCCGGCCTGCCAGCGGGCTTCGGGAGCAGGGAAAAATCTCTTTTGCCTACGCCGAATGGCTGGAGTTTCCGGACGAAACCCTCGAGGCCGGCCGGCTCAGCATCGCCCGCCGTTTAGGCGCGGAAGAAGGGGTCACCGTGGTTTGTCCCGATGCCTTCACCTGTGATGTCTCCAGTGAAGGCAAAACGGTGCGCTTCCGGTTTCACCAGATCCCCCAACTGCCGCCTTCCCCAGGGGTGCTGGGCGCGGACGAACGTTTTGTCTCACGAACCTGGGACGAAAGCGGGCTGGGCTTTTTCCTCTGCTATCACACTGCTGCCAAGTGTTTTTTCTGGATGCTCAACGACGAGCAACCGGTGGCCGAGACCTTCACCTCGCTGGCCCGGGGGATTGAACTGGGCCGCCGCACGGGGTTTGTCTTCTGGACGGAAACCGCCCGGTCCAACCGGCGCATCCTGACCGGTGTCCGCGATGCCAGTGTGCGGCGCAATGATTATTACGATGGCCCCTTTGACCAGCTCGCTGACAATTATGCCGCCCAGGTGCCGCTGCGGAAATATATCATGGAAGCCTTTCCGGCCCTGAAGGGGGAAGTCGATCTGTATGGATATTTCACCACCGGGCCGGACAAGGGAGACCGCGTGGCCCTGACCAGCTACCTTTCCTATCAAAACACTGCAGAGGCGCTGGCCTTCACCCAAAAAGCGGCTGCCGCTCCGCTGCCGGTGGCCGCCATTGCCGCCGGGGGAAAAGATCGTTAGGTTGGCCCGCAGGTCCGGCTTTTTGAAGCCGCCGATTTGGCACGGGCTGGCATGGGCCCGCTTTCCGCGCAAGCAGAACCATGCCTTCCATTCGATCCGCACTATCCCGGCCGCAACGGGCGGGTGGCCCTGCCCATTTTTCCCGATACCTTCTAACCCCTCGACCTCGTCATCCTGATGCTGGGGGTGGAGCAATTAACGCAGCTCAAATGGTTCGGGGGAGGGAAACGGGCAATCCCGGTCCCGCCCTGGCTGATACCGCAACGCCTGCTCCCGCTCAATCCTCGCGTCGTCCTCCTCCGGGGACAGCGGGTCGTGCTCCGGAAGCCATTCGGTGACTTCGGGCAGGTCCAGATCGAGATAGGAAGGCTGGGACTGCACCCGTATTTGGTCCATGGCAGGCCCGCGCCCGGGGGAGAGGGCGTCGCTTTCAAAGAAAACTTGTCAATTCCTAAAGAGAGTTTAAATATCTGCAATTCCAATATTCTTTCCCGCCACTCTTTGCCATGCGCCCGTTTTTTCTTACCCTGACCGCGATCGTCGCTGCCGCCACCACGTCCTGCGAGCTCATCAAACCCAAGGAGGAGCCTGCGGCAGTTTATGACCCCTACGGCCAGCAGTCCAATCCCTACGGTCAACCGGCAGCGGCCAACCCTTACGGGCAAGCCCAGGCCCCCAATCCTTATGGGCAAGCCCCCGCAGCCAATCCATATGGGAGCTACGAACCGGCCCAGACCTACACCGCGCCGGCCAGCAATCCTTACAGTTCCGTTCCGGCGGCTACCGGCGGCAGTGGGCGCACCGTCACCGTGCAAAGCGGGGACACCCTGACCTCGATTGCCCGGCGCAACGGAACCACCGTCTCCGCGCTGCGCTCCGCCAATGGCCTCTCCGGAGACCTCATCCGGATCGGTCAGAAACTGACGCTGCCCTGAGGCCCATCGGCAGATCCGGCTTCACGCAGAATCCAGCTTGCCAGCAGCCTGCGGCTCAGGTGTGATGCGGCTGCATGAAATCCGCTTATTTTTTTCCAGTTCTGGCCCTGACTTTGGTCCCCGCTTTGCGGGCGGACGTCTCCCTGCCTTCCGTGCTCTCCAGTGGCATGGTGCTGCAGCGGGATCAACCGGTTCCCGTCTGGGGCCGGGCGGCTGCCGGTGAAAAAGTCACCGTCACTTTTTCCGGCCAGACCCGGGAAACCGCTGCCGATGCCCAGGGCAATTGGCAAATCAAGCTGGATCCGCTTACCGCCAACCCCACCGGCCAGCCCTTGGTCGTTACAGGCAATAACAAGATCGAACTCATGGATGTGCTGGTCGGCGAAGTCTGGCTGGGCAGTGGCCAGAGCAACATGGAATGGCCCATCAGCCGCACCGAAAATGGGGCCGCCGCCGCCGCCGAAGCCAATTTTCCCCAAATCCGCCTGTTCCAGGTGCCGCTGACGAGCAGTCCGGAGCCCCGGTTTTCGTGCCACGCGGAGTGGAAACCCTGCTCCCCTGAAACCGCCGCTTCATTCTCCGCAGTGTTATATTATATGGGCCGCGAACTGCACCGGGAACTCGGCGTTCCGGTGGGCCTGATCAACAGTTCATGGGGCGGCAGCCGGATCGAACCATGGACTCCCGTGGAGGGTTTTGCCATGGTGCCCAGCCAGCGGGACCTGCACCGATCCATCCGCGCTGCCACCCCCGGCACCGGCGAATATCAGAACAGCATGAAGGCGTGGCTCGGCAACGTGGAGCAATGGGCAAGGGATTCCCGGGCTGCGCTCGACAAAGGGCAGAACCCCTCCCCCATTCCGGACAAACCCGGGCCGGTGGCACAGGGTTTCCAGGGGGTGGTTGGCCTTTATAACGCCATGATCCATCCGCTGGTTCCGTTCGGACTGCGCGGGGCTATCTGGTATCAGGGGGAAAGCAATCTCGGAGAAGGCATGGCCTATCTGGAACGCAAAAAAGCCCTCATCGGCGGCTGGCGCAAGGTGTGGAACCAGGGCGACTTCCCTTTCTACACTGTGCAGCTCGCCCCCTTCAACTACGGCAATCAGCCCCGCGACAAAGCCCGTCAGGGCACTGCGCTTCCGGAAATCTGGGAAGCCCAGAACGCCACCCTGACAGAAATTCCAAGAACCGGGGTCGCCGTCATCAATGACATCGGCGATTTTGCCGATATCCACCCGGCCAACAAAAAGGAAGTCGGCCGGCGGCTTTCCCTGATTGCCCTCGCCACGGAGTATGACCGCCCTTCGCTGGTCCATTCCGGGCCGGTCTTTGCCGGAGCCCATCCAGAAAATGGAAAACTCCGGGTCAAGTTCACCGCCACCGGCAGCGGCCTCGCCACCCGCGATGGCAAACCCCCGGCTGAATTCGAAATCGCCGGCCCTGACGGAAAATTTCTTCCTGCCGAAGCTGTCATTGATGGCAATGAGATTCTCCTCTCCAGCCCCGCGGTGACCGATCCCCAACAAGTCCGCCACGCCTGGAACCAGATCCCCGAACCCAACCTCATCAACAAGGAAGGCCTGCCCGCCTCGGCTTTCCGGACCCGCTAGAAAGATACGGGCGGGCCACGGATGGCACGGATTTTACGGATCCGCACGGATGGCCGCAGTAAAAATCGGAATGGTGGGGCCAAGAGATGCGGTGTATCAATAATGATGCGGTCCAGAAGCGCGTTTCCCAAACATCCGTGCCATCCGCGGAATCCGTGATATTCGTGGCCCGTTTTACTATCCTGCTTCCCATTTTCTCTTCATGACTCCTGACAATCCCTGGTTTGTTTTTCTGCTTTGCTCGGTTCTCGGGCTGTATCTGTTGGAAACGGTTTCCGTGCTGCTTAATCTGCAGCACCTGCGCCAGCCGCTTCCGGCGGAATTCCACGGGGTATTCAGTGAGGAGGATTTTGCCAAAAGCCAGGCCTACAGCCGCGAGAGTGCCCGGTTTGACCTGATCGCCAGCGGCTTCCGGCTGGCCGTTTTTCTGGGCTTTTGGCTCGGAGGCGGCTTTCCATGGCTGCAGAGCGTGGTCAGCGGGGTGACCGCCTCGCCGGTTTGGCAGGGACTGCTCGGCATCAGTCTGCTGCATGCGGGCAGCACCCTCCTGAGCCTGCCCTTCTCGTGGTATGACACGTTCAAGATCGAAGCCAAATACGGCTTTAACAAAACCACGCCGGCGGTATTCATCGCGGATCTGGTGAAGGGGTTGGTGCTGGGAGCCGCCATAGGCCTGCCGGTGCTGGCCTTGCTGCTCTGGCTGTTCGGCAGCTTTCCCAATGCATGGCTCTGGGCATGGCTGGCGGTCACGGTGCTGGTGCTGGCCCTGCAATACATTGCCCCGCGCTACCTGATGCCCCTCTTTAACAAATTCACACCATTGGAAGACGGTCCTCTCAAGACAGCCATCCACACCCTTTCCGAAAAATGTGCCTTTCCCGTGAAGGAACTCTTTGTCATTGATGGCAGCCGACGTTCCACCAAGGGCAATGCCTTTTTCGCCGGATTCGGCCGGAACAAACGCATCGCTTTGTTTGACACCCTGATCGAAAAACACCCGCAGCCGGAACTGCTGGCGGTGCTGGCCCACGAAATCGGCCACTTCAAACGCGGCCACATTGTGCAGAGGCTCATCGTGGCGGTGGTCCAACTGGCGGTCCTTTTCCTCCTCATGGGCACGGTGCTCAGCAACCCCGGCCTGCACGCTGCCTTCGGCCTGTCATCACCGGTGCTCTGGCTGGGGCTGGTGTTTTTCATGATCCTCTTTGAACCCGCCCAGACCGTGCTCGGCATCCTCAGTGGCCTCTGGAGCCGCAAACACGAATACGAGGCCGATGCCTACGCTTCACAGGCCACGGGCGGGCCGGACGACATGATGGCCGCCCTGAAACGCCTTGCCCGCGACACCCTCTCCAATCTGACCCCGCATCCCCTCACCGTTTTTCTGCACTACTCCCACCCGCCGATGATCCAGCGCCTCGCCGCGCTCCGGAAACTTTCCTGACCTGCCGTGATTTAGGGTGTTTTTTGATTGGCGCGACGGAAACGGTCCGATACGATGTCCGGCGGTATCCATCGAGGAAGGCCGTTATGTCAAGGAATCTCAGTCATCTGTCGTCCCGTCAGGGAATCGCGAACAACATTTTCTCCCGCCTCGTGGAGGCGGGAGAAACCCATGCGACCGCCGCAATCCCGGAGGTGATCCGGCCTCTGGCGGAAAAGTCGTTGTTCGGGGAGGCGGTGACGCTGGGAGCGGTCTCGTTTTACGATTTTCTGAAGCAGGAAAATGAGGGGAAAAAGGTCTTTCTCTGCAATGGTTCGGCCTGCCTGTGCGCCGGCACCCAGGAGCCACTGAAAGAGAAATTGGGAAGTCATTTCCACGATGAGGAGATCGGTCACATCTGTTGTCTGGGCCGATGCCATGAAGCCGGAGCATTCCAGTATCAGGGACGGAACTATTCCGGTCAGGATCCGGCCCGGTTGGAGTCCCTTTTTGAGACCGGAAGCGGGGATCACGGGGACCGTTATGCAGTGGTATCCGCCCTGACAGAGCCGATCCTCACGGCGCCCTTTCCGGGGATCGAAGCATGGTATGCTCCTTTGGAAAAACTGCTGGCAATGGACCGGCAAAGTTTCCTTGAGGAGCTTCGGGATGCGAAGTTGCGGGGCCGGGGCGGTGCTGGTTTTCCCGTGCATTTAAAGTGGGTTTCCTGCCGCGATGCCCCGGGGCCGGTGAAATACATTGTCTGCAATGCCGACGAGGGCGATCCCGGTGCCTACATCGACAAGTATCTCATGGAACAACAACCCCATGCGGTGCTGCTGGGCATGATGGTGGCCGGATGGTTCTGCGGGGCTTCTACCGGCGTGCTTTACATCCGCGCCGAGTATCCTGACTCCATTACCCGCCTTCATGAAGCCATCATGGAACTTCGTGAGGCGGGATGGTTGGGCAAGGACATCAGGAGCAGTGGCTTTGATTTTGAGTTCAAAATCATCAAAGGGGCCGGAGCCTACATCTGCGGGGAAGAAACGGCCCTCCTCGCCAGCATTGAGGGACAGCGCCCGGAAGTCCGGGTGCGTCCTCCGTTTCCCACCCAGCAGGGGCTCTTTCTCCGGCCCACTGTGGTCAATAACGTGGAAACCTTCGCCAATCTGCGGCCCATCCTCACCATGGGGGGGGCCGCCTATGCCGGGATCGGCACCGATCACAGCACCGGCCCCAAACTGCTTTCGCTGGATGCGGCGTTCCAGCGGCCGGGCATTTACGAGGTTGCCATGGGCACTCCCCTGGGAAAAGTGTTTTTTGAGCTGGCCGGCGGCTTCCGTGAACCTGTCAAGGCAGTGCAGGTGGGCGGACCGCTTGGCGGCCTGATTCCGGTGGACCGGATTCGTGATTTGACGGTCGATTTCGAATCCTTCAAATCCCATGGATTCCTCCTTGGGCATGCCGGCGTGGTCAGCCTCCCGGCCACCTTTCCCATGATTGCCTATATCCAGCATCTTTTCCAGTTCACGGCGGACGAGAGCTGCGGAAAATGTTTTCCCTGCCGCCTCGGCAGCACCCGGGGCAAGGAACTCATCGCCAAAGCCCGGGAGGATGACAGTTTCAAGATCGACCGCGAACTGATCGACGATCTCCTCGAAACCCTCGAGCAGACCAGTCTTTGTGCCCTCGGCGGCGGGGTGCCTCTCCCTATCAAAAATGCCCTGCAATATTTTGAAGAGGAACTGCGGGAGTATTTCACCGGCACCCCTGCCGGAAACCGCCCGCCCTTCCGGTCTCCCCGCCCGCCCGCCTAACGCCTCTCACTTTGCCATTTCAACCTGATTTTTTACCGCCATGGTCCAGGATCTTACCTCGCTGACTGCCTACGTTGACGGTGTGCCGTTGAAGTTCAGAGCCGGTGAAACACTGTTGAACTTCATCGATCATCACCGGGGCCGAGGCCATGTGCCCACGCTCTGTGACGCCCCCCAACTGCAACCATTCGGGGCCTGCCGGGTCTGTTCGGTGGAGGTGGCCCTCAGTGCGGAGGGACCACGCCGGGTGGCAGCCTCCTGCCACACCCCTGTGAGCGAAGGCCTGCACATTTTCACGGAATCCCCCAAGGTGCGCCGCCTGCGCAAAAACATCATCGAACTGGTCCTGACCGATCACCCGCTCGACTGCCTGACCTGTGAGGTGAACGGCAACTGCGAACTGCAGACCGTAGCGGCCAAAGTGGGAATCCGGCAGGTGAGGTATCCGGCGGGAGCTAACCATCTCGGCCGCCCGAAGGACCTGTCCCATCCTTACATGACTTCGGATTTGTCGAAGTGCATCAACTGCTCACGTTGTGTCAGGGCCTGCGATGAAATCCAGGGACAGTTTGTGCTCTCGATGCATGGCCGCGGGTTTGGCGCCCGCATCATCAAGGGGCTGGACACCACCTTTGAGGACAGCCCCTGTGTTTCCTGCGGGGCCTGTTCCCAGGCCTGCCCCACCTCGGCAATCAGCGACCGCTTCCAGTCCAAGGCCATCGAAGCAACCAACCGCACCCGCACCGTCTGCACCTATTGCGGGGTAGGCTGCAATTTGGATGTGGCCACCAAGGGCACGGAAGTGCTATCCATCCAGGCCCCGGTGGACGCCGAAGTGAATCATGCCCACACCTGTCTGAAGGGACGTTATGCGTTCCGGTTTTTCAATCACCCGGACCGCCTGCGGAAGCCGCTGATCCGGCGCGGGGGCCAACTGCAGGAGGCTACGTGGGAAGAAGCCTACGATCACATTCATGAAAACCTGAGCCGCATCAAAAACCGACACGGTGGTCAGGCCATTGCCGGGATTTCCTCGGCACGCTGCACCAATGAGGAAAACTATCTGATGCAGAAGTTCATCCGGGCGGTCATCGGCACCAACAGCATCGACTGTTGCGCCCGGGTCTGCCATTCTCCCACTGCATGGGGAATGCAGCAGAGTTTTGGCACCGGCGCGGCCACCAATTCCTTTGAGGATATCGAATTCACGGAATGCATCATGGTGATCGGAGCCAACCCGACCGAAGGCCATCCCGTGACCGGAGCCCGCCTGAAACAACGGGTCATGAAAGGGGTGCCGCTGATTGTGGTGGACCCGCGGCGGATTGAACTGGTGCCGTATGCCAAATATCACCTGCAGTTGCGGCCCGGCACCAACGTGGCCCTGCTGAACATGATGGCGCGCTTCATTCTCGATGCCGGTCTGGTGAAGCGGGACTTTGTGGCGGGCCGTTGCGAGAACTGGGCGGAATTCGAAGCCGGCCTGAGGGCTTTGGATCTGGCCGCGATGGAACGCATCACCGGCGTCGACCAGGCTCTGGTGAAAGCCGCCGCGATAGAGTATGCCTCCGCCGCTTCAGCGATGTGTTTCCACGGGCTCGGCGTGACCGAACACCAAATGGGAGCCCGCACCGTGATGCTGATCGCCAATCTGGCCATGATGACCGGCAACCTTGGCCGTCCGGGCGTGGGGGTGAATCCTTTGCGTGGCCAAAACAATGTCCAGGGGGCCGCCGACATGGGCTGCCAACCCCATCAGGGAGCCGGTTATTTCGAAATGGCAGACCCTGCCGTCGTGCGACGTTATGAGGAATTTTATGGTGTCAGGATGAATCCGGAACCAGGATGGAAAATTCCGGAAATGTTCGAGGCCGCCCTTGATGGCCGTCTCAAGGCCTTGTGGCTGATGGGAGAGGATGTGGTGCAGACCGATCCCGACTCGGCTCATGTCAGGCAGGCCCTCGACCAACTGGAGTTTCTCGTGGTTCAGGAGATATTTATGACCGAGACCGCCCGGTCCGCCGATGTCATTCTGCCCGCCTCCTCCTTCCTTGAGAAAAGCGGCACCTTCACCAATGCGGAGCGCCGCGTGCAGCGGGTCAATGCTGCGGTGCCGCCCCTCGAAGGCACCCGCCCGGACGGCCGGATCCTGTGCGAGATCATGCAGCGGTTTGGTTATCCCCAGGAGGACTACACTGCGGAGGGCGTGCTGGCGGAGATTGCCCGCATCGTCCCATTCTTCAAGGGAGCCACCTGGGAGAACCTTGGCGACAACGGCAAACAATGGCCCATCGAAGCAGGCGGGCTGGATACGCAGATTCTGCACCGCGAATCCTTCAAACGCGGCCTTGGCAAATTCCACTTCTTCCCGTGGGAGGAATCACGGGAGCTGATCGATAACCGCGCCGAATTCCCCTTCATCCTGACCACCGGCCGTCTGCTTGAACACTACAACTGCGGCACCATGACCCGCCGCACCGGCAACAGTCTCATTGTCACCCGCGACGAATTGGCCATTCATCCCCAGGATGCCCGTGCCAAGGGCATCGCCGCCGGCGATCCCGTGCGTCTGTTTTCCGCCCGCGGGGAGGTGACCCTCGCCGCCCGGCTCACGGATGAAGTCAAACCCGGGATTCTCTACACCACCTTCCATTTCCCGGAAGCTATGGTCAATAACGTCACCGGCTCCGGCCATGACCGGGACACCCTCTGTCCGGAATACAAGGTGGTGGCCGTGGATGTGCAACGCATCCCCTCTGCGCTGGAGAAATCGCATCGGGACCTCCAGGGGGTGCCCCAACCGGTCTGCCCGCCCGTCCTTGCCTGACATTTTTTTGAACAAAATTCACCCGGCGGCGGTTTAGGCTTTCCGTCAGGAGGGTTTGTCAGGCAAGCTGTCCTGACATTCCTTATGAAACCGATCCTGTTCCTCCTGCTGCCTTCCGCCGGTGTGGTGGGGGGATGGTTCCTCCGGCCTCTCCTGCATCCGTCAGGGTCTGCCCCTGCCCAGGCCGGTGCGGCCGTGGAAACTCCCGCCCGGGATTCGCGGGGCCAGCCCGCAGGAGCAGCGGCGCGGGCCTTGAATCCTGACGCGGTCAAAACGGAGGTCCTGCCCCCGGTCAATGCGAAGGACCCCAAGGCCGCGATCCAGTCCCTCCTCTCCTTTTCGCGGAACGGCAAAAATCCGTTGCGCATCCAGGCCCGGATTCTGGCCTATGCCGATCAGCTCAGTCCGGAAGATCTGAAAGCTCTAGCCATCGAAGCCAGCAACCAGCCTTCCAACTATTGGGGCGGCGATTCCAACGTGAAGGACATCCTGCTCGGCACCTGGGCCGAGGTTTCCCCGAAGGAAGCCCTCGCGTTTGTCACTGGTGCCAATACCGCCGCCACCCGCGAGGCCCTCACCGCAGTATTTTCCCAGTTGGCCATGGGGGATCCCAAGGCGGCCGAATCCGCCTTGGGCGGTCTCGGCGAAGGCCGCAAGCGCGTGGCCCTGCGGGCCATGTCCTCCCGCCTTGCCACCCAGGATCCTCTCAAAGCCCTCGGCCTGCTCGACCGCCAGAAAATGACCCCGGGCGATAATGCTTACGGCTCGGTCATGGCCATCTGGGCGCAGCGGGATGCGTCCGGTGCTGCGGCATATGCTGAGGCCCTGCCGGACGGCCAGCAGCGGTCCCGTGCCTTGATGTATGTCTCCATGACCCTGGCCCGTCAGGATCCTGACCATGCCATCGCCTGGGCCAAGTCCCTGCCCCGCTCGAGCGAAAGCTTGAACATGGTCCGCAACGTCATCGGCAACCTCGCCTCGCGCGATCCCCAGGCGGCGCTGGCTCTGACCCTGCAGCAGCCGGAACGCGAGCAGCGCAATCTGATGCGCAACGTGGCCCAGAATTGGATGTATACCGATCCCGATGGTGCCGTAGCCTGGATCCAGACTATGGAGGAGGGGGCCAAGCGCCAGCAGTGTTTGTCAGGCATGGCGTCTTATGCGGCATGGGCAGGAGGGCAGGAAAACCTCACAACCCTCATGGCCCTGCTCCCGAAGGGAAGGATCCGCAACGACACTCTGGGCGAAGTAGCCGACAACATGGGCTATCGGGACCCCGAGGGCAGCCTCGCCTGGGCCCGCTCCCTGCCGCAGGAGGATCAGGATCTGGTGATGGGCAGGCTGTCGGCCGGTCTCGCCTTTTCGGATCCCCACAAGGCGGCCGCTCTCGCTGCGGCACTGCCTCCCTCGGCCACTTCGGTCCAGGCGGTTACGCAGGTTGCATCCTCGTGGGCCAACAAAAATCCGGAGGAAGCCATCGCCTGGGCCGCGACCCTGGAATCCGAAAAAGCCCGTCAGGATGCTACGGCCGCCGCCTTGAGTCAGTGGGCGGACCGTGATCCCGAAAAAGCCGCCGGAGCCACCGGGCAAATCGCCGACTCCAATGCCCGCCGCACCGCGCGGAACCAAATCGCTTCGACCTGGGCGCAGAAGGCTCCCCTCGAAGCGGAAAAGTGGGCGGCCTCCCTGCCGGAAGCGGAACGCTACAGCGCTCTCGCCAGCGTGTGGTCTGTCACGGCGGGCGACGATCCCCGCAAAGCGGCCGCCAGCCTTGCGGCAGCCCTGCCGGGTGCCGGGGGCATTGAAGCCGCCTCCAGCGGCCTCGCTGCTTCTGCGGGGACCATTGCCAACGCCTGGGTCAATCAAAACCCCCAGGCCGCGGCAGACTGGGCCACCCAGTTGCCTGACGGAAAAGCCCGCGAAGCCGCCATGGCGGCCGTGGCCGATCAATGGGCCACCACCGACACCATGGCCGCCAGCACCTGGATCAACCAGTTGCCCCAAGGACGTTCCCGCGATGAAGCCGCCGCCAAACTGATTGTAAAAATCACCCCCACCGACCCCGCCGCCGCCTTCGCCTGGGCCACCAACATCCAGGACCCTGACAAACAACTGGCCAGCCTCAAAAGCACCATCAACGCATGGAAAGTCTACAATCCCGACGCCGTCCGCGAAACCCTCGCCAACTCCAGCCTCGACGATGCCACCCTGACCAAACTTGAGGCGGAATTGCGGTAGGGTCACGCGCCCCCGGACTGACGGTGCGTCCGATTACCCAATTCGGGCGGCTTCCGATGCTTTTGCAATGAGTGGAAGAGGCGCGTCCCGGGATGGCCTGTTCCCTGCTGATCACTGATCCCGGAACCAGAGGCCCCCTTGGGTCCCGGTTGTTGGAGGTGACCGTCCCATTTCCTCACTCATGCAAATGCGCCTTCCTTTCCTCCAAGAGGCCGGCCATACTTTCACCATTATCTCCCGCTCCGGCCTGCCTGCGGCGAAAGGCAAGGGGGCCTGTTCCCCAATCCTGCTTATGAAAACTCCCCCCACTCTTTTCTTTTTGGCTGGTCTGTCGGTGACTCCGCCCCTGTCTGCGGCTTTGCCTGATTGGCAGGCCGCGGTGGAGAGCGCCGGAAACCTGCCTCAGGTCACTTATTTCAAGGATCTCAATGGTCCCGCCATTTCCGGCAATGCACCGCTGCTGCTCGATATCGGGACCTTTACGGACCGGCGGACCTTCGAGTTTGTGGTGAATGCGGGCAATGCCGGTTCCAGTGGTGCCTTGATGGGTCTGTCAGGGGTGCAGGGTCTGAAATTCGAACAAAACTTCGATACCGGCAATTTGGGCCTGACGGATTACGGAGTGGCTGATTACAATTCCTCCATCCCCGCTCCATTGCATCAGGAAGCCCACCTCGTCTTCACTTCCGATGGCACCGATACCCTGCTGTATGTCAATGGCACCCTGCAGCACACCTTTGCCGGGAGCCCGCTGAATTTGTCAGGGGTGGTATCGCTGGCGGCGGCTTCGGACAGCTTTGGTGCCGGGATTGTGGACCGGCTGGATGGCCATATTCTGGGTTTCGCCAGTTATGCGGCAGTCTTGAGTCCTGCAGAAATCGCCCTTCACTATCAGGAATTGGCAAGGGATACGTTGCCGGCCAATCTCCCGGCATGGCAGGAGGCGGTGACTTCTGCCGGCGCGGTCCCGGCGATGACGGTGTTCCAACCGGTATCCGGGGCGGCTCCGAGGCTGTTGAATGTGGGTGACTTCACCGGTCCGCGGACCTTTGAATTCATCGCCTACGCCGGTGACACCGGGGCCTCGGGGGCATTGATGGGCCGGGGTGGTGCGCAGGCCCTGAAGTTTGAACAATGGAACAACACGGGCTTGATGGGCCTCACCGCTTTCGGCGTGGCTGACCATACTTCCGCGACGCCTTCCCCCATCCTGTCATTTTCACAGGTGGCCTATGTCTATGATGGATCCGACACCCACCTCTATCTGAATGGTGCATGGCAGCATACCTTTGCCGGAATTCCCCTGAATTTGAACGGTAATCAGGCCCTTGCTGCTGCAGGCACCATTAGCGGAGAGGGCACCGTGATCACCCACCGGGATCCGTTGGAAGGACAGGTGCTGCGGTTCGCCAGTTATGATACCGCGCTGGATGATACCGGGGTCGCGGCCTTATACGAAGCTTTCCTCAAGGATGAAGGGGCAGGGGAGTTCACCGGCTGGAATGACGCGGCCACTGCTTCCGGGGTCATCGTGAAGCGGCTGGAACCCGCAGCCGGCAATGGCCAGGTCACAGTGGATGTGGGGGTCCTGACCGGAGCCCGGAGCTTTGAATTTATCGTCAATGCCAGTCTGGCCACCCCAGGCGGGGCCTTGATGGGCGGCAATGTCCAGGCACTCAAATTCGAACAATGGAACGACACTGGGAGTCTCGGCATCACAGCTTACGGCATCGCGGATTTCAATTCCTTTGTGCCGGCTCCGGACAGCGTGGATTGCCACGTGGTTTTTTCATCCAATGGCACCGATACCAGTCTGTATCTGAATGGCACCCTGCAGTATACCTTTGTGGGGGTTGCCCTCTCCGCCACGGGTTTGCAGGGGCTCGCCAATTCGGCAGTGCTGCCTATCCTTTCCGCCACCTACTTTGACCGGCTTGACGGGCATGTGCTGGGATTTGCCAGTTATGCAGAGGCCCTCACCGCCGAAGAACTGGAGCAGCACTACACCGCCCTGACCAGTGCCGTCGGCCCTCCGGCAGACCCCAACTTCCGCATCACCGGCTTGAGCCGCGACGCCGTCAGCGGAAACCTGACCCTGACATGGAATTCCACAACAGGGGAGACCTATGACATCCGCTATGCCACCGGCCTGAGTGGTTTCACCGGTGAAGCTGCCAACAACATAGCCGCTTCGGCCGGCCTCTCCACCACCCATACTTTTCCTTCTCCGGTCCCCGGAGCGCCCCGGTTGTTTTTCCGGGTGTCCCGGCGTTGAGAACGGATGGCGGATCCAGCCATGCTGTCCGCTTCCGCTCCCCCTATATTGCCATGCCGCCAATCTGGCCATCCCGGATCCGCAGGGTTATTGTTGCCCTGGCAGTGTGCGTGTGCGGTGAGGGCAGGGCGTCTTTGGCCGACTACGATGCCCTGATTGCGGCAGAAGCCGGGACCGGGCTGGTGCCCACGGCCCGGCTCACGGAGGCCGTCACGTTTCCTGGCAATCAGAGCGTGCCTTTTAATTTCGGTCCCGTCAGCGGCGATGGCACCTTTGAGTGCATCGTGGAGGCCACCGGGCAGGTCAGCAGCGGCTACCTCGCGGTGGGGGCCAATACCCTCAGCAATCTCCGCCTGCAGCAATATAACAATACCGGTGAACTCGGCATGACCCAACTGGGCGTGGCAGACTACCGGTTTACCCCGGGAGTGCCCGCGCCTGTGGCCCCCACGCATCTGGCGTGGGTCTGGGATGGGGCGGGCACCATGCGGCTTTTTGTGAACGGCACTCCGGCCGGCATCCGCACCGGGGTGGCCGGTTCCTTTGCCTTGCCCGCCGGGGCGGGACGCCTCGGAGCCAATCCCTCCAACGGCGAAGGCATGTCCGGCACGTTATACCGCGTGACTTGTTATGATTCCATGCTGGACGAAGCCGCGCTGCTGCGGCGGGGCGAGGCGTGGCAGGGCCGGCAAAACCCACCTGTTATTCAATCGTTCACCGCAACTCCGGCGGCGGTGTCCCATGGCAGCAACGTGACCCTGGCATGGAGCGTAAGGGGGGCGGATTCCCTAACAATCAATGGGACGGATGTCAGGGCCCTGACCAGCATGATGGTGACTCCGGCCTCCTCGTCGGACTACACGCTCACCGCGGTGAATGCCCACGGCACCAGCACCCGGACCGTGCGGGTGGCGGTGGTCCAGCCCGCCGGACATGTGGTGATCAATGAATTCATGGCCGCCAACCGCTCCACCCTTCTGGACGAGGACGGGGATTTTTCCGATTGGCTGGAATTGTATAATCCCACCGCCTCCCCTGTTTTCCTTGGTGGCTTTTTCCTGACCGACAAATCTGCCCAACCGGCCCTCTGGTCCCTGCCGGCGGTGGATCTGGCGGCCGGAGGCTACCGGCTCATTTTTCTCTCCGGCAAAAACCGGACGCCCGCCTTTGGAGAATGGCATGCCGGATTCAGCCTGAACAAGGACGGGGAATATCTCGCCCTGACCAACATGGGAGGAATTGTGCATCAGTTTGCTCCTGTCTTCCCGCCCCAGGAGGACGATCTGTCCTTTGGCCTGACTGGGGGAGATCCAGCCTTGGCCGGTTACCTTGGGCAACCTACGCCCGGGGCGGCAAACGATGCCTCCCTGCCGCGTCCCGCCCGGGTGAATTTTTCATCGCAGGGTGGACTGCTGCGCCACCCGGTGGACGTGGTCCTGTCCTGCGTCACTCCTGGAGCCGAAATCCGTTATCAACTCAACAGCAGTGCGGTCCAGACCTACCACGGGCCCCTGACGATTACTACCAGCAGCCGGCTGCGCACATGGGCTGAGAAACACGGGCAGCCGGGACAGGAAACCAAGGCTGCGTGGGTGAAGCTGGCTCCGGACCTCGCCAGCTACAGCTCACCGCTGCCCATTTTGGTGATGGATAATTTTGGCTCCGGTCCGGTGCCGCAAAAGGGCTGGAGCGGCAATGGGGCCGGGATCCAGCAGGTGCCGCGTCAGGACGCCGCGTGGCTGGCATGGGAGAAGGTGGAAGGCACGGCGGCCACCACGGGAGAGCCGCAATTCTTTTCCAGGATAGGCCTGCGCGGGCGGGGGGCGTTCTCCAGTTCATGGCGGCAAAAGCCATACACGGTTGAGGCATGGGATGCGGCCGGGGAAGAAACCGAAATTTCCGTGCTCGGGATGCCGGCCCATGCCGACTGGATCCTGTATTTTCCTGATCCCGATGATAACAAGGATCCGACTCTCCTTTTCAATACCTTTGTTTACGACCTCAGCCGCAAAGCCGGGCGGGACGCACCGCGTTTCCGCTGGGGGGAACTTTTTCTGAATGAGGATGGCGGCGAGGTTTCCCTGACGGACCGCCGCGGAGTCTATGCCGTGCTGGAAAAAGTATCCCGCGGCCCCGGGCGGCTCGACTTTGAAAAGTTGAGCGAAGATGGCAGTCAGGGAGGCTGGCTGCTCAACCTGAACCGCATGGACGCCATTCCGGAAAGCGGCTGGCCGGCTGCCAATGGCTCCACCACGCCCCAGTTCTTCCGCACCGCCGGGGCCAACCGTCTCCAGGAAACGCAGCCCAATCAACCCGCTGTGGCGGGCGATGACCAGCCGCAGCAAAGCAACGGGTTTCTCAACTTCGACAACCCGAATGGTTATCAGATCAATCCACTGCAGCGCAATGCCGTCGAGGGCTGGTTCCGGCAATTTGAAGACGTGCTCTACAACAATAGTGTCTGGCGGGATCCGGCGGCGGGCTACCGGCAGTGGCTGGACGACCGGGACTTCGCCGAATACTTCATTTTCAACGAACTCACCCGGAATGGGGATGGCATGCTGATCTCCATGTTCCCGTGGAAGGGAGATGACGGCCGCCTGAGGATGGGGCCCACATGGGATTACAACTGGTCAAGTTATTACATCGGAGGGGGGGCCACCGGCAACCTGCGCTGGCGCGGCGACCGCATCTGGTATGGACGCCTCTTTGCCGATCCTGACTTTTTGCAGCTCTACACCGACCGCTGGTTCGCCTTCCGCAAGGGCCCCATGAGCAATTCCGGCATGGCTGCAATTATCGATGCCCAGGCGGCCGAGATCACCCCGGCCAAGGCGGTGGCCCAGGGGATTTCCAGTGCCACGGTCTGGCAAAACCGGCTGAATCAAATGAAGACCTGGCTGGCTAACCGGGCCGATTGGGTGGACGCCCAGTATGTGAGGCCCCCTCAATTAAGTGTGCCGGGCGGCATCGTTGCCGGTGGCCAGCCCGTGGCCCTGACCGTTCCTGCGGGAACCCTTTACTACACCACAGATGGCAGCGACCCGCGGGCATCCGGCGGGGCTCCGGCGGCCGGCGCGGGAACGGGAAATTCCCTCACTATTTCCCACGACATGGATCTGACCGTCCGTGCCAGAGTCTCCGCCAACCGCTGGAGTGCGCCCACCACCGCCCGGTATGTCACGGATGCCGTCCCGGCCTCGGCCCTGAATCTGCAGATTTCCGAAATCCACTATCATCCGGCCAGTCCATCCGCAGCCGAACAGGCGGCAGGCTTCACCGACGGGGACGATTTTGAGTTCATCGAATGTTATAATCCCGGTCCGGAAAAAATCAGCCTTGCCGGAGTGCGCCTTTCGTTTGCCGCCACCGGGGACAACACGGCATTTCCTTTTGACGGGGGCACGATCCGGTCGCTGGTTCCCGGGGGTCGCCTGGTGCTTGTAAACGATGCGGCGGCCTTTGCCCACCGCTACGGTCCTGCAGTACCGGTAGCCGGAGAATACACCGGCAAACTCATCAACAGCGGGGGCACCATCGTCGTGTGGAACGCGGAAGGAGGGGAGTTGGTCAGGATTTCCTATCTGGATCATGATCCCTGGCCGGCTGCTGCCGATGGGAGCGGAAGGAGCCTGACGCTTTTGTCTTCCACCGCACCCGCCCAGGCCGGAGCCCCGGCCGCATGGCGCAGCAGTGTGGAATGGGGAGGCTCCCCCGGGACTTCCGACAGCCTGCCCCTGCCGCCGGACGGAGATTTGATCCGTTATGTTTTCGGTGGAGCCCCGGCCTCATGGTCATGGGAAAATGGCGTGGCTACGGTGCGCCAGCCCCGAGTGCCCGGCAGCGACGCCGTGAGCGTCGGCATGGAGGTTTCCAATGATCTCCGGACATGGCACCCGTCCGGTGCGGCGGAGGCGGACGGCCGGCTTGAGCCGGACGGCAGCCTTGTGTTGGAGCGCACCTTGCCGGCTTCGGGCCACGGGTTTATCCGATGGCGCATTACCCTGCGGCTTTGATGTTCTGCTGGCTGCTTCAGTTTGGCCTGGGAGCCGGGCAACCAGGGAGGTTCAGTCAAGGGAGGGAATCCTGACATCAGGGTTGGTGCCGGCGGCATAGTCCACGCCGTCGAGGCCAAAACCGAAGAGGCGGAGGAAGCTGGATTGATAGCCGGCGAAGTCGCCGAGTTCCGGGAGGTTTTCCGTGTTGACCTGCGCCCAGCGGGTGCCGACGAGGGACTGCACGGCAGGCGTCATTTCCCAATCGTCCACACGGATGCGTCCGGCTCCGTCAGGCTGGGGATTGCCGTTATACAGCCGTTCCCGGAAGAGGCGGTCCATTTGTTCGATAGTGTCCTCGTGGGTGCCTTCGGCCTTCATTACCTTGTAAAGCAGCGAAATATAGAGGGGCACCACGGGGATCGCAGAACTGGCCTGGGTCACGAGGGCCTTGTTCACCGACACCCATGCCTTGCCCTGAAGCGGAGCGAGTTTGAGGTCGAGGGCCTGTTGGGTGCGTTCAAGATCCTCCTTGGCGAGGCCAATGGTGCCGTTTTTGTAAATCGGCCAGGTAACTTCCGGCCCAATGTAGGAATAAGCCACAGTCTGCACGCCATCGGCGAGGACGCCGGCTTCCAGCAAGGCATCCATCCAAAGTTCCCAGTCCTCCCCGCCCATCACCGCGACGGTCTGGGCAATGTCATCGCCTTCTGCGGGTTCGATGGAAATTTCGTTCACCACCCCGGTGGTGGTGTTCAAGTTTTTGTTGGTATAGACGCTTCCTACGGGCTTGAGGACCGACTTGAATACTTCGCCCGTCTTCGGATGGGTGCGGCGGGGGGAGGCGAGACTGTAAATCACACAATCCACCTGGCCAAGATCTGCTTTAATGGCGGCAATGACCTCGGCCTTCACGGCATCGGAGAAGGCATCGCCGTTGAAGGACCGGGCATACAGGCCGGCCGCTTTGGCCCGGGCTTCGAAGGCGGCGGTGTTATACCATCCGGCGGTGGCGGTGCGGTCGGCCTCGCCGGGCCGCTCAAAAAAAACCCCGATGGTGGCCGCCCCCGATCCAAAGGCAGCGGCAATGCGGGATGACAGGCCATAACCGGTGGAGGAGCCGATCACGAGCACCTTTTTCGGACCGTTAGGAATGGGTCCGCGGCTTTGGACGACGGCGATCTGATCGGCGACGTGCCGGGCGCAGCCTTCGGGGTGGGCGGTGGTGCAGATAAATCCTCGGATCTTGGGTGCAATGATCATAATCACCTCCAGCGTGAACGGCCCCCCGCCTGCCCGCAAGAGGTTTCGTGGCGATAGGGACTGCTTGCGCTGCTTCATTAAAGTCCAAGGGGAAACCCCCTTTGGCATTCAATTGCGATAAATTTCCCGGAGTAGCCGATCCTGGGGCGGATTCGGACGGGATCCGCCTGCTGCCGGGATGCTGCATCGGAAAAACGCCCGGCGGCAGGTCTTCTCAACTGCTTGAGCCTCATTTTGCCCGGTTTATCCTTTTCCGCCCCGGAGGCATGCAAACCCCTGACAGGACAAAGTTTTTCGGGGGGGATTGGATTTTTCTTGAAACCCAGGCACGAATTTGGCGAATGTCCTGTTTGAAAACCACCGTCGCCGTTTCCACCCTGACGGACTCAAACCAGTTTTTGAAAAAATCTGGTAGGCTGAGTCGGCAGTCAGGGCATCGGGAAGCAGCCGGTGGTTTTTTTATTTTGCTCCGGCTTGCCATCAGGCGGACTTCCAGCCCATACTGGCCGCGACATGAAATCTGCCTCCTGCTCCCGGCGTGCCTTTCTGGGCACAGCTACCCTCACGGCCGCGGCGGCCGGCCTGCACCACCGGCTGGAAGCGGCCGACAAGGTCACCGGCCTCAAAGGCCGCATCAACCACTCCGCCTGCAAATGGTGTTATGACAAGGTGCCGTTCGAGGATCTTTGCCGCGCCGGCAAGGAAATGGGCCTGACTTCCATCGACCTCGTGGATCCACCCGACTTTGATGTCATGAAAAAATACGGCCTCACCACCGCGATGGTGAGTTTTCCCAGCGCGGAGGTCAATGGACGCAAAATCGGGAGCATCCCGCACGGATTCAACCGCACCGAAAACCACGACACTCTTCTCAGGATTTACGAACCCCTGATCCAGCAAACGGCTGCCTTCGGGGCCAAACAGGTGATTTGTTTTTCCGGCAACCGCGATGGCATGGATCCGGAAACCGGAATCAAAAATTGTGCGGAGGGCCTGAAGAGACTAATGCCCCTCGCGGAAAAACACGGCGTGACGGTGGTGATGGAACTGCTCAACAGCCGGGTGAATCACGGGGACTACATGTGCGACACCAGCGCCTGGGGCATCCAGCTGTGTGAAGCGGTCGGCTCGGAACGTTTCAAGCTGCTCTACGACATTTACCACATGCAGATCATGGAAGGCGATATCATTGCGACGATCCAAAAGAACCACCGTTATTTTTCCCATTACCATACCGGTGGAGTGCCCGGACGGCATGAAATCGATGAAACCCAGGAACTGAACTATCCCGCAATTATGAGGGCCATCGTGGACACAGGTTATAAAGGCTGGGTAGCGCAGGAGTTCATTCCGGCCAAGCCGGATAAGCTGGCTTCATTGAAGCAGGCCGTGGGCATTTGCGATGTGTAAACTTCGGCATTGCTCCTCACCTAGCAGGACTTGATGGAAACGGGTTCCGCCTGATCCGCCCTTCCGGCGATCCGGGGGGGTGCCTGCCAAATAGCATTGTTTCCAGGATTGGCGTTTATCCGTTCATATCGTGGTTCCTTCAATCTTTACCACCCGGCTGCATCCTCCACCCACCCAGCGGGAGCTTCGCGCACCTCTGGCCCGTCCTCTTGCATGGTCGGGAGTCGCGATTTAAGAGCAGGCCACTTTTTCCATGAAACGCATCCTCCTTACCACCACCAGTTATCAGGACACTCCCGGCGCCCACCATGCCCTCCTGGACGGGCAGGGGTATGAAATCGTGAGGGAGCGGGGGCCGCTGCCGGAAGCCCGGATGCTGGAACTGGCCGGGGAATTCGACGGGTTTCTCTGTGGCGATGATGACATTACCCACGCGGTGCTCGCCAAAGCTGCGCCACGGCTCAAGGTCATCAGCAAATATGGCATCGGGCTCGACAAGATCGATCTCAGCGCTTGTCTGGAATTCGGGATCCCCGTCCTTTTTACACCCGGGGTGAACCATACCACGGTGGCGGAACACACCTTCTGCCTGCTCCTCGCTTATGTCAGGAACCTCGTAGATTCGGTCAACGCCACCCGCGCCGGCAAGTGGACGCGGATTACCGGCAATGAACTCTGGCAGAAAAAAATTGGCGTCATCGGCCTCGGCCGGATTGGCCAGGAAATGATCCGGCGCTGCCGCGGGTTCGATATGGAGGTGCATGCCTTCGGCAACTATTGGCCGGAGGAATTCTGTCAGGCCTTGCAGGTAAAGCGGCACGGCAGCATCGAGAGCCTGCTGGGGGCAGTGGACATCCTGAGCCTGCACACCATGCTCAGTGCCTCCACCCGTCACCTCATTGATGCAAAACGGCTGGCGCTGCTGCCCAAAGGCGCGCTGCTGGTGAATACCTCCCGGGGCGAACTGGTGGACTCTGCTGCAGTCTTGGAAGCCCTGAACAGCGGCCACCTCGGCGGGTATGCGGCCGATGTGATGGAACACGAGCCGCCCGCCCCCGATGCTCCGCTCCTTAGCCATCCCAAGGCCATCGTCACGCCACACATCGGCAGCCGCACCTTCGAAAGCGTGCCCCGCCAGGCCATGCGCGCGACGCAGAACCTGATTAACTTCTTCAACGGCGACGGCGAAGTCTTCTACGCCACCCGGGATTGAGCATTAATCCGTAGCAAGGCCGTCCCGGCCTTGTTTTTTAAAGAGTTGGTAACCTCAGATTGCAGGGACAAGGCCCGGAACGGCCCTGGCTCCCGTGGGATTTAAAAAACGCCTTAAACCCTGGCCAGCAGCCAGCCGGTCAGCTCGCTGATTTTCACCCGGTGCTGGGCTCCGCCGTCGCGTTCGCGCACCGTGACGGTGTCCTTCAGATCGTCGCCCTGTTCGCCGAGGGTTTCGAAATCGATCGTGACGCAGAAGGGGGTGCCGATTTCATCCTGGCGGGCATACCGCCGGCCGATGGCACCGGCTTCGTCGTAGAACGAATTCAGTCTGCCCTTCAATTGATGGAAAACGTCCCGGGCCTTGGCCACCAGTTCCGGTTTGTTTTTGAGGAGTGGGAAGACTCCCACTTTGACCGGCGCGATGGTGGGGTGCAGACGCAGCACGGTGATGGTCTCGGACTTGCCTTTGCCGTCTTCCTTTTCGTATTGCTCAAAGGCCTTGGCGATAACGGCTAGAGCCATCCGGTCGAGACCGGCAGAGGGTTCGATGACGTGGGGCAGATAGAAGCCCTTGAAGAGCCGGTCAAACCACGCCCGGACCTCCGATTCGGTCAGGCCGCCTTTTTCCCTGGCCTGCTCGGCGCTCAGACGGCGTTGGATCATGGCTTCCTTCGCCTCGTCTGTCAGGGCGGCGACCGCGGTTTTCAGTTCCTCGTCGAAGATTTCGAGGGACTTGCCGGAGTGCTTTTGATGTTGGGAAAGGTCGAAGTCGCCGCGGGCCGCGATGCCTTCCAATTCCTCGGTGCCGAATGGGAACTCGCACAAAATATCCACACAGGCACGGGCATAGTGGGCGAGGTCAGCGGGCGTTTGCCAGTAGTATTCAAGGACATCGCCGAGGCCGATGCTTTGATAGAATTTGGTGCGCTGATCCACCCAATAGCGATGCCACATCTCCCAGCCCCAGTCAGGCCGGGGTTCGCTGAGATCCGCGCCTTCGCTCCACGCCGCGACTTTGCCGCTGATGATCTCGACGGCTTCATCCGGCTTGATGAAGAACTCGAGTTCCATCTGCTCAAACTCGCGGCTGCGGAAGGTGAAGTTTTTCGGGGTGACTTCATTGCGGAAGGCCTTGCCAATTTGGCCGATGCCGAACGGCACCTTCACGCGGCTGGAGTCGAAGACATTCTTGAACTGTGCAAAAATCGCCTGGGCGGTTTCCGGACGCAGATAAGTCACATCCGACTCGGTCGCGGTTGGGCCAAGGAAAGTCTTCAGCATGAGGTTGAACGGCCGGGCCTCGCCGAGGGCCCCGCCGGTTTCGGGATGGAAGTCGATGCTCTGCTCCACGGTGTCGCCTTTGGTCTCGTCGAGGAGTTCGATTTCCTCGGGTTTGCCGGCCGCTTCACCGGCGTTTGACGAAATGAGGAGGCGCACCCTTTTGCGGAAACTCTCGATGTGTTCGCCCTTTTTCATCAGCACGGAAATGACGCGGGGGAGTTTCCAGCCGGTGGCTGCTTTGGCACCGCTGTAATTCATCACTACGCCTTCCTGAGGTTCCACATGATCGGCGCGAACGCGCTTGTTGGTCAGGGAGCACTCCCGCATCAGGTCGGCAAAGGTATCGACATGGCCGCTGGCTTTCCAGATAGCCGGATTCATCAGGATGCACGCATCCAGACCGAGCACGTCTTCGCGCTCCCGGGTCATGGTGTTCCACCAGGCGTTGCGCAGATTGCGCTTCAGCTCTGCGCCGAGCGGACCGTAATCCCACACCCCGCCGCAGCCGCCGTAGATCTCGGAGGATTGGTAGATGAAGCCGCGGCGTTTGCAGAGGCTGACGATTTTCTCCATCACGGGAGTTTCGGCTTTGACGGGACTGGACATGGGACCGTGATCAAAGCGGCAGGCCGCACCCGGTGCAAAGGGAAATGAACAAGGAGCGCGGACTTCCAGTCCGCCCCCGGATCATGGGCGAGGCCTGACCGAATGGGGAACCCCAAGGTTGTGTTATATTTTGGACTCCGTGCAGCCTGCGGCCGCTTTGTCCAGCCAGCCCTGCCGGTGCCGGATGGGGTGCGGGAATCGACCCCGGATTTGCCCGCCAAGCGCCATGGGAACGGTTTATCCTAACCTGATGCCAGCCATTGTCGGATAATTTCAGGCACGGCCTGATCCGCCGAGCCCCGAAGGACCCGGAAGCCAAACGGACGCTTTCCCGGATTCGGATCGATTAGCACTTTCTCCGCCTGGTAGCGGGCAAACCGGACAAGTCCTGCCGCAGGGAAAACGGATAGGGAGGTGCCCACCACCAAAAACCGGCCGGCCTCCATGATGTGCGCTTGGGCGGTTTCGTAATGACGGACTTCCTCTGCAAACCACACGATGTCCGGCCGGAGCTGACTGCCGAGTTCGCACAGGTCCCCGATCCCGACCGGCCGCCCGCCGATATCGTATGTCAGGGACCGGTCCCTGCTGCTGCAAACCTTGCGGAGTTCGCCATGCAGATGAATGACGCGCGAAGACCCGGCGCGTTCGTGGAGATCGTCCAAATTTTGTGTGATGACCACGGTTTCAAAGCGGCGCTCCAGCTCCGCGACCGCCAGATGCGCGGCGTTGGGTTGGGCGGCGGCGGCCTTGCCCCGGCGCTCGTTGTAAAAGCGGGTCACCAATGCCGGACGCGCCGCCATGCGTCCGGGGTGGCCACCTCTTCAATGCGGTGATTCTCCCACAGTCCATCCGCATCCCGGAACGTCGCGAGGCCGCTGGGCACACTGATGCCGGCACCGCTGAGGATGACCATTTTGTCCGGATTGATCGTGGGCTTCGGCACAAATTAAACATGAATTTTTGAGGTCCATAGTCAAGCCCACCGGCTGGCTGGCGGTGCAGCCGCACAGCACTGGGATAAAACGATTTGCCCGCCTTACTTTTTTGCCTTACTATCCAGCATGATTGCGACTCTTACCAGCAAAGGGCAGATCACGCTTCCTTTGGCTCTCAGGCAGCGGCTCAATTTGAAAGCCGGTGACCAGCTGGAATTTGATGAACATTCCCCCGTGCTGATCGCACGCAGGGTCGTCCATCGAGGAGAATGGGAACGGACGCTCGGCGCTTGGCAGGCCGCCGCCGCCGACGCATTGAAAGGTCATCCTTGGGAAAACGAAACCTCGTCCAACTTGATTGATGAAATGCGGGGCGGCCCCGTGGAACCGAATTCCACGCAGTCATGATTACCGCGCTCGATTCTTCCGTGCTCTGGGCCATCATCAAAAAAGAACCCGGCTATATCCCGTGGCTCGAAGTGTTGCTCAAAGCCGCTTCGGAAGGCCCGCTGATTATCAGCCCGGTCGCTTTTGCGGAACTGTCCCCCTCCACCGCCGATGCCGCTTCCCTCAGCTCATTTTTGGAGCAACTGTCCATCTCCTACGATCCCATTTCTCCTGCCGCCGCACACTTGGCTGGCCTGACGTTCAAGCGTTACCGGCAAGCTGGTGGTCCACGCCAGCACCTCGCTCCGGACTTCCTCATCGCTGCCCACGCCGAAACTCAAGCCAATCGTCTAGCAGCCATCGACCGGGGGTATTTGCGGAAATGGTTTCCAGGGTTGGTGCTATGTGTCGCTTAAACCAAATTTAGAAATGCCAGCGAAATGAAATGCCATAGCTGTAATTATGAAAAATCACCACAAGCATTGCACAGGGAGTGTTATGGCCTCTGATTTCCGGTGACGCTCACGCATTCGTCCAGGAGGATGTGGCGGGCTGCGCGACCGGACCGGCGAAGGTATCTGGACTGCTGGATTTGAAGGTTTTCTCGGATACTGGAATGGCTCATGACTGGCGTCATGCCCACGGTGTCATTCTTTTTGAGTCAATGCGCCGGATTGGGAGGTTGACGATTGTTATTGCCGGGATCCGCCGCCTTTGATAGAATTGAGTTCCCCCAATTATGAAATTTCCCTTCCACTGGTGTCAGCGGAGTATTTTGCTGGCCTGGCTTTGTTATCCCCCTGCAGTATCGGCTGAATATTTTTACGTTTCCAAGGCTGGCGTTACCCTTTGGGGCACCACTACTTTCGATTCCCCCTTGAAGGCAATCCCTGACGGTATCGAGTCGGCCTTGGCCATTGACGCCGGTGATTATCATGCCATGGCGCTGAAGGCGGATGGCAGCGTGGTGGTCTGGGGAAGCAATGAATGGGCGCAGTGCAACGTTCCAGGCACGGCCCGCAATATCGTTGCCATTGCAGCAGGGGGTGACCAGTGCCTTGCCCTGAAAGCAGACGGCACTCTCGTCCGCTGGGGTTATAATGGCTACAATCTTCATCCGATACCCGCCGGAATTGGTGATGTTGTGGCGATTTCGGCAGCCTACAGTCATTGTTTGGCGCTCCGCTCGGACAGGACGGTGTTTGCGTGGGGAGGCCGAATCTCGGGAGGGGAGCTTCCTTGGATCGACGTGCCAGAGACTCTCAGAGGTGCTACCGCGATTTCGGCAGGACGCCGTCATTCGGTTGCCCTTTTTTCGGATTTGGCGTCCCAGCAAACGGGAATCCTCGCGGATTGGGGATTCAGGCATGATTTGTGGGGAGTTGAGTCTCAACCCACCCCGGTCAACTGCGTGGCTATTGCAGCCAAATTTGATTTCACACTCGCCCTGATGGCGGATGGCACCGTCCGGACCGGCGGCAATAACCTGACCAACCGAAAGCTAGTTCCTCCGGCTGGCCTGAGTGGCGTCAATGCCATCGCGACCACAAACCGTGGCGGTCTTGCCCTGAAGGCCGATGGTAAGGTGGTTTGGTGGGGGAACGAATGGGGCGATGGTTCCAATCCGGTGCATTTCACTCCGATAGCAGATGGAGTAAGTCAACTAAATGCCTCCAATCCGGTTTCCGTAATTCAAATGGCCGGGGGCTATGATTACGCCATGGCGCTCGTCAAACCACCGCTCCCGGATGCGGGTTTTGCTGCAGTGAACAGGGCATGGTCGATGGTCATCCCCTCCCGGGTGGCCTTGCCCCGGTTCACCGCCATGGGTCTGCCTCCGGGCCTAACGATCCATGCCACCACAGGAGTGATCTCCGGCACGCCGCAGATGGCGGGAAGCTGGAACACCACCGTCACCATGGCGAATCGCGCATACACAATCAATACGCCCCTTAGATTGGTGATCGAACCATCCGGCTACGCCGCGTGGAGGGAAGCATTCTGGTCGATGGCCTCAGCGGAATCGGCCGTGGAGGGGGATCCGGACGGTGATGGCCGTCCTAACGGAGTTGAATATGCCCTGGGGTCCTCACCGTTGTCTGCTGATGCTTCAGTGATTCAAAACACGGGCCTCGATCCTGACAATCGACTGGTTCTGACGGTGGATGTTCCGGTATCGCGCGTTGGACTGGTGCAATGGACCGCCGGGTTTGGCTCTACCCTGCCAATCACGGCACCGCTCATCGCCACGGGGGAGGAAGCTCCCCCCGGCGAAGCTCTTGTTGGGTTCCGCAGATATCGGTTCACGGATCCAATGAAGGCTGGCGACAATCCCAGCCGGTTTGCCTGCTTGAGGGCCACGCTTCAGTAAAATCCCACCGGGCGCGCAAAAGAAGGGATTCCGGCCGGCAACAGACGGGTTCGGGCAGGATGGAGTCATGAATCCGGCCAACTGGATCACGATCTTTGTTTGAGCACTTCAGCCAGGAAGGGGGCGGTGCGGCTGATTTTGTGGGCGGCGATTTGTTCGGGGGTGCCGGTGGCGGTGACCTCGCCGCCTTCGGCTCCGGCTTCGGGGCCGATGTCGAGAACATGGTCGGCTTCGGCGATGACGTCGAGGTTGTGTTCGATGACGACGACGGTGTGGCCGTCCGGCTTTTGCCCCCGCATGATCACGACTTCCGCTCCAAGCTCCAGCTCAGTTTTTAAGCGGGCGGAGCTCCCTTGATTAAGGGGGTGAAATCGCTCCAGTTTTCGATTTTGAATCCACGGATATCACGAACAGCTGACGGGAACCATGTAAGGGATTTGAGGGCAAGGAGTGCGGCGAACAGATTGGCCATATCATCCCGGTGGGTAATATAAACACTGCCTTGGACGCGTTCGAACGCGAATTGGCGGAGCGTATTCCCAATGTCGCAGTAGGCCGCGCTGACACCTTTTGGGTGATGTGCCTCAGTGTCGGCGACGACCAGGTCAAAGGTGATGGCAAACATGAAAGATCAGGCAGCCTCAGGATCGCGTAATGCTTTCTCTGTGGAGTAATCCAAAGTTTCGCCAGTTTCCACGACAAGGATGCGGATGGTGTCGTGGCCGGCCTGCGCGATAACTTCATAGACAGGGCCTTCCGTCCCAAATCTGCGGAAAGAGCCGATGAGTTCTTCGGATGGCAGGGGGGCCGTTTTCATCTGGCAAATATGGCGTGTTCAGACTGATCCGTCAAGGATGGCGGCCTGGTTTGGAAAAGCTGGTTTTCAGGGAATGAACCGGTTTTGGCTGGATCTTAGGGGCGGGTTCCAGATTGGCGCTCCTAGCAGTGCCTTCCTTGAGGACCTCAGCCAGGAAGGGGGCGGTGCGGCTGACGGGGTGGGCGGCGATTTGTTCGGGGGTGCCGGTGGCGGTGACCTCGCCGCCTTCGGAGCCGGCTTCGGGGCCGATGTCGAGGACGTGGTCGGCTTCGGCGATGACGTCGAGGTTGTGTTCGATGACGACCACGGTGTGGCCGTCGTCGACGAGGCGGTGGAGGACATCAATGAGTTTGGCGACGTCAGTGGGGTGGAGACCGATGGTGGGTTCCTCGATGAGGTAGAGATTGCCTTTTGGGTTGCGGTTTTTGCGGATCCGTTCGTTGGCGGTGCGGGCTATGCCGCGGCTGAGTTCGGCCACGAGTTTGAGGCGCTGGGCTTCGCCTCCTGACAAAGTGGGGCTGGGCTGGCCGAGTTTGAGATAACCGGTGCCGGTATCGGCGAGGAGGTTGAGGGTGCGGGCGATTTTGGTGTGGGCGCTGAAAAATTTAGCGGCTTCGGCGATGGTCAGGTTCATGACATCGCCGATGTTTTTGTTGTTATAGTCGATTTCCAGGGTCGGGGCGTTGTAGCGCTGGCCTTTGCATTCGGTGCAAACGACATGACTGGTGGGGAGGAAGGCCATTTCGTGTTTGATGAGGCCATTGCCGCCGCAGGATTCACAACGCCCGCCTTCAGTATTGAAGGAAAAGCGGCTGGCGGTGTAGCCGCGCATTTTGGCGGCGGGAAGGTTGGCAAACAGGGCGCGGATTTCGTCGAAAACCTTGATATAAGTCGCCGGAGTGCTGCGGCTGGTTTTGCCGATGGGGGACTGATCGACTTCGTAAACGGCTTCGATCTGGTCGATGCCTTCGACACGGTCGCAGGGGATGTGGGGGTTCTTTTTGTGGCGGGTGGCACTGAGGGCTTCGTGTACGGCGGGGTGGATCACGCCGCGCATCAGGCTGGATTTGCCGGAACCGCTGATGCCGCTGAGGACGGTGAGGCGGGCGAGGGGAATCTGGACGGTGATGTTTTTGAGATTGTTGGCGCGGGCTCCGGTGATAGTCAGGAAGCCGTCGGTGTGGGTGGGTGGGGATTGGGATTGGTTTTTGAGTTTGGGTTTGGGTTTGGGTTTTGGGGACGCGGGGCTTGAAGCCCCCGGGGGGAACGGGCTGGAAGCCCGTTCGACGCACTGGCTGGAAGCCAGTGTTACGGGGCGCCGGGAGCCGCGGGAGGGGTGGGCCATGGGGTGGCGGAGGGCTTGGCCGGTGACGCTGTCAGGGTTGTTTTGGATTTCCTGCCAGGTGCCGTGGGCGGTGATTTCGCCGCCGAATTGGCCGGCTCCCGGGCCGAGGTCGATAATCAGATCGCTGCGGCGCATGGTGTCCTCGTCGTGTTCGACCACGAGCAGACTGTTTCCTTTGTCGCGGAGGGCGATGAGGGTGTCGAGGAGCTTGACGTTGTCGCGCGGGTGTAACCCGATGGTGGGTTCGTCGAGGACATAGAGGACGCCGCGGAGATTGGATCCCAACTGGGACGCGAGGCGGATGCGCTGGCTTTCGCCGCCTGACAAGGTGGTGGCGGCGCGGTTGAGTTGGAGATACCCGAGGCCGACCTCGCGGAGGAAGGTGAGGCGCTGGGCAATTTCGGTCAGGATGTCGCGGGCGATGATGTCCTGGGTGCCGGTGAAGGTGAATGTTTTCAGGGATTCCGTGGCGGTGCTGACGGGCTGGGCGGTCAGGGTGCCAAGGTCAAGCCCGTGGACAAAGACGTTGCGGGATTCTTCGTTGAGGCGGCTGCCCTGACAAACTTTGCAGGGGATGGATTCGCTGACGTCATCGGCGGTGCCGCGGCGTTGTTCCTCGATCAATTCCGCTTCGAGAACGGAGTTGGCATGGGTGGTGTCAAGTTCGCGGGCGTGCTTGGGCACCGTGCCGTAACCCCGGCAGGTGGAGCAGGCCCCGTGAGGACTATTGAAGGAAAAAAGGCGGGGATCCAGATTGTCAAAGGACCGGCTGCATTTCGGGCAGGATCGTTTGGTATTGAGCACGGTGAGGGTGCCCTTTTTATCGAGCAGGCGGATCACGCCACGGCCTAGCTCGAGGGTGCGGGCGACGAGGGTATCAAGTTCGGCGACGGAGGGCGGGGAGGTCAGGTGTGCGGTGACGGCATCAATGGTGTGCTCTTTGAAGCGGGCCAGTTTTTCAAAGGAATCTGTCAGGATGATTTTGCCGTCGATCCACATTTCCCCGCAACCGGCACGGGCCGCGATCCCGGCAATTTTGTCATGGAATCCCTTCCGGCCACGGATCAGCGGAGCCATGACCCGGAGCGACCCGCTTTTAGTGAGGGAGGCCCGGATCAGGGTGGCAATAGCGCCGGGAGATTGCTGGGTGACCGGGAGGTGGCAATCCGGGCAATGCTGGGTGCCCACCTTGGCGTAGAGCAGGCGGAGGAAATGATAGATTTCGGTAACCGTAGCCACCGTGCTCTTGCCGCCGCCCCGGGTGATGCGTTGTTCGATGGCCACGGTGGGGGGAAGGCCGGAGATGTGATCGACTTCCGGTTTCTCCATTTGCTCGACGAATTGCCGGGCATAGGTAGACATGCTGTCGAGGAAGCGGCGCTGGCCTTCCGCAAAGACGATATCGAAGGCGAGGGTGGATTTGCCGGAGCCTGACAAGCCGGTGACGACCACAAGCTGATCGCGCGGGATGGTAACCGAGATGTTTTTGAGGTTGTGCTCGCGGGCACCGGTGATGCGGATGGAGTTCGGATAGGAGGTGGACGGGAGCAGGGGGGATTCAGCGGCGCGTTGGGTCGGGGGGGCTGGGGTGCTGGAGAGATAGGAAATCTGGGACGCCGGAGATCCGGTGTCGCTCTGCGACACGGAATTTTTATCCGGGTTGACCGTGGGCTGAAGCCCACGGCTATCATCCTTGACGGACCTGCGGTCAGGTGAGGAAGCGGTTGGTCCGTGGAGGATCCCGGCGAGATATTGGCCGGTGTGGCTGGTTGTGACTTTGGCGACTTGTTCGGGGGTGCCTTCGGCGACAAGGAGACCGCCAAGCGCTCCGGCTTCGGGGCCGAGGTCGATGACCCAGTCGGCGCATTTGATGACCTCCAGATTGTGTTCGATGACAAGGAGGCTGTGGCCCTCGTTGACAAGGCGCTGGAAGGTTTGGAGGAGGAGGTTGATGTCGTCGAAGTGGAGGCCGGTGGTGGGCTCGTCGAGAATGAAGAGGGTAGGGTCCTTGCCGCCTTCCAGCAGGTGGCCGACGAGTTTGAGGCGTTGGGACTCGCCTCCAGACAGCGTATTCAGAGGCTGGCCAAGGCGGAGATAACCGAGGCCGACTTCGGCGAGGATTTTGAGGGCAGCGGCGGCTTTGTTGGCTTTGAGGTCGGTTTCCCGGAGGAAGAAGGGAATGGCTTCCGTGACCGTCATTTCCAGGACGTCATGGATGCTCTGGCCGTGGTGGCGGATGGCGAGGGCTTCGGGACGGAAGCGTTTGCCTTCGCACTCGGGGCACTTCACATAGAGGTCACTGAGAAACTGCATCTCGACCTTTTCGTAACCGGCCCCCTGACATCTTCCGCATCGGCCGGTGCCACTGTTGAAGGAGAAATAACCGGGGCCGACTTCCTGCTCCACGGCATCCTGAGTTTCCGCGAAAACGGCGCGGATATGGTCCCATGCACCGGTGTAAACGGCGGGGGTGCTGCGCGGGGTGCGGCTGGGAGGGGACTGGTCCACCATGATGACCCGGCTGATGGGTTCATCGCCGGTGATGGCCCGGCAGCGGCCGGGTTCATTCTCGCTGCTGAGGCCTTTCTTGCGGATCAGGTTTTCGTAGAGGACTTCGTGGACCAGAGTGCTTTTGCCGGAGCCGGAGACGCCGGTGATGGCACAGAAGAGGCCGAGAGGGATGGTGACGTCGAGGCGCTGCAGATTGTTCTGCGAGGCCCGTTCGATTTTGATCGCGTGGCCGGGTTTGGGTTTGCGGCGTTTGTCAGGGACGGCGATGGACTTGCGGCCCAGCAGGTAGTCGGCGGTGAGGGAGCGGCGGGCAGAGGGGAGTTCGGAATGCGGGCCGTGGAAAACGAGTTCGCCGCCCTGTTCGCCGCGGCCGGGGCCGATCTCGATGAGATTGTCGGCGGCGCGCATCACGCTCTCCTCGTGCTCGACCACCAGCAGGGTATTGCCTTTGTCGCGGAGATGGTGCATCACGTCGATGAGGCGGCCGGTGTCGCGCGGGTGAAGGCCGACGCTGGGTTCGTCCAGCACAAACAGAGTATTCACCAGCGACGCCCCGAGGCAGGTCGTCAGGGTGACGCGCATGACCTCGCCGCCGCTGAGAGTGCGGGTGGAGCGGTCGAGATTCAGATAACCAAGGCCGACGTTTTCCAGGTAGCGCAGACGGCTGACAATTTCCTGCTGGAGCTGGCCGGCGGTATGGTCGCCTTCCGGCAGCGGCAGGGCGGCGATAAAATCCGTGAGGGTGGTGATGGGCCATTGCTGGAATTCCGGCAGGGTGTGGCCGGCGACCCGGAAGGCGAGGGCTTCCGGCTGCAGGCGGGAACCCTGACAAACCCGGCAGGTGGTGTAGGTGCGGAAGCGGCTGAGAAACACCCGCACGTGCATCTTGTAGGTTTTGCTTTCAAGGTAGTCAAAAAACCGCCGCACCCCATACCATGCGCTGTTGTCCCAATCCCCGTCGGGATCGTTTTGATAGCCGGGCTCGCCTTCCATGATCCACTTTTGGTCATCGGGGTGGAGGTCGTCGAATGGGGTGGTCAGGATGAGGCCGCGGCGTTTGGCATTGCGTTCGAGGTCGCGCTGGCTGTCCGCATAAACGGCCCCGGAGAAGGCTTTGACGACCCCCTGTTTGATGGAAAGGGATTTGTCAGGAAGGGCGCGTTCGAGGTCGATCCCGATGGTGCGGCCAAAACCGCGGCAGTGAGGGCAGGCTCCGATGGGATTGTTGAAAGTGAAGAGGGCCGGGGTGGGTTCGCGGAGGTCCAGATCGCATTCAGCGCAGTGCCAACCCTTGGAGAATGAGAGGTTTTTTCCTGATTCGGGCTCGATCAGGGTGAGCTTGCCTTTGCCGAGGTGGAAGGCGGTTTCGATGGCTTCGAGGAACCGGCCCTGCTGGGCCGGATCCAGTTTGAGCCGGTCCTGGATGACGGGGACGACCGGAGGCAAAGCGGCCTTTTTAAAGGTGTCAGGCTCATCGGTGCGCAGGGTTTCGCCAAAGAGGAGCACGCGCAGATAACCCTGAGCCTGGAGAAAGGGAAAGAAGTCGGCGGCGCTGGTTTTGGCAGGAACCGGGACCGGCAGGGTGACGAGGACAGTTTTCCCGGAAAAGTGGCGGAAGGCCGCGGCGGCGACGGTTTGGGGGGTATCCGGTTGCACCGGCTGGCCGCAGGATGGGCATGTGCCGGTGGCGAGCCGGGGGAAGAAGAGTTTCAGATAGTCGTTGATCTCCGTCATGGTGCCCACGGTGGAGCGGGAGGTGCGGACGGTGTTGCTCTGGGCGATGGCGATGGCGGGCGGGATGCCACGGATTTCGTCAACCTGGGGTTTGTCCATGCGGTCGAAAAACTGCCGCGTGTAGGGAGAGAACGTTTCCACATAGCGGCGTTGGCCTTCTGCATAAATGGTCTGGAAGGCGAGGGAGGACTTGCCAGAGCCGCTAGGCCCGGTGATGACATTGAGCTTGCCCAGCGGAAGGTCGAGATCGATGCCTTTCAGGTTGTTCTGGCGGACTCCACGGATGGTAATGACACCTCCCGGAGCAGGGGAATCCCCGGCAGTGGAAACCGCCGGGGCCGGGGGGGCCGGGTGAGAGACCGATGCCTTGGGCTTGCCGGTTTTCGGGGCGGATTTGGATGGGACGGCGGCCTTGGCGCGGGAGGGGGTCTTCATGTCTGCGGGAGACAACGAGAAGGAGGCTGGGCACGGACGCAAGAGGTGGAATCCTCCGCATTCTCCCGCTTAAGGGGCGGTGGAGGCCGCGACCGATGCGGGCAATGCCGGGGTGGTCGTGATGTCAGATCCTGTTTTGCCTGGGAAAAGCCGGGCGCGGATTCGCGGATTGTCCCATGGTATTTTTGCGATTATGAAAAAAAGTGGTGAAACCGGCCTCCAACCCATCAAAGCGGCCCCTGCGGCGGAAGCGGGCCGCCTGTGGGCTGGCTGCAGTTACCGGAAGCATGCTGCTGGCCTGGTTTGGACTGCCGTGGCTGATGCCATGGCCGGAAGCGCTCGACCATCCGGTGCCTTCCGGAGTGCAACTGACGGACCGCGAGGGCACTCCGCTGCGCCGTCTGCTGGCGGACGGTCAACGCGGAGGAGCCACTCTGACGTTTGAACAGCTGCCCCCGGCGCTGGTGGCGGCGACGCTGGCGGCAGAAGATCAGCGGTTCCTGTCGCATGGTGGAGTGGACTTTCTGGCGATAGGGCGGGCCGCCCGGGATGGCATGCAGGCGGGCAGGCGGGTTTCCGGAGCCAGCACCATCACCCAGCAACTGGTCAAACTGGCGGTGCCGCGTCCCCGCACCCTGCGCAGCAAGCTGGCCGAAATCCTGACGGCGCGCCGGGTGGAGATGACCTGGCCCAAAACGAGGATTCTGGAACAGTATTTTGCGAGACTGGAATACGGCAATCTGCACCGGGGCCCGGCGGCAGCGGCCCAAGGGTATTTTGGGAAACCGCTGGCGGACTGCAGTCTGGCGGAGTGCGCCTTTTTGGCCGGTCTGCCCCAGGCACCTTCCCGCCTCAATCCGTGGCGCGATGCCTCGCGGGCCATGGCCCGCCAGCAATGGATTCTGGGCAGGCTGCGCGACTCCGGATCCGGGTCGATCGACCGGGAGTCGGTGCAGCGGGCCATGGCGGAGCCACTGCGGCTGCGGCAGCATTACGGCAGCTTTGCTGCCCCTCATTTTGTAGATATGTTATTGGATCGAGTGCCGGATCCAGCACCGCAGGGAGACGGGATCACTTCCCTTGATCTCCGGCTGCAGGAACTCTGCGAACGCAGCCTGACCGACCGGCTAAGCCGACTGGCCACCCATAACGTGCAGCAGGGGGCGGTGGTGGTGATTCACAATGCCACGGGCGAAGTGCGCGCCCTTGTTGGCAGCCGGGACTATCATGACGCGTCCGGGGGCCAGGTGAATGGAGCGGTGGCCCGCCGCTCGCCCGGTTCCGCGCTCAAGCCATTCACCTATCTGCTGGCTTTGTCCCGCGACCTCAGCCCGGCCAGCATTCTACCGGACCTGCCGGTGGAATACATGACTGAAACCGGACTATACCGTCCCCAGAACTATCACCACCGGGCGGCAGGACCCGTTTCCCTGCGCACCGCCCTTGCCAACAGTTTGAATTTGAGTGCGGTCCGGCTCCTGGAATCCCATGGCGGACCGGAAGCGCTGGTGGCCAGTCTGCAGGCAGCGGGACTGACCACCCTGACCAAACCGCCTGCGGCCTACGGGCTGGGTCTAACCATTGGCGGAGGGGAGGTTTCCCTGCTGGAACTGACTGCGGCCTACAGCACCCTGGCCAGGATGGGCCGTGTGCTGCCCATGCGTCTGACTCCGGCGGCGGGGGAAGAATCCGGCCAGCAGCTCTACGACCCGGATGCCTGTTGGCTCCTGGCAGATATTCTGTCCGACAACCACGCCCGCGCCCGGACTTTCGGCACCGTCTCCGCGCTCCGCCTCAGCTTTCCCTGTGCGGTGAAAACCGGGACCAGCACCGACTACCGGGACAACTGGGCGATTGGATATAATCCGGTCTGGACGGTAGGGGTGTGGGTGGGCAATTTTGACAGTTCCCCGATGCGCGGGGTCAGCGGGGTGACCGGGGCGGCTCCCGTATTCCGGGACATTTTCAATTGGTTGGAAGCCCGGGATCCCGTGCCATGGTATGAGCGGCCTCCCTCCATTGTTGAGGTCACGGTGGATCCGCTGACGGGCCGGCCGCCGCCCGCAGAGTGGGCGGGCCAGCGCCCCGGGGTGCTGGAAAAATTCCGGCGCGACCTTGCGCCTGAGCCCGCCGGACCCGGCCAGTATGATGGAGCCGGCCGGGTGCAACTGAATCCCGAATATGCCGCCTGGCTGGCGGGGCCTGACAATTATTTGGGAGCTGCCGTGGTGGCGGCTCCGGCGGGCCGCACACCGGCGGTGTGGCGCATCGCCAGCCCGTTGCCAGGCACTGCGGTGCTGCTGGATCCGGATTTGCCGAATGGGGGGCGGGCCCTGACTCTCCGGGTGAGCCCAGGTTCGGCGGCGGTGCGCTGGACCTCTTCCACCCTGCAGATTGAGGGGGCCACGGCATGGCTGGTGCCGGGGCGGCATGAACTAACCGCCCGTGATGAATCCTCCGGGCAGGAGGCTTCCACCTGGGTGGAGGTCAGGGCGCTTTGAATGAGCGGGCCAGCGGAACTTCAGAGATCATCCGGCACCCATTCGTTGCGGAGCACATTGACGATTTCCACCTGGTTGTTGGAGACGGCCCCGGGCGGGAACCTCACCTCCATAACCACAGCATGCTGGTCCACGATGCCCAGCATGGCATCCAGCGTCAGGGCATCGCTGGAGTCCGCCCTCGCATAACCGAACAAGTTCAGATTCAGCCCGGGATAGCCCAGTTGATAACAAACCCATTGCTGGGCGTCGCTGAAGAAATAGTTGTAGTATTCCTTGGCGGTTTCCTTGCGCACGGTCACCGCAATCCGGGTGGGTTCGGGTGAACGGGCCTCGCGCAGGCGGGCCAGCAGGGTTTCCTGGTAGAGCGAGGAACTTTCCCAGTCCACCACATAGCGGCCTTTGGACTGGACCACGCAGAGGAAATGACTCCGGTTCCGGGACGGTATGTCGAAGCTGAGATTCACCACATGCCGGGAGGGCCAGGCAAGGGTGAGGGCCGCATCGGAAATGGGACCGTCCGGAAATTCCTTGTAGTAGGCTTCCATCATGCCGCGCACCGCCTCCGGCTGACGCACAAATTCAAGGCGTTCCTGCCACGTGGGCGCGGCAAAAAATGACTGGGCGACGGCCGCCGCTTCCCCGATGACAAGGTCATCCCGGGGGGCCGGTTCGGGCAGGGCCGCCGCGTCCGGGATTTTGTGGTCGGCCATCAGAAAAGAAACCAGCAGGCCGAGCCCCACGATAACGCTGGCCACCCCGGTGAGGATACCCCGGTCCAATTGCCCGTCCGGGAAAAGCCATGCGGTGACGGGAGAAGTCTGGAGAAAGATTTGGGTGGGGCTTTGCTGGAAATCTGCCGCAGTAGCCTCGGTTTCGGTAACGAGGCGATCCCAGTTTTCGGTGAAGATTTCGCGGGCCGCCTCCGGGATGTAAGTCAAGCCGGCGTCCGCTGGCAGGACGTAGTCCTCCATCAGGGGAGTGGCTGGTTGCTGATTCAGCAGATCCTGATAGCGGGCCCGCCACTCGGCGATGGAACTGGGCGCGACATGCCATTCGCGCGCTGCCTCCTTTACGCTGTCTCCCTGTTCGATCACGCTGCGGAGGGCTTCGCGCACCCGGGTGCCGTCGTCCAATTGATCCAGTTCGCTGCGCGACAGCGGAGCAGCATGGGGGACGGCGGAGAGTGGATTCTGCTCAAAGGCATCGGCTTTGCTGGCGCGCGGGGCCGGCTTGGCCGGATCTGGCAGGGACAGTCCGGGCTGATCTTCTGCCTCTGGTGCAGAGGCGTCACTGGAGTCCGGTTCCAGGTCCACGGTTTCGCCTTCCGGGGCCGGGGAAACCTCCGGTTCCTCCTCCGGGGCGGGCTCATCGCCACCGGGGTTGGCAGCGGTGGAATCCTGAGGAATGGCCATGCTGCGGGACTGGTCCGGTTGCGGGGCAGGGGGATTGCGGCGTGCTTTGGCCATCGCGGAAAGGGGGGGCGGGGTCAGTTAGGGGAAGAGGGTTCGGCGAAGTCTGCCCATGCGGCGGCTTCCTTTTCAGTGGCATAGAACCATGAGGGATGCAGCATGCGTTTGACGATCACCTGTTCCCGCGAGACGGCATCGGGGGGATAGGCCAGTTCGGCGATGATACCGGCGCTGTTGCCGTTTTCCACCAGGGGCAGCATGGCGCGGCCTTCCAGAGTGGTCCGGTTGATGTAGCCGTAGAGTTGAAAATTCCGGCCGGGATAATAAAGGGTCACGGATTGCCATTCCAGTTCGGAGAAGCCATGGTTGTAGTATTCTTCGGCCTTCATGAAGATGCGGAAGGGATAGGGGTTGGGAGGCATGGTGGCCTTGAATGTCTCCAATGGCAGTTCCTGATACCCAGTGGAAGTCTCCCAGTCCACCAGATAGGTGCTGTCAGGGCCATTCCTGATTTCCTCGACTGCAAAAAAAGTCATTTCCTCGTAGGTGCTGCCGGGATTGATCGGATCCGGCACAAAGACGGGCAGGGCCATCAGGACGTAATAGCCCACACTGCCGGGTTCACCGCCCTTTTTGCCCCGCAGGGTGGGTTCCCCCGCCTGCAGGGGGCCGGCGGTGCGCTCCCCCCGATACCACTTCTCCATCAGGCGGCGGACCCGGTTCGGTTGCCGGACGAAGGCGAGTTTGGCCTCGATGCCATCGGCGGCGAGAAAATCACGGATCACCTGTTCTGCTGCGAGTTCATCACTTCGCGTAAGCACGGATCGGTCGATGATCAGATCGGGGTCCGGGGGCAGCACGGGGGCCTGGTATTTTTGGCGGAAAACATAAACGCCATAGACGGCGATCCCGGCCACGAGGAGGGCCAGACCGGCGGTGGCGTGGCGGGAGAGCGAGGTCAGACGCAGGAAAAACAGACGGGCCCCCAGCAGGAGCCGGCGGCGGCGCACCCGCTTTTTGGTGGTGCGGGTTTGCCCTTCCCCGTCATCGACCGTTTCCACCACATAATCATTTTCCTCGTCTTGCGGCAAAACATCCTCCGGCAAGGGGCGGGCATCCTCCCAGATGTCGGCCGCAATTTCAGCTTCAGGCAGTTCCTTGAGATCGGTTTGGTCCCAATCGGCCAGTTCAAGGTAACGTGGAGTGGACGAGCGTTTGCTGCGGCGCTTTTTGACTTTGGCGCGGCGGCGTTCTGAGGGGGGCACACCGTCGTGGGTCTCATCCTCATCCTGGTCATCGGGATCTGCGTCGTTCGCGGCGGGCAGGTTACCCTGGAATTCCGGATGGGCCGAGCGGGAGGCGGAAGGCAAATGGCTGTCTTCGCGTGGTGGCGATGGCGGTGGGGGGGCGGGTGTGCCGGTGGGCAGCAGATGGGCCTGCATCACAACGCTTTCCCGCAGGGGAAAGGCCCCGCGGTCGGGGGTTGGCCGCGGGGGCAGCGGTGAAGGGCTGAAGTGAGGAGACGCCGCCGCACCACCAGCAGCAGGGGGAGCAGCAATAGCAGGAGGAGCTTCCTCCTCGTGGGGAACCAGCGACTGGCAGTGCGGGCAAAGCAGACGCGACTCCTGGGCGATGTGGCGCTGGACTTTCATGCGTCGGCTGCAAGCGGGGCATTGCAGCACCATCCAGTCCGGAGTGGCGGGAGAAAGAGACATGGGGGACGAGGGAGGGGGAAGGGGGGATGAATCGCGAAGTAACAGCTTTCCCTGTCAAAGCGCAACGCTTCTTGCATCCGGGTCCGGCAAGGCGGCGACTTTTTGGATAGATTGACGGTGGGGATCAAGGCGGGTCCACCACAGCCTGACTTCGCGTCCAACCTCTTCATGGACCGCGGCTTCAAGGGCCGCCCGGTCTGCAGATTCTTTCAAAAAGGCAAACACTGTGGAGCCACTGCCCGACATCAAGGCTGCCACCACCCCCGGGTTTTCCAACAGCCTCCGCTTCAGGTGGCCGAGCACCTGGTATTTTTCAAAAACTGGGCGCTCGAGGCCGTTCTGAAGCAGTCCCCACGGGGTGGATTGGGGGGCATAAGGCAAGCTTGGCACTTCCATGGAGTTTTGCCATTGCCGGTAGGCCCATGGAGTCGAAACCCCAAAGGGCAATTTCACCAGGAGGACCGGGGGAGTCGCGGTGAATTCCGGCACCGGGCTCACGATTTCGCCCCGCCCGGTGGCATCGGCCACTCCTCCATCGAGAAAAAAAGGCACATCCGAGCCGACGCCTGCAGCGGCTTTCCGGAGCACGGCCTCCGGCAAATCCGGCCGGAAAGCATGTTGTATAAGACGCAGGGCAGCGGCGGCATCGCTGCTGCCGCCTCCCAGACCGGCACCGTGGGGGATCGCTTTGGCAAGATGCAGCCGCATGGCGGGCAGGAGACCGGTAACCGGTTCAAGGGCACGGAGGGCCTTCATCACCAGGTTGGATTCATCCCCGGGCACCGTGGGATCATCGCAGGTAAAAAGGACCGTGCCGTCCGGGGCGTCTGGGGTTCCTTGCAGGGTCAGTTCATCGGCCAGTGCCAAGGGGGCCATGCGGGTTTCCACGGCATGGAACCCATCGTCCCGCCGGCCGAGCACCTTGAGCCAGAGATTGATTTTGGCCGGAGCCTTGAGGGAAAAGGAGGCGGGAGCAGGCATGGAAAAGAAAAAGCGCGGCGTGCATGCCACAGAGCCACCAGCCACACCAGCCGGAAATCCTCCGGCCCGGCCCCGGCAAGGAAAAGTCCCAGACTACCGGCGATAGGACTCGAACCTACACGCCTTTAAAGGGCAACGGATTTTGAGTCCGCCGCGTCTACCATTCCGCCACACCGGCTTGTCTTGGGGACAGACCCAAAAAACACGCAGTTGTCACGATGGCAAGGGACAAGATGGGAAGTCCGCGTGCCTTCAGGACTGGTTTGCAGGAGGCACCCCCAACCACGAACTCACAATCCCCGGCCATAGCTGGCACAGCGGTTGAACCAGCCGGCGCGCCATTGCCCTTCGGGTTTGGGCGCCAGCTGGATCCGGCGGTCGAGGGTGGTTCGCGCGGCCATGGCAAACTCCGCCGGGGCGGCGGCAGGTCCGGGGGTGCCACGCATGTTCTGCAGCACCTGCAACAGGCCCCAGCCCGTGCCCTGATATCGTTCCGCCGGATTGGTGCCTTCCCCTTTGAAATTCACATAGTCCATCAGGCAATAAAGTCCGTCCCCGCTGGCCGCCAGAGCCTTGAACCGGCCTTCGATCAGAGCCCTTTGGTCAGGCGGGGCCGCCGCAAGGATCTTGGGCAGGCTCCGGATGCTGCGCTGGGCGGCGAATTCCCCCTGTAACGCGATGGTATCCGCCAGCAAGGCACGGAGTTCCCCCATCTGGCGGGAGTTGATTGCGGCCATGAAGGCCGTGCGGTCTGGCCATGGGCAGTCGCGCGAGCGGATCCAGGCCGGGACCGGCACGCCGCGCGACACCAGAAAGGCGGCAAGGCCGGGGAAACTTTCTTCATAAGTGCGGCGGCCACCTTTGGGATACCAGATGAAGTGGCCGATGCCAAACGACCCAAAGGCCTCGCCTTTGTTCCAACTGGTCAACCCGGCCACCGTGCCGCCGCATTCGTTTTTCCAGATGCGCTGGCCGATCTTCTGCGCGGTTGCCGGCGGAATGCTGAATTCCTGGGCCCGGGCACAGGGCGCGATCAGAGAAAGCCCGGCCGCCGCCAGAGCGAGGCAGGCATTGAGTAAAATGCGGGACATCATGGGCGACAGGGTGTTTTGCAGGATTCAGAGCGGTCAGCGGGGTCAGCAGTATTCCATAGGTCCTATTGGCCATATAAGTCCCATAGGCCCTATTGCCCGTTCCCTTTGCGCCGCACGGTCTTCCTCACACAAATTTGATCTTTGCCCCCGGCACTTCTCCGGCGGCCATGGCGGCATGGGCTTCGGCTGTGCAGGCAGAATCAATCGGGGCATCCGCTTCCTTTTCCGCATTGCCGACAAGACCCTTGGCCACCAGATAGCGCTCCACCTCCTCGCCGCTGACATCGGCCAGCATTTCGCCATTCACCACCACACAGGGGCTGAGGGGCTGGCCGCTTTTTTGCTCCATTTCCCAGCGGAAGGCGGGATTTTTGATGATGTCCTTTTCCTCAAAAGCGAGGTCATACTTGCGCATGATGGCACGGACGCCTTCGCTCCATCCGCAGAAGGTTTTGACGTAGGCAGTGATGACGGGGGCTGGCTGGATCATGTTAGGAGGGGGTAGGGAATTCCCTCAAGAATAGGACAGGCCCCGCCGCGTGCAACATGGGAAATACGCCCGCGTTTTCCTTTGCCCCGCGCCGCTTTCCCGGCGAGAGACCCCGCTCCCATGTCCGATTCCTCCCCGCCTGCCTGCTCTGCCGACGCGCCCTGCCGCGTGGTGTTGCTGGGCGGCAGTGGCCGGCTCGGTGCCGCCTTCCGCCGGGCCTGGGCCGGCCGGCCGGAGTTTGTCCTGACGGAATTCCCCCGGGCGGAAGTCAACCTCACCCAGCCCGGCCAGATCACCGGGGCGCTGGAACGCGCGGAATTCGATCTCCTGATCAACGCGGCCGCCTACACCCAGGTCGATGATGCCGAAGTGCAGCCGGAGCTGGCCACCGCCGTGAATGCCAAGGCCCCCGGCCTCCTCGCTGACCTTTGCGCCGCCCGGGGTGCCCGCATGGTGCACTTCAGCACCGACTATGTTTTTGATGGCGAACGGACCCGGCCATGGCAGGAAACAGATCCGGCCGGTCCGCTGAATACTTATGGCCGGTCAAAGTGGGAGGGCGAACAACGCGTGGCCGCCGCTTCCCCCCATCATCTCATCCTGCGGCTGGCATGGCTCTTCGGTCCGGGGCGCGACGCTTTTCCCGAATGGGTCCTCCAGCAAGCGGTGCATCACGACGAAGTCAGGGTGGTCTCGGACAAAATAGGTTCCCCCACTTTCAGCGAGGATGTCCCTGGCTGGGTGGAAGCCCTGCTGCCCTTGCCTCAGGCCGGTCTGGTCCATCTGGTGAACGGACCCGCCTGCACTTGGCAGGAATACGCCCAGGGTGTCCTTGATGAAGCTGTGGCCCTGGGGTGGCCGCTGCGCACCACCATAGCCACGCCCGTCCCGCTCTCCAGCCTGCCCGGCCTGACCGCCCGCCGCCCAGGGCAGTCGGCCCTCGACACCGGCAAATTCACCCGACTCACCGGCCTGACGCCCCGTCCCTGGACCGAAGCCATGGCCGCCCACCTCGCCGCCAAACCTCTGCCGTTGTAACAAGGCCGTCCCGGCCTTGACGTCTGTCAGGAAGCCTCACGGATACGCGTCTGACGCTGATCGTTCAAATGCTGGGCAAGTTCCCCCTTCCTCCCCGCTGACCGGCTGGAATGGGACGCCGGAGGGAAGCGGTCGGGGCTTGGCGGTCAGCGATCAGTGGGCAGCGGTAAGCGGCTCGCCGCCAAGGGCCAGCGCCAGCGCCAAGGGCGCGTCACATGACTGCCTGGGGTTTCAACCCCAGGCAACCCGGCCCCACCCTACCGTGAGCGCCATCGGCGCGTTCCATAAGGGCGAATTGGATGGAGACTGCCGGGCGTCGAGCTAGCTTTCCGGAGCGACTTCCGGGAAAAAATACGGAATCTTCCAGGGATTTCCTGCCGCCATCGTGATGCCGGTCAGTCACCTGTCATGTCTTCCCCTGCCGACCGCCTCGCCTCCGTGCTCGACCGCTTCGAGCGCCCCCTGATCGGTTATGCCCTCGTCCGCTGCGGAGACTACGGCACCGCCCAGGACGCCGTGCAGGAAACCCTGCTCCGCTTCCTCCGCCACGGCCCGGCGGGCGATCTGGAATCGCTCGCCCCCTGGCTCTTCACCACTTGCCGCCACATCCTGACGGATCTGCACCGAAAATCCCAACGCCATCCGCCCATGGATTCCCTCACTGCCTTCGGCCAGGCCGATGCCCCCTCGCTCTCTCCCGCGCCGGATGAAGCTCTGACGGAAAAAGAAACCGCCCGCGACCTCCGTCGCCTCATGGCCTCCCTGCCTGCCAACCAACAGGAGGTGGTCAGGCTGAAATTTGAAACCGGTCTCGCCTACCGCGACATCGCCGCCGCCACCGGGCTCTTCACCGCCAATGTCGGCTGGCTGCTCCACCAGGCCGTCACCACCCTCCGCCACGACTGGCAACGGCTCGAAACCGCCGGACCCCTGCTGCCCGTTTCATGTTAGTTTTTTATCCGACCCATTTCACCTGCCCGCCGCCATGAACGCTCCTTTTGAACCCACTGCTGCCCAACAAGCCGAAGCCCGCCTCACCGCCTGGGCCGTGGATGAACTGTCCCCTCCTGACGCTTCCGCTTTCCTGACGGAAACCGCCGCTGACCCTCAGCTCCGATCCGAAGCGGAAGCGACCCGCGCCTTCTGCGCCCTGCTCGAGTCCGGACTCCGGGTCCCCGCAGCCCGGGTCGTGCCGCTGCAACTTCCGGAGACCGCCCGGGCTCAATTGCTGACCGCCGCCCGCGAGGCGGCTCCCCGCCGCGTTTCCCTCTGGATGCCTTCACTGGCGGCCGCAGCGTGTTTTGCCGTCATGCTCGGAGTCTTTTCCCAAAGCCGTCGTTCCCGGCCCTCCGGCGACCCGGTCGTGCGGAACTCCCAGGGGGATTCTCCGGCTCCCTCCGCCCCCCAGGATGAAATTCGGCGGCTTTTCCGGACGGGGCTGGGCTATTACGATCTAGGTCAATTCACTGAGGCAGAAGAGCATTTTAACCGTGTGCTGGCCCTGAATCCCACGAACACGGCCGCTCGCCGAATGCTTGAGAAGGCGGAGAGGGAAATGAATAACTACCTACGCGCGTCACGCGATCACACCCGGATTACCATGCTTAATGACGTGGATAACCTCTGGGTGACACCGGTGCCCGGGAAACCGTCAGCACCTGCGGATGCCCGTATCCTGAATCCATGGGGAGAAGAACTGAACTATCAGATTGGAGGATCTGCTGCGCGGAAATCCGATCCTTGGTATTACCGGACTGACCCCGGCACAGTGCCCGGTTTAAATCCCGTAGCCCCGGCAGGACCTGCCGCCGGCGGGCCACTAATCGCCGAAAACCCGATCCTCCGATCTGCTGTTGCCCTTAGTCTTCCAAGCAACGGACGAGGAGATGTTCCGGCCGCCTACCAACCTTCATTTTATAGCAACGTGGAGACGGGTTCGGATAGCGGTGAGTTTTTTCGATTCCGCGTGAAATACAATTTTGGAAACACTCCGGAAGCTGAACTTTCCGCCTCGGCAGAATCGCACCGTAGCCTGCCGGAAAACCAATTCCTCCCCGTCGCGGAGCAGCCACTCAGCACCTTCAGCATCGACGTGGACACCGCCTCCTATGCCATCGTGCGCCGCCATCTCAATGAAGGCCAGCGCCCGCCGGCCGAAGCGGTGCGGCTGGAGGAAATGATCAATTATTTCCCCATGGACGACGCCCCGCCCGCCGATGGCAAACCGTTTGCCGTGCAGGTCGAGACCGCCTCGGCGCCGTGGAAACCGGAGCATCGGCTGGTCAGGGTGGCCCTGAAAGGCAAAGTCCCCGCCTCCGAATCGCGGGGACCGGCCAATCTGGTGTTCCTCGTGGACACCTCCGGCTCGATGGCCCAGCCCAACAAACTGCCCCTGGTCCAGCAAAGCCTGCAACTCTTGCTCGCCCAGCTGGAGCCGCGCGACCACGTCACCCTGGTCACCTATGCCGGGGAGAGCGAACTCAAGCTCCCGGCCACGCCTGTCAGCCAGCGGGCCACCATCGCCGCAGCCATTGATGCCCTGGCTTCCGGCGGCAGCACCAATGGCTCCGGCGGCATCACCACTGCCTATCAACAGGCCCGGGCCCGTTTTGTGGCCGGCGGGGTGAACCGGGTCATTCTCGCCACGGACGGCGACTTCAACGTCGGCCTCACCAGCCAGGACGATTTGCAGTCGTTCATCACCCGCGAAGCGAAATCCGGAGTTTATCTGAGCGTCCTGGCTTACGGCAGCGACAACCTGAAGGACACCACGGCCGAACTCCTCGCCGACAAGGGTAACGGCAACTACGCCTACATAGACAGCCTGAGCGAAGCCCGCCGTGCCCTTGTCACCCAGCTTCAGGGCACTCTCGTCACCATTGCCAAAGACGTCAAAATCCAAGTCGAGTTCAATCCCGCCCAGGTCGCCCGCTACCGCCTGCTCGGTTATGAAAACCGCGCCCTCGCCAACAAGGATTTTAATGATGACACCAAGGACGCCGGGGAAATCGGAGCCGGGCATAGCGTCACCGCGTTGTATGAAATCGTCCCCACCAGCCTGGTTTCTCCGGCGGTGACCACCGCCGATCCTTTGAAATACCAAACCCCTCCGCCCGCGCCGGTGACCCCACCCTCCGTCCTGACGCCTCAAGCGGCCACCGGAGAACTTCTCACCGTCAAACTGCGCTACCAGCAGCCGGAAGGCACGGCCCCCAGCCAGCTCATCGAAGTGCCCGTCAAAGACCCGGGCACCGCTTGGGCGGCCGCCAGTGCCAACTTCCGGTGGACCGCTGCGGTGGCGGGTTACGGGCTCCTCCTCAAAGGCAGTGCCCATGCCGGGGACCTCTCCTGGGAGACCATCCGGACCTTGGCCGCCGGCTCCAAGGGGCCCGATCCCGACGGCTTCCGGGGAGAATTCCTCCAATTGATCGAGAAAGCCGCCAGCTTGGCTCCCGCCAAATAGGGGCAGGGCAGCAAAACTGCCCATGAGGCCGGGGTTGGCCGCGACAGAACGCAAAGATCCCAGAGAATTGCGGAAACAGCCGAGGCCTCCGTGGTTTCCCTGCGGAGGCCTTGCTTCTTTTTGGGGTCTCTGCGTTCTGTCGCGGCCAGTTCCCAGCCCATCAGCCCCTCAAACTTTTTCCCCGTAAGAAGCCAAATCCCTTGACCCCGGCCGAATCAGGGCTAAAGACACTGCCCCCTTCCCGCAGTCTTCAATTTTCCAGAAAAACCAAGCCTTATGTCCAGAATTTGTGTCATCTCCGGAGCCAAGCCATTCCGCGGTCGCCGCATCCATCACAGCGGTAAAGCCAAGAAAGAAGGCGGGATCGGTCTCAATCACGTCAAAAAGGTCAACCGCACCTTCACTCCCAACCTGCGCGACAAGCGCATCTGGGTCCCTGAACTGAATACCTACGTGAAACTGAAGCTCACCGCCCGGTCCCTCAAGACCATGAATAAGAACGGGGCCTTCAATGTTTTGAAAAAAGCTGGACTCCTGTAGGACTTTCCTGCGAGATCTTTCTTTCTCACACCCCTCTAATCCTCCAACCACCAACTGCGGTTCCCCGCTTCCTCAAAACCATGGCCTTCAGCGTTGTCTCCAAAAAATCGTCCAAAACCTACTACCTCCACATCCGCGAAACACCCCGTGCGGATGGCAAGGTGACCAAACTGTTCTATTTTTCCGGTTCCGCCGACGGTGCTGCTGCCGAGTGCCCGGATGGCTACACAGTGGTGGAGAATGAGCGCACCGGCCTCCCCTTCCTCAAGAAGAAGGTCTAGTCCTTTTATTCCCTTTCAGCCCTCTGTTTCCCGTCGAGGGGAGCAGAGGGTTTTTTTGTTTTTGGGATGCGGATAATATGAACAGAAGAGCACAAAGGACACAAAAAAGGTCAAGTGTCCAGGCTCCTTTGTTTGATCCTTCAAGTTAACATCTTACCGCAAGCGGTTCCTCTTCCTGTCCTTCCTGTCCTTCTGTTCAAATTCATTTTCTCCCCATGTCCTCCCCACACGTCGCCATTGTTGGAGCTACCGGTGCTGTCGGCATCGAAATGCTGCGCTGTCTGGAACGCCGGAACTTCCCCGTCGGCCAACTCTCCCTGCTCGCCAGTGCCCGCAGCGCCGGGAAAAAACTGACCTTCCGCGGACAGGAGCACACCATCAAGGAACTCACACCCGGGGCCTTTGCCGGGGTAAACATCGCCCTCTTCAGTGCGGGCGGCGGCATTTCCCGCGACTTCGCCCCCCACGCCGTCAAGGCCGGGGCGGTGGTCGTGGACAATTCCTCCGCCTTCCGCATGGACGACAGCGTCCCGCTGGTGGTTCCCGAGATCAACGCCGCCGATGCCAAAACCCATCGCGGTATCATCGCCAATCCAAACTGCAGCACCGCCATCGCCCTGATGGCCCTCTACCCGCTGCATCAGGCGTTCGGGGTGAAACGTGTATTTGCCAGCACCTACCAAGCCGTCAGCGGCACCGGGGCACAGGCCATTGAGGAACTCGCCCAGCAATCCCGCGCGTGGGCCGCCGAAGCCCGCGCCTGGGACGACGCCAAACTGAGCACCCCGCCCAGTGTTTATCCGCATCAGATCGCCTTCAACGCCCTGCCGCACGTCGACAGCTTCCTCGACTCCGGCTACACCAAGGAGGAGATGAAAATGGAAAACGAAGGCCGCAAGATCATGCACCACCCGGCTTTCAAAGCCAGCGTGACCTGCGTGCGCATCCCCGTCTTCCGCAGCCACAGCATCGCTATCAGCGCGGAATTCGAAAAGCCCATCTCCGCTGCCGCCGCCCGCGCCATCCTCGAAAATGCCGCCGGCCTCGACGTCATTGATGACCCTGCCCTCAAACAATATCCCCTGGCCCTCGACATCGCCGGCCGCGACAACTGCGCCGTCGGCCGCATCCGTCAGGATTGCGCTCTCGACAATGGACTTGCCTTCTGGGTGGTCGGTGACCAACTCCTCAAAGGAGCCGCCCTGAATGCCGTGCAGATCGCGGAATTGCTCGTCTGAGCTGGAAGCGCCCCCCGCTGGGAGGGCCCCCCGCTGGGAGCGCCGTGCGTCCCGCCGGCCCCGAAGCACCGTGAGTGCCGGCCCTGCCGTGATCTCCAGAACGACGCGAGCCGACGCTAAACCCCGCGCCCGCAGCTGAATCAAGCCAGTCCGTTCGTTTTTACACACAACGGGTCCGCCAGCCTTCCATCCCGCGTTTGTATTGCCGCCATAAGGAGACGGAGAAACCGTCCTCCCAATCCACCCCCGACCGCATTTCCGGCTCAAGCTTTCCCAAACAAGCGATCCAACTCCACCGTCACCGTTACCCCTGTCTGGATTTCCGAAGTCAGTTTTTCTCCCTCAGCAAACAATCTGCATTGGTTATAGGTTCCACCCGAAGGTTCCGTGTAACGCTCTATCTCCTTGCGTTTGGCCACCACCAGCCAGCACTCGGCCACTCCCGCCTCCGCATAGGCCTTCACCAACTCCCGGTCGGACGACTCACTCGAAACCGCCACCTCCACCACCAGCATAGCTGTGCGCGGGTGGCCCTCCCGGTAGTTGGCATTCGTCCCCCTAACAATAGAAAGGTCCGGCTCCGGCTCCGAATCCGCCAAAGTCAGCGGCCCTTCCTTGCGGATCAGACAATCCTCCCAACCCGCCTGCGTCAGGATGAGAAACAATTCCTGAACGAGAAATTCGTGAAAACTGCTTTTGCTCATTTTCTCAACGATCACTCCCCGAATCAATTCCGCCCGGCGCGGCACCATGTCGTGCTCCACCATCCAATGCCATGTCGCCACGCTGATCGGCAAGGCCCGACGCCGGATATCTTCTGATTCCAGAATCTCGATCATCCCCCAACTACGACTTTTCCCGCCCCGCCGCAAACGCAATTTCCCCCATCCCGGAAGTCCCCTCGCTGGGAGCGCCGCGCGTCCCGCCGGCCCCAAGGGCAACGCTCCCAGAGCAATGGCAGCGCCCCCATGGCTTTGAGGATATCCGCAAGGCCGCCGGGGCCGGCGGGACGCGCGGCGCTCCCAGCACTTGCCGGCCGTGCTCCTGTCATCACTCCCAACTCCTGAGATTGTCCTCCCAAGTCCCTTCTTTCCCGTCCTTGCCGGGGGACCATACGATGACGCGTAGCGGCAGCGTCGGCCTTCCGTTGGCGGCTTGCTCCGGATCCGGATTGGCTACTTGATGGTCCCCATCCCCATCCAGCCGCACGCGGTAAAAATTCCCCCAGGAGTCCACGAGGGCGTATTCTTCATTCTCATAGATCAGGCCGTTGGACCACGGGAGGCGTTTGGAGAAAACGCCGATTTTTACATTGGAAGCCGCCGCTTTGATTCCTTCAATAAAATCGATATCGCTGGGATTCTGTTTTCCCACATCATTGGGCTCCTTGCCTATGAGCACTCGGACCAGGCCATCGGGGAACGAGGTATCCGAATCCAGATCCGCTTTTCCTGACTTTTGCCCATTGGGCATCGGGAGACGGGAATACTCGGCGTAAAATTGTTCGACGCCCTCCGCAAAGGACATGGACATGATCCCGGCCTCCTTCTTCATTCGGATCGCCGAAGGATAGCCGAATAACCATCGCGGTCGGATCCCCATCAGCAGGATCAGGAGAATAACGCCCCACAACAACCAGCTCACCCAGGTGAATAGCGGCTTGCGCCTGCAGTCGTCTTGTGAACCAGGCCCCAAGTGAGTATTTTCCAAGCCAGGACGACGCTCCATGTAAATCCTTATAGGAAATTGATTGGGGCGATGGAACCAAAAATGCGGGGGGATTAACCATCTAGAGCACCCCTCCGAAAGCACCCGCTGGAAGCCCCCCGCTGGGAGCGCCGAGCGTCCCGCCGGCCCCGAAGCACCGGCAACGCGGCTGTTTTCGCAACCATTGCGAGGGCCGCCGGGGCCGGCGGGACGCACGGCGCTCCCAGCACCTGCCGGCCGTGCTCCTGTCATCAATCCCAACTCCTCAGATTGTCCTCTCACGTCTCTTCCTTCCCATCCTTGCCGGGCGACCACACGATCACGCGGTGCGGCAGGGTCGGCCTTCCGTTGGCGGCTTGGTCAGGATCCGGGTTGGCCACTTGCTGGTCTCCATTCCCATCCAGCCGCACGCGGAAGAAATCTCCCCAGGCGTCCACGAGGGCGAATCCTTCGAAAACCCAAGATTTCCGTTGCGTCCCCGGCGGGGCTCGCTTACTTCCCGCCTCCCGTCCCGGGACCTCCTGCCTGATCCGAAGGCGGGATTTTTAGTCTCTAGGCACCGCACCGCCATGAATATCCTCCAGAAGATCCACCGCGAGCAGATGAAGTCCGATACCACCGAACTGAATGTCGGTGATACAGTCAAAGTCCATAACCGGGTCGTGGAAGGCGGCAAGGAGCGCATCCAGATTTTTGCCGGCATCATCATCGGCAAGAGCGGACTCTCCAAGAGCCAGTCCATCACCGTCCGCAAGCTCAGCTACGGCGAAGGCGTGGAACGCGTTTACCCCATCCACAGCCCCCTCATTTCCAGGATCGAAGTCACCAAGCGCGGACAGGTCCGCCGGGCCAAGCTGAACTACCTCCGCAACCGCGTCGGCAAGGACGCTGTGACCGTCAAGGAAGCTCCCCGCAATAAGTAAGCAAGAACGCTTCCACGTCTCCAACAGTTTCAAATCCGCACGCCTGTTCCCGGGGCGTGCGGATTTTTTATGTCAGCACGCAGCCACGGTGTCCGTCAGTGATTTTTTTGATACCACCCTTCTGTCGTTGCAGTATTGGGAAGGCTGAACCCGGGCATGCCGAAGTTTTCTTCATCCACTTTAATCTATCTTGTCGCGGCGGCGTGGCTCATTCCCTTAATTGGCAAAAAATTGGTGCCCGAGGTTCTGGGCTCGGCAGGCGTTCAATGGGGCGGCGCATTGCTCGTAGCGGTTTTAGTTCCCTTTGCCGCCATGGCTGCCTTGACCCGGTCTCCCACTGGCGATCGGCTGCGGATTTCCTGGGGACACCTGATTTTCGCGTTGATCCCCTTGGTATCGAACCTCGCTTTTCAAGCGGTGATGATTCCGATGCTTTCGCGCGTGACTGCAAAACAAGCAGATGATGAGGCGAAGAAGACCGAGGCTGTCAGTAAATTTAAGGAAGCGGCCCTGAATGGCCCCAGTGAGGGAACCAGAAAACTTACGGCATTGTCCACCTATCAAGTATTCGGGATCCATACCGAATGGCGGAAGGACGATGGATCCATGGAAACCTACACGCCTTCCGAAGAGGACATCGCAAAGCGCAGTGAACACGGGAAATTCGAGCAGACAAGTCTGTGGGCCGGAAGAGAAATCGCCTGGCAGTTGAAACAGATCCGTGGGCTCTTCCTCCTGAACCTTGGCGCTTTAGGCATCACCATGGTGGCGCTGTTCTGGCGCAGAAGCCGCCTCATCGCCGCAGGGCCTCCTCCAAACTTGAAACCTGAACCCTGAACCCTTTCCCCTCCTTCTTCCCATGCCCGACCTTGTTTTTGAATCCATCCACCGCGCAGCCGGTTGCCGGGTGGTCGTGGGGGTGGATGAGGCAGGGCGGGGGCCGTTGGCGGGGCCGGTGATGGCGGGGGCGGTGGAGTTGCCGGAGGACTTTCAACACCTATGGCTGAATGATTCCAAAAAACTCACCGCCACCAAACGGGACGAACTGTTTGAGGAACTGACCGGCCATCCCCGGGTCCGCTGGGCTTTTGCCGAGGCTAGTGTCGAGGAGATCGATAGGCTGAACATCCTGCGGGCGACTCATCTGGCGATGCGGCGGGCGGTGGCGATCCTGACAGAGCCGCCGCCGGACGTCGTGCTGATCGACGGCCTGCCGGTGCGGGATTTCCCGTGGCCCCAACAGGCCGTGGTGAAGGGGGATTGCCTGAGTCTCAGCATCGCGGCGGCGAGCATCATCGCCAAAGTAGTGAGGGACCGGCGGATGCTTGAATTGGACGCGGCATGGCCCCAGTATGGCTTCGCCTGCCACAAGGGATATGGCACCGCCGCCCACCTCGCCGCGCTTCAACTGCATGGACCTTCTCCGCACCATCGCCGCACGTTTCAGCCGGTCGCTCAACTCACCCTGGATTTCGGCGGGGGAGGCGATTCCTGACAAGGATACGGTGGGGCGGACCGGTGAAAAGCTGGCGGCCCACTGGCTTTACACCCGCGGCTGCAAGGTGCTCTACCGCAACTTCCGGGGGCCCCACGTGGTGTGGGGAATTTAGGCAGTTTAAAGTTTCGTCGGGGGCGGAACTTTTAGGGGTGTGGGTGAAGGTTATGTCGATGGGGGCTTCCGGATCATTCGGGACGATGATTTCCGAACACAGCAAAGAGGAGAGGCGTTGTTTACCCTCAGTGTCGAGGGTCGGCCAGAGGGCGGCGAGGCTGCGGGCCTCCGTCACGATGGCAGTTGCGGAGAGATCACCGACTTGGATGGCCGAGAGTTCGCCTTCCAACCGGGGCACTTCCTCGGCCAGTTGGTTGTGACGTTCGGTCAAAGGGTCATTTATCGTTTTGAACTGATCCATGTCGATGCCTCCGGCAATGTAGAGATCGTAGGCCTTTCTCCTTTCGGCTTTTACTCCCTTCAGCTGATCCTTGGCCTGAGTGAGATCGTGCTGCCGTTCGATCAACTTCTGGCGGGCCGAGGCGATGTGAGCCAGCATCTTGTCGCTGTCCGTAAAGGAATCCTCCAGCGCTGCGATGAAAATCTCGTCCATTGCTTTTGCCCCGATCTTGTTCTTGCACTTGTTGCAGGTGTAGTTGGGACTTCGGGTATAGACATACATTTTGTGGCCGCACCCGCATTTAAGAAGTCCGGCGAAGATGTGGACGGGCTTTTTGCCCGGTTTTTTGGCGGGCTTGTGCTGCTCTTCTAGAATACGATTTACCCGCTCAAACACCTCATTAGTGACGATGGGGGCACAAGGTACCATACCCCATTCACTTTCTGGTTTTGTGTCCTTGCTGCTCGTTTCGGTCCGTTTGAAACGGTTGTTTTGATATTCCCCACGAGCGCTGGGGCAGGCTAGAATCCGATGCACCTGATTGTCTCGGAATCTTTTGCCATTTCGGGTGCGATGGCCGCGTTCATTGAGCAGGCGGGCTACTACGCCTTTGCGCCGTTGTTCCAGATAAAGCTCGAAGGCCTGCCTACGGATCGCCGCCTCCTCCGGCACCTGCTCAAGCTTTTTGTTCACCCACTTGAAACCATAGGGGGCCATTCCACTCAACGGACGGCCCAGCTTGGCCCTCGTGGCAATCGAAGCATGAAGGCGCGAGGTGATCTCTTCGCGCTCCCACTGGGCGATGGCTCCCAACATGGTGTAGAAAAGCAGTCCCGCTGGGGTGCTCGTGTCGATTTTCTCTTCGATGGAAACCAACGTGGATTTGTGACTCTCGAAGAATTGGGCAAAATCGAGCAATTCCTTCGTGTTCCGGGCCAAACGGGCGAGTTTGGAAAATATCAGCCCTTGGATGTGGCCACGCTTCACGTCCTTCAACATCCGCTGGCACTCAGGGTGATGCCAGACTGACTTTCCGCTCACGCCAGCAAGATCATAAGTCTCCAAGACCGTCCAACCGTTGAACTCTGCGTATCTTTTGGCTCGGAATTCATGGTGCTGGGGGGATTCCCCGGCAGCCTGATCTTCTGTGGAGACGCGGATCCAGATACCAACCCGTTTGCCTTGTGGGGATGCACTCACGATACCGACAAGATAATTCGAGAAGCGAATTTAGTCTATTGAAATATAGGATTTCAGGGATTTACTATTTCAAAAATCCACGAATTCAGCACTGTTTTGAGCAAGCCGCGTTCGCACAAATTGAATCTTGGCAATCCGATCACTCCGGCCCGGCGGAACTGCCTTCACTTCGATTCCGATTCACCAAATTAGCGATCACTTCGATCTGCTCTGCCTCCAATTTCCGACGTTCCTCGGGAGACGCTTCGCTATGTCTTACCCGGAATTTTCGTCCGGCCGCCACTCTGGTATTTTCCTCAGGAGGTGAATCTTCCTTAGCATCTTCGTCGGCCAAATCGGTTAGCCATAGGATCAACTGCTCCGGGCTCAGGAATCGAAGTTTTTTGTAATCCGCTTTGAACGCCTTTTTGGCGGCAACCCTGATGTTGTCCAGCACGTTGGGATCCGGGGAAACGGAGACCACGACGGGAAATCCCGCTCGAAGGCACTTCGTAAGGTTCTCCATTTCGTGGGCGGTGTTGGAGCGAACAGCTACTTCCACAGCAATTCGTCTTTGGCGCGAGGTCAGGGACAGATCCACTCTACCGCCCGGCACCTCGTCTTCTTTAGTGGGCTTGAAGCCAAGCTTGCGGCCTTCAATGGCGATGCGCTCCACAATCAGTTTATGTCCATCGCCACCTCGACCCATTCCGGGCGGTTTGGACAAGGTTGGAGGATCGGATGCCGGCAGAACACTTGACGCCATTTCTGCATCGTCAGCCTCGGGAGAAACTTCGGACGGCCGTAGTTTTTCAGGTTCACCCGGTGCATTCTCCTCCTCCAATGGTTGTTCCAGCGGGGAGGAGGTTATCTCCGGCACTGATCGCTCGAGGCGACTGGAGCCCGCCTCGGCGGCTTTCCCTGCTTTGTCATCCTTGGCCAGCTTCTTGTCCTTTGCCAGCGGCCCGTCCATCCGCTGCCGCATGGCTTCTTCAACTTCTTTTCGCGGAATCGTGTAAAGCCTCCGGCTGGCGTCGATTGCCTCCCTCCGACATTCAGCGGCATCGACTTCGTCTACCGCCTCAGGGAGGATGACCCGTAAATTGAAGTCCTGATCCGACCTCTCAATGCGACAAATGGCGTGGCCTTGCGGCAATGCCGAAAAATCCTTTGCCTCAAAGTGGGCAAAGTCTCCCTTGAGCGTTCGGCCATCGCTTTCGCTCACCCGGAAAACGATGCGCGTCGCGGCGTTGGTCATCACGGCGGCGGCCACATCGGCATTTTGGGAAAGCTGATGCAAATCCTGATGAGCCAGCACCATTCCAAGGCCGTATTTGCGGGCACCAGTGAGGATTTCAGCCATGCTGGGCGTCACGAAATGCTGGCACTCGTCCACGTAGCAAAAAAACGTGCGCCGCTCTTTAAGGGGAAGCCGGGCACGCCCCATGGCCATTTGTTGCATCTTTACCATAACGAGGCTGCCCAGCATAAAAGTATTCTCCTTGCCAATTTGCCCCATCGGCAGCCGGACAATCAGGATTCGTCCCTCCTGCATGATTCCGCTGAAATCGATCCGGTTTTCCCGCTGGCTTACCATATAGCGGATGATCTTCGGCGTTAGGAGAGTCTCCAACCGGGTGAGGATCGGCCCCACACTCTTTGGCCCATCCAACAGGGGAAAGGTCTGTTCCCAATAAAACCTGACATCATGATCATCCACTCCCTCCATAAATGACTTTCGCCACCCAGCATCCACTAGAAACCGCCGCATGTCAGCCAAGGTGCCGCCTTCGGTGTGCTCCAAAAATGCCAGCACCAGATTATTGAAAATCACCCCCATGCGGTCGCCCCATGAAGTGGAAAGCCTGCGGAACACACTCACCAAATCCGAGGCGAGCAGCGTTTTTTCATGATCGCTGTGTGCCGACAGCACATTGAAGGGCGTCACAAATTCCTCGTCAGATGGATCAAGAATCACCACCTCATCCATCCTCCAAGACGGGATTTGCGAAAGCACCGCATCCGCCAAATCACCGTGGGGATCCAGCAAAGCGAATCCATTTCCCTGATCCAAATCCTGCAACATCATCGAAAGAAGGAGGGTGCTTTTGCCAGTGCCGCTTCCGCCTATCACATGGCAATGCTGGAGCCGACGGGCAGAAGACAGCGTTACTGGTGAGGACACCCTACCATGATCGTTGACTCCCAGCATGATGGAGCCGTCCTCCTCATCGGAAGGGGCGGACCGCGTGGTTTCTTCGACCACACGATTCAATTTGGCGCTCTTCACTGCTGGCGAAGGCCAATGCACAAGGCTGGTCAATTCATCCAAATTGAGGATCATGCCGCAACGCCGGGAGCGGCGCATCCACAGGTCATCACAATGGTCCTCGTGGGGGTAGTCCTTATTGGAAAGAGGCATCAACGATTGCCCTTCTTTGCGGGAGAAAAGCCGGAGGGCCGGAGCCAGTCCCCGGACGATTTCCCATGTCCTGCGGAGTGAGTCTGCCTTGGCAGCCAATCGCAGCACCACCCCATAAAGTGGACGGGCCACTTTGAGCTGAGCCTGTTTTACAAAGTCCGCACTGTTCTCGAAAAACGGTTTTCCATTTTCTTTAAAAACCGCTGCCAGTGAATTTACCGCCCATGGTGCACGGAGGGGAGTGAAGAGCACCTGATATACGGCCACTTCGCCCTCGCCGAGATGCTCCATCCCGCCAATCAAACTCACAAAGGGGTCAATCCGGTTGCCAGTTTCGAGAGGCCACATGAACTCGCGGTGAAGCCCGAAATCCAGCACCACCCGCACACTGGCCCCATCCTCTTCCCAGATTTCACGAAGCCTCTCCTGAGCCCACTCCAACTCCGCCTCGGGGAAATGGGCCTGCAATTGCGGCACCAGCACCGTTGCCTCATCAGGCTGGCAAACGAGTTGAACTGCCACTTCATCCTTCGTTCCGATGATCTCAAAGCCTACCAACCCCGGGATCAAAGAGAGGGTGGTCAGGAAATGAGCCATAGTTTCCGCCGGAAATCCCACTCCGGCGGGCAGCCGGAGGACGACCTCAACAGAAGGTTCTTTTTCCCCGAACCAGTCCGGCAAGGGCTCCGCGTCATCCTCCGGCTGTTGTTCCGGCAACGCCAATGCCTCTTGTCTGGGCGGCTGCAACGCCCTGAATAATTTGTCAGAAAGCCGTGAAAGCACCGTTGTTTTCCCCCCGGGATCATGTCCAAATTCCGGGAACCTTATCCGGTGTCCGGGGAATGGGGTAAACGGTGGCTCAAGTTCAACGGCATCTGAGTATAGATCGACACCACGCCCACGCATCTCCCAGCGGTAAAAATTAGCAACCAGTGCTTCGTAAAGGCTCATTGGCTGGTATGGAAAATCCGACGGCGACTTCCAATGAAAAAGGCGGTCACACCTACACTCAGATTGTCCAAATGCTGAGGAAATGATGAAAAAATTTGACACAACGTTTACGTTGTGTTGATATATCTCCAAATGATACCTGCACACGACACTCGTGGCTTGTTGCCTCCCGGCCTACACTGGGCTGCAGATCCCGAAGAACTTGCCCGACTTTTTGCTTCCACTCCCCGTAGGCGGCGACTCTTCGATGGATTTATGGAGGGCGCCTATCTCCTCAGGTTTGCGGGATGCAGGTATCTATATCTGGACGGAAGTTTCGTGTCCTCAAAAGAAACCCCCAATGATTTTGACGCCTGTTGGGATCCATTGGGTGTTGAACCCGAACTTCTTGACCCTATATTTTTAGACTTTAACGATTCAAGATTAGCCCAAAAACTTAGGTTTGGAGGCGAGTTTTTCCCAAGTAGCGCAACAGCCGAAGGACCTTGGCGGTCTTTCTACGAGTTTTTTCAAACCGATAAAATTACTGGTGAAATTAAAGGACTTGTAGGCCTTCAACTTTCAACACTGCCATGATAAAAAACGAACGGCAATATCGTATAACAAAACGCAAGTTGGCGCATTTTAGCGAACAACTCGGACGTTTAGCTGCCTCGGATCCCATGAGCATGATTCTGGATGCCGCACACAAATCGCAAATACGGACCCTAAAATCTGAAATCGCAGAATACGAAGACCTTGTTGAAAATAAGGTGTCGGTTGTGACAATTAATTCATTCTCGGACATCCCATTGGCCCTGATTAAGGCTCGCATTCTGAAAGGCCTTAATCACAAAACCTTGGCTGAGAAACTAATGGTCAAGGAGCAACAGATTCAAAGATGGGAATCCGAAGAGTATGAAGGAGCGAGTCTAAACACTTTGAAATCGGTTGCAAGCGCGCTGGAAGTCCAGATTTCGTCGGATGTTCTTGTGCTTAAAGAAAAGGAACATGTGGCTGCGCTGCTACGCAGGTTGGCTGCGTGGGGATTTGCAAAGCCACTACTAAAGCGAATTCTGCCTAAAACCTCATTTGATGCACTCACCGGAGTCAACAGCTCCATCGAATCCCTATGGAAAAGCTTAAATGAATTGAGCTCAATTTTCGGTTTCTCAATTCGGCGACTGTTCGATCCTTTGGGTTCCTCTCCTTTAGCAACTGCCACGAGCGTCCGATATAAGGTAAGTGCAAGTGCGGATGCAGCAAAAGTTCAGGCATTTACCATCTATGCTCATTACGTTGCGGCTCTTGCCTGTAAAGCTGCCGCACCTTTGCCGTCAAGACCCATCCCACAAGACTGGATAGATTTCAGGCGCGAAATAATTTCCAAATTTGGAAAGTTGACTCTCCAATCGACTCTAGACTATTTGTGGAGCAGTGGTATTCCTGTGATTCCAATTCGCTATAGTGGAGCCTTCCATGGGGCTGTTTGGTGCATCGGAGGGAGAAATGTGATCGTTATAAAACAAACTACGGGACAGAAGGCACGTTGGCTTTTTGATTTGTTACACGAAGTAGGTCACATCGCAAAAAACCATGTGTCCGAAAATTTCGCAATCGTGGAATCGGAACCGATAGGTCAATCGGACGATGAGCAGGATGACGAGGAAATCGAGGCAAATGAATGGGCAGAAGATGTTTTATTTTCAGGGAATAGTAATGCTATTGAACTTGCGGTAAAAAAGCATTGCAGGAATAATTTGCAGTTTCTACGTGAGGCGGTAAAAAATATCGCCACAGAGTATGAAATCGATGTTGGGATCCTTGCAAACCACATGGCATGGAGGCTATCCGACGAGGGACAAAACTGGTGGGGGAATGCAGAAAACCTCCAAAAAGGTGGGGAGGATCCTTTTGGAATTGTGCAGGACGCTCTTATGAAATACATAAATCTCGATTTACTCAGTGGAATGGAGCAAGAAATGTTCGTCGAAGCAATTTGCAAAAATAAGGAGGATTAGTCATGGCAAAAAAACGTCTGAAACTGGACATCAAATGCGGGGAATCTGAATGTGACAAAGACAAACATTCCTTTATTCCCAAGAAACCGCGCAGCAGACCTAGGCCCATTCCCACTGGCTGCACGAAATGCGGCGTGGCACCGGTCAACTGGCAATTGCTACGGCAACGCAATCTCAATCATCTGGAGGATTTGGTAACAAGTCTACAAACCGAACGCGTCCGTGCTTTTTTCTGGGATCGCGAGTTATCTGACATTTCAAAAGAGGTTCCACTGACCAAAGGACGAGACTGGATGATTTCCAGAGTGGCAAAGCGTCTGGCCGACTCAATTGGCTCGGCAGCACGTTTTAGGGATGGAACTCAAACGCCACTGCACGAAGACGGTGATCCAATTCATTACGCTCAGCATGCCACCGCAACCTGCTGTCGTAAATGTGTCTTTTGTTGGCACGGCATACCTGAGGGCCGTGCCCTGACTGCAACTGAACTCGATTACCTAGATAAAATAGTTTGGCGATATTTGGACGAGAAACTTCCCGAGCTTCCGTGAAAAATCCTGTATGAACGCCGCCTTCATTAACACTGAATCCTTTTCTGGGAAATTACGGGAAAAAGCGCTGCGTCGATCAACTTTTGAGCTATTAGTTTCAAGACTTGCCGATAGCTCGCAAGAGAGTGATCTAAAAGAGCCCACGAATTGTGGCGGGTTGGGCAGAATCCGCCACTTCAAGAGAGAAACCGTGGTGGGATGGCCCCAAAACCCGCTACCTATTGATCCAGCCTGCCATCGCTTAGGAATTAGCCTATCAGAGTCCATGACGGCCCAGGTTTTCCAAAATGCTGCGTGCAATTGGAGGTGCTGGTATTGTTTTGTCCCATTTGGATTGCTAAATGCCGACTCCAAAAAAAGCGAATGGTTAACCGCAGAGGAGCTAGTTCGTCGATATTCGGAATTAGCTGATCGTCCCCTAATTCTTGACTTATCAGGAGGTCAGCCGGACCTGACGCCCGAGTGGATACCATGGACGATGGACGCTTTGGAGAATCGCGGCATGGAAGGCCGAACATATTTATGGTCAGATGATAACTTAAGCACGGATTATTTCTGGAGATACCTTACTACGAAAGAAATTGACCGTGTGACCAGATTTCGAAATTATGGAAAAGTCGGGTGTTTCAAAGGATTTGACGAACGCTCGTTTTCCTTTAATACAAGAGCCGAGCCTAAACTGTTTGATCAGCAATTTGACATCCTGCTACGAAGCATTCAACTCGGTCTGGATGTTTACGGATATGCCACTTTCACTTCAGATTGCGAAAAAAATATCGATACCAGGATGGAGACTTTCATCGATAGATTGCAAGATATTTCGCCCTTGCTCCCGCTTAGGGTAATTCCTTTGCGCGTGGATATATTTACCCCGCAGCGCCAAGAGGCTCGCCCGAGACAAATTGGAATTGCTCACGAGGAAGCCTTGCACATTCAGGAGGAAGCGATTCGGTGTTGGAATCAGATTTTGCAGGCGCGTTTTACTCAGCACCAACTTAAATTGCCAATTTATGGAGTTCCGCTACAGTAATAAATTAGTATGTAACTTAGACACCGAATATAAAAGACGTTTAGATTCATGGGTTTCAAGTAGGTGGCCGTATAGAGAGTCGAATTGGGAGGAATTTCTGACTCAACTCCCCGGGTTTTATCCAATAGATGTCTGGGATTCAATAAAGCGACTAGGGTTTAATTCGCCGGAGCTCGGCACTGAAGCCCAAGCAATTGTCCGGAATGTCCAGATGGAGGCATTTCCTGATGCGCTTGAACATCCGTTGGACTTCGAATGGAGGTTTGTAGATGACAGTATTTCAACAATTTTAGTCAAGCTCAGACAGCTTCTTCCCGAGCAAAAATTCATCTCAGTTGGTTGCCTTGGTTGCCCAAACGTAGCCGTAGCTGGGGAGCGCAAGTTACCGAACTACAGCTGGACATTACTTGACCGCCGTGCCGAATTGTTGAGACCAAGAGTTAAAAAAGTTGAACTAATTGCATGTGATCTGACCCAAGACTTTCCCCGTCTTCCATCGTGGGATGCCGCAGTTGTTGATCCCCCATGGTATCTTCCTATCACGAAGCATTTTCTTGTCCGTGCTCAGATGTTGACAAAGCAGGGAGGATTTGTTTTGCTGAGTTTCCCTCCCGAAGGGACGAGACCGGGAGCAAGAAGGGAATTGGATCAATTGATAGATTGGTGCAATCAAGGTGGGCTCGAACGCGTCGAGATAAGCTACGGAAAATTACAATACAAAACGCCCTTTTTTGAAAGCAATGCGCTCAAGTCGGCTGGTTTTTCCGCGAATGTGCCGTCTTGGCGTAAAGCAGATATGTTGGTTTTCGTAAATCGCCGCGAAAACGGCCGGGGAGTGATATGCGATGATCAAATTCCCGAAAGGCTCGGAGCCGAGTGGCAAATATTTTCAAGAGAAGGAGTGAAGTTTTTTCTGAGAATCGAACCCCCAGTGAAAAGCGTTACCAAAAATGTCCCCGTTGTAAAACGTTTATCGCCAGCATGGAGACACGATCAGATTCTTCCCTCTGTGAGCACAAATTTTCCCGGACGAGAGAAAGCAAATTTAGTATCCTCCGGAAATCGGTTCTTGATCTGTGACGATACATTTTCTGTCGCTCAACTATTGAGGACTTGGGAAAGTAACGGGCTGCCCTTCGAAAGTAAAGGTCCATGCCCACTCCAAACTCAACTTTCTACAATTATTGAGGACGAACTTCATGACAAAGAGAATTATTTGATGCATACTTATGATAGAAAGTAGAAAATCGGCTTTGTCAAAAGTCAGATCTGCACTTCCTGAAAATTCAAAATGGAAAGCTATTCTGGCATCTTCCGATGCTTTGGTTCAGGTTCACCTTGCCGTTTTTGTTGAGCCCTACTTATCGCTGATATCCGACGGGAAAAAGACGATTGAGTCACGTTTTTCAAAAAACTGCATAGCTCCTTTTAATGCCGTAAATGTTGGCGATATCATTCTCCTCAAACGCAGTGGAGGCGGCATCGCAGGCATCTGCCTCGTTGAAAAGGCTTGGTTCTATCGATTAGTGCCCGGAACTTTAAAGGAAATTCGATCACTTTTCGCGGGAGGCATTTGCCCCGCAGGGACAAGCTTCTGGGATGATCGAAAGGATTCGTCGTATTGTTCCTTGATTTGGGTATGCAATTTTACAAAGCTACCTGACATTCCATTCTCAAAAGCAGATCGAAGAGGATGGGTGATCCTTAAGTAAGGCTAAAAATCCATGAAAAACAATCGTCTAATATACATTTTCTCGGGATGCACTGGCTGCGGAAAGACCAGCTTGTCGAAGCCGTTTGCTACTGAGCATGGAATGACATGGACTAGTTTCGGAGACGCTGTGCGCGCAGAAGCCAAATTGCTCGGATTGGAACCGACAGACAAAGAAACTCTCCAAAAACTGGGACAAAGATTGGTTGAGCATGAGCAGAATCGATTGTGTGACATAGTTCTTTCCCAAATAGATTTCGGAAAAGACAATGATTGTGTGATCGATGGTTTAAGGCACATAAGGATCTACGAACTATTAAAGCAAAAACTCTCCCCAGAATATTTTCGTTTGATCTATATAAACACGGAAACTGGAATTCGACATGGGCGATTGGTCAAAAATCGAGGAGTAACCTATAGTCAATGCTACCAATTTGACGCAGATCCGACTGAAATCGAGGTTGAAAGCCAACTCCGCCCATTAGCTGATTTGATTGTCGACAACAATGGCTCCATGGAAGAGGCCAAATCGACCATCGAAAATTGGTTTGGAGCAAGCTAGTTTCTAATCCGCTTGGTGCCCTCTTTGTAGCCATACTTAACTAATTCATTTTCAGTCAAAATCTGATCAGGGCCGGTGACTTTAATGAGCTGCGACTCATAAGCGCCTCCTGCAACACAAAATTCCTCCACTTTTGCCCGGACTATGCCCGTTACCATGTCAGCGTAAACAAGACGGTGATCCTGCTGTTGGTAGGTGTCAGGCCGGAAGTAGTTTTCGTAGAATACTCCAAGGACAGGAAGATAGATCAGACATTCATCAAGGGTCCCCCAAACCCGGCCTGCTATAAAGAGGAGGAAAAGGAAAAAGAATGAGGCCCCCAGCGCAACTCCGCCTAGATTCAATCCAAATAATTGCCAATAGAGAGCGCAGAATCCCAATAGCCCGAGGAGGGTCACCAAGAGCTCCACCAGCCCAAGGCGACGGGGCAATTCAGCAGCACGCAGGCTGAAATACCATCCTTTACCGAACGGGGCAGAACAAATGTCGAGCACTACACGCTCGCGGATCAGGCGGAGGTAGGTGCGCTTGCCGGAGAAAAACCCCGCCTGTTTGAAGTCAATGCGCTCTACTGTGATTTCGGGGATCTGATGTTCGGCCAGCTCTGCTTCGATGGATTCGTAGAATTGCACGGTGTCACTTCTGAATTTCAGAAGAGGAACATACCAATGGGCATGAACGAAGGGCTTGTGGCGGCGGACAATTCCGAACATGGCAATGCATTTTCAGTTTAATGGTTCTGACCTTTGCTTGAGTATTCGCCACTGTCCCTTTACGTCCCTGTCCAGCGTGAGCCTGATTTGAAACGAACTCTTGCCACCCGACCCGTCGGTTCTTTGCCATTCGTTGACCATAACATAAGAAACCTCGTTGGGTAAATTGTTGCGCCGCTCTATGCGCACGGTTTGCGGTTTTATGATTTCGCGAACACCAACCAAACCCCGATGGTAGGCCAATTGGTCTTTTAGAATTGCTTCACGAGGAATTATTCCTTTATTAAAATAATCAACCTTTTCCGCATAGTTTTGCACCATTTCTGGAATGTTGCCGTTATTAATCTTGTCATGGTGATCCATGAGAAACATTTTGATTTGCTGAAGTTCAATTGCGGAGTCGGGCTTCGTTTCACCGGAGGAATTTTCAGAGATCGCAAGTCCTGCCGCAGGAACGGATGACATTGTTTCGTTCACAATTTTCTGCTCTTGGATTTTCGTGGGTATTTTCGATATATCGGAAGAGTCGGCCATTGGTTCTGGCAAGGGAATCCACCACCGATGGGGGATATTGCAGGCAAGGAGGATCGGCGGATCAGCAGAAACATGAACATCAGAAATTACGTATTCCTGATGTTGACCGCGGAAATCACTGGATATCCAAACTACGGCCTCGGTTCCTTCCCACCTTGCAAAACGCATCAAGGCGGCTGGAGCAGAGCGATCAGCCCCGACAGTTTTCGCATTCAGGGGATTGATCATCGGTCGATAGAGAACTGCCGATAGGGATTTGTAGTCCGGTTTTCGGTCCAAATCTTTCGCGATCAACTCTTCAGGCCCATGGGGCATCCCTATCTTGTAACGTAGCGGGGGTGATGCTCGGACTGTGAAGTAAGCCACATTCAGTTGACCATTCAGCATGCTGAGGATTTTGGAGCCGTCTTTGGTGCCGAAATAGGTGCCGTTTAAATCAAAGGGAATTTGTGAAAATGGCCGGACAACATCATGCTCCAAATCCTGTATGGCCAAATAAAATCTTTTTTGAACCGGCCATTCCTTCGTTCCCAAAGTCTCGGGCAAGTCTGCTGAAATGGGGACAGAGTGAGAGGAGAAGCGCGAACCCTGCATCTCCGGCAAGCGTGGACTGGCATCCGCGCGAAATCGATACAACTCATCCTCCCCGACATTCCTAGTGTCCAGGAGGAGTGTGTCAAGATTAAGCGATATCACACTGTCTTCCCCTGATGCGAACCACACCTCGTTGTCTCTCCGCCATGCCATATTGCCTTTGGGAATCGCATTGTTTTTAGGCTGAGGGAGGACATATCGGCCGATAGGGATGTCCAACACCGCAACCCGCCGGGGTTCTTCCGAGGATACGAGGAAAAGCCGTTCACCGTTGGGACTAAAACCTATCTGACGTGTTTCGAACGGCGCCACCGGCAGGCGTCGTTCATTTCCACGATCAAGCTCTTGGATCACGACCTCTCGGCCCTGCATCCCAACTACAAATCGTTCATCCGGTGAAAATCGAATGGCTACGTCTGAATTATAGTTTCCCAAAAAGCGCTGCTCTTTGAAGTCCCATTCGATGGAGGAAGCACTTTGCAGTGCCTCGGGAGCCTTGTAGCTGAAGACGGGAGGTGGCGGCGCGGTCGGAGTTGAGACGACAATCGGCACGCTTGATGACTTAGCGGGAGGAAGGGGAATGGGAAAGAAGGGAGCGGAAAATGCTCCAACAATCAGCATCAAAATCACAACCCGTGCTGCCCACTTTGCCCACTTTCCGGGAGGCGTAAGGTCGGTGTCTGCAAATTTTCTGGCTTCACTGACTTCGGTTCGAAACAGCAGCATTCCAATGGAGGCGGCGATGCTCCCTGCCAGCATGGCTGGAAGGGATGACGCAACAGAAACGGACAAACCCTTCCATGGCGCTAGACTCCCCGGAACCGTCCGAGCCATAAATACCAACCATGCGCCAGCCGTAAGGACAGCCCAGACTGCACTCCGGGCCCCATTTCGCACCGCAAGCTTTGGGTGAATTCCGAGCTTGGAGGATATAGCCGACGATGGCAATCCCGCCATAACGGCCAAAATGGACAGGGCAAAGAGTCCCCATGCGGGTGCTGCAAGATAGTGTCGAGCCAGCGGCCAAGAAATAGCCATCAGCGAACCAATGGTCAGACCTACAATTTCGGGGCTGAGGGGGCCGTTCGAGCTGCTGGGTTTCATGGCGCATTTTAGTCGGAATCGACTGCTTGCGTGAGCATTTGTTTCCACTGTTTGGGAGGCATGCGAGCTTCGGCTTTGGCCCAAACTTCCGAAGGCTTCATTCCCAGAGCCATGGCGAGCCGGGAAAGGGTTTCCGTGGAAGGTCGCCGGTCGCCTTTCTCAATAAAAGTAATGGCCTGCCTGTTTAATCCACTTCTCGTGGCCACCTCGCCCAGTGACAGAACTTGTGATTCGCGGGCCTCCCTCAGCACATGGCGGAGAGCATCGGAAAGATCCGAAGCGAATTGGAGATTGGTTGGCACGCTACCATTGTAGAAAATCGATTTGACCCCGCACCGCTACAGTTGTAGCCTCTCTGAACACCAACCCTCCCAATATCTATGATCTTCCTCCGTCGCCTGCCTGGCGGTTAACCACATCTGGCAAAATTAGAGCTTTGATGGGACAGCATCAAGGCATTCAACAAACAACAGCTCTTTACCATTACATAACTGCGACGATAGCGGAAGCTCCTCGGAAAATACGCCTCGTTCTAAGTCGTCAAAAAAGGAAAAAGCGGGCCCGGGGTAAATATCAATTAGATAGCCCAACTTATAGTAAATCCAAATCAAAGCTGGCAATTCGTGAATTTGAAAATTCAGAAACAATTCTTGCTGAGCGTTACCAGTAAAACTTACGCGCTTTTTGGCTTCATCAATAAGTTTCTGTTTTATTAAGCCATCAACTAAGCAAGCTGAGGATAGTTCGGCCATCAGATCAGTCACTTCTGACCGGCCTGCAATTTCTCTCCACCTCAAAATCTTCGAGGAAAATTCGAATCCTTTGATGGCCCGGGTGACCATTGCCGTTCTTTCTTTCCCAATTGTCCGAGCTTTTGCGAGTTCCCCTGCCGAGGGAGATTGTCTTCCGTAACTAGCCGCATCATTCCAAGCATAAGGTTCATCAATAATAACGATCACAAGTTGCTTACCTAACCGAACACAAGTTTTTGCCAATGTACGAAAAAAACGATGAGTGAACGCCCTATTACGACTACTGTATCCCACAAAAACGGTATTTCCAAAGCCGTCAAAATCAGATTCCACCATGTGCTGAAAGGCTAGTTTTTTGATTTTCATGGGGTTTTCATTGCCTGCTCCTCGAGTTCCTGAAGTTTTAGACGGCTGCGAGAACACGTTCGATTGCAGTATACCATAGCGACATCAGGGAGTAAAATAAGCACCCATGCAAACCACTTGTAGTTTCGGGCATCGACTGTAGTGGAGTCAGATAGAAAATATAAAGTAATTGCACCTGACATAGCAAGGAGAACAAAAAGGATCACGCTTGAAAATACTTTGCAGATGTTTGTCGCGACCATCAAGGTTCTCCATACGCGGAGGACTTCGTGAATCTGGTGTCCCAATAGGTCGGAAAATTGAATTCGGCAACGTGATATAGATGTCAATGTGGTCACATCTTTTTGGGGAATCCACTTATTTTCTTGGGTGAAAAGAAATTCGCCTTTTTCAGGTGAAAAAATTAGGTGCTGCTTCAACGCTTTTTGACGTTGAGCGACAAGGGATTCCGATATCGATCCCTGTTGCCGCAACAAGAACACTAAAGACACCAGCATGGCAATAATCCATGGCGACTCTTTCTGGAGAAAATCTGGGAGTGACTGGGTGATTGCCTCCAGCAACCCGGATAGTGATGGGGGGACTCCAGAAACCTGAGCTAAACTCATACGGATATTTTATGTGGGAAAAACCTACCAATCACCAGAAACAAAAATAGTGATGTGATCATAGCCGCGAACTGGGGGAGAACCATTTTAACCAGTGGTGGCCACTCCGGAGGGGATACCAAACCCCAGAGCCCCGCGCCGACAGAAACCACCAACGCGACAATCGAAAACCAAGGCTGCGGACGATTGCCAAACAGAATGGCCAACATTGGTGCGGCAAAAACCAAGCCCATCGAATAGATAAAGCTAAGCTTGGATAAAATATTAACATTGAGAAAGATGTGGAAGAATGCCATAAGGACGGTTGAGAGCCCCAATCCAGCAAGAACTAGTCGTCGGGTGCGGGGGGTGAGTGTCTGCCCGCTGTAATCTTCCTCAATTATTTGGCTTCCAGCCAAAAAGGCGCCATCCACAGTACTCAAAAGGACCCCAACCAAGAATGCCGCTAGGGCGACTTGGGCAGCAAGCCAGACCCCGCCCTGAGATTGGGTCAAAATGGCAACGAATGCTCCGAAAACATCCGGGGTGTCCAATGGTATCCAGCCGGTACCTCGCAGAGCAACTCCTAAAATTATCCCGAGGGACCATGTAATGGGGGAAGCAAGCGCGGTGGCATGGATAGCCTTTCGCAGTGCCTGAACGTGTGTGGACTGATTGGAATCCACCGGCAACGTGCTTAAGCGCTGGTATGCAGTGTAATCGCTGAACTGCCACAATAAGTTTGCAAGTCCGAAACTAACAAGCGGTGCAAACCCGCCCGGATTCAAGAACATAGAGCTAAGTCCGGGCACGGTATCTGCCAATTTGAGGTTTCCAGTTGCGCCGGAAGCGAATACAAAGCCAACGATCAAAAGTAGTATTCCCGATAAAAGAGCCGCTTTATCGGGCAATGTTCTAGGTAAATGTAACTTTGAAATTGCGGTAGAACAGGCGATTAAAAGGAAGCAGCCACCAGCAACGGAGGCTAACACCCGACAGGTGACTACGGACTGCTCTGCTACGGCTGGTAGAAAGCAGGCAAGCAGAACTCCGTAGGATATATATGCTATTGCAAGCTGGTAGTAGTCTGTTTGAATCACTTTTCGAACTCCGCCGTAAGAAACGTAGACCAAGGCCGAAACAGCAAGAAAAATGAAAATGATCCAGAAGTGGGCAGCATAAGTATTACCCGTTTGAGCACCGGAGGAAGCTGCACCAAAAAAGCTACTTGCGAAAAATAATTCTGAGTAGATGAGGCCAATAATAACACCCAAATTGAGCACCACTGAAGTGAATTTTAGTGCCTTGGAGGAGTTGGCGATGAGAGCGATTAAGGTGTTGAATGTCGGAATGTGTAATGCGATGCGTTTAACCAAATATGAGAAAAGTAACAGCCCCATCATCCAAGTGAGAACAAAACCAATATTTGCAACACCATATTGAAACCCCCAATAAATGAAATACACGGTTACCGCTGTCTGAAGACTGTAAGCGACGGTGCTAACTCCATAATCAGATCGAGTTGCCAAGCGCTTCATCCGGTAAAAACCGTCCGAGTCGTCGCAGTCCGGGCGCGACAGCAGGGCTACGCAGACAAAAAACAGAACTATTAAAATTAATGTTATTATTGCAAACATGGAAGGCGAGCACGGTTAAAGAGTCTTGCACACACCGGATGCGTGTGTCTCTGCCCACGTAGGGGTGCCGATTTGGAAGAACTATTCAGTCAACCAAACCTACGCGAGATTCGGCGCGTTGTCATCTTTGTTTTCTGGGCAAATCCACAGAAATTTCCCTTGATGAAAACCTCCTGCGCGGCGGCGCGCTCCTCGTGTGAATTTTCCAATACTTGGCGGAGAAAACCCACCGGCACGCGGATCATCACCTCGCCGCGCATCGCCTTCTGGCGGTAAGCCTCTGGGCGCGCTGCCGTAGCAGGCCAAGCTCAAACTCGCTCATGGTTCCTTTCAGTCCTAATAGCAGCCGGTCGTTGAGCAGACGGGGGTCGTATATCCCGTCGACGTCCACCACCAGAGTGCGCGTCAGCACGCACCAGGTCAATGAGGTGATGCCAGTCCCGGTTATTGCGGGCCAGACGGGAGGCTTCCAGCGCGAACACCGCGCCAACCTCCCCATTGCACACCGCAGCCAGCGACCGGCTGAACCCCGGCCGCTGTAGCGTGCCCGCACCGGAGACTCCCAGATCATCATCGACAACCACTACGGTCCCGAATCCGAGTGCTACGGCCCGTTCCTTGAGAGCATACTGACGCCGGTTGCTCTCCACGTTGTGCTGCACCTGTTGGAGAGTGGACTGCCGGATGTAAATATAGGCGGCCCGGTCGAGGTGCGCTGCGGTAATATTATCGTTCATGGCTGGAACCTGTGTTAGGGTTCGCGTTTGTGGTTGATGGCGCAGAGCAACATCCTGCCCAGCAGGGAGATGAACTGGCTGCGGTTCGGCCGCCAAATGCGCAATCATCGGAGCCAACATTAAGTTCATGCTGCGCTAATGGACTGGTCCGGACCTTGGAAAAAGGCCGACGCTGCTTTAGCATATAAACACCCCAACTAGCTTGCGCTAATTGGGGTGTTCGATTTCATAGGTCCAAGGCGGCAAATTGCCCTGCGGTGAGTTGATCGGGCTGCCGCACATCAGTCGGGTAAACAAAAGAACCTACGAAGCAGCGCTCGAAAAGTCGCGCTGCGATTTTCATACGAGCCTCGCTCCCGGCGTTATCATTATCCAGCATGAGTAAAATGCGATCCCGCGGCGTCACCAGCTGCGCGACCATTTCCTCCTGTCGGACCGAAAGGGAAGAACCCATCAGAGCAACTACTCGGCGAATTCCATGTTGCCAAAGGTGTATTGCTCCGAAGTAACCTTCCACGATGACCAAAGGAGTGTCGGGCTGCTCGTTTTTTGCACGATGGACGTTGAACAGTTCGAGGGATTTCTTGAAGCCGCCCGGCAGACGATACTTTTCCTTGTCGGCTGGGGGAGTTCCCGGCCACCTACCAGCATTCCCCACGAGTTGCCCATCACTATTCATTATGGGAATGGCTATGCGCCCCGCCAAGATGCCCCGCGAACAGAAGCCGAGGCCGAATTCCTGGATCGTTGCCTCGTTCAATCCTCGTTCGGCCAGATAAGGGTGAGAGGAATCTAGATTTTGCAGTGAAAATGAAAGCGGAGGGTTGATTCCTGTTTCCTCTTCACATTTGGATGCCAACATTGATGAAGCGGGGGGTGAAGGGGATGGGGATTGAGATTCACCCCCATCTGGGGAATTTTTCTTTTCCTTGGGTTTCTTCCGATCACCTCTAGGAGCACTCGCTTTTTGTTCCACCTTGGAACTCAGCCCAAGATCGAACCAGCCATTCACTTTCCAAGCCGCTTCGGTAAGCTTGCAATTTTCCATTAGGCTAACGAAGTCGAGTTGATTGCCTCCGCGTTTACATTCGGAGAAGCAGTTCCACGCATTTTTGGCAAGCGTGACCGCGAATTGCTTCGGATCGTTTCCTTTGTGAATAGGGCAGCAGCCTCGCAAACTATTTTCGCCGTGTCTTCGCAACTCGGCAAGGACACCATAATGCTCAAGGATCATTTCAAGAGAAACAGCCGCCTTAACGGCTGCGAAGTCGATAAAACCAGATGCGTTATTCATGGTCAGATTGTGTGAAGGTTCTTCTGGGTATTTGCCTCTGTGCAAACACCTCTGGTTTTATGATATCAAATTCCAAGTACCTGCCCCTATCGGCCAAGAAGATAGAAAGAAGGAAGAATTAAAAAACCCCGTCACGCGGACGGGGTCTTAAACTGAGCACTGTCATACGGTGACAGTGAAGGTGCCAATTGGTCACTTCAACCTGCCTCTGCTGACTAGCAGCGCAGATTAGTAGTCCGATGGCAAGAGGACGGTCGTAATTGATCGGTCGTGCTCCGTGATGATGTAGAACTTGGTCCCATTTGAAGCGTGATAGACTGAAAACAGCCGGAAGCTTTTGGCCAATGCAAATTCGTTTTCCTGTCTGTCTTCGTCTTGGAGATCTCCCCAGTCCCCGTGGCTGTGGCGCGTAACCGCGACAATGATTTCCTTGGTGGGTATTAGATCGAGAGCATTCTGAGTCACCACCAATTGACCAAGTGGGAATTTTGCCCCGTCGGCAGATGATCTGCCGGCATATTCTGATGGAAGGATCATAGGTGAAGTTCTTTGTATTGAGCCGCTATTGCGCCGTCGTCGCCGATGAGGATAGCTTCTATCTCGGATTTTAAGTAAACCATTTCCGGATCGGGACGAGATCCAGACGGACATGCCGGGCAACGAATGACGTTCATGAGCGAACGACCGAAGTGCCAACCTGCTGCGATGAATCCGTCTCGAACGGAGGAGGAATTTAGTCGCTGGTCCGATGGCAGACTCTTCCACTCGGGGATTGAATCTGTCGGGATGGAAGTATCGTAGATTGCGTCATGCATGAGATGATGAACATCCCACGCCTCCCCGCAACACGTGCAGTGAACGTCCATGTTTATGACAAGGTGGAGGGTTGGAGCACAGGGTGATCTGCGATTCTGTTAAGGATAAAGTCCGCAGCGCGACCAGCCTGCCCAGCAGCTTGGATCAGCCATCTTCGGTGATCCTTCACTTTGAGAACCGTAAGCCATCCATGCAGATATGCTGCCGATTGCTCATGGCGATCCAAGACGATTTCAGCTTCCGTTCCAACGAAAGCAGCGCACATTTCCGCAACGAGTTCTTCCTGAGAGTAGCCCTGCCCTCCAAAGCCATCATGCTTCGTGAGAGATTCCCGGTTCAGCCTACTTGGGTGACCCGAAGCGTGGCCAAGTTCATGGAACAGAGTAGCGTAGTAGGATTCACCGCTGTCGAACCGGGAGAAGGGCGGCATCTCAATCTCATCCCGTGCCGGACAGTAGCACGCACGGATTCCACCTCCCTCGCGGATCACCGGACGTTGAGGCATTGCAGCCACAATGGATTCCGCTTTCTGGCTTCGTTGATCCTCAGAAAGAGCGGGCAGAAGAATCTGCTGAGGGAAGGCGATTCCGTCAATTTGGGACGCGTTAAACACGGTAAACGTGCGTAGGAACATACCGCGGCGCTTCTCATCCGGATTGATGCGGTCTTCCGTTTCATCTTTTGGGTTGAAGGTGCCATATTTGACAACCATCGCGCCATGCTCGCCCTTCCGGACGTGACCACCAAGCTCGAGTGCTTGTCGGAACGTCAACCACCACGGGGACGATGCAAATCGGCACCCGAGAAGAATGACATTCGCCCCTTGGTATTCTTTTCCCGAATGGAAATTTCGTGGTCTCCCAATATTTCGATTCCAAGGGCACCGCCAAGGCACAACGCCAGCTTCTAAGTGCTCAATGATAAGGTCTGTGACTTGCTGATATGGATCCGGCATAGCCGAATTTTTTGATTCTTTAGGCGCTTTGCGCCGTTTCAATGTGCTCATGGGTAACTTCCTCTGTTTGTGGTTGTTCAGGAGAAACCAGTCTCAGAATTGAGACGGGCTTCGCTCTGACAGCCACGAGGATGCCCCCTCCCAGCTCATTCTATCCAATTCCACGAGTCTGAAAAGGTAGATGTGCACACATGCACGCCAGGGACCGTTAAGAGCCCACAAGCGAAGCGGCTTCCAAATTTCGCGCGACCTAATTGAACTTCATGCGAAGGGCTTTTGGAAAGACGGGGAGCCCGGAGCTGGAAGTTCTAGTGGGTGGCGTGGCAAATCACATAGGGTAGGAGGGAGGGCAGCAGGATCCGCTACGAAGCCGACAAGGGAGGCTGACAGTGGAATGTGCTGCCACGGGGAGGGGCAGGCAAGTATCCAAAGATCATTCCAATAATTGCCCAATTGAGTTTGGACTCTGGGCAGAATGCCAGACATGATTCAGCACGTCGCATCCGCCAGTGACAGCAGTGTGTTCCGTCACCAGAAATAATCCATGACCACGTTTCAAGCTTCGCATCGCCGCAAGGATACTTTGCGAGCGAGCAAGGCTTGTTGTGACAAAAAGCACTCTGAATCGGTCTATTCCGATATCTGTTTTGTGGACGGCTTGCTCCCATGTGGCCTCGTATGCTCGCAATTTTTTAGCGATGGAGGTTTGATCCATATTTTTTCGAACCACGGGCATGGTGCCTCGATCTGCTTCCAAGAAAAACCAGTGACGTTTCTGGGAGCCTGACTCGCACACAACCTCCAGGCCAAAAACAGCATCAGGAATGACGCTCTGATTCTTTCCTCTCATGTTGACAGCCCACTGGAAGGGGAGCTTATCTGACTGCGGACCCTTCCTTGGTTCAATATCACTCTCGGTTAATAGCCGAACTCCATCTGTAAATCGGCAGGTTATTTCGAGTGACACCCGGAAGTCTGACACTTGAAGAGCATGTTCCAGAAACAGCCTTCCCACTTTCCGGTTTTTCTCGCTCCAGTCCATCTTGCGAAAGGGCAAATCAAACTCTCGACGTATCAATGCCGCCCCGCGACTGGCAAGTCCATACACAACGGGTGACGAACCACCCCTGTGATAGTAATCCAGTTGGGCGCGAGGACGCTCAAGATAGCCATGATGGTAAAGAGCTTTCAAGCGACGGTTGACTTGGATTGGCGAGTTCCCAACGAGTTGAGATATATGTGTTGATCGGAGAAAACGGTGACGGGCGACATGTCTGACGATTTCCAAATCTCGTTCAGTGAGGAGCATTGGCCGAATGGCCTCCTGGTCGCGTCTAAAGCGGGGAAGTCTGGGTGCGGATCTTTCCATCCCAACATTTTATCACACCGACAATTTATTTGATCTCAAAGGAGACAATGCCGTCTTGGCCGATACCATCATCAGAAATTCCGTGCAATCCAACGGGTGATTTTTGATTCAACGTGTTCGCGGGGAGTTGAAAATCGCGCGCGACAAAGGTCAACCAGTCTCCATCCATCAGCCGAGTGCTTTACGATTTCAATTCGAGTCCTAATTCGAATGGGAGCTTGTTGCACCCCTCCTCGGTAAAGTTTGGCCAAGATCTCAAACTTGGCCAGATCAACGAATTGACTGGATGAATACTCAGCGCCGAATTCTCCGGCCAAAACCTCACCATCCGTGTTTCCCACTCGAAAACAGATCATCGATCCGACATTTCCAAAGACAGCCTGCCGGACTGGAATAGAAAGTTGATCGACATATTGGTGGGAGAGAGTAATTGACAACCGATACTTCCTGGCCTCGGAAAGAATCGAAGCAAAAGCATCAGTGGAATAGTTTTGGAACTCATCAATAAACAGCGCAAAGTCTCGGCGTTCCTCCTCTGGTAAGCGCGCGCGTCCCATCGCGGCCAACTGAAATTGAGATACAAGGAGAGAACCGAGTAAATTTGCTTTGTCATTCCCCATCTTTCCTTTCGAAAGATTCGCAATGAAGATGCGTGATTGATCCATAACAAATGGTATCGAAACACGGTTCCGAACCTGCCCTAGTATGTTGCGCACAATGGGGGATTGAAGGAACTGACCTACCTTGTTTTGTATCGGAGCAATCGCCTCCCTCATAAACCGTTGATCGTAAGATTCGAATTCACTCTCCCAAAACTCACGGATGAATGGGTCCCGCACCTGTTTGACTACCCATTGCCGGTATGCGGAGTCCGACAACATCCTGTTGATTCCAAGAAGGCTGGTGTTCGGGCAATCCAGCAGGGCTGCAATCGCGTTGTAAAGAATGTATTCCATGCGCGGCCCCCAAGAATCTCTCCAGATTGTTCGAAAGGCATCAACAATTCCCGAAGCCACAAGGGGACGTTCGTCCTCAGGCACATCAGCAAGCAAATTCAGGCCAACAGGGAAGTCTATGTCTGTGGGATTGAAGTAGACAACCTGATGTGCCCGATTGGGCGGGATACTTTTTAAAATTTCTTCCGCAAGATCGCCATGGGGATCCAGTAACGCGATCCCATGCCCTCTCCCAATCCTCTGCAAAATCAGATTTCGAAGTAAAGTGGTTTTCCCAGAGCCCGTTTTCCCAATTATATAGCAATGATGCCGGGCATCCTCAGGATTGATGCCGCAGTCCTCTTCCCCGCCCCAACCGGAACGAGTTCCAAAAATGAATTCATCTTCCTTCATGACGCCGGAGCCAGCCCCAAATCCTATTAAATCCCCGCTCGGGGTCTTAGCTCGAAGGCGGGGAATATCGTTCAGCAAACGTATGGGGGCCGAGCTGGACGGGTAATCGGGGACTGGCTACGATTTCCGAAGATTGTATCAGTGTATCACACAGACACCTTTTAGTGGTTGAGATCGGCGCGGAGCTTTCTCCTCCAGATATAGGGAGTAAGGTAACCCAGTCTTCTCAGTTCGTGCGCTTCGGCACCGCCCTCGGTGGGAACCATTATTCTAAGTGAAGTAAATGAGAACAATTATTGTGTCCTTTTGGAGCAAGTAGTCCCCCACGCGTCGGGCGAGGCGACAGCCGAGCGGCCGACTTCGAGATTTTTGGTGGTGTCCGTGCCGTTTTGGCATCGGCTCCATCCCGATAGCCGGAGGAAAAAGCTCGAAGTCGGGCGGTCAGCCCGAACGCGTGGGGAGTCAGTGGGGCTCGGTAGAGCCAGCCTTTTAGTGAACCACTATTTCTGCCACGTTTTACCATGTCGATGATACCAGTTTTCGTGTCGCACAATAATATTTGGGATTTTATTCATTTACAAATTATCAGATTATTGTCAAGTAAACTATATTACAAAAGGTTTTTCAAAATGGTTTCAAAATTGCATGCCGTGTCGAAAAAGATATACTGTGCGAGATTGTACGACACGACATTATCAATTTATAATTAAATATTTAAAACTCCAATCGCCACATTGTCGCACATCGCATAAAGACATGTATTGTACGACACTTGCATTGAAGCGATGAATACTCGAAAATTAGGCAAACGACTTATATCTTTCGTGAACTGTATGGCTTCATTCCAGTGAACTGCTGACATTCCCTCCCGTCTCAGGATAGCAATGTGGATTTGGCGCTTTCATGAAACACCAGCGGCATCAAAATGAGGAATGGATTGCAACTTTTCCGAAGAACTTATAAACCATATCCACCTCTAAATAAAGTCCTCTGAGAGTGTAATGATGTTGGTGTCCGATAGAATTGCTTCACGCTCTTTATCAAAAAAAAGAAAAGTTCGCCCTGCATCAAGGCTTGTTACAACGTAAAACCTTTGACCAGCATTCGACGAGGTGAATGAGCACGGCAAGGAATCCAACTCTCGATGTTTCCTCAATGCAAAAATTACTTCAAAACTTTTAAGTCTCCGTTTCGCCATTGGACTTAGTATATAGCTGATCATAATGATATACGGTATAGTTGCCATTTTATATTAAAAACTATTATGAAATCTGTCAATTCTTTTAATTTCGAATAGAATATCAAAACAGTGTGATTGAGCGTGTTCTGACATCAATCCATTTCGCTTTTGATGCACATCATACCCATTACGCTGAACCTGATTCGGAGAATGCGCTTGGCCCTAATCTTCATACGTAAACGCGGTATCGGGACCCTGGCCATGCGGCATCTGTCCCGGGGATATTGGGGGAGATGCACCGGATACCATTCCGGAAGTCTAGCAGATGGTGCGGCACAGACACCAGCTTTTGCAGTTTGAAGCGCACACAGCGGCGACGTTCAGCTCCGGCGGCAAGTCCGGATTGGTGTTGGTCACCACGATGCCGGCACCCGGGGTGGCCACCATCGCAGTGGAGGAGAGGAGAGATGACAGGACAGCTGAAGCGGCGGACATTCAGAGTGTGCGCCTTTACCCCACCTGCCCCGAACATGTGGGGAAAGGGTCGGCTGTGTCAACCGGGACGGGGGGAATACAATTGAGAAAGTTCTCCCTTCAAATTTTCATCATAGAAAGGCATGTGGCCGTCTTCATAGGGCGACAAGGAAGCGACCTCACCGTTATATGCCCTGATCATCAGTGGAATTGCTTCGTGATGATCTGAGGCATGGACCATCCAGAACATCACCTTTCCCTGGCCTTGGTGTCGTTCAAATATCGGAAAGCCTTTCGAAAATTTGTAGCCGAGTTCATCTTTGAACCGCTGGGACAAAAATTTTCCCCTGTCATAATAAGGAACGTCCATCAGATGCTTCCAGCCCGGGTTTCCCCACCACTTTTCCAATTTTTTGTCTTTATCTCTTTTGCACCCAGCTACTGCTCTTTCCAGCCATCCTTGGGCAAGGAAGTAGAAAATTTCAATTTTCCGGCCTGTTGACTTATGCGCGGCCACTGTCCTGACGGTTTCCCAATCGCACTCAAAAGTATGTTGATCCAAGAGGCAGAACGCTGCGCGGCTGGGTCGGATTGGATGTTCAGTCAGATATTTAGGAAGCTCCGCGTTCATGTCACCTGGCCTGAGGTGGAGGTAAGGCCCCCGTTTCTGGCCAGAAGGTGGCAGGTTTTTGATCAAATCCTTCAAGTGGGTCAGCTTTTTGCGGCTCTTTTCGAAAAAGGCAAAGTGAGTAATCAGCTTGATATCGGTCACAAGTTTTGCTGCCCAGCTTCCTTCTCTGCCGGGCTCTTGTGGACCAGCAAATCCATCGAGGTAAATCCCGTGGTGTGTGATTGCCACGAACAACTTGAGATATTTTGCTATGAGAGCAGCCTTATTGTCCGTCCAGTAGGGGTTTTTGAAGCCCTCATCCTCAAACCGATTAATTACTCCTTCCTCTTGTCCGGGAGGAATCAATTCCACCTCACCAGGCAGTAATGGAAGTGTTTTGACCCTCTTCATGCGCTGACAACAGACGGAAGTCCGTCATGTGTCAAGCCGTCCAACACCCTGCCAGCCCCTTTTTTGCCCAGTGCTATCATGGGGACAATGTTGTCCTTCTGGTCAATTTCGGCCCCCGGTCTGGCTATGATCTGATCTTCGGGGATCCAGTGCCCCCATTGTTTGAAGTGGAAAGCAATCTTTTTTTTCCGGCAAAAATCCCGAAGTCCACGGACCCATGCCGCATCCATGGGACGGGATTTGGCCCCGCTCTCCCCGCCTGCAATCACCCAGTCAATCCCGTGCAGGCCATTCTGGCGGTGCCAGCGGCTAAGATCCAGCGGGCCAAGCAGGGGCTCGCAGGACAGGAAGCGCACCGCGGCCGCATGTTTCAGCAGTTGAGGCAGCCGCTTTTCAGCCGAGTCCATATTTTCCACGGTGGTGCCAAGCCAGACATTTGCGGGCCACGCCCCGTGCCACTCTGCCGGCACCATGCGCGCTATGTTCTGCGGGCGCTTAGTCAGCAACAGCCAATCCAAAGCTGGGGTATTGGTTATCAGATCCCACAAGCGTTTCCGATGGGGGTTCAAATCTGCCCGGGACTCAAAAACGTCTGCCATGGAAGCACAAAACACCCGAGTCCTCTTTCCGGAAAGTTTCGCTTCCCGGTTCCAGATCAGCGGTTCTGCCCAGTGTTTATCTGTGAAAAGCCGCCGCTCTGCTTTTGCGCCCCAGACGCTGCTGCCTACGCGCTTTGCCCAGGCCTCGGCGTAGCAGTTATCACAGGCAGGGGAGACCTTTACGCACCCCCACCACGGGTTAAAGGTGTGGTGAGTCCATTCAATTTCCGAGTCTTTTCCCATGATTCAGGATACCAGATTATCGGCCGCTTCCTAGAGAGAAATGCAGCAGATCGCGAAGAATCCCGGACCACCTGTCCAAGGATTCAAGTCAAGGAAAGTTTAAGCTTTGCTTAGCCGCGGCCTTCAGGAAATCCTTCAGCAATTCGAATGTAAAGGATACCCCTGGAGCCAAGACTTTGTCCTTGGCTACCTTCCAAACTTTCGGGTCCCGCATAGAATCCAGAAGATCGTGTCCCTCCCAGGTGATTCTCTCGATATGCACCTCTTCGACATCCCCATCCTTGTCCTCATAGTAATGCCCCAACAGCAGCTTTTGCTCAATCAATAGGACCAGTTGGTAGTTCACCACTTTGGTGGTATAGTTTGCCTCAACCTGATCACGGATACTAAGGTCATCGGGGCTCTCAAAATTCAGTAGAATCAGCCTGATCAATTCCATGTCTCTTTTCATAAAAGCGGAAGATCAAAGCGGTTCAAGCGGCACAGTCGGCACCAGGTTCCCAGCAGGGAGGGAGGGGGCCCGATGTCAGGGCGGCATCGATTTCCACCGTGTCGGAGACAGGCAGGTGATTCCTGAGAACTTTGGATCCATACGCCCAATAGGTTGGCAGCCATTTTTGATCAGCGAGCCCGCAGACAGGAGGGGCTCCGTCCTTCCATGAGATAATGTAGAGGTCCAGCCCTGCGCAAAACTCCGGGTGGATCAGATCGAGGAAGGAAGACAGGTCCAAATCCAGTTCAAAATGATAGATCCACGCAGAGAGTTCCTTGGGCTTCCATTCCGCGATAAACCGGCGTGCCCGGGCCAATCCCGGGGAAAGCAGGGATTCACGTGAAGTGGTGACCGCCCCGGTCAGGTCTCCCGACTGGATAGGGTTGGAGTGGATGATATATTTGTTCATGGCTTATTACGTTTGAGAGATCATCAGATTCTCAGATTGCTTGAAGGAAGATAATTTTTCATAATGTCCATGTGCGGGGTCCGGCAGCTTGTTCCGACTGCGTGGTATGGCTTCGTTCATACCAGATCGAATATTCATTTTGACTTGATCCACCATTGCCATTAGTCCTAATCGACTCCGGTCTTTCAATGGAACATCCTTCTCCGATCATCGAAAGAAGCGTTTGCTTGCCACTAGGTTTAGAGCCCAATCCCCCTTCAAATGGCATTGTCAAAGCAGGGAAAACCAAGCACACACACGACGGGCCGTCTTCTCCCAAAGAAGAGCTTAAAAGCCCAATTAGGTAGCCTTCTTCATCAAAGACCGGTCCGCCACTCATGCCTCCCCAAGCTTTCGCGTCGACCTGAATACATGGGAACGGGGCCATACTTCGATCTCGTCCACTTAAGTAGTGGGCGCTGACCGTTCCTTTGGTTACGATCATTTGTGCGCCCAGATTGATACCCCCGTCAGCTTCTAAAGGAAAAACTGCGGCACTTGCCCTTAGACCAACAAGCCAAAGATTCTCCCCAATTTTCGGAATTCTTGTGGATAAATATGCTTGGCGGAACTTGCCATCGGGGGGAAGCGCTGTCCGCAACTCCAACCCCAAAATAGAAATGTCGCTTCCGTCATCAGAGGAAATTTTCCTGATCATCCAGATTTGCCCACCATGGCTCGCAATTCCGATTGCGTAAGGAGCGCTATCGCCCCGCATTATTGGTTCGATTCGAGGTTTAACAACGTGCGTTGCACAGAGTGCAATCCCGGGAGCAACTAAAACGGCTGAACCATCGACCTCCCCTGTGTTATCAGCCTTAAAGTGTAGCGCCAACACCAAGCCTTCTAAACAATGCCAATCCCTTAAATTGACCTCGTTTGGCTCGTGGGTGAATTTTACGAGTTCCGTTGAAAAGTAGAGTTCGCTGCCTATTGGTAACTCAATAGTCGGATCGGCACCAACAATTGCGTGAAACTCCCTCACTTCGTTATCAGGAGACACATCGAATTTTTGGCTATTTTCTTGTTGTTCGCTCATTGAACTAGTTTCCTGCTAGAATATCGTCGTCGTCCAAAATCGCTGCACTACCCGTCCAATCGCAGTCCGTTGGGCAAATTACGAATTCAAGGAGCGTCTTCTACAAAAAATTGCGTAGAAAATTCCGCGTGGCAAGGGTCAAATCTAAAGCCCTTGCCAAACCAGAACATCAGGGCCAAAAGTTCACCAAAATATTGAATCGGGGGGAGCGGAACTCCTCCCCGCGCCCAACTTTTGATTGCCAAGTATGACAGTCTCACCGGCCCTGTCGCTCACTTTGAAGAAAGTTAAAAATTGTGCCTTGAAAAGCCGACCCCATTTCCTATCATTTTCCGATTATGGAGCAAAACTTTCTTGAAGTATGCCGGGCGACTGTAAGCGTTCAGGGCCATTATCCAACACGCATCACGGTTGCAAGCAAGCTTGATGGCTCTTCCGAATTTGTGGCAGACTCGATTATTATTTCAAGGAACGTCAAAAGAGATTTTGAAATTACCAAGCTACGCGGCACTGTAAGAGGGGCGATGGGGCAGGCCCTTGAGGGAGTTGGTTGGTCCGCACACATTGCATTCGCTGTGTCAGAAAAGCTTTCCGAAACATGGCTGGAGAAAATGGAGGCTTCCCAGGACCCCATTCAAAATGAATATCTCCGCATGAAAGGCCCTTTGAGGTGGGAAGTCGCTGAGGAATTACCTGCCGAAACTCAACTGTTGCAACTTGTCTTGCGATTAGACAAGGAATTGCTCTTTCAGCTTGCGGGTTGGGCAAAAAGTCTCCCCAGCAATTCCTTAGACTTTGCGGATGCATTAAAAGCCGCCATTTCTAGGGCGAACCATGCCAAGATCGTCATGGAATAGGATCTTCCAAAGTAGTCATAGGAATGTAACGCGTTGCACTCCTCACGGCACTAAAAGAAAGAAACAATACCGGAGCGGGCGAACAGCAAACAGCTTAAAAGCGCCATTTAAAGGTGATACTCAATCCACTGAGAGCGCAACCATGGTTGAACAAGATTGAAGGGTGCAGGACAAAAAAGTAACTGGTGCTTGTCATGCAGCGCTTCTGGCGGTCCAGAAGTCGTCGAACCGGGTTTGACTCAGAAGGGCAGTCCGGATGTGCAGGAGGTTCCTTGCTCCCGGTTCGCTCCAGAACATGCCGGAGCATTTGAAGCGCGCGCCAATGACTTTTTTGCATCCGGCTTCCACGATGCCTGAGCCGATGAAAAGGCCTTCGGTCCGATACTTCGCATAGTCCATCCGGGGTTGCTGGTTCTCCAGATAGTTGATTTTCTCTTGGAGGCTGAGGACATCGATTCCTGCGCGACCGAGGTGCCTTTTGGCTTCGATGAGGATGTCTGCGATTTTGGATTGCGCCATTTCGCCGCGCCATCGGGTGAAGAGTTCAGCGGCGGTGCTGGCGTCTCCGGGATGGATGAGTTTGGCCATTGCGATCAGATATTCGCTGGCATGCCAGAAGTCCAGAATGCAGGTGGCTTCGGGAAAGTAGTGGCGCGCCAGCTCCCAGATCCACGCGGCTCCATCGCCCAGGAAGACCACCCGTGCGGCTTTGGCGATGCCCCGCCGCTTGGCCTCATCGCGCAGTTTCGGACCAAACTCACTGGCGGTTTCGATGCCTGCGATCCATGTCGTGGAGGCCTCATCGCGCTCGGGTTTTCCGTCTTTGTTCAGGCCGGTTTGGGTAAAGACGCAGCCTGTCTTCACTTCACGGGTTTTAGCCTGGCCATCGGCTCCCCGCCCCTTCACGCCCTGCAGGGCCTGCCGGTTCATGGGCACGCCGGTGCCATCGGCTTCCACATACATGACAGGAACGGGAACCTCGGGCGGGGCCGGGAGGCGTTTGAGCTTTTCCCGCAGGGAAGCGCCCACGTCCTGACAGAGCCGCTGCAGCTGGCGGGAGCCGGTTTCCAGCCCGGCCAACTCTTGGAGATCCATCCTGGCCTCTCCATAACTGGACTGGGCGGCGGCTCTGCTGGCGATTCTGGCAAAGCCCGGGGTGAAGCTCCCGAACAAGCCCAGATGCTGGTCCAGCGGGCAGCGTCCGCGCAGACCCTTGTTTTTGGAGCGGTCAAAGTAATAATGGCGGTGGATCGTCAGGGGTCCGAGCAGGGACAGGATAACCAGCTTGCGGCGGGGGTGGCATTTTTCACCGGGTTGGGGCTGATCACCGGGGGCCTTGATCTGGCTGATCAAATCTGACAGGAGCCTTGCGCCATCAAGCAACAGCGCTTTTCGCAGGCCTTCCTCCAGCCCCCTGACATCGCCCATCGCGCCGGTGTTTATTTGTTGGAGGGCGTCTTTGAGGAAGGTTTCGGTTTCGCGGTATTTTTCTTCTGAAGCGGCTTCCTGGAGTTTTTTTTGGCGGGAAGCAGGGGGCCGCTGCGCTGGGTGAGGGTTTCGGTCAGGACGGCGAATTCATCGGCCAGTTGGACGAAGCGCTGGTAACCATCGACGGCTCTGGTGATCGCCGGGAGGTCTTCCTTCGGGATGCGTTGGGAGTGGTTGCGGCCATCGAGCCAGCGTTGGAAGACGGCGTAAGGACCGCGCTCTTTGACGGAGCCGTCCGCGGCGCTGCGCTTGAGGGATTGCAGGCTGATTTTGCCACGGATCATTTCCCTGATGGATTGCATTTCGGAGAGGATCGCGTCGCGGCGGACTTTGATTTGGGTGTCGGTGAGGATGGGCATGGCGGTATAGTGTATAGCCACTATACACCAACCCTGCCCCCAAACCAGCATTTTTCCAATACTAGCATCAAATGGTTACTATTTTGTCTCGCACCCAAGATTGAAGCGCGCCGCGTCGTTCTGGTGCGGGGGCCATGGAATAGAGAGTTCATCGCAGAACTTGAGGTGTTTCCCTTGGGGGACCATGACGACCAAGCAGGCGGCGTCCACTGCATGGGAGCCAGTCGTGGGCCGTCACCGCAGCGGTATACTGCCAGAAGGCCGCAGGAGGGCCGCAAGGTTCGAGAGCAGGGACAGAAGCAGGGGAACCGTCCGTGGCACCGCCAAGGCATCCAGATGGGGGATAGCGACGATGAACAGGGAAGGTCAAGGCCCCCTGCTTGCTGCGGGCAGGGCTCACGTGCTTCACGAAATCATTAATTTACGTTATGAAGTGAACGCTGACATGGGGTTTTGAGTCCAGAGAAAGGTATGAAACCCGATCCATTCCACGAAATAGTCGACAAACTGCCCGGACAAATCTTTGATTCTGTCGTGACGCTCCTTCTCACCAACTGGAAATTGGTCCTTCTGGTGACTGCCTTTTGCATGGTCCGACACGTCGGGCGGAGCCTTTACCGGTTTATCAGCACTCCGTGAGGGGGGAGCGGGTCCAACAAACTCCTATGGGTCCTGGGCTTTCATTGGTCGTGGGCTTGCTCCGGATTCGGCCTAATTCGATGACAAGAGGGGCAGGCGGGTCGGGAGCGGCCGGAGGGGTGTCAGGACCGGTGCCTCCGGCGGCGGGGAGGGATCTTCGCAGGCGGGGGTGGAGGTGCTCAGGGCTTCCTGCGCGAGGGTATCGAAAATGAGCTGCAACTGGTCAGGGTTGAGCTTCTCCGAGGAGCGCCCGAAGAGCTTGCGCGACAAGGCGTCGATCTTGAGCCGCAACACTTTTTTCTCCTGCTGGAGACGCTCGTTTTCCTCCCGGAGCTGCCGGTTCTGCTCGGTTAGAGCAGCCAGCTGTTCCACCAGAGGGGCGGGGCGGGAGGACGTGATATTCGCACCAGTCACCGTAGCTGCTGTGGTGGCGTTCCACCACAATGGATCCGGCCGCCGTTACCGCACCCTCAACCGCCGCTTCCGAGAAAGACTCAAGAGGCATATCAGGGACAATCAGGACAAACTGCTTGGGCGTGTCTGCGGGCCAGTCGCCTGTCCAGTTAATGGATGCCCACGGAGTATCATTGCTCATGCTTTAGTAGAATGGTTGAACTGAAACGGAGGATCGACTAAGCCTCGTTCCCCAAACCTCATTCGGGTATTCGGTTTGAATCGCCGGGAGGTCATTTCGTTGCCGACTTTAGCAACATCCAAAGTTCAACCCCCAGCGCCTCGGCCATGCGAAGCAAGGTATCGATGGTGGGCATCCTTTCCTGTTTCTCGACGCGCATGATCATTGTGTGACTGAGCCGCGCCCGTTTAGCCACTTCGTTCTGAGAAAGATTTTGGCGCAAACGTTCCTCGCGAAGGGCTTGGGCAAGCCGGTGAATTATTTCCTCATGATTTCCTGCGCTGGGCACGGCATGCCCTAAAGCATTTTTCTCTTGACGGCATTGTGCCCATAGGCACAATGCTGCATGGACTTTCTCCGCCGAATCTCTCTGGACCCGCGGTTGACCAACTGCGCCGCCAAGAACTGCCCGGATATTTGGGAGCTTGATACCGGGGATTATGCCGTCATCGGAGGGATTCCGAGTGACGTCCTGCTTTCGAAGCTTCCAGCAAGCGCCTCGTGTGGCCCGAACGAACGTCTGGTGGTGATTCCTAGAGGCTTACTAGTGGGGGCAAAACCGAATCTACCGGACTCCGTTTAGCAACGTGACGCTGTCATTTCACAATGAAAACTTTCCTCACTATCTTTTTGGTGCTCTTCCGAATGGCCGTGGCTTGTGCCTCAGACGATGAGATAACTTTACCTCCAAAAGACGTCCAGGCGGTCTACTCAGCGGCGACCATTATACTGTGCGCTTGGGACTGTCCGATCCAAAACGCTAAGTACGAGGTTTACTCCAGACCAGACGGAGAGGCTGCTTGGAAGCTTCGATATACCACCAGTGTTGTCGATCTAAATTATGAAAAAATAATTTTTCAATCGTGCTCGGGATACGGAGAAGGGAAATATTGGTTACGGGTCCGCGCGGTGCACGCCACGACTGGACTTCCTTCAGATTACTCGCCCGAAGTCAGCGTGATAGTTCCGCCATTTGGAGTTCCCACCGGATTCCAATCCACGACCTATGCTTCAGCGAGGCTGATGCTTCAATGGCAAGACGTATCGAACGAATCATCCTACGAGGTGTGGAGACAAATCGGCTCGGAATGGTCGCTGTATCGGAGTTTTGCGGCCGATACGCGGCATAGTGAACTTACAGGTCTTCCGGCCAACACCACGTTTTCGTTCAAGCTGCGGGCTGTTGGTTCTGAAGGCCCTTCTGAATTCACCGAACCCATCACGGCCCGCACTTACCGTGTCCCACAAATTGAGTCCGTGGCAGCGCTTCCAGATGGATTGATCGAGTACATGATTTCCGGTGAGGTTACGGGCAGTGTCCAACTGCACTCTTACATACAATTATCATCAGATCTCAAGTCGTGGCTTCCTGCCGATCTGCAAGCGGTTGAAATTGATCAGGTTGCTACATCCTCCCCGACGGAACATACGCAAATGTGGCGTGTTCGCCTGCGAGACAATGCTTCCTACCACACGCGGTTTCTTAAACTTGTGATGCCCGAAGCTGACTACGCGACCAGTTCTGGAAAAGAGTAGGGCAGGCACCTTCTCGTCGCAGTAAGTAGAGGAACCCAGCGGAGGCGGTCCTCCAAAATGATCGTCTGTAGCGGTTCCTATCACCTCAGCCCAGCCTCCGTGCGAAGGGGCCTCAGGCCACGCAGATCTTCACATTCCCAATTCACCCAAAGCTTGTGGTCGTCGCCTTCTTGAAGCCAAACAAAATTGCGGCAGCGGAGATACTTGTCGTCGCCCGCGCTGGTGCCCACAGGTGGTGCCATCTTGGCCACTACCGATTGCCCCTGAATGCTATGATCGTTGTCGCTGCTGATGGCGAGTATGCCGGCCCATGTAAGGGGTCCTGGCTCAGGATGTATGATAGCGGAGGAGATGATCTGAGCGATCTCAGCCTTGGCGTCCGTTCGTTCGAGAAAGCCGAGAGCCCCAACATGAACGTCACCAGAAATCAGCGTCACACGGTCGAACCTTCCCAGACCACGCTGACCTTCTGCTTCGAAGGCATTACCTTGGTACCTTAGGGCATTGAAAAGATGGGACACCAGCCGATTACGTTCTCCTTGATGGTTTTTGTGGCTCCAGTGGTCACGCAAATCATCCTCACCCCCATGCTCGCCCGGAAGGGAACTGATCCAATCGTGGAAGCGTCGATAAACAACCGGAATGGGCGAAACGATCAGCAAGGTATTTCGGGGTTCCGTCAAAGCCCCAGATTTACGCTCCAACCAACTGATGATCTGATTCCACTGGAGATCGCTCATGATCCGATCCACACCCCGGTTGGTGCGGTTGTCCATGGCAAGGATGTGGTAAGGGCCGAATTGCAGACCAAGCGAGTAGTGGCGGGGACGTGTAACCTTGCGGTCAAGCAGAGAGCGGTTTTCACCGGATCCTCGTAGCTGATATACCTCAAAGGCTTCCCGTGCGGCTCCGAACGCTTCCTTGTAGTATGGGATCTTTCCTTCAGCGGCCTGATAGGATCCCCAGCCGTCGAAAATGTCGTGATCGTCCCACATCATGATGATCGGCACGCTGGCCATCATACGCACCATCGCAGTGTGTGGATAATCCTTTCCATCGTGAATAATACGAGCCCAACTGAGCAAATAGTGATCGAAATATCCACGCAAGAATTCCTCCTTGGTAGGTTTGGCCTTAGGCTTGTCCTTTGGACTGAGCCAAGCCCACAACTTGGCGAAAGTTCCTTCCTTACGGGCGAGGTCATCACAATAAAGCTGATCGCCGCCCATGAGGAGCAGACTGAAGGGTTTTATCTGGTGTAGCGTTAGCATTCGTTGCCACAGATGCAGCGGATCCCTCCCATCCATTGTCTTCGGATCCGTAAATCCGTTGCAGGAACAGAAGGCGAGGCGAGGCTGAAGGCCCGGCGTCGGCTTACCGGGCAGGAAGAAACTCCAGAGGCTGTCGCCGCACACATTCCGCGCCGCCGTCGCGCCACGTTTGATGGAATAATTGACCATGCGACCGTCGGCACTGACACCGTCACCGAAAGGCTGGAGGGCCACCTCTCCCCGCCACACACTACTGCCGTCATGGAGCTTCCTCAATTCCTTCATCGCAATGATTGACCCATCAACAATCCAAATGGGTTTTGGCCCCTTCTCTGCCCGGACCATTACAGTGTAAAACGACTGATTTGTCGCATCATCCCATTCGTAGCCAAGAATAGGACCAAGCAGGAGATCATTTTTTGCCATGATGGTAAATCTCAGATATTGAAAACACGCACTTCAATTTTGCCTTTGGCGGTCATTTCGAGAGGGGGCGGGCCATTAAAATTTGGACAAACTCCTACCACTTTCAAGTTCTGGTGGAAACCTTTTTGTGAACGAACCTGAAGTAAGTCTGGCCGGAATTGAGGAACAACCCCCTATCCTCGAATATCACGAAGTTGTTCAACCGTAACACTTATAACCATAGGATGGCCATCATTGAGAACCTTGCGGGCTTCTTTCGAAACATAGTCTGATTCCTCCCTCGAGCCTGGGGCGTACCCGAGAGAACGGGCGGCATTCTGCAAATGTAACCTGACATATGCGGCTCGCTTATCGTTTGGAATAGTGTGAACATCGATCGATGCGCTCATGAGAATGGCGTGTTTTTCGGGTTAAGCCGGGGGGAGAAATCTATAATGGAACCAGCTGATTGAAGATATCCAGACCCAACAGGATTTGCAAGTATTTCATCCACCAGATTAGGATCAACTCGGACACCCTCGCCTCCCTTTCTGCGCTGGCAAGGCCGCCATCATCCGCAGCATACTTCTCGAAGTGCTACGCCATACCTGAGTGCTTTGAGTTTGCTGATTGGCTTCGGCAGCCCTCCATGGAGCTTTCCATCCCATGGACTGATCGTAAAAGGCCTTAAGACTAATCGGCATCATCTGGAAACTCATTTGAGAATTTACAAGGAAAAATCCCGCGCCATTCCCGTTGCACTTTAATTAAAATAATGTCAAAATCTCGTCTCCACGCCAAAGGCTGTGATTCTGATATGGCTCTGAATCTTTTTGATCCCTTGGTTCTCGAGACGCAGTTTCATCCTGCGTTTGAGCGTGTGTTTAGGCTTTCAACGCCAAATGAAAGGGATGTGCTAAACCAGTGGGTGGAAGGTTTTGTTGATCGGGACGGAAAATTCGTGCATGAGTTCCAAACCACTTTTGACTCCTCATTTTGGGAACTTTATCTCTTTGCGGTTATAAAGGAACTTGGAATGCAGTGCGATCTCGCGCAAACGCGCCCAGACTTTTGTGTCGTATCACCACAGGCATTCGCAGTGGAAGCCGTTGTATCGCTCAACGCAATGGGTAGTCCCGGCGCGGCCGACAGAATCGTAAATGAGTGTCCTTTAAATCTGAACGAGTTTAATCGGAAAGCAATGATTAGACTCTTAAACAGCATTCATGCCAAGTATCGCAAGTTCAACGATTCTTATGGCAAGTTAGATCATGTAAAAGGGAAACCCTTCGTGCTCGCAATAGCGCCTTTTGATCAGCCTAAATTTCAATTGCAAGCCCAGCGCGCGATTGAAGCGGTCTTGTATCGATACTATGTAAATGAGGACTCCTTTCTGGAGGCAGATGATGGCGAGGAGGGGCCAATGCCACATGATATGCAGTATGTTGTTAAAGATTCTGGGGCATGCCTTCCAATGGGGCTTTTCTGTGACAGCAGGATGTCCGGAATTAGCGCGGTGATACAAAGCACTTCCGGGACTTGGTCGAAAGTCACTGCCTTGAGTACTGAGCCGGACGTAATCATCGACGCCATCTACGAAAACCGGCGAGATGGCGGCATGGTCGCATATCGGGGGCCCAATGCGTTCTACAAAGAACATCTTCTGGATGGGCTGAGGGTTTATCACAATCCCTACGCTGATTTTCCCTTGGCTCCAGGGTTATTTGGCCGCGATCATATCTTTCAAGCGACATCAAATGGTGTGGCCAATCTAGTTCCTCTTTGTCCGGCTACTCGTCTCCTCGTTTGCCGGCAGAGCATACGATTGCCTCCGGGGATGATGGCGCAAATGCTTCAAGGCTCCTTTCATAATAGAAGCTTTTGGTATAGCGTAGATTCAGCTCTTTATCGTGCCTATCGCAAAGGCCGTTCATGCTAATCGAAATTGGCAAAAATGGACCTAAGTCGCATGGCAAAATGCTATTTTAAAACCAATCCGAATTGATGTCACGAAAGCCCTGAAGGATGCGTGCAATTTGGATTCCGTCCTCCATCGGGACGTAAAAAATAACCACTTTTCCTACGGGAAAGGAGTAGATGTCGGTTCCGAGCCCCGGGCGCGCCATACCCATGAGTGGGAATTCCGACAGTTTATCTAGCCGCCGATCAATTCTTTGAATAAATCGATCAGCTTCAAGCAGACTGTCCTTGGCGATATGCCTCCAGATCTCACCCTGATCTGAAACAGAAATTCTTGAACGAATGATTCTTGGCATTGAGGAGTATTACGAAACAGAAGATTGAAAGTCACTGTGCATCTGTTCTAAAAATGTTCCTTGAGCATAATCAGCCGTTTGCCCCCGTTCAAGTTGCCCCAGTCCCAAACTGAGTTCGTGTCTAAGTCTGTTCTCCTTGATAATATCCAACTCAAACTGGTCCCTAATGGCAAAAAGTGCAATCGTGACCAATTCACTTGGTCCCGCGACTTGACCACTCTCAACGGCCTTTTTCATAAATGGCCCTAGCTCCTCGGGGATAGCCACATTGTAATTTGTCATAAACATATTGTCTCATGAGTCCAATTCAGTGTCCAGTGATGTGGGTTTACAACGGCCCGCTGGGCAGAAACCACGTTTGTTCAGAAAATCCCGGAGCGAGCCGAAGATAAACCCATTGCAGGCTGGAGGGGGGGATTTTGTTTCCAAGTCATGTTATAATATGAATCATGATGTCGGGTTGGCTATTTATTATCGAACATGGGGTGGACCTAGTGTCTGCTCTGGGAATCGGTCTTGGGTTATATTATACCTCTTTGACCTTAAGGGCGGACATGCGTTCCCGACGCGTCACAAACTTGATTTCACTGACCCAGCAGCATCGGGAAATTTGGGAATCAATGACGGAAAAACCTGCGTTGAAAAGGGTCGTGCAAGAGCAACTGATCCCTTTCAGAAACACAGTCACTGAAAGCGAAAGTCAATTCGTCGTTCTTGTAATTTTGCATGTATATTGCTGGTATCGGGCGATCAATTCAGGCGAAGTCTCGGAGATCGAAGGTTTTTCCGCCGATCTCCGAGAGTTCTTTACATTGCCTATACCTCGCGAAGTCTGGAATTCAAAAAAAAGATTTTATGACCACGAATTTGTCTCATACATTGATGGATTAATTTGGAGTGGTTGACGCGACTGCCGGTCTTTATATTGCAGCACGGAAAGTGCTGCGGCCGTTTGCCGCCCGCAGGGGCGTGCGCACCATGAGTCTGGCGGAGTGGAGCAAGCAGTATGCGCGAAGGCAGTATCTATCTGGCCCGGCGGCAGTATCGTCGTGCCTGCCCGCGGTCATTACGGGCGCCGGTGTCCAGCGACAATTATAAATTCCCTTGGCGACAATTATAATTGTCGCTTCACACGCCGGGGGCCGGATGAGGTCCGGCAGCTGTCGGAACTACGGACGGAGCAATGTTGGAAGAGGCACTTGCCGATCCTTGAAAATGAATGTCAATCTGAGATTTTCGGACTAGCAGGCAAAACGAGGCAAAACGTTACTAAAACCTCAAGATTAATAACTGTTCCAAGACCTCAACTCATGTTACTCTTCCGAGCCGGCATTTCCTGAAGTTCCATGAAGCTTGCTATCAAACTTGCATCACCCAGTTGGCAATGAGGAAGCCCGGTTGACATTAATGACAATTGCATTTTATCGAGTCTAATCCATTTGGGTATGACGGTTAGAGGATGGACGCTTCGGAGATACAAATTTATCGACTTTCTTTGCTAAAGGGTGTTTAAAATAGAAAAGAGCATACATTAATGCGAACCATATGAATAGTCCTGCTGTCACCATTCCCATATCAACTTGGCCGGACAAGTCCGGGCCTTTTTGACTTAGCGTAGAATCCACGTCGACACTATAAACCTTGTCCCACAAACTTGCAAACTGGGCATTTTCGGAGGCTCTATTAAGCATAATAGCATAATATAAGCTCTCAGGATCGTCCGTCTTCAAAAAGAAAGTTGAGAACCTCATGATAGCTATTCCCAAAAGAATCCAGACCATGCGGGATAGAATCTTTCTGTAATTCCAGTTGAAACTAATTCCAACAATAAGGGCATAGACGATTATATACACCTCAAAAAGCAATAATAAATCAGAAAATGAAATACCACGATCATTCACTAATGGTACGAATTGAATTATGCCAACGAATACAATTGTGACAAATGTCATTGCAATCATCAAAACAATGCCAAAATTCTTCTTGAATTGGATTTTTCTATCTGTATGCATTAAATCACACGCCAAACCGAGCAACCCTCCAAAAGAAAAGGCAAAAATGAAAGCCAAAAATACCCTGAAGTAAGGAGGTGTAGGCACGTTTAAATCTTTTGAGGCGTTCCCGAAATTATCCGAACGATTCAAAGCACTACCAGTTAGGTTTCCCCCTTCATAAAAAATTTCGCCTGTTCGAATCGCGTCTGTAAGTGGCGGCTGGGTGCTAGGTGCTACTGCATTGAGATCAGGGTCGAGGAGTTGTTTTGAACTTTCGTCCATAAGATATGGGAAAGATGGATCGTATAAATTATGAAGTTCCGGCTTAATCATTAGCGGATTTACCCACGCAGGTGGTGAATATTCGTAGCCATTGATGGTTACGGTGCGGAAGGATATGCCGGCCCAGTCGATTGAACCAAACCCGAGCCAACCGCCAATAATTCCGGCTACAAAGCCTGCTCCTAACCCATCTATCATCCCCCTTGCTGGACGCTTTGAAAAATAATGTCCGAAAATCTTCATTAATGCCGCCAAAATTCCCGATACCACCAGGATATGTGCCAAGAGTTTCAACCATTGGCTAATCTCCATCGTTGATTCCGCGGGAATCATTCTTAGTGCCACTGCCAAAAGCAATCCCAGGCAAAAAATAACATAAGGAAAATAGCCGATTTCCTTGAGGAGGCCAAGCAAACCCTTCGTAAGATCTGTATTGGAATTTGGATTTGGTTCTGCAGCCATAAATCTGTTAACTAGGTTAATAATTATTGGAGGGTCTGATCTGGGCGACTAAAAGTTTTAACGAGACGCAGATTATGAGGTGGGCCCCAAAGTCCGGCCACTGACAGGCTAAGCTATGCTATGCTGCCCGGCGCGCCCCTGTAATTAATCCTCCTGCCTACGATGTCAAGTTTGATGCGGAGGGAGGGTGATTTTGGGACGCCTCCGCTGAGAGCTGCGCTCCGGACCGTGCTGCGCCTTCGCTCCAGCTTCCCAAAATTGGGGCCACATGGGGGTGGACGTAGAAGTTAATATTGATTTTTCATGCTCCGCTCAAAACTTCCGTGGCTACAGTCAGCGCAGCGGCCCACCTTCCGGCCATAATGCGCGCACGGCGTCAGATTCCCCAGGGAGGCGTGAGGACGCCACCCGTTGTATCTCTTTAACCAATCTCGGAGGCCTGACCGTAACGCGCCCAGGTTGGCGTGCTCCTTCACATAGATTTCCTCCAGTTTTACACTCCACCATAGCCGCTCGTTGAATTTGATGTCCATCCACCGGCCCTGGCCACGCATGCTGATGGCTATGCCCAGCTCAGTCAGCCGCCCGGTCCATTCAGCCGAGGTGAACTGGCTGCCCTGATCCGTGTTGAAGATGGCAGGCCGCGTCCCGGTCAGGCTCAGCGCCTGCTGCAAAGCGCCCAGACACAATTCCGTATCCATGGTGTTGGAAACCGTCCAGCCAAACACTTTGCGGGTGTGCCAGTCCATTGCTCAAAAGCCAAACACCTGTTCCATCACAATGCTGGATCTTGAGCCGATGGGGGCTGCGGTTGGTGAACCCAAAAAGCGCCCCGCTGCAGATGTCCTCCACCCTCCAGCCATGTAGAAAGGTTCGCAGATCCGGTGGGGTTGCCCTAGAGTCCCTTCCTCGCGAGCACATGAACGCACTAAAGCCTTAAGGACCATGCGGAGGTGAGCATTGTCCCGCAACTCGTCGCGCGCACCGTCATCGGTGCCGCCGCAGACTTGACAGACTTGTGCTGGAACACTGGTTTGGCTTCTCAAAGCCGTGCGTTCCGTGGCTTGCCAGCCCGATATATGAAAAGATGAACGCTACTTCGATTAGGTGCTTAGGACTTCTTGCTGCATCGCTGACCAGAGTCGGCACCCAGCAGCAGGATTCGGCCGCCCAAGCCGCCAATTCGGCCCTTGGCCCCCAGTTCAAAGCAAGTCTTACATACGTTTTCTGCCTTCCCACCACGGCTCGCAACCCCTTGTAGGAAACTTTTCCTTCCACGAGTCACGCTTAAAAGAGTTTCCAGCTTTTACATTGGGAGGCGGAATCTAAGAGTTGCACCGGACCCGAAATTCTCAATTCCAGATATTCTATTTGGTATTGGATTTCATTCTTTTTACGTCTTTTATGAAGTTTTCCTCGGGACTAGGGCATTTGGAGCACTTTTTTTCGATAATCCTGTAACATATTGCAGAATTTTCCGAAAGAAGTAGAAAGCAGCGTATCATCTACTGCCCCAATCAGGGGTTAAACCATACGATAATTCGAACATCCACCTCTATGCTGGTCAGCGAAAACAGTAAGGAATGGGCTAAAAAAAGCCCGGCCAGGACAGTAGTAGACGTTGGGGGTGCGCACAGAAGACTTCCGATTGAGTGGATGGAGTCTAAATCTAGTTTTTATCTGCCAACCCCAGTTATCCAACAAAGGGTGGGAAAAAGCCGGGTCCTGCATTCTCAGGAAATAAATCAAAAATCACTTGGCCGATACCTTCAAGGCGCAGACCTATATTGTGCAGAGGGAACCCCACTAAATCGAGAACGTTCTGGCCTCTGCTCAAATTGCGAAACTAGGAAGTCAACCGCTGGGGAATCGCATTGGTTTCTGCCCGAATACTGCTGGACAAGTCGGGACTTCGTTATGGGGGATTTGGGGACATCCTCCGAGCTACCGTTTCTTCCCTCTGCCATACAAAAGTTGAGTTTAACCTCAAAATTCGATAGATTTGAAAACGATTTAATTTATGAAACTAAGACATCATTTCCGTTACCTTACCGTCGCTTTGGCCGTTGCAGGTTCTCCGTCATGTATCGCATTGTACGACCAGACAGCCTATGAGAATGCCACTTCACTGAAGGTCGATACGAGAAACACTATGGCCCTTGCCAGCACCCCTTACAGTAGCCGCATATCAGAGGTTAAAGGCCTCCAAGAAAAACTCGACAAAGCCTATGAGTACGATTTCGGGCGTCCTAAAAATGAAATCACTGTAAAGCAGTGGGAAAAATTGCTTAACCCTGACGGAGACCTTCTCGGTGGTTTCCTAAGGGAGTGGAAGGATGATGGGAAATTGCTGCCCGGCTACATACGAAGCAAACAAACGCAGATTGAGCGGGGCTTTGATACCATAATAGGCTTGGAGAGCGGCAAAATTAAGCCTTCAGCAGTACAATAAATTTCGACACCATAAAAACAATGAATAAAGAACTCCTAAAGCAGATCTTAGTTGATGTAGAAAAATTGGCGGAGGCACTGTTCAAAAAAAACGCGAAGCGAGCAGTGAAGGATGCTAAGCTTTTTATAGAAGCTACGAAAGAACAAATGGCAATCTGGGTACAGCAATTGGCCAAACAGGAAATTACTAAAAAGAACTTTGAGAGCCTTGTACGGGGGGAGCGCGATCTCGCAGAAATGGAGGCCCTGAGGCAGATTGGACTTAGTAAAGTGGCAATCGACACTTTTGTCCGGGGAGTTCTGGATATTATAATCAATGCGGCGCTCGGTGCCATTTAATTAGCCCTCAATCTAAATGAAACTCAGTGACACTCTCGGAAAAACGATATCAGATTTTTGCAGGAACCAATTTACTGATTCCTCGGACAATCACTGTGCTCACTATGTGTGCCACGTACTTGAAGTAGGGGCTGGCTATACCTGTAAGGCTCATACCGGGGGCAACGGTTCAGCCGCATGCCTTCGAGTGCAGGAGTTGTTCGCAGTCTGCCCGGATGTAGGATCTTGGACCAATGCCCCCGCGGAAATGTGTCTGGTATTCGTCACAGACCGCGCAAACGTGGATTTGGTTAAGCACACGATGCGAAACGTTCCAAAGAAGCATGTTGGTATTCTGAGCAACGGCCAAGTTTATAATTATGGGAATACCAGTGATACAGTAGTGAGCCAGAGCCCGGCAAATTTTCTCAAACGATTCCAGAAAACGTATGGAGGTCACCAAGCCCTGTTCTACGGGACCTTCCCCGTGGGAGCGAAGATTCCCGAGTCCGAATCCAACATTGATAAGGCTCTAGCTGCAAAGCCACTCTCGTCACCGAAGCTGGCCGCAAGTGTTCCGGGTTTGGTCGTGCGGAAGCAGACCATAGCAGGTAAGACGGACTACTATGCAAAAATCAAAGGGGGTTCTGAATACTACGTAGCGAGAGCTGTCCCATACCTGTCTTACGAAGGACTGTATCAGCCCGGCAAGCTGCAAACAGGGCCAAAATTCCAGCCTCCCACATACCAGCCGCAATATGAGGCTGTGGCGGGCCTGCTGGGCGTGATCGGGGAGGGAGAGAGCAGTTGCTATTTCAACCGGCTAAACAGTTACGACCGGGCCGCATTTACTTTTGGATTTTTTCAGCTGGCAGCGCACACACCAAACGATAATCTCATCCTGCTCTTCCGAAAGCTTGCCGCGGGCCACGCTGGATTTAAGGAGATCTTTCCGGATTTACAATTGGTGGATGGCATCCTCCACCGCAAAATCGGCACTCACGCTGTCAGCTTGGAGAAAGAGTCACCCCGCCCGGGACATCCTACGGAATTAAATCTTCGGGACTTCATGTCCTACCTCAACCCGGACGGCGCAAAAGTGGATGACCAAGAAGTGGCGGTCGCAGCGCGCTTGGTGCATCTGGCAAATACTAATCAGGAATTCAATGCGCTCCAAGTGAACACAGCCGCAGAGATTACGATGAAAAAGATGAGGAATCGATACGCGGTCTGGTACAATCTTAATGGGGAATCTGACTTGGTCTGTACCGCGATCGCTGACATTCACCACCAAGGTCGGGGCTCGAAGACTCAAGTCCGGAGCGCCCTTGCCTCCAGCAACACGGTGGCTGGCAAAGTGGCGGCCCTTTGCAACGTCGGAATTCAAAAGTATGCTTCCCGCTGTGCCACACTGAAAAAGTCCTTGAAGGCTGCCGAGAAAAGCGGTTATCTAGGTATCTCCAGTTATGACGAAGCTAGTGGACTCTTCCGCCCAAAGAGTGGATGGTCGCCATGATGCTGCGATCAAGTATGTCCCTCGAAACTTGATTGATTCTGGACTGGGTTTGCCAATCTACGTGTTCATGGCTTACAGTCCGCTAGAATCACGGCGCGAAGTGGGGTCCGTCCGACCGCCGAGGTGTGAGCCGGCTTAACTTGGTTTGACCGCTTCCAAACAGGTTGTCTGGCAAAGCGTGCTTTCCCACTGCGCAGGGTCGCGGTAGCCGTGGCATTCCAAGTTTCTCATTGTGTCCCGGTTCGATTCGCGGGGCCGATGTTCGGTCACTTTGAATCCCAGCGATTCTAGTTGGCAGGTCAGGGTCTCCGCCGTGCATACGTTCTGATGTCCGTGCAGAAACAGCGCCGCCCGCACACCCGAGGCGGCCGTACCATCACCCCAGCCCTTGACCCTCTGCCAGGAAAGATATCCCGGTGTGGCTCCACGCAGGATCCTGACCGGATCCGGAAACGCAAGCCGCAACACTCCGCCCGGCTCCAACACCCGGAGACAGTCCTCGAAAAAACGATAACCTTCCTGCGGTGTGACATGCTCAATTACATGCTCCAAAAAAATCACCGCCGACACACCATCACCAAAAGGAAGCCTCCTGCGGATGTCCACCTGAGGCAGATCCCAATTTTCCCAACCCTCAAGCCGATTTTCTCCGCAGCCAAAATGCATTCTTCTGCCAAGACACCGGGTCGATTGTGAGTAAGTTAGGGGAAAAACTTTCGACGTTTCCTGGTTCTGTTCAGGGCATCCATGTTGCGGCGATTCTTTTTTTAGCATATCCCTATTTGCGTGCATCCTTTCTAGACGGAAGGGAACCCAGTTTGCTGATCGCGGGGGCCATTCCGGTTTTTTTGTGGGAAGCCCCGCGACTAAGGGCTGAGTTCCAGAGACTGGGTTGCGGAAGGGCATTAATGTTGACATCCCTCGCAATCTCAGGTTGATTTTTGGCACTCACGACGACTTTGAATTTATCATTTTTGGAACAATCGTAAAGTTTTTTTTCAAAATATCCTCTTTGCGAAGAACATCCGTGGCAGTTAAGTCTTCCGCTTTGAGTCGGGCACTTTGAGTGAATAGAATATGAAACTTTCTGAGTTCCGGGTGGCCATCGTTTATGTGAACCTAGACCACAGAGAAGATCGCCGTTTAGAAATTGAGCGACAGTTGGCTTCGCACGGTCTAACGGCAGACCGTCAGCCCGGGGTTAATTCAAAGCAGGTGCGGGATCCGTGGGGTTTCCAGAATGAGCGCCGCTATGCCTGCAGCCTTGCCAAACGGCTAGCGATCCGCCGTGGTATGCGGACTGGTGCCGACGCGGTGCTTCTGTTGGAGGATGACGTGGTATTTCATCCGGAATTCCACCAACGTGTGCTGGATATTCAACTCCCCGTGCAGTGGGGTCTATTTTACCTTGGCTGTCGGCATATCTGGACACCGGAAACTGTTGCCCGTGGTATGGTGCGATGCAAGCGTGCCGTGGACAACCATGCCGTGATTATTCACCGGTCCTTTTATCATCAGGTGCTTCGCGGGCTGGCCGGCACAAGGCGGGGAGGGGAGCGGACCATTCCCTTTTCTGATGAAAAATTGGCCTCTCTTCATTCACAGATACCAAGCTATGCCGCGTATCCGAATCTGGCGTGGCAAGGTTTCTCCTACAGTGACACTGGAAACCGTCATCTGATGCATTACAGGGCAGATGGGAGTCAGGATACTCACCGGGAAGCAATCGAGGGATTGGATTGCGGAACCCCACCGTCCCAGGGGGCAGCAGTCATTCACCGTATCCATCCGCCAAGGGTAACGAATTTCAACGAAATCCCAGCTGTCATCGGCCGGGGGGATTGTCCCTTGGTTGAGTGTGTTGTGGTCATCTGGGGGTCTCGAAATTTGGAGCAGCTTATCACGGCATTCCGCAGCCAGACCGTTGCCTGCCAAATCACCTTGGGGACTTCTGGCCGCTTGGCGGGCGGGGATCCCGTTCCGGAGCATCTTCTCAGCCTAGTTGACCGTGTGTATCGGACCAGTCTGGAGGTCGGACCGGCCAATTGGTTCTTTCCGGCATCCATGTACGAGTGCGAGTTTATTTATTTCCATGATGACGAGATGATTCCGGGTAAGGAACTCATTTCCCATTTTCTGGAGCACGCACGGCGCATAAGACACTTCGGAGCCCTGGGGCAACAGGGAAGGCGCTTGGTGAATGGAGGGTATTCCGCAGCGGATGTTCCACGCAGTGATCAGCCCGAGCAGGTGGATGTCCTTGTCCGTGGAGTTTTTCTCCCGGCGGGGCACTTACCTTTAATATTGGAATCTTTGCATCTCATTGGACGAGAACATCGGAGGGAGGATTTGGAGCCTCATTTGGTATTGGCTTGGACGATGGCCAGACTCGGGTTGAAATGCTGGTTGACGCCATGGGACGCAGATCCGGAAACTTGCATGGCATTATGGGAACCGGGAGCCCCACCCGCCCGAAGCGGAAGGACTGATCACTATCAAACACCGGATCGCTTCATACCTCGGTTTCGGGAGCAGGGGAGCAAATGATCTGAAGCAGCGCAGGCCGGAGTTTTGATGATTTGCCTAGGGGCTGTTTGATAACATGATTCAGATCAGCCAGTCGAAAACGGCGGCCATCTGGAGCCAAGCCATAAAATTGGTAGCGAGCTTGTCCCGACGGACGGCGGCCCCACCCCACCGTTTGATCCTGCGGAAAAAATCTTCCACTGCATAACGCATCCGATAATAACGGCGGTGATACGGCCGTTTCTCCTTCCGGTTGGATTTGGCCGGGAAGCAGTGCCGGTGTCCGCGCGCCTCCAAGGCAGCCCTCAGTTTGTCATCATCATAGGCCTTGTCGCCCACCACAAGCACCAGCCGGTCGGTTGGGAGAAGTTCCATGACGTGTTTTGGTTCATAAGCCTGGCCCGGAACCAGTGCTGCTGCGAGAAGCCGTCCGCGTGGATCCGTCAGGGCCATCAGCTTGGTGTTCCGTCCGCCACGGGTGCGGCCCATGGCCTGATGTTCCGCTCCTCCCCGAGGGTTGCAACCACTCTGATGAACCGGAATATGAGTTCCATCCACGAGGCAGACGGTGCCACCAGCCTTGGCGACTGTTTTGAGCAATCGGCCCCACACACCATTGTCAGCCCAGAGCCTGAACCAGCCGTAAACAGTTCTCCATGGACCGAAGACCGAAGGCAGATCGCGCCATGGCCCGGAATTTCTCAGCCGGTAAAAGAGGGCTTCCAGCAAGAGCGCCGGAGAAGCCGGCGGCCGGCCCTTCAGGGCGGAACATTTTTAAAAGCCGCTGCTTGAGCGGCTTCCACCATTTGAAGCGATTGGAATACACGTCGGTAGCATGCGCATAATCCACTGCAAGTCAATGGATTAAACGCCTAAAAAGTTATCAAACAGCCCCTAATTTTGCCTTGGGATAGGCAGAGAGGTGGCAAGTTGCGAGCGCCTTTCAACATGTGCATTCTGTAAAATGGTGGTTAGTGTCGCGCAAAAGTTTTTTCGTTTTTGTGGGTTGAAGCGTGATAATTGCATCAACGAAAACAGTTGGCGGGTTCTTGATATTTGGCGAGTTCCTGAAATTCAGAGAAGACCGAAAATTGGTTTCGGGGTGCAATGAAACGGTACTTGGAG